>PGZJ01000071.1 GCA_002840055.1 Gammaproteobacteria bacterium HGW-Gammaproteobacteria-11 | reverse complement strand
AGGCAACTTCAAGGATGAAATCATCCCGATGGAAGGCTACGACGAGGACGGTTTCCTCAAGGTCTTCGATTACGACGAAACCATCCGTCCGGACACCACGCTGGAAAGCCTGGCTGCACTGAAGCCTGCGTTCAACCCGAAGGGCGGCACCGTAACTGCAGGTACTTCCTCGCAGATCACCGACGGCGCGTCCTGCATGATCGTCATGTCCGCCCAGCGCGCCAAGGACCTCGGCATCCAGCCGCTGGCCGTGGTTCGCGCCATGGCACTGGCTGGTGTCGACCCGGCAATCATGGGTTACGGCCCGGTGCCATCCACCCAGAAGGTGCTCAAGCGTGCCGGTCTGACGATGGATGACATCAGCCACGTCGAGCTGAACGAAGCCTTCGCTGCACAGGCCCTGCCGGTGCTCAAGGACCTCAAGCTGCTCGACAAGATGGAAGAGAAGGTCAACCTGCACGGCGGCGCGATCGCCCTGGGTCACCCGTTCGGCTGCTCCGGTGCGCGTATCTCTGGCACCCTGCTGAACGTGATGAAGCAGAACAACGGTACGATTGGTATCGCCACCATGTGTATCGGTTTGGGCCAGGGGATCAGTACGGTCTTCGAACGCGTCTAACAGACAGATGCAAATGACTGCGCTAGGCTGACAGCAAATCTCGCGACTGAGCGGGAATATGATTGTCAGCCGGTGCATGGAAGCCGGGGCCTGGTGCCCCGGTTTTTCTTTTTTGTATTTGTGTGGAGGTAGGCATGCAGTTGCAGCCGGGGCGTTATCGCCATTACAAGGGGCCGGAATATCGCGTTTTCGCTGTTGCGCGGCACTCCGAGACCGAGGAGCCGGTGGTGTTCTACCAGGCGCTGTATGGGGAACGTGGACTCTGGGTGCGCCCGTTGTCGATGTTCATCGAGACTGTCGAAGTCAACGGCGAAACGGTTCCGCGTTTCGCATTGATCGAAGCTGAAACGAGCGTTTTCGAAGGTTGAGCTGGCCAGCGGCCACCAGGTCCGCGCTTGACCTCACCTCCATCGCCACTATATATAGCGGTGCTTTTCAGACAGAGCTTAAACCTTGCTGTTCGCTGGATGGCATCGGACGGCTGCTCTGATTCGCACCAGGCGGAGCCGGGCAGGGCGATTTTTCTGTCAGGTCGGCCCGTTCGCAAGACGCGCACTAACGTACGCTGATGCCTTGCCGTTTAGCGCCGGTGCGGGTATTCAAACTGTCGGAGGCGCCGCCTCTGTTCACCTCTAGATTCAGGAACTCTCCTCTCCATGGGTAAATCGCTGGTCATCGTGGAATCACCGGCCAAGGCCAAGACAATCAACAAGTATT
>PGZJ01000070.1 GCA_002840055.1 Gammaproteobacteria bacterium HGW-Gammaproteobacteria-11 | reverse complement strand
CGGCAGCAAGTCCTGGCAATGCTCGGACTCCGATTATTGCAACGATCAACTGGCAGTCAATGCCAGCCCAGCGGAGGTTAACTCATGAAAAAAGTACTGGAAGTGCGTGGCCTGACCAAGATCCATGGCCGTGGCTGCGCCCACTGTATCGAGAGCACCGGCCCGGAGATGGACACCAATATCTGTGCGCATTGCGGCTCGGTGGTTGCTGCCCACGATGTCAGCTTCGATCTGCATGCCGGGGAAATCCTCGGCATCATGGGTGAATCGGGCAGCGGTAAATCCACCGTGGTCAAAACGCTTTTTTTTGACGATGCGCCCAGCGCCGGAGAATCGCTGTTTTTCCACGACGAGCGCCAGTGGGATCTGTTCAACCTGAATGCAGCCGAGCAACGCTGGCTGCGCAATCATCGCTTCGGCATGGTCTACCAGAATCCCCATCTGGGATTGAATTTCAATGTCTCGGCCGGCGGCAATATCGCGGAAAGGCTGCTGATGAGCGATATCTCCCACTACGGTGAAATTCGCGAGCGCGCGCGCCTGCTGCTGTCGCGAACCGAGGTACTGACCGAGCGCATGGATGAATCCCCGCGCAAGTTCTCCGGCGGCATGCAGCAGCGCGTACAGATTGCCAAGGCACTCGCCACGCAACCACCGCTGTTGTTCCTCGATGAGGTCACCACGGGCCTGGACCTCTCGGTACAGGCCCGCATCCTCGACCTGATTCTGGAGATCCAGCAGGAACTGGGTACCGCGATGGTGGTGGTCACCCACGACCTCGGGGTCATCCGCCTGCTTGCTGGCCGCACCATTGTCATGAAGTACGGGCGGGTTATCGAATCCGGCCTCACCGACCAAATCCTGGAAGACCCCCAGCACGCTTATACCCAGCGGCTGGTGGCCTCTGCACTGTAGGGAAGTCCCCATGCAACCGATCCTGAAAACAGACGGACTGTGCAAGCAGTTCCTGCTGCACGACCAGAACAAGCTGATACCCTCATGTGCGAACGTCGATCTGGAAGTCTTTCCCGGCGAGCTGAGCGCCCTGGTCGGCCCCACCGGGGCGGGCAAGTCTTCGGTACTCAAGTGCATCTATCGCACCTATTTACCAACGTCAGGCCGCTTGCTCTACCGCGACGCGGCTGGGCATGTGATTGACCTGGCCAGCACGTCAGAACACCGCATGCTGGCGCTGCGTCACGCCGAAATCGGCTTCGTGACCCAGTTTCTGCATTGCCTGCCGCGTAAATCGGCACTGGATGTTGTCGCCGAACCGCTGCTGGCACGCGGGGAGACACGCGAGCATGCCCATGGCAAGGCACGCCACCTGTTAGACCTGCTGAATGTC
>PGZJ01000069.1 GCA_002840055.1 Gammaproteobacteria bacterium HGW-Gammaproteobacteria-11 | reverse complement strand
AGATGGGGATTTACGGATGAAACTTAAAAACACCTTAGGCGTCGTTATCGGTTCGATGGTTGCCGCCACTTCTCTCAGCGCGCTGGCCCAAGGACAGGGCGCCGTAGAGGTGGAAGCGTTCGGTAAGCACTATTTCACCGATAGCTCGCGTGACGTGCAGCGTGACGGCGAGCTTTATGGCGCTGGCGCCAGCTACTTCCTTACCGACGATGTTTCCCTGGGCCTGTCCTACGGCGAATACCATGACCTGACCTCCAAGGATCCGGTCGGCGCCGATGGCAGCCACAAGAACATCAAGGGTAGCCTTACTTCTCTGGATGCTGCCTACCACTTCGGCGCGCCAGGCGTAGGCCTGCGTCCGTACGTCTCCGCTGGTGTGGCTCATCAGAGCATCGGCCAGGCGACTCGTGGCGGTCGTGACAGCAGCACCTTCGCTAATGTTGGTACCGGTCTCAAGTACTACTTCACCGAGAACTTCTTTGCCAAGGCCAGCGTCGACGGCATGTACAACATCGATGCAGACGAAGCTGAGTGGATGGCTGGTGTTGGTGTCGGTCTGAACTTCGGTGGTGGTGCTCGCGAGGTTGCAGCAGTCGAGCCGACTCCAGAGCCGGCTCCGGCTCCGATTGTCGACAACGAACCAGAGCCTGCTCCTGAGCTGGTCCGTGTCGAACTGGACGTCAAGTTCGATTTCGACAAGTCGCGCGTTCGTGAAGAAAGCTACAGCGACATCAAGAACCTCGCTGACTTCATGCAGCAGTACCCGCAGACCAACACCACTGTTGAAGGTCACACTGACTCCGTTGGTACTGACCAGTACAACCAGCGTCTGTCCGAGCGTCGTGCCGAAGCAGTGCGCAACGTTCTGGTCAACGAATACGGTGTTGAGGGTGGCCGCGTGAACTCCGCAGGTTACGGTGAGTCCCGTCCGGTTGCTGACAACGCCACTGAGGAAGGTCGTCAGATCAACCGTCGCGTTGAAGCAGAAGTGGAAGCTCAGGTTCAGTAATCTGAGTTAGCTACGCCTAGAAAAGCCCGGCTAGTCCGGGCTTTTCTTTGTCTGTGGGAAAAGACTATCTAGTGGCAATCCCTTTTCCCCGATGGTGTTTTTGCTGCGGCTGTGCTGCGCGGTGATGGCTGGTGTGGCCGGTGCGCATTGCTGTACAGGCGTTGGTCGCCGCTCTGATTGGCTAATGGGGCAGCGGCGATGGAGGCAATAAAAAACCCCGCCGAGGCGGGGTTTTTTATTGCCTTAGGGCGTCATCAGACTTCGACGACCTTGATCTTGGCCTTCTCCGCAGCGTCACGGAATTCGGCGATCTGGTCGAAAGACAGGTAGCGATAGATATCGGCAG
>PGZJ01000068.1 GCA_002840055.1 Gammaproteobacteria bacterium HGW-Gammaproteobacteria-11 | reverse complement strand
CAAGCGCGCACTGACACCCTTTGATACCAGATGCTTGAGTTCATCCAGCAAGGTCCCCGAGAGGACATGCAGCAGCCGCAATTCCTTCACGCCTGCCGACTCCAGCAGCAGCACGCGTTGCGCCGCGTTCTCGCTACGTTCGGAAAAGTCGGTCGCCAGCAAAATACGTGAAAAATCGGTCATGTTTTTATTCCTTCGGGCTATCTTCAAACAGAGTCTTGGCGGCGAAATCGGCGGCGTCCTCGAACGGCTGTAGCACACGCGTAACACCGGCTCGCTTCAACCGGCCGACATCACCGGCCAGATGCGCCGTCATGGCTACCTTGCCCTGATAGCCATGATGGCGCAAAGCCTTGTAAAGCGAAAGGTTGAGATTGAGGTCGGCGATAGTGCTGACCACCCAGGCAGTTGAGGATAGCGGGAGTGTTTCTACCAGCACCGGATCTTCTGCATCGCCGAACCTGACAGGCACATCGCGGTGCTGATATGAACGTGCTACGGTCGGGTCGAAATCGACGCCAAGCACGTGGTAACCCTGCGCCTGCAATTCATTCGCGAGACGGCTGCCAAAACGACCCATGCCGAATATCACCACATCAGGTTCCGTTTCCAGCTTGCGGCTCCCCTCGAAGGCCATTTCACGGAACGGTTTCTTGCGTTCGAACACAGTCAGCCAGGGTTTGCAGAAATCGTACAGCGGCTGCGAGTAGAGAATCATATAGGTCGAAGCCGTGATAGTGACCAGACCAACCAGCGTGATAAGCCCTACCGCATTGAGGTCGATATGACCCATGCTGACACCGAGCGCCGCGAAGACGATCGAGAACTCGCTGATCTGCGCCACCGTCAGCCCTGCCAGAAACCCGGTACGTTTGCGGTAGCCCATGTAACCCATGATCGCCAGCACAATGAGCGGATTGCCTATCAGCACGAACAGCGAGAGCGCCGCCGCCTCCGGAATGTTGTTGCCAAGTGAACCCAGTTCCAGTTTGGCGCCAAGATCGATAAAAAAGAACAACAACAGAAAATCCCGCAACGAAGTCAGGCGCGAACTGATGGCCTCACGATAATTGGTGGATGCCAGTGAAAAACCGGCAAGAAAGGCACCGACCTCCTTGCTGAAGCCAGCAGCATCGCCGAGAGTGGCCAGCGCAGCGCCCCAGGCGATGGCAAACACCAGCAGCAGTTCGCCGGATTTGGCCAGCAGGTGCAGCAAGTGCGGCAACACATAGCGCATCATCAGTGCAAGTGCGGCTAGCACGGCAGTCATCTTCAACACCAGCATCATCGCCACCATGCCGACGCCGCCCTCGCCCGTGCCCAGACCATAGGCGCTCATCAGCACCATGGCGATGACCACGGCGATATCCTGCACG
>PGZJ01000028.1 GCA_002840055.1 Gammaproteobacteria bacterium HGW-Gammaproteobacteria-11 | reverse complement strand
CCCCAATCCGCGCGCGATGATCCCGCGCAGGATTTCGCGGGTGCCTCCGCGCAGTGAGAAAGACGGTGCCATTTGAGTCAGGTAGGCAAGAACCTGCGCGTGTTCGCTACCGCCGTTCTGACGAGGCTCAGCTTCGAGCAGCAATTGGGCGATCTCGGGTATTTCCTGTTCGAACTGGTTACCCAGGTCTTTCACGCATGACGCAGCCCAGGCTGGATGTTCGCCGGCAGCCAATTGTGCGGTCACTGCCAGCGACATGTTGCGCAACGTCAGCAGCTTCGCGGTCAGTCGCCCAATTTCGCGGCTTTGCAAAGCGTCCGGCGCTGTGCCCATCCCGGCGATCAACGTTTTGAGCAGCTCTATACAGCTGAGAAAACGCTCCGGGCCGCTGCGCTCGAAAGCCAATTCGGCCGTTACCTGATCCCAGCCTTTGCCCTCGGTCCCAATCAGCGCGTCTGCATCGAGTTGCACATTGTCGAAGAACACCTCATTGAAATGCTCGCCGCCAGCAAGATCGCGGATTGGCCGAATGGTGATGCCCGGCAACTTAAGATCGACGATGAACTGCGACATGCCTTCGTGACGCGCCGCTTGTTTTTCACCAGTGCGCACCAAGGCGATCATGTAGTGCGAGTGCTGCGCGTTGGTCGTCCAGACCTTCTGCCCATTGAGCAGCCAGCCGGCGTCATTACGCACAGCTGAGGTCTTGATCGAAGCGAGATCGGAGCCGGAGTTCGGTTCGCTCATGCCGATGCAGAAATAACTCTCACCACAGCAAATCGGCGGCAAATAGCGCTCTCTCTGCGCCTCGGTGCCGAATCGGTTGATCAGCGGTCCGCTCTGCCGGTCAGCAATCCAATGCGCCGAAACCGGCGCGCCGGCTGCGAGCAACTCTTCGATGATCACGTAACGCGCAAACGGACCTGCCGCGGCGCCGCCGTACTGCTCGGGCAACGCCATGCCAACCCAGCCCTGGGCGCCTAGCTTGCGACTGAAGGCAGCATCGAAACCCATCCAGGACTGCGCTCTGGCTGTTGCCGGATAGTCGGCAAGATTGCTTTTTAGAAACTCCCGCACTTCCGCCCGAAGAGACTCGGCCTCGGCGGGAATCCTGCTGTAACTGAACTGAGTGATAGACATGTGCACGCTCATCAACTGGGCGCAAGGCTCAAGAACTAGCCCCAGGGCAGGCGCACTCGCGAGGCGTCAATACCTATCGCAAATGAACCTGCCCCAACGGGGAATTGCCGCGCCTTGCCGCTACTTTTTACGGCCTGTTAGAGAGCAGTTCCGGCATCAGCCTTCTCGAACATCGCGTTGATGTCCCCCGACGTGACCGGCTTGCCGTCATTGCGACCGTGGTCGGCGCCGCCGAGCCCCAATGCGGGCTCGATCTTAACGTGCGTCGCTTTCTTACGAAGCTCGCCTACCGTGCAGTTCTCGCGCCCATGAATGGAAAATGGATCGAAGGAGAATTCACGCATGGCGTTGAGGTGGGTGACCTTATCGATGGTTTCCTTGGACAGGTGCTGCAGCCCTTCCCATGCGGACTCCGGCGAGTTCGGCCAGGTGCAATCCGAGTGCGGGTAGTCGCTTTCCCAGGTAACCATGTCTTCGTTCATGAATTTCAGGTTCTGCAGACCGAAGTTATCCTCGATGAAGCAGGTGATGAAATGCTTGTGGAAGATGTCGCTGGGCATCTGCCCGCCGAAGTTCGAGTTGGTCCACGCGTTGTGGTGGCGGTGCGTGAAATCGGCGCGCTCGAGCAGATAAGGAATCCAGCCGATGCTGCCCTCGGACAGCGCCATGCGCAGGTTGGGGAATTTCTTCCACATCGGTGCCCAGATCCAATCGGCCGCAGAGTTGGCGATGGAAATAGGCATGGACGTGATCCAGGCATCGATTGGCGAAAGGTCAGAGGCATGATTGGCCTTTACACCAGTACCAATGTGGCAGCAGATCACGACGTTATTATCCGAACAGGCTTGCCAGAGCGGATCCCAGTAATCGCTGTGGATCGACGGGTAGCCGTGGATCGCCGGATTGTCCGACAGTGACAGCGCATGCACACCCTGTTTCGCCAGGCGCGTGACCTCGGCGGCGGCGGCCTGCATGTCCCACCAAGGAACGAGCATCAGCGGAATGAAGCGGCCCGGCGCAGCGTTGCACCAGTCGTGCAGGTGCCAGTCATTGTAGGCCTGAATCGCGGCCAGGGACACGGCGCGATCCGGATGATTCTGGAAACGCTGACCGGCAAAACCTGGGAACGTCGGGAAGCACAGCGAGCCGAGCACGCCGTTGGCGTTCATGTCGTCGACACGATCAGCCACGCTCCAAGTACCGCGACGCATCTGGTCATAACCCAACGGCTCCATGCCGTACTCTTCCTTCGGTCGGCCCACTACCGAGTTCAGGCCCATGTAGCCGGTGGCCTGCTCTTCGAAAACCCATACATCGCGGTCGCCGCGTTTGACGACATGAGGCTCGCGCCCTTTGAAGCGCTCAGGCATGTGGCGAGCAAAGGCGTTTGGTGGCTCGATGGCATGGTCATCAACGCTGACGAGAATGAGATCTTCAACCTTCATTGTTCTTCCCCTTCGCAAATGGGTTTGTTGTTGTGTCCAAAGCATAGAACACGTTGCGATCAAATTAAACACATATTTCGATTGTGTTCAAATCCAATCTTGAGAGCGAACACATTCATTTACCGGTACCAAGCACCGCAAAATTCAACGAGGGAAAAACAACAAGGGCAGGCGCCCTTCCCTGCGGGGCAGGAAAGGGCTGGACGTGGCGTGAGGGCAGTAAGCCGATGCCTCAATCCCAGAGGACGTGGAGATAGTGCGGTCCGCGCAACTGGGCGCCGATAATCTCTGGTGCAGGCTTGGAAGGATCCAGGCGGATATTCGGCATAAGGTCGAGAATCGCGTTTAGCGCGCAGTTGAGTTCCGTCTTCGCGACGAATTGCCCGATGCACATATGCGGCCCGAAACCAAAGCCGAACGAGGGTTTCGGTCGTCTGTCGATGTCGAATACGTCACCGTGCTCGAAGGCATCCTCATCACGGTTCGCCGAGGTGACGATGCACTGCACCATAGCGCCCTTGGGAATCTGCACACCGCGGATTTCCATATCCTTTGCAGCCTGGCGCACCTTAAAGGTGGCGACAGGCTCCAGACGTACGGCTTCGTCGATGGCCTTGGAGACCAGGCTGCGATCGTTGCGCACCCGCTCCAGTACCTCAGGGTTCTCGAGCAACAATGTCATTAACGTACCGAATGTGCGCGTAGTGGTTTCGCTGGCGGCCGGCAGCAACGAACGCACAAAGGTCGCGATTTCATGATCATCAAGCGAACGGCCTTCATACTCGGCTCGGATCAACCGACTGATCAGGTCATCCCCTTCGGCACCGGTTGCGCGGCGCTCGGCTACGACAACCTTTACGACGTCATAGAGCGCTTTGGCAGCTTCCATCGCGGCACCACGCGCGGCGGCGGCTTTTTCAGGATCAACTTGCGGGCCGGCAAGGATCGCCAGCGCCCAGGCAGCATATTGTTCGATCTCGTCCGGACGATCCTCAGGAAAGCCGATCAGGGAATAGATAACCCGAATCGGAAAATACAGGGCAAAGTCCATCAGATCGCCGCCTTTGCTCGGCACCAGCGGCTTGATGTATTCCTCGCGAATAACCCGATCGATCTTGGTTTCTTTCCAGCGGTTGACAGTTTCAGGCATGAACACCGGCTGCAGCAGGTTGCGAATGTTCTTGTGCGCGTCTCCATCCATCGCAGTGAGGATCAGCCCGTCAAAAAAAGCGCCCAGGCCTTCAGCGATAAAACCACTGGTGAAGTTGCTGGCATCGCGCATTACTGCCATGACATCGTTGTATTTGAACAAGGTGAACGTAGGACGGTTGGCGTCCAGGCCGGCGATGCTCGGCACCCCCAGACGCGCCATGAAGTTCTCTTCAAGAACCGGCGAATTCATGCGCATCTCGCGGTATACCGCATGAAGGTCCACATCGCTTCCACGATAGTTGCTGGCGACGTCCGCGAACGCCTTGCCCAGATTGTCCCGCGCCTGTGTAGACATTGTTCTTCTCCTTGTTATTGTTCAGGCATACGCCATTGCGTCTAAAAACTGACTGCATGGGCGAGATACTAGGCCCAACTGCGCACTTATTGAACGGCTTTTTACATTTCGATCAAATTTATCGGGCGGTCTGCTCCACATCCATGCAGGGCGTCGACCCGCTCAATACGCCTGCTGCACATAGGTCATCCGACCGCCCGCCAGCATCAGCGCGCAATACATGTTCAGTTCGACCACCTGAGCCTCGGAGAAGAACTCGGCGAGACGCGCATAGTGTTCGTCGCTGATGGCCATGTAGTCGCTGGCGAACAGTTCGGCGAAGGTCAAGGCGGCCCTTTCGGATGGCTTGAAACGATCACTATCTGAAGAAAGACAGGCGACGTCGTCTTCCGTCACCTGGTCAGATTTACGAGCCAATTGGCATGCCTGGCAGGTCGTGATGCTGGCAATCTTCAGGCGCACCAGTTCACGCAAGCGCTCATCGAGCAGGCTGTCCTGATGCAGGCTTTCCAGCAAGCCAAGCCAGGCCAATGCTGCATTGGGCCGATGCGCCCAGACCTGAACTGGCCTGGACGAGCTCAAGATCCGACTCTGCTGGCCGCGCGCAACGGCGTCCCGCAACGCTTCCGGCAGATCATCCAGCGGAACGAACGACACCCGAGCCATAGCCGTTACCTCGCTGTCCGCTGCTCAGTCGAGCCGTTCGATGATCGTTGCAGTACCCAGGCCGCCAGCGCAACAGATCGCCTGGAGACCGTAGCGGGCGCCCCGCCGCTCAAGTTCGTTGAGCAACGTAGTCATCAGCCGCGCGCCACTGGCACCCAACGGATGACCCAGCGCAATGGCTCCGCCGTTGACGTTGAGCTTGTCATGCGGCACACCGGTTTCCTGCATCCAGGCAAGCGGTACCGACGCGAAGGCTTCGTTGATCTCGAAAAGGTCGATGTCACCGATGGACAAACCAGCCTTGTCCAGCACCTTTTTGGTCGCCTCGATAGGGCCGGTCAACATCAGCGTTGGGTCTGCGCCCACGGTCGCGAAGGCGCGGATGCGCGCTCGAGCCTTGAGGCCCAGCTGCTTGGCGGTGTCAGCAGACATCAACAGCAGCGCAGCAGCACCATCGGAGATCTGCGAGGAATTACCTGCAGTGATTCGCCCATTCTCCGGACGGAAACTGGTTTTCAGCGTCGAGAGCTTTTCCCTCGAGGTATCGCGACGGATGGTCTCGTCCGCCACCAGGTCAGCTGCTGGCTCGGTCAGAGAGTGCTCACGCAACAATTCAATCGGTACCGGAACGATCTGGCTGTCGAAATAACCCGCATCAGCGGCCTTCGCGGCCCGCTGATGACTTTCGAAAGCGTAATCGTCCAGCGCTTCGCGACTGAGTGACCATTTGTCAGCCATCCGCTCGGAGGCCTCGCCCTGGCTGGTCAGCTCGTAACGCTCCGCCGCCATCCAGCCAAAGGCTTCACCGTGGATCTCACGGTTACTGCCCATGGGCACGCGGCTCATGTTCTCCGCCCCGCCAGCAACAATGATGTCCGCCATTCCAGACGCGATAGCGCCTGCGGCCGCATGGACCGCAGCTTCGCCCGAGCCACACTTGCGGTCGAGTGTCAGCCCCGGAATCGTCACCGGCCAGCCAGCGCCGAGAAGCGCGGTGCGGGCGATGTTTGCTGATTGCTCACCGATCTGCGTAACACAGCCGAAAATCACATCGTCGACCTGCGATGGCGATAGGTCGACACGCTCGAGCAGCTTGCCGATGACCAGCGAACCCAGATGGTCGGCTCGCACGCCCGCAAGACTTCCACGGAAACGACCGACCGGTGTCCGCACCGCATCAACAATTACGATGTCTTTCATAGCGCACTCGCCTTCAGACCGGAGCCCGGCACTCGATTACCGTCCTCGTAACGATAGACGCCATGCCCCGTCTTGCGACCCAGACGTCCGGCGGCAACCATCTTGATGATCAGCGGACAGGGTCGGAACTTCTCTCCCAGTGTCTGGTGCAAGTACCGCAGCACCGACAGACGAGTATCCCAACCTGTCAGATCGCCGAGTTCCAGCGGCCCCATCGGATGGTTGAAACCCATGCGCAGCGCAGTGTCGATATCTTCGGCCGTCGCTGTGCCTTCCTGCAGCATGTACATGGCTTCGTTACCAAGTAGCGCGGACATGCGGCTGGTAGTAAGGCCGGGCGACTCGTTGACGGTGATCGAAGTCTTGCCGATCGCATCGCACAGGGCCTTGGTACGCACGACGACCTCGTCAGTGGTGGCTAGGCCGCGCACCAGTTCGACCAACTTCATCTTGTGCACTGGATTGAAGAAATGCATGCCAACGACCCGGTCGGCAAAGTCGGGTACCGATGCGGCAATCTCGGTGACGCTCAGCGCTGACGTATTGGTCGCGATGATCGCGTTCGGAGCCAGCAGAGGCGCAGCCTGACCGAGAACGGACTTCTTCACGGCCAGCTGTTCGGAAACGGTTTCGACCAGCCAGTTGGCGCCAAGCGCCGCCTCGCTCAAATCACCACAGGTAATCAAATTCGCCAGCGAAGATTGGGCGACCTCATCGGTAATCTTTCCCAGCTTGACGCCGGTGCTGAGGATGTTTTCGATGTTGCCTTTGGCACGAGTGAGCGACTCGGCGTGAGTATCCACCAACAAGGTGGCGAATCCTGAACTGGCGAATGCATGCGCAATGCCGGTACCCATCAAGCCGGCACCAACCACTACAATTTTGTCTTCTTTATTAGTCATTTAATTCGCTCTCGATTTAGACGCTGGGCTTTTCGCCAACTACGTTACGTAGCGTACCTATGCCTTCCACGGTCGCCTCGACCACATCGCCAGGGTTTAAATACACGCCAGTTCCCATCCCGACTCCGGCCGGCGACCCCGTGAACAACACGTCACCGCAAGCAAAGCTGGAGCGCTGCTGGACGAAGCTGATCAACTCACCAACATGCCAGGTCATTTCGCTGGTAGAGCTGTCCTGACGGGTTTCGCCATTTACTTTCAAAGTCAACCTGAGAGCAGGAGACCCCGCCGGAAACTCATCCTTGGTAACGATCCATGGACCAAGTCCGGTGGTCTTGTCCTGGCTTTTGGCGGCGAACAGATCCATTCCGATCCCCGGCGGCCCGCTAAGCTGCAGGTCGCGGGCACTTACATCATTGCCAACGGTATACCCCAGGACGCAACCCAAGGGATCAGCCAGGTCGATTTCGCTGCTGCCAATGACTGCCACCAGCTCGACCTCGTGATCGAGCTTTTCGGTCAGCGGCGGAAAGCGAATCGGATCGTGGGCTCCAATGAGTGCACCGTAGGCCTTGAGGAAGGCCACGGGCTGTACCGGCGCGCTGAGGCCAAAATCCTCGGCGAGGTGCTTGGTGTAATTCGCCCCAGCGACAACCACTCGATTAACGGGCTCGATCGGCGGTAACAAGCGAACCTGGGAAAGCGGCGCTGGCCGCCCCAGCAAACGCAACGCACTGACTCCCTTGCCTTGGGCGATGGCAGGAGCCCACTCGGAGAACGGGCCGACAATGGGAGTGACTTCGTCCTGTTGGATATCGACGATCGCCCAAAAGGGTTCTCCCTCATTGTGGGAACAACGCGCCAGCTTCATCAGACACCAACCTTCCCGACTTTAGCGGGATCAAGGCGCAGCAATTCGCACGCGTTCTTCCAGCGGATTTTCTGCAGGTCTTCGTCCGATAGGCGCAGCCCCTCGGTCAGGTCGTGGCGGACTGCGTCGCTGCCACCGAAGTTCGATCCATAAAGCACCCGATCCGCGCCGATCACATCGACCATGGCCTGACGCATGGGAAGCTCGTGAAGCTCCACGTCGAAATAGAAGTTCGGCAGATAGTCGAGAAAGGGCTTTTTGTTGTGAAAAACGTCGAGGTTCGGGTTGGTCTGGGCAAGCCGACCGAGCTGATAAGGAACGAAGCCACCACCGTGGGTGATGTAGATCTTCAGATTCGGGAAGCGATCGAGCACTCCGCCGTTAATGAGATACCACAGGCATTTGGTTTCGTCGTAATTCATACCGACGATCGCGGTCGTTTCATACCGATCGGTATTGGCGTCCTTGCCCCAGGTCACGGACTGGTTGTAGCCGTGAACGAAAATCGGCAGGTCAACTTCGCACAACGCTTCCCAAACCGGGTCCAGCTCTGGCGAGTCATATTCCAGCCCACCGAAGTTCGAGCCACCGGCGCTCAGGCCTTTCGCTCCCAACTCGTTGCAGGCGCGGCGGATTTCCTTGGCTGCTTCAAGGGGAACGTTCAACGGTGCGTGCGCCCAGAACATCAGCCGATTGGGCGCTGCCGAGCAATACTCAGCCATCACATCGTTGACCTTGCGAGCGAACGGGACCGCGAATTCAGCTTCGGTCCAATACATGTAGCAATGACTTGGAACGGACAGAACCTGAGCATCCTGCCCCGCCGCGTCCATAGCGGCGAGACGGTTGCTCGGGTCGCGCCATTTGGCCATGTATTCCTCGACGTTCAAGGTCTCGCCCCGGGCATGGGCCTCGCGCAAAGCTTTCTTACGCTCTGGTGCGCCTAGAGAAAGAATCCACTCACCGACACGCAATTTGATGTCGCCATCGGGCTGCGACTCAAAAGCCGGCCCCCAATGGGGATGCTGGTCATAGTAGTCAGGGTGTGGCGCGTGGGCGTGAAGATCGATAAGCATGTCCGGTTACCTCAGAAATTGTCACTTTTTGAAATTATGTATAGCGCAGTGCAGCTGCGCCGTATAACCGGGGTCAACTGTCCCTGAACGGCAGTCCTCAAGCCCCATTAGCTGAGCATAAAATTAATCTGCTCATAAATCAAAAAACTGTTCAATTTATTTTCACAAACACACCGAAAGCACTGCTCTAGAGCGGCTCATACTGAAGCCATCACCTTCAGAAACGTGTGAATTCGCCGGCATTGCGGCTCCATTCGCATGCTGGCTGCAAAAATGGTGCGCAAAAAAAACAGAGCTCTCGGAAGGAGAGCTCTGTTTTAGGTGAGGCGGGATGGAGGAACTAGCGGCGCGAGCGTGAAGTCGACCCGACCGTCAGCGCTGCGATCAGCTTCCTCACACGAACAGGAAGCATGCGACGGTTAGCCGATTCAGACACCAGCGTTTCGCTCATCACATAACGAATGATCAACTCACTGATCAATTCGCGATCAAGCCTGACGCCAAGACGCTCGTCCCACTGGTCGAAAACAATATCGAGCACATCCTGGAAGCGGACAATGGAGTCATGGAAAATTCGGCGGAAGAACCCCAGCGCATATTCAGGCGCGACCGTCAGCAGGCGCTGCGCGCGACTTTGCTCGAGGTAATTGTCCAAATAGACGATAAGCGCGTTGAGCCGCGCATCCGGATCGGCGATATCTCCCAACGCCTGGGTCAGCGATGTATGGAAACTGTCGCGCTTGTGTCTAGAGAAGGTATCGAGCAGGTCGTCTTGCGACGAGAAGTATCGATAGAACGTCCCACGGGAAACACCGGCGACCTGGCACACGTCAAGGATCGAAATGCGATCAGCACCTGATCGCAGCACTACTTCTTCGGTGGCCGCGAGGATATTGGAGATTGTCTCTTCCGACCGGCGGTTGGGTTTTACCTTGGCGCCAGAAGATGAAACGCCAATGCCCTGACGAACGGTTTTCTTGACGGTACTCACAGGTTTCACACGGGGTGCGGCCTTCTTTTTCGACGGAGGTGACGCTGCTTCAGCAAGCTGATTTGCGCGCTTTGGCATGGGTGCACGGGCTCATAACAAGAAAGATACGCAACACTAGCATATGAAATAGGCAACATAATCTAGATTTGTTCAACTTTTGCCTAAAGACATTCTGTGAATTTGTATTTAGAATCGAATTCTCCCTTCAAAATAACATCGGGCGATCCAGCGACTGGCGGCGCCCCACAAGGAGAAGAGCCATGAGCGGCACGGGAAATTCAGACACCTGGGCAGTAGGCGAAAGAGACACTGTTATCGCAGCGCTTGAGCGCGCTGTGGCGCGGCATCCAGACAAGGTTCTGCTTGATTTTAGTGGTGAGTTATACACATACAGAGAAACTGATCTACTTTCCACCAAAATGGCTCATTCACTGGCTTCGTTGGGTGTGCAGGCAGGCGAAACGGTACTGACGATGCTGAACAACAACATCGACGCCGTCGTGACATGGCTCGCGATCAACAAGCTTCGCGCCGTTAGCGTGCCGATCAATACCGCCTTGAAGGGCGAGTTTTTGCGCCACCAGATAGCCGACACCAATACCAAGGTGGTGATCTGCGAGGCGGCCT
>PGZJ01000027.1 GCA_002840055.1 Gammaproteobacteria bacterium HGW-Gammaproteobacteria-11 | reverse complement strand
CGGACGTTGCTTCGCAGGGGCAGCGGCTCCCCCACCCAAACCACCGTGAAAATTTCAGATCTCGAAGTGGACCTGCTAAAGCGCCGCGCCGTTCGTGCTGGGAAGCGGATTGATCTGACGGCGAAGGAATTTTCATTGTTGGAGTTGTTGATGCGCCGGCGCGGCGAGGTGCTTCCGAAGTCCCTGATTGCCTCTCAGGTATGGGATATGAACTTCGACAGCGACACCAACGTTATCGAGGTCGCGGTACGCCGCCTGCGCGCAAAAGTCGACGACGACTTCGATCACAAACTGATCCATACCGTGCGTGGCATGGGCTATATGATGGATGCACCAGAGTGAGCCTGCGCCACCTTTCGCTGACCGCCCGCATGAGTCTCATGTTCATGTCTGTGGTGGTTGTAGTTCTCACCATAGCGGGGCTGAGCTTCAATTTGCTCAGCCAGCATCACTTCGAAGTGTTAGATCGGCAGGCCCTGGTTGAGAAGCTCGAATCGACCAAACACATTCTCAATAACGCACGCAGCAGCGCGAACCTTGCAGAGGAGCTACCGCAGTTGCGAGCCCTGCTCGGTGCTCATCATGATTTAGCGGCGACCATCTTGAGCGGAGATGGCAGAGTGCTCTTTTCTGATCCCAAGGCAGTCGACGTCCCGGAAAGCTTCAGGCACGCAGAACAGCAGAGCATGTGGGAATGGAAATATGCCGGACACCTGTATAGAGGGATGACTGCCCGAATCTCGGTAGCAGACCAGCCCGAACCGCTTACAGCACTGCTGATTCTCGATGTCACTAACCACGCGCATTTCTTTCAGACTTTGCAGCGTTGGTTCGGCGTTGGATTGATCATCAGCGCCCTGATTAGTGCTGCGCTTGGCTGGGTGGTTGTTCGAAGTGGCCTCAGGCCGCTGAGGCAAGTTACCCATCTCGCCGCATCGATGTCAGCTAGGTCGTTACAGGAACGAATACCCCTTGAGCCAGTACCGTTAGAGCTGCAGCAACTGGTTCTATCCTTCAACGCGATGTTGGGTCGCCTAGAAGATGCCTTCGCCCGGCTCTCGAATTTCTCTGCGGACATTGCTCATGAATTGCGAACCCCTGTCAGCAATCTCATGACCCACACTGAGGTAGTGCTGACCAAAAAGCGGGATATTGATGCTTATGAGGAGAATCTGTACTCCAATCTAGAGGAATTGAAGCGTATGTCACGCATGATTGACGACATGCTCTTTTTGGCCAAATCCGACAATGGCTTGATTATCCCCGAACAAGCGCCTACCGAACTCGCTGATGTCGTTGTTAAGCTGCTTGAGTACTATCACTTACTAGCCGACGAACGCGATATCCGTCTCTCAGTCTCAGGCGCAGGCAATGTGCTTGGAGATAAATTGATGCTCGATAGAGCGGTCTCCAATTTGTTATCCAACGCGCTGCGTTACACCCCGGTTGGGGAAACTATTTCTGTAACCATTCACGAGACGGAAAGGACGGTCACCCTCAGCGTCGAGAATCCCGGAGGGACGATCAAGCCCGAGCACCTGGACAAGCTTTTCTATCGCTTCTACCGGGTCGATCCTGCCCGACGCGAGGGTAGCCCAAGCAACGCTGGCCTTGGCCTGGCAATCACCAGATCCATCGTTGAGGCCCATAAAGGCAGAATCTGGTGTACCTCAGTAGACGGCGTGACGGGCTTTCACATAGAGCTTCCCCGTCTAAATAAATAACATTTCAAAATCAGCCGCATAGCGCTCATGAGCAACCTTACAAGATTGTAATTTCAACTATTGAAACGGACGAACTCTACACGTGTCGGATTTATGTGCTACCTGAGGAATGCCTCGGGCCGGCTCAAGGCTGAACGCTTAAATACGAACTTTGGAGGAAGTCATGACTAATACAATGTTCAATAGCTGCATTCAAGCTTGTTCAAACTGCGCACTAGTGTGCGAAGCATGCGCATCTGCCTGTTTACGCGAAGAAAACGTACAAGCGATGGCTCGTTGCATTGAGCTCGACAGGGATTGTGCTGACAGTTTTGTGCATTGTGTGCAAAAATTTGCCGGGCCTGCGGTGAAGAGTGTGCCAAGCATCAGATGGATCACTGCCAAGAATGCGCGAAAGCCTGTATGAATTGTGCTGAAGAATGTGAGCGTATGGCTGTATAACCAGCAAGCCGCCTCCTGCCAAGATAGTGTTTATGGTCTTGGCAGGATGGCGCTGTTATTCAGCAGCGGAACACCTACTTCTTATACCCAAACCAACGCGCTTGGCTTTACTACTGCCACTCTTATGCAGAGAAATCGGCCACTTTAAAAATAAGTGATAAGCCAATCGCAACGATCATGCGACTGGCTTATAACGACTTTTTAAATCATTAACCGTTATTTATTCCAACCGGCACGCTACGGAACTCAACTGAGTGAACGAGTCCATCAGGAGTACGAATTTTGATTTCGTATGGCTGCACGCGACCACTTGACCTGCCTACAACACTCTTGCCACCCATTGGAGACACACTTAGAACATCACCGCTTTCAAGAAGGACTTTTAGAGCCTGCCTGCCCTCGGCGGTCGAATAGTCATGCTGCATCGTGGAATTTCGATCCACTTCAGCCATTGCGAAGGAAGAAGTGATGGCTATAACAACAGCAAAAACAGCTGCAATATTTTTCATCGGTAACACCTCTTGGTAGTTGATGCTAGATAGCTTAAAGGTGCCAACCTTACGCAAAGATGTTCCTTGCATTACAATATTGCAATGCGGAGCATGTTTCTAAAACGTACTAAAGCAGCGAACTAGTCCTAACTCAGTAAATGCTCTCGCGGAGCAAGTATTCTAGAAACTTGGCTTATCCAGCGAATCTACTAGCCTAAGTTTGACTCCGTACCAATGAAGCGAGTACATGAGTCGCGCTCGCGCAATCCCGCCCAAGTGCCTTGGCAGATCGGTCGCTCACGCGGTCCCGCCATCAGTTGAGAACGTCTGCATCGCGTGCCGCCTGCTCGCGCTCGGTCTGGAGCCACTGCTCGAACGAGCGACTCTGCGCCTGCCCTTCCCTGGCCGCGTAATAGACAAGCCGCAGGTCGCGATCCACATCGATGGACAGCGAGGTATGGTCGAATACGACGGGCCCGATATCGGCCACCTGGAAATGACGAATGCCCTGGCAGGGGCCGTGGATGTCCTGCTGCCGCCACCACGTTCGGAAGTCGGGATCGACCTTTTCCAGGTCCTTGACCAGGTTGCCGATGTCCGGATCGAGCGGGGCCCTGACGAAGTCGCGGCGGAAGCTCGACAGGATTTGCAGCGCCTGATCCTGCCAGGGATCGAACAGGGTGCGCATCGAGGGGGCGGTAAACAGCAGCCAGAGCAGGTTGCGGCGCTCGGCCGGAAAGCTCGAGAAGCCAAACAGCCGATCGGCCGCAGCATTCCAGGCCAGCACGTCCCACCGCAGGTTCAACACATACGCCGGGCGCAACGGTAGATCCGCCATCAGCCGATGCACGAGGGGCGGAACCACGCACCACGTCTTGCCCGGCTCTGGCGGCAAGCGCTGATGGGCCAGCAGGAACAGATGGCGACGTTCTGTCGCATCGAGCTTGAGCGTGCGCGCCAGATTCTCGAGAAATGTCGCCGATACGCCGATATCCCTGCCCTGCTCCAGCCAGGTGTACCAGGACAACCCCACCCCAGCGAGCGCGGCCACCTCCTCTCGCCGAAGGCCCGGCGTACGGCGCCTGACGCCGGACGGCAGGCCAACCTCCTCCGGCGTAATGCGTTCACGGCGGCTACGCAGGAAGTCGGCAAGCTCGGTGCGGTTTCGTTCGAAGCTTCGCGGTGCGCTCATCCAATTACCTCCAGTAACAGCATAACCAGTCAAATTGTAACCCCCTGGCAACGGTACTAAGAATAGCGCCTCGTCGCGCAAAACCCCATTGCAGAGCAGTCGGTAGGGGCAAGGCGGCCAGATCGCTAGGAGAGATACGGATGTACCAATCATTGCTTCGCGAACAGCTGGAGTCATTGAAGTCCTCCAACCAGTACCGCACGTTCACAACGCTCAGCCGCATCTGTGGCCAGTACCCGCTGGCAAAGCTCCACGGCAGCGACCGGGAGCCGGTCGTTGTCTGGTGCAGCAACGACTACCTGGGAATGTCCCAGCACCCGGCGGTGCGCCAGCAGATGCACGTAGCACTCGAGACCTACGGCGCCGGCTCCGGCGGATCGCGCAATATCGGCGGATCCCATGAGCTGTATGCCCGCCTGGAAGCCAGCCTTGCCGAGTGGCATGGCAAGGAGGCCGCGCTGGTCTTTCCAACCGGTTTCGGCTCGAACGATGCGACCCTGCAATGCCTGCTGCGCCAGATTCCAGACTGTGTGGTGGCGAGCGACGCCATGAACCACGCCTCGATCGTCAATGGCATTCGGGCAACACCCAACGAGCGCAAGGTATTCAGGCACAACGATGCCCGTCATCTCGATGAGATCCTGTCTGGCTACCCACTTGGGCAGCCAAAGCCCGTGGTGTTCGAGTCGATTTACTCAATGGACGGCGACATCGCGCCAATCGAACGTATCGTCGAGGTTGCCAAGCGCCACAATGCGCTGACGTACCTGGACGAGGTTCATGCGGTGGGCATGTACGGTCCGCGCGGTGCCGGCATTGCCGCGCAGCTCGGGCTGGCCGGCGAGATCGATATCATCCAGGGGACGATGGCCAAGGCCATCGGGGTCATTGGCGGGTACATCGCCTCGAGCCAGGTCATCGTCGATGCCGTGCGTTCCTTCGCAACCGGCTTCATCTTCACCACTTCGCTGCCGCCGGCGGTTACGGCCGGCTGCCTTGCAAGCGTCGAGTACCTCAAGGCTCACGACGACGAACGCACCCGGCTGCACGAAAAGACCGCGCTTCTTCGTGAACGGCTCAAGCAGTACGACATTCCGGTCATGCCCTGCTCGCAGACGCACGTATTGCCCGTCCTCGTTGGCGAGGCCGAGCGGTGCAAGGCTGCCGCCCAGCGCCTGCTCCATACCCATCGCGTGTACCTGCAACCGATCAACTATCCGTCGGTACCCGTGGGCACGGAGCGCTTTCGCATCAACGCCACGCCCAACCACAGCGACGCCCAGATCGCGCAGCTCGCCGCAGCGCTGGACGAGACATTCGCGCACTTCGACATCCCCAGGGCTTCGCGTGCCTTCAAGACGGAGGTGGCGTGATGGGCGATTCGTTGTTCAACGTGCGCAGCGCGACCGCGCTCGACATCCCGATGCTGATCGAACTGCGCGGCGTACTGCTCGACGGCACAAACGCCAGCTACTCAAGCCGCACGCCAGAAGCGTGCGCTCGCTGGCGAGCGGCGTACCGGACCTGGCTGAGCAGCACCCTCGGCGCCAACGAATATGTCCGTGTGCTTGCCGTCGAGCATCGCGACTCCGGCCAGGTGATCGGTTGCGCGACCGGCATCATCGACTCGAGGGCCCCAACTGCGGCAAACCCGAACGGGTTGTCGGGGTGGGTGCAGTCGGTCGTGGTAGCACCGCAGTTCCGTGCCAAAGGCATAGCCCGCGAGCTTATGACCACCTTGCTGCGTTGGTTCGACAACCGCGACGTGCGCACCGTCGTGCTGCAAACCACAGAAGACGGGGCACAGCTTTACTCGTCGCTAGGCTTCCAGCCCAGCGGCGAGCGCTTGCTGGTCCGCCAGGAGACGCCGACATGAAGGTGCTCATTATCGGCCTGGGTTATGCCGGACTGCGATGGCAGCACGCACTCGAATACGTCGGTCGCACATGCGGTGTCGGGATGTCGATCGCCTATCTGGATCGCCGAGAAAGGCCGAGCACGCTGGAGCGAATCGGGACCATCGAGCAAGCGCTCGAGGCGTTTGGACCGGATCTGATCGTGGTCAGCGTCAACGACGTGAGCCATGCCTCGGTGCTTGGCCAACTGCGCGGCTATCACGGATTCGTCATTTGCGAAAAACCGCTGGCCACACCGGCTGACGAGCTTGGATCCATCGACACCGCCCTCGCTTCGCTCAATGGCTTCGCGCTCAACCTGGTCGAGCGCTACTCGGCTGCGAGCCAGACGCTTCGCGAGTGGGTCGCTCGGCATCGGTGGCGCCTGGTGCGGGCGCACTTCAATTGGGGCAAGGACCGTATCAACGACTATCGCCCGACCTGCGGCGTTACGAGCGAAGTGATCCATGCACTGGACCTCGTGAACTGGATTTGTCCCATCGAAGGTCGGTGGTCAGTCGACGAGGTGATCGGGGTTCGTTCCGACTTCTCGATATCCGGCCCCGCCGTGCTCGACACGGTGATGGTCGGCGCAACGCTCGGCGAGGCCCCCGTCACCGGCTACAGCAGTTTCGTCCATGTCGTACGCCAGCGCACCGTCGACTGGTCGTTCGTCGATGACCAGGCGCATGTCATCCACGCACGGCTGACCTTCGATACGCCCTGCTGGGACCACGATCACCTGAGGATCTGGATGCGCGACAGCAACGGAACGCCGTTGACGCTGCACGAAACAAGTGAGGCGCCCAGCAAGCCGGGTCTGGAAACGCTCCACAAGCTCTCGCGCCTGTGCCGGGACGTCGTGCTCTGGATAGCAAGCCGGCGCGAGCCCGACCTGCCCTTCGCCGACCTGAACACCGCCATCGAACTGCAGCGCCTGCTCAACACGCTTGAGACACGCGCCAAGGCGATCGCAGTTCCCGCGCACTACAACCGCGCCCAGGACCGGGTCCTGCTCGCCGAAGACAGCGACCTCGAAACCCTCGGCTAATCAGGAGACGACTATGTGTGGAATCACGGGATGGGTGTCCTACAGCCAGCAAATGCAGGCACAAGAAAACACCCTGCAACGCATGACCGACTCGATGGCCCGGCGGGGCCCGGATGCGCAGGGAATCTGGATCGATGGCCCAATCGGCCTCGGGCATCGCCGCCTTTCGATCATCGATCTGGAGGGCGGCAAGCAGCCGATGTTGGCTCGCCAGGCGGATGGCAAACAGGCAGCGGCCATTACCTATAGCGGCGAGATCTACAACTTCCGCGAACTGCGCGCAGAACTGCAGTTGCGCGGACATCGTTTCGAGAACCGCAGCGATACCGAAGTGGTCCTTCGCGCATATCTCGAATGGGGGGAGAACTTCGTCGACCGTCTCAACGGCATGTATGCCTTTGCCATCTGGGACCGACGTCAGGAAAGCCTGCTTCTCGTCCGCGACCGCATGGGCGTCAAGCCCTTGTACTACTACCCCACCGCGGACGGTGTCATTTTCGGTGCCGAGCCGAAGGCCCTCTTGGCAAACCCGAGCGTGCCACGCCGCGTCCGTGCGGACGGTCTTCGAGAAATACTGGAGATGGTCAAAACCCCCGGCCATGCCGTCTTCCATGGCATGTACGAGGTTCTGCCCGGCGAAGTCGTTCGAGTCGATCGCCGAGGGCTGACGCGGCGGCGCTACTGGCGCCTCGAGGCGCGCGAGCATGCCGATTCGCTGGAGCAGACCGTCCGGCATACGCGTGACCTGCTGGAGGATATCGTCGAACGTCAGATCGTGGCGGACGTTCCCCTGTGCAGCCTCCTATCCGGCGGTCTGGACTCGTCCGTGATCACTGCGCTGGCTTCAAAGAAACTCCTCGAGGCGGGCAAACCGAACATTCGCTCCTTCTCGGTGGACTTTCGAGATCACGGCCAGGGCTTCGCCGGCGACGCGGTCCGGGGAACGCCGGATGCGCCCTTCGTTCGCGAACTGGTTGCGCGAATCCACAGCACGCATGGCGAGATCATCCTGGACAGTGCCGAGCTTGCCGACCCGGCCCTGCGCCGACAGGTCGTGCACGCACTGGACCTTCCACCGGCGTATTGGGGCGACATGTGGCCGTCGCTGTATCGCCTGTTCGAAGAGGTGCGCAAGCATTCGACCGTGGCACTCTCCGGCGAGAGCGCGGACGAGGTGTTCGGCGGCTATCGGTGGTTCCATGATCCCGAGGCAATCGAGGCGGATACCTTTCCCTGGCTGACCTCCGTCACCGGCAAGTACTTCGACGGCAAGACGCTGTTCGACCGTGGGCTGCTGCGCCAGCTCGACATGCCTGCGTTCCTTGCCGACAGCTACCGCCAGGCGATTGCCGAAACACCCATGCTTGTCGGCGAGAGTCCGGTCGAGCGGCGCATGCGAGAACTGAGCTACCTGAACCTCACACGCTTCGTGCAAACCCTGCTCGATCGCAAGGACGGCATGAGCATGGCGGTCGGACTGGAGGTCCGCGTTCCCTTCTGCGACCACCGACTGGTCGAGTACGCCTTCAATATCCCATGGTCACTCAAGGCCTTCGATGGGCGCGAGAAGAGCATCCTGCGCGCAGCGACACGCGACCTGTTGCCGCCATCGATCACAGACCGCGTCAAGAGCCCCTACCCCTCTACGCAGGACCCAGCGTACGAACACGCGCTGCGCCAGTCGCTGGCCGCGATCATGCAAAGCCAGGATGCACCCGTCCGACCGCTGCTGGACACCATGCACGTCCAGGAAGCGCTTAACCGGCCGCTCGGGGATGTCTCGCCCATGTATGACCGGATGGGCATGGAACTCGCCGTCGGACTCAACACCTGGCTGACGGACCTGGACGTAACACTCGATCTTTAACCCTTCGGGCGTGATCCGACGGGTCACCCTGCCCTGACACGACGTGGAGCCTCATCTGTCATGAGCACCCCCTCAACCAATCCGCTTCCCATCTACCTGATCGCACTGGGCGCCTTCGCACTCGGCATGGCGTCCTACGTGACGGCCGGGCTGATCCCGTTGATCGAAGACGCGTTCACGGTTTCGGTTGCCGTTGCGGCGCAGCTGGTTACCGCCTTCACCCTGGCCTACGGCCTCGGCTCGCCCATCTTCGTGGCCCTAACGCCACCAGACCGCCAACGTAGTGGCCTACTTGCAGCCCTCGCCCTTTTTGTCGTCGCGAACGCGGCCAGCGCACTTTCCACCGACTTCAATGCGCTCCTGGCCTGGCGCGCCATCGCTGGAATTGGCGCGGGCGTTTACCTGGCAATGGGCATCGGCGCATCGGCCGCCCTTTCGACTGCCGAGCGACGCGGCAAGTCCATCGCGATCATCATGGGCGGGATGGCCAGCGGTGTCGTACTGGGCGTACCGCTTAGCCTCATGATCGCCGACCTCATGGGGTGGCAGGCTGCGCTCTGGCTGGTCACGTTGCTCGGGCTTCTGGCCTTCGTCGGGCTCCTACTGTTGCTGCCGGCACTGCCCGCCGCACCAGCCAGCTCGCTTCGCGAGAAGCTTGCCATCCTTACCGATGGCCATGTCGTCACCATCCTGCTCGTTTCGCTACTTGCCGCCATCGCCAGCCTGGGCATGTATACCTTCATCGCGCCACTGCTACGCGACCCCGAGTACGGCAGCGTTCGTTCGGTTACCCCTTTCCTTTGGGCCTGGGGCATCGGTGGGGTGCTCGGCAGCTTCCTGGTCGGACCGGTGGTCGATCGCGTGAGAGGGCCAGTACTGGTCCTCGCCATCATGCTGATCCTGGGCGTATCTCTGTTTCTGCTACCCATGGTTGCCACGTTCAGTGCGTGGCTCGCCATGCTGCCCATCGTGCTGTGGGGAGCCGTGGGCTGGGCACTGCAGGTGCCGCAGAACAACGAACTGATCCTGGCGCGCCAGGCCCAGGGCGACGGCAATCTCGCCATCGCACTCAACGAGTCGGCGCTCTACCTGGGCAGCGCCATTGGTGCAGCTGCAGGCGGGTTCCTTCTTCTGCTGCAGCTGCCCATCTGGTCGCTTGCTGCCGGCGCCGGCGCCGTTGCGCTGGCCGGGGCCCTGCTGCAAACGCTCAACCTTCGTCGCCAACCCGATTGGTCTGCTGCACGGCGGGCTGCATCGCATCACTAATCGCTGAGAGGTAGTAGCCGTGGAGCTTCGTCACCTTCGCTGCTTTGTCGTCGTAGCCGAGGAACTGCATTTCGCTCGGGCAGCCGCACGATTGCATATCGAGCAGTCACCCCTGTCACGCATCATCAAAGACTTGGAATACAGGCTTGGCGTACAGCTCTTCGAGCGCACTACCCGACGAACCCGCCTAACCTGGGCAGGCAGCGTACTGCTCGAGGAAGCCCGCCGGATCTTCGCCGTGGTCGAACAGGCCAAGGCCAGCGTCAAGGGCGCTGCCGCCGGATTTCGCGGCAAGCTTCGCGTTGCGCTGTCCGATGGCGTACCGCAGTCCAGGCTCGCCGCGCTGTTGGCCCAATGTCGAGAGGAAGATCCGGACGTCGAGATCTTTCTTCGCGAGGTGCCGTCATCGGTGTAGGCCAACGGCCTGCGCGAGGACCTCTATGACGTCGGATTCGCACAAACCGACGCCAACAAAGGTGATGGGCTCGTGGCCGAGCCTGTGTGGCAGGACCCGCTTGTCGTCGTCCTGCCTGCCCGGCACCAGTTGCTTGCGCACCGGCAGATTCCGCTCGACGAAATAGCCCGGCATCCGTTGGTGCTATGCGAGCCGGAGGTCTGCGAAGGCTTCTGGCAGCAACTTCAACCCGTACTCAAGCCGATCGAAACGCAGATGACGATTGCCGAGCGTGTACCCACGCTTGACCTCCTGATTGCGCTCGTCGCAGCGGGTTTCGGCCTTGGCTTCTCGAGCCTTGCTCGCATCGCCGAACTCAACAACCCAGATGTGACAACCCGGCCGTTGGCAGGCGACACGACCATGATCACCACGTATCTGGTTCGGCGTGACGTCGAACCCAGCGAGCAACTGAGCCGTTTCATCAATCGAGTCACGCGTGCGGATCGAGTCCCTATTGACCTCGCGAGCACCGGCGCGTCAGCACTTCGGGCAGGGCTTTAGCTTGGCGCGCATCGATCACCGATCCGCGTCAAATGTGGAACTGAAGCTGAGACGATCCAAGGCTTCGGATTCGCTTTACTGGCGTTCCGGCAATCGCAGTGCACTCTCAGCGCGCGAACACCTCTTTGCTCATGAGTATGTCTAATCGATAGACATGAGCCGGATAGGCGAGTATCGAATTCATCCGCGTTATGTCCCTGAATATGTTTCCACCGCCCCCTTCCACGTGAGCCTGCCTTCCTGCCAGATTCGGGAACGCTTCGAATACGCCGAAAGTCGTCTGCGAGTACCGAACGCCATACCAAGGTCCGGTTGCCGGCTCCTGCTCAACACAGGCGAGAATGTCCCTTAGCATCTGCACAACCTGATCCTCGTTGCCAGGGATGGCCTCAATGTGAATGTAGAACGCTTTGCGACCGTCATCGCCCTGTTCGCCACTAACCTCGACGCCGTGGTGGGGCGATACTGGTGCGGACGGAGCCGGGAATGGAACAGGACCTGGTAGGGTTGTGTTGTCAGTCATGATCACCTCCTGTCGAGAGGCTCAAATATAGAATCGGCATGGCTGGGCGGTGCGCTGGATTCATTCGTTTTCCAGCCTGATCATCCAGAGTCAACTCATGTCGCTCTGTCCGTATGGCAGGATCAGGATATGGCCGAGACGCTTCTTGAAATTGTTCGTCGCCATACCGAAGGCGCGTGTGCACGTGACGGTGTCGCATCTACCGCTTGCGGGATTATTGCTATTCGCAAAACCGCGACTACTTCATTGGAGCATACGCTGCCACGGCCGCTGTTGTGCCTGGTGCTGCAGGGGAGCAAACGCGTTTCTATTGGTAACCAGCAGCTGGACTACGCTGCTGGCGACTCCATGCTGATCACTGCCAATCAGCCAATGGTTAGCCAGATCATGCAGGCGAGTGCGAGCAAGCCTTATCTGTCGCTCGCACTTGATCTGGACCTTTGCATAATCGCCGATCTGGTGCTGGAAATGCAGGCGCAGTCGTTGAGCGTCAAACCCCATGAACGTACTTCAACATACGAGCAGGTCGCCGACACTGCGTTGCGCTTGATGCAGCTTCTTGACCGTCCGGCCGCATTGGCCATGCTACGTCAGCAATTGCTGCGCGAAATCCACTACTGGCTACTCACGGGTATGCACGGTGCCGCGATACGCCAACTCGGAACGCCTGACAGTCATGTTTATCGCATAGCCCGCTCCGTTGCGGTACTGCGAGCCGAGTATGCCAACGCGCTGCCGGCCGAACGGCTGGCTGCCGTGGCGGGTATGAGCCGCTCCTCGTTTCACCAACATTTCAGAGCAGTTACCTCACTCACACCGCTGCAATTCCAGAAGCAATTACGATTGATCGAGGCGCGGCGCTTGATCGTGCCTGAAGGCAGGTCATCCAGTAGCGCAGCGTTCGAGGTTGGTTATGAAGGTGCTTCACACTTCGCCAGGGACTACTTACGCATGTTTGGCATACTGCCTGGCAAGGATCGGCTAGAAACCGGCAGACCGCGTCGCCAGGAGTAACGCCGATTGCGGCTAGACGCGGGAAGGATGCCTCCTCCATCTAACGTTTCTGCCGATAGCCCTAATAGTCAGCTATCGGCCAAAAGCTGCCTGTCGTTGAGTGCAATTTTTGACTCATGGCTGCCAGCAACGGCAGCAGTTAAAATGCTCAGAGACGATCACTCAACGAGCAATAG
>PGZJ01000026.1 GCA_002840055.1 Gammaproteobacteria bacterium HGW-Gammaproteobacteria-11 | reverse complement strand
CCAGGCCGACAGGTTGCTCTCGTGCGGGGTGAACAGATACAGCTCGATCTTGTGCCGTCCAGGCTGCTTCAGCGTGCGGGTCAGCTGCAGGCGGAAATCACCTTTGCGCTTGAGCGAAAACACGGAACCCCCAAATGACAGTAAAACGCGGCCAGCTTACCAAGCTTTGCTAGCAGGTACGCGAGGCTGGCTTCTGCCTGAGGATGGCTCGCAAGTTTGCTAGCCACCACAGCGCGCTCGCTGCACTCCGGGCAACACGCTTGTCTGCCGCGGCTCACAGCAGCAGTCGAGCTACCTGCGGCTGACAGCGAAATGATCGATTGAAACATCTAATTGTGTACCAGATGAAATTCATCCTATGATTGAAACATAGGATGAATTGGAAGGTGATCATATGTCGCTGCAGTACACCTCGCGCTCGTCACTTGTAGAACGGGTAATCGAGCAAATGCGGTCGCAGATCAATGCTGGCGAGTGGACGCCGGGTATGCGAATTCCTACCGAAAGCCAGCTCAGCAACTCTTTAGGTGTTGGCAGAAATACCGTCAGAGAGGCAGTGCGAGCGCTGGTTCATACTGGGGTGCTGGAGGTCCGTCAGGGTGCGGGGACGTTCGTGCTCTCCAGTCGAGACCCGTCTGGATTACTCCAGCGCCTAGATCACGCCGCGCTGCATGACCAGCTCGAAGTCCGACGCGCGCTGGAGGTCGAAGCTGCGCGTCTGGCTGCGTCGCGGCGCACGGATGAGGACCTGCAAACGATACGTGACGCTCTCGGAGCGCGAGGGACCTGGACCGATGACGCCTCACTTGAAGCGTTCGTCGAACGAGATGCCGATTTTCATCTGAGCATCGTCCGCGCCAGCCACAACACCACGCTGCTGGAAATGTATCAGTTCTTCTGGGCGGGTCTGCAGAACACCATTGCCAAGACGGAGGGCGAGCAGCAGCTCCCGGAACCCACCTATGCAGCACACGCAGCTGTCTATGACGCCATAGCCCGCGGTTGTCCCGAGCAGGCTGCCATAGCGGCCAGCGAGCTTTTGACTCCGGCGCTCGAAACGCTGGCCAGTACGCTGGAAACCGATTCTCGAAACGCGGACACAAGGGAGTAGAACTTTCATGGATCATTCGATTACGACGTGGGCAATTCTGCTGGTTGCCGCTTTTCTTGGCGGCGGGCTGAACGCCATTGCCGGTGGCGGTAGTTTTCTCACATTCCCGGCATTGGTTTATGCCGGCGTGCCTGCTGTGGTGGCCAATGCCTCAGGCACGCTCGCGCTTCTACCTGGCTATTTTGCAAGTACCTGGGGCTATCGAGAGGACCTGCGCCCGCCAGCAACGCTGTCGATGGGGACGCTCGTTGTCATCAGCCTCGGCGGCGGTGCAATAGGGGCGGGGTTGCTGCTGACCACGCCCGATGACGTATTCCGTGCGATCGTGCCTTGGCTATTGCTTATCGCGACGCTGCTGTTCGCCTTCGGGCCCTGGTTATTGCGCAGGTTCAAACGCGATTCGACCGAAAATGAGGCGAATGCACTGGTGCAGGGTTTCACTCTGGCTGTTGTCAGCGTATACGGCGGCTACTTCAATGGCGGTCTGGGCATCGTGCTACTCGCTGCATTCAGCTTGCTCGGCCATCGAGACATCAACTCGATGCAGGGGCTCAAGAATCTGGTTTCGTCTGTACTGACCGCGATCGCCGTGTCTGTATATGCATTCGGCGGTGCGATCCTGTGGCGCGAAGCGCTGGTGATGATGCTGGCGGCGACTGTCGGCGGCTATGTCATGGCACGCGTCGGTCGCCGGCTCCCTTCGAGCTTCGTTCGGGCGGTCGTGATCATCACCGGTGCCGTGATGACGGTGCTTTTTTTCCGCGCCTGATACCGGCTTGCTCCATAGGGACCGATTCCGCCTTCTCGCCAATCACTGCTTTCGCTTAAACTTGATGAGAATTGTTATCTTTAAGCGATGGGTGCATCCACCCAACAGGGACTGGCAATGGGCGGATACCTGGCTGATGTGCTGGTTATAGAAGACGATCAGGTTCTCAGCGCTCAACTCCGCGATCTGTTACGCCTGCAGGGATACGCAGTGCGCTCCAGCTTGCTCGGCGAAAGCGGGCTGGCTATGGCGTTGGCCAATGCACCGGACCTGGTGCTGCTGGATGTGATGCTGCCGGACATCAATGGGCTTTCTGTACTGCGCCGGCTGCGCGAGCAACAACAGACACCGGTGATCATGCTCACCGCATGCGGAGCAGAGGAAGAACGGATTCGCGGACTGCGCCACGGCGCGGATGACTATCTGTCCAAACCATTCAACCTGACCGAACTACAGCTGCGCATCGACGCGATCTTGCGGCGAACTCGCAGCATGGAACATCGCGTACCGTCGCCATCGACGCTTCAGGTCGATTCACTTGTTCTCGAACGGTGCGGTCTACATGCACGCGCCGGCTCGTATGACCTCGCGCTGACGCCCTTGCAGTTTCGGCTGCTTTGGCAATTCTTGCTTCAGCGTGGGGAGGTGCTCAGCAAGCCTTATCTCTACCGTGTGGTTCTGGAGCGTGAGTACAGCGTTTATGACCGCAGCCTCGATATGCACATCAGCCGGATACGGCGACGTTTGAGCGAGGCAGGCGTGGCAGCCGACCGCCTGCAAACGCTTCACGGTCGTGGCTACTGTTTCCAATGAATCGGCGCCTGTTCTGGAAACTCTGCCTAGGCGTGGCGCTGGGTAGCGTAGCGTTGTTCTGGGTCATCGCACGGCTTAGTGGTCAGGCCGAAGAACAGATGAGTTTCATTGACGCCGACCATCAGCGCACCCTGCGTCAGTACGCACTGCAGGCCGAAGAGCTGTATCGCGCAGGCGATGAGCAGGCGCTGCGGGACTGGTTGAGCAGTCTGCAGCGCCAGGAGCAAACCTGGGCAGCCGTGGTCCAGCCGCAGCTGCAAGCCTTGGCCGGCAGTGAATTGTCCAAGCGCTTCCTCAGTGAGTTTAGTCTCGGGCGGGACCCGTCCTGGAAGATCCACCTCTACTTTCAGGACAACCCGATCATGGACGTGCCGTTCGCCGATGGACAGCGGCATTTTCTGATTCAGCTGCCGCAGCGAATGCGGCCCGGGCATTACTGGTACCCCGCGCGGCTGTTGCTCGAGCTGGTTCTGCCGTTGATCCTCTTGGTGATTGGCTGCCTTTTGCTGTATCGCCATCTGATGCGACCGCTGAATCGACTCCAACAAGCAACCCGTCGCTTCAGCGAAGGGGATTATGAAGCTCGGGCCGGAGTGTTGCTGGGCTCGCGGCGCGATGAGCTGGCGGGCCTGGCCGCGACGTTCGACTCGATGGCTGAGCGTATCGGAAGCTTGATCATTGATCAGCGCCAGCGTTTGGCCGAGATGTCTCACGAACTACGTACGCCGCTGGCCCGTATCGAGATGGCGGTGAGCCTGGCTGAACAGAGCGGAGCGCCAACCATCCTGCTACGGCGTATCCGCCAGGACTGTACCGCGATGCGTGCGCTGGTCGAGGATTCACTGACGTTGAGCTGGCTCGAGACCGAGCGCCCGAGGTGCGCGACGAGACGCTGGATCTCACCGATCTGCTCGACAGCATTATCGACGACGCACGTTTCGAATTTCCGGACCGCCACATCGATACGCAACTTCCAGTAGAGGCTGAACTAACTGGCAGTTGCCACCGCGCACTTGGCCAAGCGATCGAGAACATCGTACGCAACGCTCTTGAACACACGCCACCCGACGGCACGGTGAGCATTCATCTGAACTGCGATCCACAGACGTACCTTCTTGAGGTCATCGACGAAGGGCCTGGGGTGCCAGAGCAATGGTTAGAGCGCATTTTCCAGCCATTTGAGCGTCTGAGTTCAGATCGAGCGGGATTCGGTCTTGGGCTGGCTCTAGCGCAGCGCCAGGTCTTCGCCATCGGCGGCTGCCTGACTGCGCGCAATAATGAGCAAGGAGGGCTTTGCATGACTATCCGGTTGCCACGCGAGGTCTCTGCCGCGTAACAGTTGTAAAAGTGATATAGAAGGCCGGCCCTTCCGGTGACAATCATTAATACGAAACGTTCGCATTAATGATCGAGGTTCACCAATGCAACACTGTCCATGCCAGCGGTCTTTACTTGGCTCCTTATCGTTCGCTGCGCTGTTGAGCGCTTTGCCCTGCCAGGCTCAATCCAGCGATCCCCTTGAGCTCGACGGTGTTGAAGTGACGGCGCGCCATGTTCAAGAGGACAGCGTTGAGGCCGAACAACTTCAGCATTTTCAGGCGGCTGATCTTCAGGATGTGTTCGAGTCCAGCCCCGAAGTCTCGGTTGGCGGCGGTCCCGGAGTCGCGCAGAAGCTCTATTTGCGTGGCTTCGAGGACACGCTGCTCAATATCAGGATCGATGGTGCCAGCCAGCCAGGTCAGACGTTCCACCACACCGGTCGCATTGGTATCGAACCGGAACTGCTAAAGCGTGCTGAGGTGCAGGCGGGAACGGGTGACGCGACTTCCGGGCCAGGGGCGCTGGGCGGTTCGATTCGATTCGTCACCAAGGACCCCGATGACCTGTTGCGGGAGGGCGAACAGGTAGGCGCGCTTATCAAGGGTGGCTATTTCAGCGGGCTGAAGGATACAAAACCAGTTCGAGTCTTTACGGCCGCTTCAACGAAAGCTGGTCTGCATTGGCCGTGGCGACCTATCAAGACCAGAACGATTACGAAGATGGAAACGGGCGCGATGTGCTGGGCACGGGCGCGCGTCAACAACTAGGTTTCGCCAAGCTGGTCGGCCGGCTGACCGATGAGCAGACGCTGCGCCTGTCCTACGAGAAGCGCACCGATGAGGGCGAACGCTCCCAGCGACCTCAATGGATCCCGAGCAGCTTCAATCCGCTCTTCCCTTTGGAAACAGAGCGTGAAACCTGGACGTTGAAGTACGGCTGGAACCCGCTAAGCGAACTGGTCGATCTTGAGGTGACTACCTACCACACGTCCACAGAACTGCAGCAGGATGGCCGCTGGGGACTGTATATCGGCGATACCGCTAGCGCAGGGTTGGATGTGCGCAATACCAGCGAATTCGGCGCTCATCGTCTGACGTATGGGATTGACTACCGAGACGACAAAACCAGTCTAGGCCCTGCCGGCGATCGCGACCTAGATCAGGAGGAGGGCAGTGTGCTCGGTTTCTACGTCCAGGATAGTTATCGGCTGACCGAGAGGCTGCTGTTGGACATGGGTGTTCGTTACGATCGATACCGCCTTGATGATCGCGACGGGCAGGACTTCGCCGACGCAGGCTTCAGCCCAAATCTGAGCCTTCGCTACCAGGTAACTCCGCAACTTGCGTTGCTCGCTGGTCACTCGCAAGCGCTTCGCGGCGTGCAAGTCCGCGATGCGTTCAAGCTTGACGCGGCTGCCAACGAGGCGGATCTCGATGCCGAAAAAGCGCGCACCAACGAGCTGGGATTCGAATTGCGAGAGGGCGGTTTGGAGCTGTCTGGCAAGGTCTACGATACGCGGATCCGCGATGCGATCTACGATCCCAGCGGCCGGCCCAATCTCTATGTGAACGGCGGGACGCTGAAAAGCCGCGGCGTTCTGCTACAAAGCGCTTATCACTGGCAGCAGCTGAGCGTTGGGCTGAGCTTCCACCATAACGATATCGAGCTGGACGGTGATGACCTGAACGTTTACGAACACAACGGTCTCGGTACCACACTAGGCGATACGTGGATTGGCTTCGCTGATTACCGGGTTGGTGACAGGTTGAATTTGGGCTGGCAGGGCCGTTTCGTTCAGGCGGTGGATTCACTGCACACCGGTGTCGGCACTCTGAACAAACCAGGGTATGGCGTGCACGACCTTTATGCGCAATGGGCGGCTTTGCCCGATGAACGTCTTGTCCTGAACCTGACGCTGAAAAACGTCTTTGACAAGCAGTATCTGGACCACGCCAGTAACGAAGATTTCGAGCGTATCCCAGGCTACGAAGGTGTGCGTGGCAGTTACGAGTCTGGCCGCGAGCTGCGCCTCGGTGTGGCTCTGCGAATCTGATGATCTCTGATCAGGGCGGGCCTGAGGTCGCTCACCTGACTGTATGACCCGAAGAGCGTTTTTCGGGTCACCAGACGTATCGATGCACTCAGGGCTGTCAGCTCAGAACCAGGCGGACGTCGATGTTCCCGCGAGTTGCATTGGAGTACGGGCAAACCTGATGTGCAGCGTCGATCAGGCTTTGGGCCAGCTCCCGGTCAAGGCCTGGCAGGCTGATCTGCAGCTCGACCTCGAGGCCGAACCCGCCAGGGATCTGGCCGATACCGACGTTGGCGGTAACCGCGGTGTCGGCCGGCAACGTTTGCTTCTGCTGGCCAGCGACGAACTTCAGGGCGCCAATGAAGCACGCCGAATACCCGGCCGCAAACAGCTGTTCCGGGTTCGTTGCGTCGCCTCCCTGACCGCCCAGCTCGCGAGGAGTGCTCAACTTGACGTCAAGGTTGCTGTCCGACGAAACGGCTCGCCCATCGCGCCCTCCGGTGGCCGCAACGGTTGCTATGTAGAGAGGCTGAATGGGTTGCATGATTTTCTCCTTAGCGTAATGGAATTTATTTTGCGCGCTAACCAAATGCCGTGAGGAAGGTAGTCAGGATTTACTTTGCGCGCAAGGTTTTTCGCCCTTCGGCCATTCCGCCGCTGGCACAGCAGCGAGCATCGTCGGGCGGCTAGGAGGGATTAGGCGAGTTTTTGCAGTGCGGTGCGCAGGGCGATGATTTGCGTCTTTAGCGCTGCCACCGTTTCCGCGGTCTGCCCGCTGGTGCTGAGGATACTGGCCGGAAAGCATTCGGCTTCAGCCTGTAATGCTCGACCCTGCTCGGTCAGGCGCAGTTCCACTACCCGTTCGTCATCGCTCCGGCGAGTGCGAGTGATGAAGCCTTCAGCCTCAAGCCGTTTCAGTAGCGGTGTGAGCGAGCCCGGATCGGTCAGCAGGCGCGCGCTGATGTCACCTACGGTGATGCCATCGCCTTCCCATAACACCAACATCGCCAGGTACTGCGGATAGGTTAGGCCGATCCGTCGAAGCATCGGCTTGTAGACCTTGGTCATCAGCAACGAGGTCGAATGCAAAGCGAAGCAGAGTTGGTTGTCCAGCTGCAGGGCCGGACAGGAGCGGGGCTTGGTCATGATCGGAATGGTCGGGAAAGGTGGCATAACGTTATCGCCCAAACCTCTGGCGCGCAAATGTAGCGAAATCACGTCTGTTAGCCGTAATAGCAGAGCTGTAGGAGCGCCTCTTTCAAAACGAGCTCATTTCGCCTTAAAGAGAGAGAAACGGAGCTTATAAATAGCGGCTCATTTTCAATGAAATTAGATTAGCGGTTACGTGCGTATTGTTCTTGTCGCGCAATTGAACACCTACAGAAAAGTTTTTGATAATTAAGCGGGCGTTCGGTTGGATATGGACTGGCGCTATCCCATTAAAAATGGCTGACGATTGTAGCCCGGTATCTATCCGTCTGCTCTCTTTATCGACGGTAGAGGACGACCTCTGACCGCCTGTCGGCAGCCTCGTCGCCAAGACTCAAGCACATTCCAATGCTGGTATTAATTCCGCGCCGTATGCGCTGGCTGCCATGCCTGCGCCAAGCTTGACTCGAATCAATTCTTTCCCTATCTGGGATTAATACCAGATCAATTATTCTGCGCTTTTAATAAGCTTATTTTGAATTGATAGGGTGCGCCGCAACTTTCTACTCCGACGGATAGTTTTCTCGTGACTAAACTGATGGTCGAGATCAACTCGATGTTGAGAGGGCCAGGCATGCGCCATTGTTCTAGAGTTCTGCTGCTCGTGTTACTGGTTTTACCAAGTGTCCTTTGGGCGCAAGCGAAATCCAGTAGCGATGTAAGTTACCGCCCAGATGTCACGATTACACTTAGGACCGACATCGCAGATGGAAAACTCGTCTATGTCAGTGAGTCCGGCCCGACGCGTGGCGAAGTGAATCCCGAATTGCGGGTGCCCGAAGGTGCGGTGGTTCAGATCAATCTGATCAATGGCGACGGCGCAGTGCATGATATCGCCATACCTGAATTCGACGCTGCGTCCAGCGAAATTTCCGGCAAAGGCGCGGCGACCGGAATCGTGTTTCGTGCGACCAAAAGCGGGACGTTCGAGTACTACTGCACACTGCCTGGCCACAAGGCTGCGGGAATGGTCGGCAAGCTGATTGTGGGCGATGGACCGGCGGCGGTCGTCGAACAAGGCAAGGATTTGTCCAAGGATCCAACCCAGGTAGGTGAGCCGGTTGGTGACCGTGAACCGAAGAGCATCACCCTTGACCTTCGCACGACCGAGGAGGAGGGCCGGCTCGCCGACGGGAGTACCTACAAATTCTGGACGTTCGACGGCACGGTGCCCGGCCCCATGGTGCGGATACGCGAGGGCGATACCGTCACCCTTAATCTCAGTAACGAGCCTGACAGCGCCCATATCCATTCCATTGATCTGCACGCCGTGACCGGCCCTGGTGGTGGTGCGGCGGTTACTCAGGTGGCACCGGGGCAAACACGCTCCTTCACCTTCAAGGCATTGCAGCCGGGGCTATACGTCTATCACTGCGCTACGCCGATGGTTGCTCAGCACATCAGTAACGGCATGTACGGACTGATTCTGGTCGAGCCGGAGGGTGGACTGCCGAAGGTCGATCACGAGTTCTATGTAATGCAGGGTGAGCTGTACACCGCCAGCCCTAGGGGGGCGCGCGGTCTGCATGAGTTCTCGCTGGACATGCTGCTGGGTGAAACGCCGCAACACATGATGTTCAACGGCGCGACCGATGCGCTGACCAAGACCCACAAGATGGAAGTCAACGCAGGCGACAGCGTGCGCATCTTCTTCGGAGTCGGTGGCCCCAACCTGATCTCCAGCTTTCATGTGATCGGTGAAATCTTCGACAAGGTCTTCGACCAGGCTTCGCTGACCAGTCCGCCGCTGACGGATGTGCAGACGACCCTCGTACCTGCCGGCGGAGCGACCATGGTCGAGTTCGTCGCGGATTACCCGGGCAGATACATCCTCGTTGATCACGCCCTTTCGCGCGCCGAGAAAGGCCTGAGCGGTGTGCTGACGGTGAAGGGCGACGCGGATTCCTCGATCTTCTCCAGCCCCGAACCGATCGATCCGCACTCCGGGCACTGAGCGCGGTTTGCTTATACGGCAGCTAACGCTGCGAAGGAGAAAGCATGCAGGCTCGAAAGCTCTACGGCCCGTTGAAGATCCTGAGTGTGGTCGTGCTGGCGCTGATGTTCGGCGCAATGCTCTATGCATTCACGATGACGCTCATTCACTGGACAGGCATCAATGTCTGAGGGCACGCCATGAACAACCGTCAAGCGAGGCTCTTCGCGATTGCTGCAACCGGTGTGGCGACGCTCGTGTTCATCGGGCTGACGGTGGATAGCCACCGGCAGTTTCCCAAGCTGACCAATGCCGACAGCATCACGGCGGAGGTCAAGCACGGCATGGATGTCTGGCACAAATACAACTGCATCAACTGCCACACGCTGTTCGGCGAGGGCGCGTACTACGCGCCCGATCTGACGAAGATCACCCAGCATCGCGGCGAGCCGTATCTGAAGGCTTATATGCGCGATCCCTCGAAGTTCTACGACGAGAAGATCCATCGGCGTCTGATGCCGAAACAGGACCTGGCCGAAGACGAAATCAGTGACCTGATCGCCTTTCTCGACTGGGTAAGCAAGGTGGACAACCAGGGCTGGCCGCCGCGACCGATCCTGGTGACCGGCAGTTTCGTGCCGGGTGCAGACACACTGAAGGCTGGCGGCGAGCAGCGCAGTGATTTGCCGCCTGGTGCCCGGCCGGTGGATGCCGGGGATGACGAGCGTGCGCTGGGTGAGCAGGTTTTCCGAGGCGCAGTGCCTGCCTGCAATGCCTGCCACTCCACCGCCCCCGGCGCTGATATGGCTGGCCCCACGCTCGCCGGTATTGCAACTCGGGCGGCGGCTATCGTCGCGGCGCCCGACTACCAAGGGCAGGCGCAGGATGCGCGCGGCTATATCCGCGAGTCGATCGTGTCACCCAGCGCGCACATCGTTCCCGGCGCGATGTATTCGGCAGACGGCACCTCGTTCATGCCGACCGGTTACGACGGCAGCCTGACGGATGAGCAGATCGATCAGCTGACGGCCTATCTCGAAACGCTCAAGTGACACGACGGCCAAGCCGACCCACGTTCGCTTCAAGGGGAAACTACGATGCGCTATCAGTCCCAATCGGTCGCCTACTGGTACTTCGCGGTCGCGATGGTGTTGTTCGGCCTGCAGCTGGTGTTCGGCCTGCTCTCGGCAACCAAGTACATCGGGCCGGACCCGCTGTTGTATATCCTGCCTTTCGACGTGACCAAGGTGATTCACACCAACCTGCTGATCGTCTGGGTACTGACCGGCTTCATGGGGGCGACCTACTGGATGATTCCGGAAGAGTCGCGCGCCGAGCTGCATAGCACCAAGCTGGCCTATGTACAGCTGGTGCTTTGGACGCTGATGGGCGTCACGGCGATCATCGGCTACCTGTTCCGCTACGGCACCGGCAACAAGCTGCTCGAGCAGCCGTTGCCGCACAAGATCGTCATCGTCATCTGCATGCTGATCTTCCTCTACAACATTGGCATGACGATCCGCAAAGCGGGGCGTTTCACCACGACCGAAGCAGTGTTGATGATCGGCTTTGTCAGTGCCGCACTCCTGTACTTGCCGGCGTTGCTGCATTACGAGAACTACACGGTTTCCATTTTCTATCGCTGGTGGACGATTCATCTGTGGGTCGAAGGCGTCTGGATGATGATCATGGGCGGCTTCCTGGCCTACCTGCTGATCCGCTTGTCCGGTGCGGATCGGGAAGTCATGGAGAAATGGCTGTACGTGATC
>PGZJ01000025.1 GCA_002840055.1 Gammaproteobacteria bacterium HGW-Gammaproteobacteria-11 | reverse complement strand
CTGCTCAACGAGACGCGCCAGCCCTATCCCCGCCGAATAGCGCTTTGACATGAGATTGAAATCCACCACGTCTTCAGCGACCAATGTGCGCAGGATGTTAAAGCATGTGCTTGGATTGATTGAAAGCTGGCGTGCGATATCAACGGAGCGCTCAGGCGTACCGACTTGGCTCAGATGTCGCAAGATACGAATCGCATTAGACACCGGTTTGACAAGGACGGCACCGTTGGCCTTCTGCTGTTCACCTAGGTCTAAAATTTCATTGCTATTCATCAGATCCCTAACTCATGCTCGATTTAGATCTGCATTCTATACTGAGAATAAAACGGCGCAACTAATTCAGCATACGGATGCCAAGCGGTATTACTGATCGTTTACCGAAGGGGCTTGGTAGATGTAGCGGCGCGTTGCCAAAGTGTCACATCGGAATCGCTGCAAGCTATTTTCTCTAGACTCGTCACCTTTGGTGACTCTAGCCTGCTGGCGCAGATATTCGAGCCAGGACTCGACGATAAAACGCTCAACGTAAAGGTTTTTTTCACTCAGATCGCGGTAAAGCCGCCAGTTCTGTGCCCCGTTTCGCCGTCTGGATTGGCCGACCTCATAGGCCGTGCGCACGAAAATGCCATGTTCGGCATCATTGACTCGGTAGCTGATTTCCACAGACACCGGACCATCGGAGTGAGAAACATCGCGTGCCAGCACCAGCTTGTCGGTCTGCTGTGCTTCAGCGAAATCAGCTTCGTTACCCAACTCGATTGGGCCATTACGGGTGATGAGAAGCCCCAACAGAATAGTCGCGGCAGAAATGATGAGCGCGTTAATGAGTCCTATATATTCTGCCAACGCCCCCCACAAAACCCCGCCCAGCGCCATGGCTCCCATAAGCATTAGCAGGTACACCGAAGCGACCCGGGCGCGCACCCAGTTCGCCGCGTAGGTTTGCACGACCGTGGAGATGGTCGCATTCACGGCCATCCAGCCCATGCCAGCGAAGATCAGCATCGCGCACACGACGTAACGGTTATGCGTTAGGGCAGCAGCAAGTGTTGCAGCTGCAAAAGCGATCGCGCCTGAGGCAATGAGCGTGCGCAACGTAAATCGGCGATACAGCTTCGTTAGATTGAGAGCAGCTACCACTGCTCCTCCGCCCATGAATGCCATGAGCAAGCCATAGCCGCCAGCGTCCATGTCGAGCTCTTCCTTGGCTACCAGAGGCATCAGCGCCCAAAGTGCGCTGGCGCAACTGGTAAAAACGAACACCTGTTTCAAAGCATTGAACAAGACTGACGAGTGCCGGATATAGCGCAAACCGCTGCGCATGCCGCCGCTAAAGGTTTCCGGTGGCAGGTCATGCGCCTGCCGGCTCGATTTCAAGGTGAGAATAAACAGGATCACGGCCGTCATGCACAGTGCAATCACCAGAAACACCGATGCCGCGTTCCAGTATGCGATCAGCACGCCGGCAATGGCCGGCCCCAATGCCCTAGCGGCATTGGTCGCGATGCCATTCAGCGATACTGCGGCCGGAACCTCACTTCGCGGCAACACATCAACGATGGTCACCATCCACGCGGACATTCCCAACGCGCTGCCAGTACCCAGAACAAATGTCAGCAAAAGCAGCGTCCAGGCACCCAGTAGGCCACTGTAGGCAAGCAGACATAGCACTGCGGCCGCGCCGAGCATCGTCGCCTGCGTTACGATCAGCCAGCGGCGGCGATCCACCAGATCGGCGATCACTCCACCTGGCAGGCCGAATAAAAAGACCGGTAGCGTCATCGCTGTCTGTACCAGCGAGACCATCAGCGGTGACGACGACAGCGTCGTCATGATCCAGGCCGCACCTACCGTTTGCATCCAGATGGCCAGGTTTACGACAGCAGCAGCAAACCAGAGGCCTCGGAATACTCGGTGACGGAACGGAACCCAGGGTGATCCCTCTTTCATTGCTGCTCCTTCACACAAGGCCGCGAACGATGGGCGCCAGTTAGCCTATAACGTCATCACCCGCAGGCAGCCCAAGCCGGCCCACCTTGCGTGCAGCATGCAGCTCGCGCCGCTCACCGACGCGGTTGCACAGCTGCCCAACGCCCTCAATTCGGGCATCGATCGCATCGCCGGGTTTGAGGAAGTTGCCCGTTTCTAGCGCCACGCCATGCGTCGAGCCAGTAAAAACCAGATCCCCTGGGCGAAGCGCTATCCGTGCATCGAGGTAGTTCAGTAGCTCGTCCACCGGGAAAATCATGTTTCCAGTGTTGTCCCGCTGACGCAGTTCACCATTGACGCTTAGTTGCAAATTCAGTGCTGGCTGACCGGGACCACCGAGTTCATCGAGCGTAACGATCCAGGGACCTATTGGCGTGGTGCGATCCATCGCCTTTTGTGTAAGAAGGTCGAGACGGCCGATCAGCCGGCCTGCATCCCGCGCACTGATGTCATTGCCAACCGTATAGCCGAGCAAGCACGAGCTCGCCTGCGGCTCGTCCAATAAAGGACGCGCGACCACAGCGACCAGCTCAACCTCGTAGTCGAGCTCATCCGTCACGGCAGGAAACTGAATATCATCTCCCGCACCAACCAGAGCCGATTCCGGAATCGAATACGCCAAGGTATGTGCCGGTGTTTTACTACCTAGCCGCTCGAGATGGGTTAGATAGTTGAGACCAACGCCGAAAATGCGCCCGCCAGGGTGAAGTGGCGGTAACAGGCGGCACGCCGATAGCGGAATCCACTCAGGGTCGAGATCCAGCGCCGCTTCCCCTTGATCACCAACCGTTTTTACCCATTCACTGAAAGACGCACGAATGGCCCGCAGGCGTACGCTGTCGGCGTCCAGCAAGGCCCAAAAGGCCTCACCGGCAACCTTCACACGCGCAATGCGCATCTCAGCGCTTGCTGGCCAAATAGTCCGGATCGAGCACCTCTTCAGGCGTTTTTACGCTCGGGCCGAGGATCGGGCCAACCATTTCATGCCCCCACACGCTCAACACTTCTGGATTGAGCTCGAACGGATCGCCCTGCCACGGCTCGATCTCGGCGATAGTCTCGATGGCGAAGCCCGAAGGCGTGAAATGGTAGAAGGACACGTGCGGGTCCTGCGCATGCTGACCGAGCGTCATCATCATTGGCAGCTCACGTTTACGTACGATGTCGTAGGTCTCTCCAACGTCGCGGATGCTGCTGACAACGATACCGACGTGCTGCACACCCATACGCCCCGGCCCAAAACCATATGCGATGTCATGGCTGGTGTGATGGTTCAGTTTGGAACGGAAAAAGCCAGTGCGGCCCTTGCCTGCGCCGGCGCCATACCAGCTGAAGCCCATCACATTGATCAGGAAATTCTCGAGTTCGGGGCCGTATTCCGGCGTGATCACCACGACGTGGCCAGCACCACGCTCATTGGCAACGAAGCCGCCATGGCAACGCCCTGGCATAAAGGAGCGTGGCGTCCATTTTTGTGCGTAAAATAGTTCATGCTGATAGCCGACCGGATCGCGAAAACGGATCAGCTCGCGCACGCCGCGCTTCTCGCAAAGCTCCGCGTCGCCGCGGGTGAACTCGACGCCGGCAGCGGTGAACTTCTTCAATGCATCCTCAAAGGCCATCCGCCCTATCGCTTCCCAGCCTATATAGGCGAGACGGTCGACCTTACCGGGGTGGAAGGCAAAACGATGGCGACGATCGTCGATCTTGAAATAAAGCGAATCGGGGTCGCTCTCGGGACTGCGGCCGATTCCGAAGCCCATGACGTTTGGACCATAGTCACGCCACTCATCGAGTTTAGTGGTTTCGAAGCCCATGTAACCGATGCCGATTATATCCACGAGAATTCACCTCTTTGTTGTTCTAGGTTCACGGGCGCCACCGGTGCCCGCACGGGCGCTGCTAGATTGCAAGCAGACCGCCGTCTATGACGAAATCCGACCCGGTAATGAACGAGGCCTCACTAGAAGCCACAAACAGTGCCATGGCGACCACCTCTTCAGGCTCACCGGGACGATCCATTAGTACGCCATCTAGCAACGCTGCACGCGCTTCCGGATTTTCCAGAAATGCTCGGGTACCAGGCGTCGCAACGAATCCGGGGCTGAGGCTGACAGCTCGTATGCCAACCGGCGCACCTTCCACCGCGAGCTGGCGGGTAAAGGACACCACCGCACCCTTCGCAGCCGAATGCGCCGATATACCGGCGACCTTGGAGCCGCCCCAAGCTGCAGTGGATGAAATATTGATAATCACGCCACGCTGCTCGGCAAGATGATGCCAAGCGTATTTGGTGGTGTAGAACAGCAGGTCCAACTCGTTCCGGATGGTGTAGTGCCAGTCATCGATCGACATCTCGTTAACCGCACCAAAACGCGCGGCCGAAGCGTTGTTATATAGGATGTCGATGCGACCGTGCTCGGCCACGGCGGCGTCGATCCAGGCCTTGGCCTGTTCGTGGTCGCCAAGATCCAGCGGAGCCATGCCATATAAGCGGAAACCCTGCTCCTGCATCAGCGCAGCGGTTTCCTCATGCGCCGGCCCATTGAAGTCGCAGCCGACCACAATGGCGCCTTCTTGAGCGAAACGCAGTGCGGCTGCCCTGCCCTGCCCACCACCAGTACCGGTGATCAGCGCAACCTTGTTCTGTAAGCGACCCACCATTGCTGTCCTCCCGATACCCCGTTCTGCCTAGTCCTAACTACCAGCGCCTAGGCCGATTCGTAGTTCATTTGATTTCTTCGAGCCAAATCGCTTCGGCGGGGCAAGCGGCCGCACCCTCGCGGGCTTCTTCTTCGAGCTCTACGGGAACAAGATCACTATCGAGATACACAAGACCATCTGCATCGAGCTTGTAGATGCTCGGGCAGACTGACGCGCACAGACCATATCCACAGCAGCGGCTACGGTCAGCAACCACTTTGAATTGTACTTTTTCTGAACTCATTTCTTGTCTCCTTATCAGGTCCAGCTACCACCGATAATGAACACTTATCGATTTTTTGTACATTATTATTTTGAACATTCCATCGCTTCAGATTCGAAGCTGAAACGGCCCACCGCAAGGTTGAGTTCCTGTGAAAGCTCGCGAAGCCCCGCAACAGCGCTTGCAACACTGTGAGTGATCGCATCCCCCTCGCCAGCCATACGCGCTATGCGCTCAACATTCGAGGCTATATCACGCCCACCTTCACTTTGAGTCTCGACTGCCCTTGCGATCTCATCCACGCCGCGTGTCGAATCCCCTACCAGCGCGGCTGCCTGTTGCAGCGTCCTCTCAAGTTCCACGAGGAGCTTACTGCTGTCGTCCAGCGCGACCGTACCAGCTTGCAGCGCTTGGTCGACCACTCCCGACTGATCATCCAACCTCAAGGTGAGGTCATTGATTGAATTCGCTGCCAGAGCAGAGCGTTGCGCCAGATTCCTTACCTCGTCGGCGACCACGCTGAAGCCTCGCCCGCTCTCGCCTGCACGTGCCGCCTCTATCGCCGCGTTCAATGCAAGAAGATTGGTCTGAGCCGACAATTCCTTTACCTGCGTGATGCTCGCTGTGATTGCCGATGTGCTCTCTACGAAATCACCCACCGACACGCGGATGGCGGCGAAGGCCTGGCGCACGCTTTCTATTTCTCGAAGCAGTCGCGTCAGTGTCGAGTGCCCCGCCTCAGCCCCCTTCAGGCTGGCATCGGCGGAACTGCGCAGTTCTTGGGCATGGGACGATATCGAGGCGATGCCAGCGCTCATTTGCTCGACCGTAGCGGATACCTCCGTCACTGCAGAGGATTGACTGGCCGAACTCTGCGCGACCTGCGTCGATGTCACAACCAGCTCCTCCGCCGAAGCCCCCACTGCTGCCGCCACGCCCGCCACGCGCCGCACCGCCTGCTGAAAGCTCTCGATCAGCTCGTTGAACGCTTGGCCTGTATGGGCGATTTCGTCACGACCGATGATTCGTACACGCTGAGTCAGATCGCCATCGCGCAGCTTGATCGACGCGCGCTCGATTACACGGATGGATCGGACAATCTGGCCCCGCAACATGACGCTCGCCAGCAAGGACACCGCCATTGCAGCTAACAGCACGCCGGCGAGCACTTCCACTACGGTTTTCACCCGGTCGCTGGCGCCGGCAAACGCAGCGGAGGTGAGCTCTTCCTGCAGCGTTAGCAAGCGGCTGAACTGCCCGGAAAGACTGTTGAAATCCGAACGTACAATGCCAAGAAGCGATACCGCTTGCGGTGGGTAGCTCAGGGCTGCCTGTTTCATGTCCGCCAAACCGTGCGCATAAATTTCCGCTTGTTCCCGCACGGTCTGGTAAGCAGTCTGCTCATCCTCGACAAGCCGTGTTTCTTTCGCCGCCGTGTCAAGCAGGCTTAGCATCTCAGCGGAACTCAAATCCATCTCTTCCAGATAGAACTCCAGCTCCTCACTTGAAGCCTGCCCATTGGACTCGAGAATTCGGACCACCATGGCGTACGCGTTGATCATCGCCGTCTGGGAAGCCGCGGACGTTTCAAGAACCCGCTTGTATTGTTGAAATCGCAACTGGTCTATTTCATCTATCACGGCCTGCTGCTTTTCAAGCCCCTGGTAGGCGACGCCCGAAAGGAAGACCAGCGAGACGATGAAAAACAGCGGAAGCAAGAGGAGCTTTGCTCCAATGGTGAAGCTGCCTAGGGTTGGCATTATTGTTCTCATCTTGTTGTTATAAGTTTGAGCCTCTATGGCTAGACAGGCTGCCACAATCGCTTTATTCTCAATACAGTATTTGATTTCATATTAAGAATTCAACAGTACACCGCGTTTCACTTGGCTCAACAAAATCTATAAGGAAGCCAAACCATGCCCCCTTCGAAGAGCGAAGTGGCGATCGATACCCTCGAATTTCGCCAGAGCTGGAAAATCCTGATTCTCGCCGTGGCGGGCGTCGCGATCAGTATCAACGCGGCACTTCTCTACGGCTTCGGTACCCTCGTCGTACCGCTGGGCGACGCCTTTGGCTGGAGCAAGAGTGAGCTTCAAGCAAGCATCACTTTTCTGTTCGGTGGCGCGGTCATTTCGCTGCAGCTTGTCGGCTGGTTCAACCTTCGCTACGGCATGAAGCGGGTCACCGTCGTTTCCCTGCTACTGCTCTCTCTCGGTTACCTAGCAACCACGTTGTTGACTGGATCTATCTGGTCGCTGTATTTCGCCTTCGCCGTACTACCCATTCTTGGCATGGGTGCGCTGGCAGTCACCTGGACCCAATTGCTCAGCCTTTGGTACGACCGCAACCGTGGGCTGGCTCTGGCGATCGGGTTGTCCGGCACAGGCATCACGGCCGCAACCATTCCCCCATTGATGGCCTGGGGGATCGGCCAATGGGACTGGCGCGCCGCGTTCGTAATTCTGGCTTTGCTGAATCTGCTGGTACTGCTTCCGCTTATCCTACTTTGGTTTAAGGTTCCAGGCGCTGCCGGGGCCCAGTCAGACAAAAGGGAGGCCGATCTACAGAAACTGCCCGGCATGTCCTTCCGCAAAGGTATGACCTCGCGAAAGTTTTGGACCTGCAACCTCGCGCTCGGGCTGGTAATTTCCTCGATCGTGGGAATGGTCACCAGCACGGTACCGATGCTGCAGTCCAGAGGCTTGTCGGCAAGCGATGCGAATTTGATCTTCAGCGGCTTTGGCTTTTCGCTTATTTTCGGCCGCATGTTGATCGGCTATTTACTCGACCGTGTGTGGCCGCCCGGAATATCGGCCATTAGCCTGGCGCTTCCAGCCATCGGATGTGCGATCTATCTCAGCGGAACGGGGGAGTTTTCTTCACTGCTGCTGGCCGCGGTGCTCGTCGGCTTTGGCGCCGGGGCGGAGTTCGATATAGCCGCATTTCTGATCGCACGCTATTTCGGTCTGCGCGAATACGGCCGGCTGTTCGGCGTGCATCAAGGCTTGAACACCGTGGCCTCTGCTCTCGCCCCGTTGCTGTTCGCGTACATGCTGAGCACCACCGGAAATTACAACGCCATGCTGCTCTACTCAGCCGCCTGTTGCCTCGTTGGCCCGCTGTTGCTGCTTACATTGGGGCGAACACCGCGCTTTGCCGCGTTGCCCATGCTGACCCATCCCTGACCCACAATAAAAACGGAGCAGACCATGCCTACCTTGATCTTTATCGAACACAACGGCACGCAACATCAGGTTAGCGGTGCCATCGGTCAGTCGGTGATGCAGGCCGCAACCTTTGCCTCGGTTCCCGGACTTCCGGCGGACTGCGGTGGAGCCTGCGCATGCGCGACGTGTCACGCTTACGTCGAAGAAGCGTGGATGCAAAGACTTCCTGCCGCCGAAGGCATGGAGTCGGACATGCTGGACTATGCGTTCGAGCGGCGCGAGAACAGCCGGTTGACCTGTCAGCTGGTGATCAGCGAAGCCATGGACGGGTTGGTTATCCACCTGCCCGAGTCCCAATTCTAAGCGCCGAATGCTAGCGTAATTCAAGGAGGTCTTATGTCACTCGCCTCGGTAGTGATCATCGGTGCCGGCCACGCCGGCTTTCAGGTAGCTGCCTCGCTGCGTCAGGAAGGCTATGACGGAAAAATCACCCTAATCGGTGATGAGCCTGGCCTGCCCTATCAGCGGCCGCCTCTGTCCAAGGCCTACCTGCTCGGCAAGATCACCGAGACGAGTCTGCTCTTCCGTCCTGCCGAATTCTTCGACACTCAACGTATCGAGCTGTTGCATGACCAGGCCACGGCGATAGACCGTTTGAACCGCAGGGTATTGCTCGCTTCCGGCGCCGTTGCCACCTACGACCATCTGGTGCTTGCCACCGGCGCGCACAATCGTCCGCTGCCCGTTCCTGGTGCCGAACTGGAGGGTGTTTTCGGCATCAAGGCCAAGGCCGATGCTGATGTGCTGGCGCCGCTGGTAAAGGAAGCGCGAAATGTCGTCGTGGTTGGCGCCGGCTTTATCGGCCTCGAATTCGCAGCAGTCGCAGCAGCGCTTGGCACTAGCGTTCATGTGCTGGAACTGGGTGATCGCCCAATGGCCCGCGCACTGTCGCGAGAAATGTCGGAGCTATTCAGGGATGCACATGAACATTGGGGCGTCCATTTCGACTTTCGTCAGGGTCTCGCGCGCGTGGTTGGCGACAACGGGCGGGTTTGTGCCGTGGAAACTTCCGGTGGCCGTACGCTCCCGGCCGACCTCGTGGTCTTCGGCATCGGCGTGATCCCCAATGTACGATTGGCGGCGGAAGCAGGCCTACAGATCGAAAACGGCATCAAGGTCGACGCCAGCCTGCTCACCGTGGATCCACAGATTTCCGCCCTTGGCGATGCCGCTTGCTTCCCCTGTCTATATAACGATGAGCAGCCAACCCGGCTTGAGTCGGTGCAGAACGCCGTCGATCAGGGCCGCTGCATCGCGGCGCGGCTGACGGGCAAGCCCGCGCCCTACTCCGCCTTGCCGTGGTTCTGGACAGATCAGGGCAACCTCAAATTGCAGATAGCCGGGCTCTCGACCGGCTACGACAGCACCGTAGTGCTAGGCTCGGTCGAGTCGCGGGAAGTATCGGTCTTGTGTTTCCGCAATCAGCATCTGGTTGCTGTGGAGTCCTGTAATCGCATGGGCGATCACATGGCCGCACGCAAGATTCTTGCCCGCCCGCCTAGGCTCACTCCCCAGACAGCGGCTGCCGAGGGCTTCGATCTGAAAGCCTGGGAAGCGGCCAACCGCGATTGAACCTCGATGGCAAGCAGGCATTGACCACCACCTAAAGGAACATGAAATGAGCAGAACCTGGTTCATTACCGGGGCTTCTCGCGGCCTCGGCGCGGCGATTGCTCAGGCAGCGCTCGCCGCTGGCGATAGTGTAGTGGTCAGCGCCCGCCGGCTCGAACAGCTGGAGCAGTTCGTCGCGCAAGCTCCAGAACAGACGCTTGCAGTGGAGCTCGACGTTACCCGCGAAGACCAGGCAGCAGCGGCGGTTGAGGCTGCCATCACACGCTTCGGACGCATCGATGTGCTGGTCAACAACGCCGGCTATGGGCAACTCGCCCCATTCGAAGAAAATACAGCCAGCGATGCCGAGCGACAGTTCGCCACCAACGTATTCGGTGTGTTCAACCTATGCCGAGCGGCCTTGCCGATCATGCGCAAGCAGCGCAGCGGCCATATCTTCAATGTCTCGTCTGTAGCCGGCGTGGTAGCTATGGGCGGCGCCGCGCTGTACTGCGCCTCCAAATTCGCCGTGGAGGGATTTTCCGAGTCGCTGGCTCAGGAAGTCAGCCAATTCGACATCACGGTTACACTGGTTGAGCCCGGCGTGTTCCGTACGGATTTTCTCGATCCAAGCTCCGCAGCTTTCGGCGCCAATGGGCTTGGGGATTACGCAACGTTTACCGCGAAGATCAAGGCAGGCTCAGCCGCCAACAACCATCGCCAGACAGGCGATCCCGCCAAACTGGGTGAAGCGCTTGTGCAGCTGGCCAGCATCGAAAAGCCGCCGCTCCGTTACGTCGCGGGGTCCGACGCCTACCACGCGATTACCAGCAAGCTCGAAAAGGTGAAGGAAGAAATCGAGCAATGGCGTGACTTGTCCGCTTCATCTGACGGCGTTTCCTAGCCGAAACGTAGCCCGAATGCTCGAGCGTACGCACAGGTTCGCTCGGCCCCCTTCCTTCCTCTCGAGGTAAAGGCCAGCGTCGTCCATCTCAGGAGCAAGCCGCTTGGATACCGGAACTACAACCCCCACGCGGCTCAACCTGTCGATCATCTTCATTGTCTGCTTCAACTTCATGTCATACATAGCCAATGGACTGCCCCTGGCCGTGCTGCCCGGCTTCGTTCTCAACGACCTTGGATTCGGCACTGTCTTGGCAGGCATCGTAATCGGCACGCAGTACGTGTCAACCCTGCTGTCACGACCACTGGCCGGAGTGCTGGCTGATCGCTTCGGTGCGAAATGGGCTGTCATCGTCGGGCTGACCGGCCTTGCGCTTTGCGGCGTACTGACCACGGTGGCTATTGTTATGCATGCCTCGCCATGGCTCAGTGTCTCGACCCTGATTGGCGCTCGCATCATCCAGGGCATCGCTTCTGCCATGATTTCAACGCCTTGTTGTACCTGGGCCATCGGTTTACACGGCAATGCGCATACCGC
>PGZJ01000024.1 GCA_002840055.1 Gammaproteobacteria bacterium HGW-Gammaproteobacteria-11 | reverse complement strand
TTTCCGGTTTAGCAGTAAATGTCTTCATTCGTTATAGCCTCAGGGGCCGCCCTGAAAATAAGACGGCGAATCTTACTGAATGGTGCTCGCCCTGGCAAGGCCAGGGCAGCCGGAAACAGACGCTATCGGGGGCTCGGGTCAGCGCGTCCGCCACGGCAGTGATTCGGTAGGCTAGGCATCCCCTACCTTTGGCTTGCGTCGACAGGCTAGGCATCCCCGGCGACAGGCTGCGGAATTATCCTGATTACCAGCAAAATAGCAACCGACATTTATAGTTATCGAATTCCGCCACACCCGCTCTCAAGCAGGCACAGCCCACCAAACAGCGAGCCTCACTCCAGATATCCGCCAGCGTGACATCCAGGGCACTTCGGATACGTCGAACGCTCTCATGAGCACAAGCCGTACCGTCTTCGTTAAGCTCTTCGGCACTCAGTCTCAGATCACGCGAGGTATTGCATGGAGTATCGCTCACTCGGCCGCACAAATCTGAAAGTCAGCTCAGTGTGCCTCGGCACCATGACATGGGGAGAACAGAACGACCAGGCCCAGGCATTCGCCCAGATCGACCGGGCGAAGACTGCCGGCATCAACTTCATAGATACGGCCGAGATGTATCCGGTGCCGCCGCGCCCGGAAACCTACGCAACCACTGAGCAATACATAGGAAATTACCTCCAGAGCCGGGGCGACAGAGCCGACTGGATCATAGCCACGAAGATCGCGGGACCTGGCAACGGCATTACACACATTCGCGACGGTCAACCCAAATTCAATCGCGAACAGATCCGCACCGCGCTCGATAACAGCCTTCGGCGCCTGCAGACCGACTGGATCGACCTGTACCAGCTGCATTGGCCGGAACGCAGAACCAACTTTTTCGGGCAGCTGGGCTACCGACATCAAGAAGGCGACTTCACTCCACTGGAAGAAACTCTCGAAGCGCTCGATGCCGAAGTCAAAGCGGGCAGAATCCGCCACATCGGCCTGTCCAACGAAACGCCGTGGGGCGCGATGAAATACCTGCAATTAGCCGAAGCTCGCGGCTTGCCGCGTTCGGTTTCGATACAGAACCCCTATAACCTGCTCAATCGCAGTTTCGAGGTTGGCCTGGCGGAAATCAGCATCCGTGAACAATGCGGCCTACTCGCGTACTCACCACTGGCATTCGGCATGCTCAGCGGCAAATACGAAAACGGTGCTCGCCCTGCCAGCGCGCGCCTCACGCTCTTTCAACGCTTTGCACGTTATAACAACCCCCAGGCCAAAGCCGCATGCTCTCGGTACGTTAAACTGGCTCGCGAGCATGGACTGGATCCAGCGCAGATGGCGCTTGCCTATGTCACAGCGCAACCCTTCGTCAGCAGCAATATCATCGGCGCGACATCACTAGAGCAACTTGAGTCGAATATCCGTAGCGCCGAAATTACGCTCTCAAGTGAAGTGCTAGCCGCAATTGAAGCGATCCACACAGAACAGCCGAATCCAGCCCCCTAAGCCCCTTCGAGAAGCACCGACGGCTGTGCGCCGGCAACAACGAGTACAAAGGAATCACTAGTATGATCGCCGCCCACCTGCTTGCTCCATCCAGCCTGCTGGCAGGCTGGATGATCTATGTGATCGCGCTGTTATGGGCGGCCTGGCGAGCTCCCTGGGTCGAGCTCTTCAGTGATACTCGCCGTCAGCACTTGCTGTTCGGCGCAATGCTTTCGATCTTTCTGCTCTGGCTGGTGCGAAGGGACTTCGATTCGGGCCTTTCATTCCACTTCATCGGGCTGACAGCCGTCACCTTGCTACTGGACTGGCCACTGGCAATCATCGCCGCCCTCATCGCCCAGGTCGGCCTGACACTGACAGGTCATCAACAAGTTGCAGCCCTGGGCATGAACGGCATCCTGCTGGTACTGATCCCAGTGCTAGTCACGGTTGTATGCGCGCGACTCGTAGAACGCGCCCAACCCCGCAACCTGTTCGTCTTCATTTTCTTCGCTGGATTCTTTCCAGCGGCGCTCGCAGCATTGGCGTGCATCCTGGCATCGCTCGGCGTACTGCTACTAGATGGTCGCTACCCGATGCCGCCCTGGCTGGCGGATTTTGCCGGCTACCTATGGCTGGTCATGTTCCCCGAAGCCTTCATCAACGGCACAGCGATTACCGCCCTGGTGGTTTTCTACCCGGACTGGATGGAAAGTTTCAATCAAAGCCGCTATCTGCAGGCGCCATGGAAAGAAGACAAGTAGCGTCAAAGCGCTAGTGCTCGCGCGGAGGCATGTCACCGGAGAACAGATCATCCTCGAGTTCATTGCCCGGAATCGCGTGCGCTTCCGACGCCCAGGCACCAAGATCAATAAGCTTGCAACGATCGGAACAGAACGGCCGGCTTGGGCTTTGCGGCCCCCACTCTACCGGCGCTCCACACGTCGGACACTCAACTATCGCAGCGGTCATACCTGCCCTCCTCGTAACGTCAAATAAAAGCGGTGCAATCGCTCGACCTCCGCCCCTAGCCACGACAGATCTCGATCATTTACCAGCACATCATCGGCATGTTGCAGGCGCGCTTCACGACTGGCCTGCGCCTTGAGAATCGCCCGCACCTGCTCCTCACTGACCTGATCACGTGCCATCGTGCGCGCAACCTGGAGTGACACAGGGATGTCTACAACCAGCACACGATTGACCTGACGGTACTGCCCTGACTCGATCAGCAGCGGAGAAGCCATGATGGCGTAAGGCGACTCAGCCAAGGCGAGATGCCTGGCGATCTCAGCTCGAATCAGAGGATGCAGCAGCTGTTCCAGCCACTGCCTGTCGGCCGGGTTATCGAATATACGCTCACGCAGCCCTTTTCGATCCAGAGCGCCGTCCGCGAGCAAGATGCCTGAGCCGAAGCGCTCGGCAATCTGCAGCAACGCTGGCCGCCCGGGCTCGACCACCCAGCGCGCCGCCTGATCGGCATCGACGACATGTACACCCCGACTGGCGAAGCGATCCAGCACCGCGGTCTTGCCACTACCAATGCCGCCAGTCAACCCGAGAATCCAGGGCTCCATTGCAACCACACCCAGACTAAAAAGGACGCGCAGTAGTAACTACTCAGCCTGCGAAGCGCAAGCCCAGAACGTCTTTCGTTAAGAGTACAAGTCAGCGGAACGGCTTTCGGCTCAGCAATGCTGTCCGACTTAGAAGCGCGCGAACTGGAGATAGCTCTCGGTAATCCGGTCACCCCAAAGCAGCGCGATCCAGCCGGCGATCGCCAAGTAGGGACCGAAAGGGATGGGCGTGCTGCTCTCGGCACGCTGCACCCGCAACAGGATTGTGCCAAGAACAGCCCCAACCACCGACGACAATAGGATGGTAAGTGGTAACACCTGCCAACCACCCCAAGCTCCTAACATCGCAAGCAGTTTGAAATCGCCATAGCCCATACCTTCTTTGCCGGTGACCAGCTTGAACAGCCAATAAACCGACCACAGGCTCAGATATCCCGCTACCGCTCCCCACAGTGCACTTTCAAGCGATACGAACAAACCGAAGTTGCTCAGGATGAGACCAAGCCACAACAACGGCAGAACCAGCGAATCGGGCAGCAACTGGTGATCGATATCGATCATGCTCATCGCCACCAATCCCCAGGTCAGCAACAGCATTGCTCCTGCCTGCCAGGTGAACCCGAAATGCCAAGCGACATAGCCAGAAAGCAGGCCGCACGCCAACTCCACAAGGGGATAGCGACTGCTGATCGGCGCCCGGCATGACGAACACTTTCCGCGCAAGGCCAGCCAGCTGACCAATGGAATATTCTCCCAAGAGCGAATCTGATGGCCACAGTGCGGACACCGCGAGCTTGGCAGTAGCAGATTGAAGCGCTCACTGATCTGCTCCGGCGGGCAGTCGAGATACTCAAGCGCCTGCGCACGCCACTCACGCTGCATCATGATCGGCAGGCGATAAATCACGACGTTGAGGAAGCTGCCGATCAACAAGCCCAGCAATGCAGCGAACAAAACAAAGGCCAGCACATGGCTGGCCAGATAATCGATCAACATCATAATCAGACGACGGCACCCAGCTGGAAAATCGGGAGATACATGGCAATGATCAAACCGCCGACCAGCACACCAAGCACCGCCATGATCATTGGCTCCATCAGAGCAGTCAGCCCGTCGACCATATTGTCGACTTCGTCTTCATAGAACGTCGCCACCTTCGCAAGCATCTCATCAAGAGAGCCGGACTCCTCGCCAATCGCCGTCATCTGAACAGCCATTGTGGGAAAGACGCCAGTGGTACGCATGGAGAAGTTCAACTGCATACCAGTTGACACGTCATTCTTCACCTTCATCGTTGCACTTCGAAACACCACATTACCCGTCGCGCCAGCCACGGAATCCAGCGCATCCACCAACGGCACGCCTGCAGCAAAAGTTGTTGCCAAAGTTCGCGCAAACCGGGCAATAGAAGACTTATAAATGATATCTCCGACGATCGGTAGTTTCAAAAGCGTACGGTCGACCCAATTCCGAAATTTCTCCGAGCGCTTGTGCGCCTCCCTGAAAGTAAAGCCAGCAGCAATCAAACCACCGAGAACGACGAACCACCACTCTTGCAAGGCTTCAGACATTGCAATGACCATCAGGGTAAAAGCAGGTAATTCAGCGCCAAAGTTGGAAAAAACCTCTTGAAACTGCGGGACCACTTTGATTAGCAAGATTGCAGAAACAATAACAGCTACCACCACAACGGCGATCGGGTAGTTCATCGCCTTTTTGATTTTAGCCTTCAGAGCTTCCGTCTTCTCCTTATAAGTCGCCACGCGGTCAAGCAGCGTCTCAAGCGCACCAGACTGCTCGCCGGAGTCAACCAAATTGCAATAAAGATCGTCAAAGTACTGAGGCTTTTTACGTAATGCGGTCGCAAAACTATTACCCGCCGCGACCTCCTGCTTCAGATCATCAACCAGCTTTCGCATATTGGGGTTATCAAAGCCTTCACCAATAATGTCGAAAGACTGCAGAAGCGGAACACCCGCTTTCATCATGGTCGCCATCTGCCGAGTGAACAGGGCGATATCCATCGGTTTGATCTTCTTTCCCGCGCCGAAAAGCGAGGCAGACTTCTTGCGAACTTTTTGGGGATTTATGCCCTGCTTGCGCAGCTGCGCCTTTACAAGCGCAGGGCTGACGCCGCTCAACTCCCCCTTGACCTTGCCACCCTTCCGGTCGGTCCCCTCCCAGGTGAAAACACTGGTTCTGATCGCTTTCTGCGCCATGCTTAATCCTTGGTGACCCGGTTGACTTCTTCGAGGCTGGTCACGCCCTGCATGGCCTTCAGCAATGCCGAGGTTCGCAGGTCGTGGTAGCCGTCTTTACGCATTTGGGTAGAGATATCAATGGAGTTTCCGTCCTCCATGATAATCCGCTGCAGCGAGGGCGTGTTTTTAACCACTTCATAAATACCGACACGCCCTTTGTAACCACCCTTGCAGTTATCACACCCGACCGGGCCAAAAATCTTGAAGGTTCCTATCTTGTCTTCAGGAAAACCTTCTCGCAGCAGCGCCTCTCGCGGAACATCAACCTCTTTCTTGCAGCTACCACATAGCTTGCGGGCCAGTCGTTGCGCAATGATCAGGTTCACCGAGGTAGCAATGTTGAACGCAGGCACGCCCATGTTACGCAATCGCGTTAGCGTCTCTGCCGCACTGTTAGTGTGCAGAGTCGACATTACCATATGGCCGGTCTGCGCCGCCTTGATGGCGATTTCAGCCGTCTCCAGATCCCGGATCTCACCGACCATGATGATATCCGGATCCTGCCGCAGAAAAGCACGAAGCGCCTGAGCGAAGTCCATGCCCTGACGAGGATTAACGTTGACCTGATTGATGCCCTCCAGGTTAATTTCTACCGGATCTTCTGCTGTGGAAATATTCACATCTACTGTGTTGAGAATATTCAGGCCGGTGTACAGAGATACCGTTTTGCCCGACCCAGTCGGCCCGGTGACTAGAATCATGCCCTGCGGCTGACGCAGCGCATTCATGTATAGCTCTTTCTGCTCCTCTTCATACCCCAGCGCATCAATGCCCATTTGCGCACTGGATGGATCAAGAATACGCATCACAATCTTCTCGCCCCAGAGCGTCGGCAGCGTGTTTACCCGAAAATCAATGGCCTTGGTCTTGGAGATTTTCATCTTGATTCGACCATCCTGAGGTTTGCGGCGCTCAGAAATATCCAGGCCAGCCATCACCTTGAGACGCGCAGAAATTCTCGGCGCCAACTGGATTGGCGGTCGTGAAACCTCATGTAGGATGCCGTCCGTACGCAGTCGAACCCGATAGGCCTTTTCGTAAGGCTCGAAGTGAAGGTCCGAGGAGCCACCTCGAATAGCATCAAGCAGCATTTTATTGACGAAACGCACCACTGGCGCATCATCTGCATCCCCTACCGCCTCGTCTGCCTTGGCATCATCGGGCGCGGCCTCGACATCTACCCCGTCGAGATCAACATCCCCCAAGTCCTCCAGCCCAGTCGTGCCATTATCAAAAAATGCATCGATGGCCAGGCCCAGCTTGTCATCCTCTACCAAAATCGCTTCAGTATTCAGCCCCGAACTGAACTGAACATCAGTAACCGCCTGATGATTAGCGGGGTCAGAAACGGCGACGAAAAGCTTGTTTCCCCGCTTGGAGAGCGGCAGCACACGATGCTGCCGGGCGAGCTTCTCGCTGACCACATCTTTAGGCATCGAATCCTTGTCGACTGCAGAGAGGTCGAGCAGCGCGACGCCGAACTGTTCGGACGCAACTTCGGCAACCACTCGCCCAGTAGCCAGCTTGTTTTGTACAAGATAGGTAACCAAAGAGGATTTGTTGCGCAGAGCCTGCGCCTGCGCCTGCAGGGCAGTTCTTTCGTCCAGTGCACCAGCCAGTACCATCTGACGGGCTAAGCCGGAAAGGGAAATATTTTCGCTCATGGCGGTCTCGCTCCAATCTATGCCCGCCTTATAGCGCAGTTGTCAGCAAGAGCAAACAACGCCACCACCAAGGTGACGCTATTGGTCACAAAACGCCACGAAGCAAAAGCCCGACAGTTATCGTCGTGAAAATTTTGCAGGGAGCATCAGCTGCGAAGAAAGCGACACCCCCTAAGCGGCCTAGTGCTTCGCCACAAATAAGTTGATACAGCTCACACATGAGCAGCCCCAAAACGCGATCAGCAAAAGCTGGCACGACTACTGCTAAATCCCTGACAGGCTCAAAGCCTTCACACTCAAGGAGATTCAAATGAAAGTTCAAATGCAAAAGGGTTTTACCCTTATCGAACTGATGATCGTGGTAGCGATCATCGGCATTCTGGCAGCCATCGCTATTCCGCAGTATCAGAACTACGTTGCAAAATCCCAAGCAAGTCGCGTGATGAGCGAAACCGGCGCACTTAAAACTGCCGTCGAAAGTTGCATGCTGGAAGGCAAGGAAGGCGCTGACTGCTTCATTGGCTGGAGCAATAGCAGCCTGCTGGCTGGCTCGGACGCATCCTCCGACAGCACTGCCGACAGCACTGGACAGGAAGGCCTGACTGTCACTATCGACCTAGACGCCAACACAGCAGAGATCGAGGGCACCTTCGGTGGTAGTGCTGCAGCGACCCTTAGCGGCGACGTCCTGACTTGGACGCGTGCCGACACTGGCGCCTGGACCTGCACTACCGACGTCGACGCCAAATACCGCCCGACTGGCTGCTCTGCGCCTGGCGAAGAAGACGACGCAAGCTGAAACAAGTCAGCAGGTTCGCTAGTCTGAAACGCCCCTCTCAATGAGGGGCGTTTTTTATGTAGGGCGAGTATCGGAGGCCAGCGTGTTCAACAGTGCTTACTTCGGACGATTGCTCTGGAGCTGCGGATTAGCTGTGTTGGTCGCTGCGTCTGCGCATCTTTGGATCGCTGAACGTCAACGTGTCATACAAGCCGTATATCCGGTGGAGGCGTGGTACACCGCGTCGCAGATTCGCTGCAGCGAGACAGCCCCGAGGTGGCTCGAACAACTGTTAGCTTATGCGATCAATAAACGAGGCTCCCTGGCCAATCAGGTTGCATATATATCACCGTCAGGAATATTGCATCACTGCGAAAGTGGTTGGATCGGCGGGACGTTAACTTCGCCTGCAGTTGAGGTAGACACCCGGTTCCGTTTCGCCAGCCTCACCAAACTCATGACAGCGGACACCGTGCTGAACGAAATAGCAGAGGGCCGCCTGGCTTTAGATCAGCGACTTGTCGATCTGTTACCCGAAATAGAACCCAACGATCCGCGAGTGGCGAACATCACTATAAACCACCTGCTGCGTCACAGGGCGGGCTTCGATCGACTCAAGACACCAGATGTAATGTTTACTCATCGGCTCAAGCCTTGGTGTCCCTATGATGTTGAAGCCTTGTCAAATATCAAACTAGACTTCGACCCAGGCACGAAATCGTCCTATTCAAACATTGGATATTGCCTTCTGGGAGTGGTATTGGAGCGTGTTACCGGCAAGCCCTATCGCACATTAATGGAGGAGCATTACTCCTTACGCGATAGGGGCATGCGCTTTATTGACGGACCCTATTGGCCAGATGAGGTCCGCTATGATTTTCGGAACAGCTCATTCTACGTAGAAAACTATTACCGTTTTTTTGATTTTACTGCGCTATCGTCTTCGGCCGGACTATCTGGCAACGCAACCCAACTGGCTCTCACATTAAAGGCAATGCGTGAACGCAAGCCTTTGGATATATTCAACGCAAACATTGAAGATTGCCGTGAGGCTTACAGCCTAGATTGCTATGGTTTCGCCCTTAAAATTTATGAGGAGCCAAGCGCTTCTTTGACTCTGGGGGTACAGCAGGGAGCATTGATCGGTATGGCGGCGGCAGCGGTATTTGATAGCCGCGGGGGGGTGACGGTCTGGCTTGGAAGCGGGATGCCGAAAACGGACAGGGAGAAAGAAAAAAACCTATACACTACTTTTTATAAATTATTGACAGATACAGACAATTAATGCGCAACCTTGAACTAAAGCCAATGGAACACATTGGCAGCCTCGATGGGCTGCGTGCGCTCTCGGCGATTTTAATTGCGACCTTCCACGCCGCTATGCCAGGGCTGCCAGGCGGGTATCTTGCGGTAGATGTTTTTTTTGTGATTTCTGGCTACTTGATTACCCGTTTATTGCTCATGGAGTTTGGGCGCACCGGAACCATAGCTTATCGAGCCTTCGTTTTCCGGCGATTACGGCGCCTATGGCCGGGATTGCTTTTTATGCTCGCACTCTATCTCTTTTTAACGCCTTGGTTTTTTTCGACCATCTCATGGTCGCGTCATTGGCGTGATGCAGCGTTAAGCGCTTTATATTTAATCAATTATGCGTCTTCCGAGGATGGAGTGGCAGTGCTTCGGCACACATGGAGCTTGGCGGTAGAAATGCAGTTCTATTTACTTTGGCCGCCATTGCTGATATCGACACTGCGACTACCCCGGCAAGGAGCCATCGTCGCCATGTTAGTTATGTATGCAGGAGTGAGTGCATGGCGGTGCTGGAGCTCTGCCAATATCTCACCATGGGGCTTCTACCCTCACATGGACTCACACAGTAGTGGCTTGATCTTGGGATGCTTACTCGGTTATATCAATACGCGTATTAGCTCATATTGGTCGCTACCCGCAATTATTCTGCTCGCATTCTGCATGACCTTTTTCAGCACGGGCTGGCAGTCATCCGCATATTACGGATTCACATTGGCGGAGATTGGAGCAGGCATATTAGTGCTTTCCCAGCCCAGATGGCTCGGAGTTGCTCCGCTGGCTTGGCTGGGTAAAATGTCCTACGGCCTCTATCTGTGGCATTACCCCATCATGCACCTAGCGAAGGACCAGGAAGGCTGGGAGTGGCCGCAAGTACTGCTACTAGGCTGTGGGGTGGCCCTACTACTAGCTACGCTCAGCCACTATCTCTTGGAGCGTCGCTTTTACCAACCCCACTTTTCAAGGCAGCGTAAAGGCTTGGCCTGATGTTTGCTGCAAGGCTGAAAAGGGAGGTTTTAAATGCGAAACAACAGCAAGGGCTTCACATTAATTGAGCTGATGATAGCCGTCACTATCGTCGGCATTCTGGCTGCCATAGCTATTCCGGTGTATCAGGACTATGTCGCACGATCACAACTTGCGCGTGCCTATATAGAGCTGGCCGCCTATAAATCCGCGGTTGAGGAGCATTTGAGCAGAGGCCGTAATATCATCAGCAATACGGATCTGGGCTATGTTGCCTCCAATTTCACAGCGGCCGCTTCCGGCGATATCGCCAGCTTCCTGCTCGACGGCTCCGGCTCTTTGAGAGTGACAATTGGGGGCAATGTCAGCTCGCTTGTGTCGGGCACCCATATATCTATTTCACGGTCTGTGAATGGTACCTGGAATTGCGATATCGATGAGTCAGGAGCAGGGGCCTGGAAGGACTTCTACATGCCGTCAGGATGTTTATAACCCCGCCAGACAAATGTCGCTGCCCCGCCAACTTCTGCACCGCGAAACGGCCGCGGTCGGCCTAATTGGGAGCGAGGGATATCCCCGCAACCCGTCCCCCGCACAAGTTGTCGCCCTACGCCATTTCATCGACATAGGGCATGGCTCAAGATAACTGCGAGATCAAATCGCCCCACGCTCGCGCAACAACTGGATCACCTGCCTGACAGCCTCTTCCAAACTCGACGACTCGCTATCCACCATGAGATCCGCACCCAGCGGAACGTCGTACGGAAAAGACTCCCCCGGAATGTTATCCCCACCGGCCGCATACAGCCCCTGCGGATCGCGCTGGCGGCAGGCTTGCGGGGAGGCCTGGACGTAGACGGTGATCAGGCGTTCAGCGCCGATCAATGCCTTGGCCTGTTCACGCCCTTCGGCGTCTGGTGCGACGAACGCGGCCAGGGTGATCAGGCCCGCTTCGTTGAACTGACGTGCGACATGGGCGGCGCGGCGCCAGTTCTCGGTACGGCCGGCGCGGTCCTGCGGTAGGCCCTTGTTCAGGTCGTGGCGCAGGTTCTGGCCATCGAGCACGTAAACTGCGCGGCCCATATCGAACAGCTTGCGCTCCACCGCATAAGCCAGCGTGCTCTTGCCTGCGCCGGAAAGGCCGGTAAACAGCACGGTCGCCGGTTGTTGGCCGAAGCGAGTGGCGCGTTCCTCGGTAGAGACGTGGGCCAGCGCACCGTGATGACCGCCCGAACCCTGG
>PGZJ01000067.1 GCA_002840055.1 Gammaproteobacteria bacterium HGW-Gammaproteobacteria-11 | reverse complement strand
CATGTATGAGGACTGGGGTCTCGGCAAGCTCGGCAAGCATGAGTACGAAGAATCCATCGACGAGATGAAGCATGCGGACAAGCTGATCAAGCGCATCCTGTTCTTGGAAGGCCTGCCGAATCTGCAGGATCTGGGCAAGTTGCTGATCGGTGAGAACACTCGCGAGATGCTCGAGTGCGACCTCAGGCTGGAGCAAGGTGGCGTGCAGGATCTGAAGGTCGCCATCGCTTACTGCGAAAGCGTCGGCGACTACGGCAGTCGCGAGCTACTGGAAGACATCCTCGAATCCGAGGAGGAACATATCGACTGGCTGGAGACGCAGCTGAGCCTGATCGACAAGGTGGGCATGGAAAACTACCTGCAGTCGCAGATGGACGACTGATTCAGTAGCAAGCCCATATAAAAACGCCCCGACTAGATCGGGGCGTTTTCGTTTGCAGCGAAGAGGACCGCTTATTCCTGCTCGGCTGCTTCAGCAGGCTGCTCGGCTGCGGGCTGCTCGGCCTCGCCACCCTTGATATCCAGCAGCTCGAGATCGAAGACCAGCACCGAGTTGGCCGGGATCAGCGGGCTCGGGCTTTGCTCACCGTAGGCCAGTTCGCTCGGGATGTAGAGCTTGTACTTCTCGCCCACATGCATCAGCTGCAGACCTTCGACCCAACCTGGAATCACACCGCCGACCGGCAGATCGATCGGGCTGCCGCGCTTGATCGAGCTATCGAAGACGGTGCCGTCGGTCAAGCTGCCCTCGTAGTGCACGGTCACCACGTCGTTCTCGGTCGGTTGACGGCCTTCGGCCGCCTTGACGACTTCGTACTGCAGACCGGATTCGGTGGTCTTCACACCTTCACGCTTGGCGTTGTCTTCGAGGAACTTCTTGCCAGCCTCGACCGCCTTGGCATTCATCTCAACCATGCGCTCTTCGGCACGGGTCTGCAGGAAGGTGAAAGCCTCCATCAGCTGCTCATCGGTGAGCTTCTGCTCCTTCTTGCCGATGGCATCTTCAATACCCTGCGCAACAGCCTGGGAGTCGAGATCATCCATACCCTCCTGCGCAAGGCTCTTGCCCATGTTCAGGCCGATACCATAGGACGCCTTCTGCGCCGGAGTGTCCAGTTTGACACTGGTCTGCGAGTCGCAGCCGGCCAGCACCAGGCCAACCAGGGCAACCGCAGGCGCCAAACGATGATGTCTCAGTCTCATGCTGTTTCCTTAAATACGCTGTTGGGCATTCGAAAAACCGATGGTCGAGCTTAGCAGCGCATCCCGGCACTGGCTACCGCACCCCAAGGCAAGGACCGTAAAGAGATTGCAAAGAACGGACGCGCGTAGCAATCCGACAGCAGGATCGATCCGAGCGAGAAGCGGCAGCCGCAGCTTCCGCCCAAAAAGATCCAGGCAAAAAAAAACGGCCTATATGGCCGTTTCTTTCGTTGCTTCAGGGCGTTCAGTGGACCCGTGAAGCGAATATGGCGCAGCGGACGGGACTCGAACCCGCGACCCCCGGCGTGACAGGCCGGTATTCTAACCGACTGAACTACCGCTGCGCTAAACCTCG
>PGZJ01000066.1 GCA_002840055.1 Gammaproteobacteria bacterium HGW-Gammaproteobacteria-11 | reverse complement strand
GATTTCCTCGCCAAGTTCCAGCCTGACGATCTCGCTGCCCGCGTGGCCGAGCGGATCAGGCAGGCGGATGCAAACTGAGGCTAGCTCCTCTCATGATGGAGAGGCTTTATTGGTGTCAGTCGATCTGGATTTCGAGCAGTTCCGGGAATTTCTTGAGAAAACGTGCGGCATTCTGCTGGGCAGCAACAAGCAGTATTTGGTGTCCAGCCGGCTGAACAAGCTGATGGAGCAGCAGGGCATCAAGACGCTCGGCGACTTGGTGCGGAAAATCCAGGCACAGCCGCGCGGAGGGTTGCGCGAACTGGTCGTCGACGCGATGACGACCAACGAAACCCTCTGGTTTCGCGATACGTACCCGTTCGAGGTACTCAAAAGCCGAGTTCTGCCTGAAATGCTCAAGACCGGCTCCGGCCAGCGTCTGCGAATCTGGTCGGCAGCCTGCTCTTCGGGGCAGGAGCCGTATTCGCTATCCATGGCGATCGATGAGTACGAGCGCAGCAACCCGAGCCAGGCGAAGACCGGGGTGCAGATCGTTGCCACCGAGCTTTCCGGGACCATGCTCGCCGCGTGCAAAGCGGCTGAATACGACAGCCTGGCTATTGCGCGTGGCCTGTCCAGCGACCGTCTGCAACGCTATTTTGACGTTAAGGCACCGGGGCGTTGGGCGGTAAAGCCGGCGATTCGCTCGCGGGTTGAGTTCAGGGTCCAGAATCTTCTGGACAGCTACGCCGCGCTGGGCAAATTCGACATTGTGTTCTGCCGGAATGTGCTGATCTATTTCTCCGCAGATGTGAAGAAAGACATTCTCAAGCGTATTCATGCAACGCTGCGCCCTGGCGGATATCTCTTTCTGGGGGCTTCGGAAGCCCTTAATGGGCTTCCCGAGCTGTACCAGATGGTTCAATGCAGCCCGGGCATCATCTACAAGGCGAAATGACTGCTGTTCCTCGCGGCAGAAAACCGTCATGCAAGGTGGCGGTTGTGGCAACCAAGCGGTAAAGGCTTGCCGCTTTTGACACCCTGACGTTCGTTGTCGCGACGCCAAGCCTTGTAAATCAAGAGGTTGCATGTAATGGCATGGGCTTTGCTGGAGTTTGCGCAAGCAGACTTGTATCCGGCAGAGGTCCAGATCATGAGCATCAGTTTCGACAAGGCATTGGGTATCCATGAAAAGGCGCTTGGCTTTCGCTCGCAGCGTGCCGAGGTGCTGGCCAACAACATCGCCAATGCCGATACGCCTAACTACAAGGCACGGGATCTGGATTTCGGCAGTGTGCTGGCGGAGCAGTCGGCGCGCAGCCAGGGTGGATTCGGCGTGACGCGGACCAGCGACCGCCATATCGCAGCCGAAGGGCTGGAAATCGCTGATGCATCCCTGCGCTTTCGAACGCCCGCACACCCCTCGCTTGATCAGAACACCGTCGATCTGCAGATCGAACAATCCAACTATGCGAAGAACGCCGTGGACTTCCAGGCGAGCTTTACCCTGCTCAACAGCAAGTTCAGGGGGCTTATGAGCGCCCTGCGCGGCGAATGAAGGAGTAGCCCATGTCCCTTAGCAGCGTATTCAACATTGCCGGCAGCGGCATGAGTGCCCAAAGCACCCGCCTGA
>PGZJ01000065.1 GCA_002840055.1 Gammaproteobacteria bacterium HGW-Gammaproteobacteria-11 | reverse complement strand
AGCGGGGTGCGCAGCAACACGCTGACCACCGGTTTGTTCGTCGTGTTGGTCGTTTCGATCGTATTGCTGTTCGCGAACTTCGCGTACGTCAATACGCAGTCGGATTACGACAACGAATACATCGCTCACGCGGGAGAGCTGCGCGTACTGTCCCAGCAGATCGCCAAGGATGCTGTGGAAGCGGCAACGGGCACCCAGGAAGCGTTCGCTTCTCTGAAACAGGCCCGTAATGACTTCAACCAGCGCTGGGGCTACCTGTCGCAAGGCAACGAAAGCATCGGCCTGCCCGCCGTGCCCGAGTCGCTGCGCACGGAAGTCAACGCGGTGGAGCAGGACTGGAACACGCTACGTCGTGATACCGACGCCATTCTTTCCAGTGAGCAGACCGTCCTTTCGTTGCACCAGGTAGCCAGTACTCTGGCCGAAACCATTCCCCAGCTACAGGTCGAGTACGAGGAAGTCGTCGATATTCTGTTGGAGAGTGGTGCGCCTGCCGCTCAGGTGTCGGTGGCCCAGCGACAGTCGCTGCTCGCCGAACGTATTCTCGGCTCGGTAAACAAGGTTCTTTCCGGTGACCAGGACTCGGTTCAGGCGGCGGATATGTTTGGTCGTGATGCCAGTTTGTTCGGTCGCGTATTGAACGCGATGATCGAAGGCAACGTCGCGATGGGGATTACCGCTGTAGCCGATGAAGAGGCACGGGATCGTTTGTCCGAGATCGCCGAACTCTTCCAGTTCGTATCCGGCTCGGTGGATGAGATTCTCGAAACGTCGCCCGAGCTGTTCCAGGTGCGCGAGTCGGCGAACAGTATCTTCGAAGTCTCTCAGACCCTGCTGGACAAGACATCCGCGCTGTCGCAAGGCCTGCAGAACCGTGCCGATGCCCGTTACCTGAACACCATTGTTGGTTATGTGCTCGGTGCATTGGCGCTGGCGTCCATCATCCTGATCGGTCTGGTGATGGTTCAGGAGACACGTCGCCGCCTGAGCGAAACCGCCGAGAAGAACGAACGTAACCAGGCCGCGATTCTGCGACTGCTGGACGAAATCGGTGACCTCGCTGACGGTGACCTGACGGTAGCCGCCACCGTAACCGAAGACTTTACCGGTGCGATCGCTGACTCGATCAACTACTCCATCGACCAGCTGCGCGAACTGGTAGCCACCATTAACCAGACCGCGGTACAGGTATCGGGCGCCGCCCAGGAAACCCAGGCGACGGCCATGCACCTCGCCGAGGCCTCCGAGCATCAGGCGCAGGAGATCGCCGGTGCGTCGGCGGCAATCAACGAAATGGCCGTTTCCATTGACCAGGTATCGGCCAACGCCGCGGAGTCGTCGGCGGTAGCGGAGCGCTCGGTAGCCATTGCCAACAAGGGCAACGAGGTGGTGCACAACACCATCACTGGTATGGATAACATCCGCGAGCAGATTCAGGACACCTCCAAGCGAATCAAGCGACTTGGCGAATCGTCTCAGGAGATCGGTGACATCGTCAGCCTGATTAACGACATTGCCGACCAGACCAACATTCTCGCACTCAACGCTGCAATCCAGGCATCCATGGCTGGCGACGCGGGTCGAGGCTTCGCGGTGGTAGCCGACGAGGTTCAGCGCCTCGCAGAGCGTTCTTCGGCAGCGACCAAGCAGATCGAGGCGCTGGTGAAGACCATTCAGACCGACACCAACGAGGCGGTCATCTCGATGGAACAGACCACCTCGGAAGTAGTGCGCGGT
>PGZJ01000064.1 GCA_002840055.1 Gammaproteobacteria bacterium HGW-Gammaproteobacteria-11 | reverse complement strand
CCCGACCAAGGGTGCCAAGACTCGGTCCAACAAGCGCACAGACAAGATGATTGTCCGTCGCCGCAGCAAGTAAGGGGATACGACAGTGCCGCGTTCTCTCAAGAAAGGTCCTTTTATCGATCTTCACCTGTTGAAGAAGGTCGAGGTTGCAGCAGAAAAGAACGATCGCAAGCCAATCAAGACCTGGTCGCGCCGTTCAATGGTTCTGCCGCAGATGGTTGGTTTGACCATCGCAGTACACAACGGTCGTCAGCATGTACCGGTCATCGTTACCGAAGACATGGTCGGCCACAAGTTAGGCGAATTCTCTGCAACGCGTACCTACAAAGGTCACGCTGCAGACAAGAAAGCCAAGCGCTAAGGGGTTAGGAAGATGGAAGTTGCCGCTACACATAAAGGCGCCCGCCTCTCTGCCCAGAAAGCGCGTTTGGTCGCCGACCAGATCCGCGGGAAGAAAGTGGATGAGGCCCTGAACCTGCTGAAATTCAGCAACAAGAAGGCCGCTGAAGTCATCAAGAAAGTGCTCGAGTCGGCTATTGCCAACGCTGAGCACAATGATGGCGCAGACGTGGATGACCTGAAGGTGTCCACCGTGTTTGTCAACGAGGGTCGCTCTCTGAAGCGCATCATGCCGCGTGCCAAAGGCCGCGCTGATCGCATCGTTAAGCGGTCTTGTCATATCACGGTCAAGGTTGCTGACAAGTAGGAGTCGATCACATGGGTCAGAAAGTACATCCGACAGGCATTCGCCTCGGTATTGTTAAACAACACACTTCGGTGTGGTACGCAGAAGGCCGCACTTATGCGGACTATCTGAATACAGATCTGAAAGTACGTGCGTACGTTCAGGACAAGTTGAAAGCTGCTTCGGTCAGCCGCGTTGATATCCAGCGCCCGGCACAAACCGCCAAGATCACCATTCACACTGCCCGTCCGGGTATCGTGATTGGCAAGAAGGGCGAGGATGTCGAAAAGCTGCGTCAGGAACTGACCAAGCAGATGGGCGTGCCTGTGCACATCAACATCGAAGAGATCCGCAAGCCGGAACTCGACGGTGCCCTGGTAGCACAAAGCGTTGCTCAGCAGCTCGAGCGTCGTGTGATGTTCCGTCGCGCCATGAAGCGCGCCGTACAGAACGCCATGCGGATTGGTGCAAAGGGTATCAAGATTCAGGTTAGCGGCCGTCTCGGCGGCGCCGAAATCGCCCGTACCGAATGGTACCGCGAAGGTCGTGTGCCGCTGCACACCCTGCGCGCCGACATTGATTACGCAACGGCTGAAGCCCACACCACATACGGTGTGATTGGCGTCAAGGTTTGGATCTTCAAGGGCGAGATTATTGGTGGTATGCCTGAAGAAACCAAAACTGCCGCTCCCAAGAAAAAAGCTGCTAAGTAAGGGGTACGCACATGTTACAACCCAAGCGTACGAAGTTCCGCAAGCAGATGACCGGCCACAACCGTGGCCTGGCATTGCGCGGTAGTAAGGTGAGCTTTGGCGAATACGCACTGAAAGCTGTGGGTCGTGGTCGTCTGACCGCGCGTCAGATCGAGGCAGCACGTCGTGCCTTGACCCGTCACGTCAAACGTGGCGGTAAGATCTGGATCCGTGTTTTCCCTGACAAGCCAATCTCCAAGAAACCGTTGGAAGTTCGGATGGGTAAAGGTAAGGGTAATGTCGAGTACTGGGTTGCCCAGATCAAGCCTGGCAAAGTCCTGTATGAGATTGAAGGTGTTTCC
>PGZJ01000063.1 GCA_002840055.1 Gammaproteobacteria bacterium HGW-Gammaproteobacteria-11 | reverse complement strand
GGCGGCGATGATCAGCCACAGAATCAGGTTTTTTGCCATGTCGTTCAAATTAACTACCCTCTGGAGCAAACCCGTTGTCTGCGGGCCGCATGACGGCCGGTTGGTTGCTCGGCCTAACTTACTACACAACGTACTGGAACTGGCAGCCGGTCTGTAACCCTATGAAACAGCCTAGCCCTTGTAACACCGAGCCGTCCATTCAACTGAAGCCTGCACGATAGACCGCAAGATATGGCATTTTGCACCGAGCGCTATTCGCTACATTTTTTGAAGCAGCGCGCCCCGCGACGCAACTCTGCAACCCATATTGGGGCCGTATGGACAATCACAAGGCCGGCATGATTTTTCGTCAGCTGATATCTGACGCGTATCCAGAGACATTCGACGCACGATCCCAGCCACCGAAGAAGAACTTTTTGTCGGTACGGACGGATACAGCATGCCCCAAGCTGACGCCTCATCTGTGCGGTCATGCACCTCTCGGTTACACTAGCCGCCGTTTCCAAGGTTCTGACGCAAGGGTCGACATATGCCGCTCACCAACGAGCAAAAGAAGCAGTACAAATCCATCGGCCACCATCTGAAACCGGTCCTGATCGTAGCCGAGAACGGACTGACCGAAGGCGTTCAAGCCGAACTCGAGCGGGCCCTGAACGACCATGAGCTGATCAAGATCCAGTTCCGCCTCGCAGAGCGTGAAGACCGCCGCGCGCTGATAGAAGAACTGTGCAAGGTCGGCAAGTGCGAGCTGGTACAGACCATCGGCAAGATGGCCCTGGTGTACCGCAAGAATCCGAAGCCGAACAAGCAGCTTTCGAACATTCACCGCTTCCAGGCCTGAGATCGTGCGTGGCAGACTCAATCTGCCGCGCGCTCAGTACTCGCGTCCCGGAGCGGGCTGCAAGACCAGCATCAGGCCACACAGCGCCATCACCAGAAAGCTGAAGCTGGCCCAGTAGAGCGAGTCGAACCAGCCCGCCCGCATCAACAACTGGCTGCCCGCGAGCATCATTACTGTCAGCAAAAGCTGGCCGCGAACGTCACGCCACAAGCCGCGCAGCCCCATCACCTGAACCAAGACCAGCGCCTGCAGCGCGCTACAGAATGCGGCAAAGCCGACCAGCAGCGGCTTCAGGCTGCCAGCGATCTCATCGACCAGTAAAGGTGCCAGCCCGACGCGCCCAAGGGCAGGCAAGACCAGAAATTGCAGCAGCCACAAACCGCCGACCCAGAATGTCTGGGCCAGCTGCCAGGTGATGATGCCAGCCCGCACCGGCTGTCGGTCAGACGTGGCGGACTTCGACAATCTCGTACTCGATCAACCCACTGGGCGTTTTGACGGCTACGACATCACCTTCTTCCTTGCCGATCAATGCGCGGGCAATCGGCGAACTGACCGAAAGCTTGCCCTGCTTGATGTCAGCTTCATCGTCGCCGACGATCTGGTAGGTCACCTGCTCGTCGGTCTCGACATTGGCGATATCCACAGTGGTACCGAAGATTACCTTGCCAGTCGGCGGGATATTGGCGATGTCGATCACCTGGGCGTTCTGCAGTCGACCCTCGATGTCGCGGATACGCGCCTCAACCATGCCCTGCTGCTCACGCGCAGCATGATACTCGGCGTTCTCCTTGAGATCGCCCAGTTCGCGCGCCTCGGCGATCGCCTGGGTGATCTGCGGACGCAAAACGGTCTTCAGATGCTTGAGTTCGTCTTCCAGGGCGCGAGCGCCCTGGATGGTCATTGG
>PGZJ01000011.1 GCA_002840055.1 Gammaproteobacteria bacterium HGW-Gammaproteobacteria-11 | reverse complement strand
TGTCCCCCAGGGCAGTCCATCAATCGGGAGTAACAACATGAAATTAGTAACGGCTGTTATCAAGCCTTTCAAATTGGACGACGTGCGTGAAGCACTGTCCGAGATCGGCGTTCAGGGTATTACCGTCACTGAGGTCAAAGGTTTTGGCCGTCAGAAGGGTCATACCGAACTGTACCGTGGTGCTGAGTATGTGGTCGATTTTCTGCCTAAGGTGAAGATCGATGTTGCCATTGGCGACGACATGCTTGATCGCGTAATCGAAGCTATTTCCAAGGCGGCCAACACCGGCAAGATCGGTGACGGCAAGATCTTCGTGGTCAACCTGGAACAGGCTGTCCGTATCCGTACCGGCGAGACAGGCACAGACGCAGTCTGACCAGTCAGTTCGTTCACTGAATGCAGTAACTAAGCCTATATGGGGGGCTTATTATGGAAGACATCGTCCAAATCAAGTACGCGCTTGATACGTTCTACTTTCTGATCTGCGGCGCACTGGTCATGTGGATGGCAGCGGGTTTTGCCATGCTCGAGGCTGGTCTGGTCCGTGCCAAGAACACAACTGAAATCCTGACCAAGAACATCACGCTGTATGCAGTTGCCAGCGTTATGTATCTGGTGGTCGGCTACTACATCATGTACTCCGGTGAGGAAGGCGGTATTCTGCCAAGCCTGGGTCTGCTGATTGGTGCCGAGAACACTGTTGAAGAAGTACTGGCCGGCGGTGACGACGCGCCTTACTACTCCAGCCGTGCTGACTTCTTCTTCCAGGTAGTCTTCGTTGCTACTGCCATGTCCATCGTGTCCGGTGCTGTGGCTGAGCGTATGAAGTTGTTCGCCTTCCTGGCCTTCGCGGTGATCATGACTGGCTTCATCTACCCGATCCAGGGCTACTGGAGCTGGGGCGGTGGATTCCTGTCCGAAGCTGGCTTCAGCGACTTCGCCGGTTCCGGTATTGTTCACCTGGCGGGTGCCTCTGCTGCCCTGGCTGGTGTGCTGGTACTGGGTGCCCGTAAAGGCAAGTACGGTGCCAACGGTCAGATCAACGCCATCCCTGGCGCCAACCTGCCGCTGGCTACACTGGGTACCTTCATCCTGTGGCTGGGCTGGTTCGGCTTCAACGGTGGTTCGCAGCTGATCGTGTCCAACATTGAAGATGCCAATGCGGTTGCCCAGGTGTTCGTCAACACCAACGCCTCCGCTGCTGGTGGCCTGATTGCGGCGCTGGTTACTGCCCGCATCCTGTTCGGCAAGGCTGACCTGACCATGGCTCTGAACGGCGCCCTCGCCGGTCTGGTTGCCATCACCGCTGACCCGCTGTCACCCGGTGGATTCCAGGCTACCCTGATCGGTGCCGTGGGTGGTGTGCTGGTAGTGTTCTCGATCCTGGGCTTCGACAAGCTGAAGATCGACGATCCGGTCGGTGCCATCTCGGTACACGGTGTAGTCGGTATCTGGGGTGTGCTGGCGGTCCTGCTGACCAACAGCGATGCCACCATCGGCGGTCAGCTGCTGGGTATCGTTACCATCTTCCTCTGGGTGTTCATCACCAGCCTGATTCTCTGGACCATACTCAAGGCGGTCATGGGTATCCGGGTTACCGAAGAAGAAGAGTACGGCGGTGTGGATCTGTCCGAGTGTGGTATGGAAGCCTATCCGGAGTTCACCAGCAGCAAGAAGTAAGCTGGCTGAGCAACACGGCACGACAAGACAGGGCGCCTTCGGGCGCCCTGTTTCGTTATCTGCGCCATGCGGGAGGCGCGGCAGGTGAAAAATACTTTGTCCAGATACTAGCCAAATCCCCCTGTTACGCTATATATAGCCTGTTTCCTGTAGGAGGGGCATGCATGAGCGACGACGATATTGAAGACGACGAGCTGGACAGTGTCGATGACGGCAGTGATGCCGATGATTTGCCGGATGAGGTAGAAAACGACGACGAGCCGGCGAGCAAGCCGCGCAAGAAGTCGGCGGCGGCCGAGAGTGATCCGTTGGAAGGCCTGTCGGTTGAGGCCAAGGCCCGTGAGCGGGAAATGCTTGAGCGGCAGATTGCAGAGTTTCTGGCCAAGGGCGGCAAGGTTGTTGCCGTGGATGACAACGTCGTCGGTGACCCGCCAAAGAAGCCTGACAGCAAATACGGCAGCCGGCCCATCTGAGGTTGGTTTATGGCAGGCAACAGTTGCAGCCGTTGCCTCGCCTGCGCTTAAAGCGGCTCTTTGCCGGGCTCAGCGGTTTGCCTTGAAGCGCTCTATCCAGTCCGGGATATCGCCCAGGCAGCGTACTTCGCCATCGGGCTGCAGGCTCAGTGGCCACTCCGCGCCGTGCCGATTGAACCACAGGGCATGCATGCCGACTCCGCGTGCACCCTGGATGTCATCCTCGGGGTGATCACCGATATGCAGGGCTCGCTGCGGTTCGACGCCAGCGCGCTGCAGGGCGGTGAGAAAGGGCGCCGGGTCGGGCTTGCTCAAGCCGACTTCATCCGCTGACACAATCACACTGAAATACTTGTCCAGCCCCAGCTTGCGGACATCGGCATTGCCGTTGGAGATGCTGGCCAGTTGGTAGTTCTCTGACAGCCCCTGCAGCAGCCGTTCGGCATGCGGAAAAAAGGTCACCGCGTGGCGGCCCTCGAGAAAGACCTCAAAGCCGCGGCGGGTCAACTCGCTGGCCTGCTCCTCGGCATAGCCGGCGCGCAACAGGCCAAGCTTCATCACCGCCAGGCGGAAGTCGGTCACCCGGTGGCGCAGCGCCGGGTCGCTGGCCAGCACCTCATGCCTCAGCGCCTTGCGTGCCTCGCTGTCGAGTCGCTCGACAAACAGGGGGGCATGCTCGGCAAACCAGGCCATCAGCGTGCGTTCGGCGCTGGCTACCACGGATTCGGTTTCCCACAGGGTGTTATCCAGATCAAAGGTCACTAACTGCAACATGACTAGTGCTCGCTTTTCCGTTTGGCGCGGGGGTGGGCTTGGTCATAGACCTGGGCAAGGTGTTGGAAATCCAGGTGAGTGTACACCTGGGTGGTACTGATATCGGCATGCCCGAGCAGCTCCTGTACCGCCCGCAGATCGCCGGAAGACTCCAGCAAATGGCTGGCGAAGGAGTGCCGCAGCATGTGCGGGTGCAGATGCTGGCCAATCTGCTGCACGCCCTGCTGGCGCACCCGTAGCTGAATGGCGCGTGGGGTCAGGCGTCGGCCCTGGCGTCCGACAAACAACGCCGGGGATTCGGTACCGGCCAGGGGTCTGACCTGCAGCCAGCGCTGCAATGCTTCGCAGGCCAGTCGGCCAACCGGCACTAAACGGGTGCGCTGGCCCTTGCCGAGCACCCGCACTTCGCCCTGCTGCAGGTCCAGCGCGGTCTGATCCAGACCGGCCAGCTCGGACAGGCGCAGGCCGGAGGAATAGAACAGCTCGAGCATGGCGTGATCACGCAGGCCCAGCCAGTCATCATCGGCCGGTGCGTTGAGCAGTTGTGCCGTCAGGTCGGCATCCAGTGCCCGGGGTAGCTTGCGTGGCGATTTGGGGGCGCGCAGGTCCATGGCTGGATTGTGCTTGCACAGACGTTCACGTACCAGAAAACGAAACAGGCTGCGCACGGCACTGAGCAGGCGCTGCAGGCTGCGTCCGGACAGGCCGCTCTGGTGCTTCTGGGCAATGAACAGCCGCAGTTGCGCCTCGTCCAGTCCCTGCCAGTCGGCTATCTGACGCTTGTCGAGAAAATCGCGCAGTCCCTCAAGATCATGCCGGTAGGCCTCCAGCGTGCGCGGCGATAGCTGGCGCTCCTGCTGCAGGTGCCGCAGGAAGGCGTCCAGTGCCTGTTGCACGGGCATGGCGGGCATGCTCAGAGTCGGGGTTCGTCGGCCAGCGGCCGTTGGCGCAGCAGGACCCGCGCCAGTGCATCGGCAATGTAGCCAAGAAACAAGGTGCCGGTGGCATTGCGGTAATGATTGGCATCGTGGCTGCCGAGCGCCAATACACCGTGCAGGCCCTGATGCTGGATGGGAGCCACGGCCACCGAGGCAACCAGCGAGCCGCGCTCACCAAACAGAAAACTCAGCTCGTCCGGGCGCAGCACGCCGCTCAGGGTTTTGCCGCTGTCCAGCAGGTGCCCAATGGCCTCGCGTGCAGCCTGATGGGTAACACAGCGGGCATTGGCAAAGCGCGGCGTCTCGCTGAACAGGATCAGACTGACGTGCGGCACCTGAAAGTCGTCGCGCAGGCTGTCTTCGATGCTGGCAATGACCTGTTCAAGGCTTTGTGATTCGAGCAGGTTGAGGATCAGCCGACGACTCTTTTCAAACAGTCTGTCGTTCTCCCGGGCTACATCCATCAGTTGTCCGAGGCGATGGCGCACATCGATGTTGCGCTCGCGCAGCAGCTTGACCTGACGCTCCACCAGGGACACGGCCTGGCCGGACTGATGCGGAATGATCAGCTCGGGTATCAGGTCGTCATACTCGGCAAAGAATGCCGGGTGCCGCCGCAGATACTCGGCGACCAGTGCCGGATCCAGGGTGTCGGACGGGTGTACGGGCTTGCTGCTCATAAGCGTATCTGTCCCTCGTAAACGCGGGTGGCGGGGCCGGTCATCATCACCGACTGGCCGGGTCCGGCCCATTCGATCTGCAGGGTGCCGCCCGGCAGATCGATGCTGACCGGCGATTCAAGGTGACCCAGACGAATCCCGGCCACGGCAGCGGCGCAGGCGCCGGTGCCGCAGGCCAGGGTTTCACCGACGCCACGCTCGTACACGCGCAAACGCGCATGGTGCCGATCAACCAGTTGCATGAAGCCGGCATTCACCGCCCTCGGGAAGCGCGCATGGCGTTCAACCAGGGGGCCGATCTCGGCCACCGGATACTGATCAAGGTTGTCCACCAGGGTGACGCAGTGCGGATTACCCATCGACAGCGCAGAGACCTGCAGTTGTTGCTCACCTACCACCAGCGGGTAACTCAGGGCTTCGCTGTCGGCCTGGAACGGAATCTCCGCCGGACTGAAACGCGGTGCACCCATATCCACGGTGATCTGACCGTCCTTGCGTACTTCCAGCACAATAGGCCCGCCGCTGGTTTCAACATGGATGGTCGATTTGGCGGTGAGGCGCTTGTCCAGCACAAAGCGGGCAAAACAGCGGGCGCCATTGCCGCACTGCTCGACTTCACCGCCGTCGGCATTGAAGATCCGGTAACGGAAATCCATGTCCGGATTGTTTGGTGGCTCGACCAGCAGCAGTTGATCAAAACCAATCCCGGTATGCCGGTTGCTCCACTGACTGATCTGCTTGGCGGTGAGCTGGGCATGCTGGGTGACCAGGTCGATGACCATGAAGTCATTGCCCAGGCCGTGCATTTTGGTGAATCGCAGTAGCATCTCAGGCCTCGGGCAGCAGGCGTTCGCCGGCAAAGAGTTCGGCCACGGTTTCACGCTGGCGTACCAGATGGGCCTGGCTACCATCGACCATGACCTCGGCAGCCCGCGGGCGGGTGTTGTAATTCGAGCTCATGACAAAGCCATAGGCGCCCGCCGAGCGGACGGCCAGCAGATCGCCTTCGGCCAGCGCCAGCTCGCGGTCCTTGCCGAGGAAGTCGCCGGTTTCGCACACCGGGCCGACGATATCCCAGGCCTGTGCCGCAACGTCAGCGCGCGGGCACACCGCATCAATGCCCATCCAGGCGCTGTACAGCGCTGGGCGGATCAGGTCGTTCATGGCCGCATCAATAATGGCAAAGTTCTTGTGTCCGGTCGGCTTCAGCAGGTTGACGCGGGTCAGCAGCACACCGGCATTGGCAACAATCGAGCGACCAGGCTCGAACATCAGCGCCAGATCGCGGCCGGCCAGACGCTCACGCACGCGTTGCAGATAGGCGCCGGGGGCCGGGGGCTGTTCATCGCGGTAGGTCACGCCCAGACCGCCACCCAGATCCAGATGACGAATACGAATGCCATCGGCGGCCAGGGTGTCGATCAGAACCAGCAACCGGTCGAGGGCATCCAGAAACGGCTGGTCGTCGGTCAGCTGTGAGCCGATGTGGCAGTCCACGCCGCAGACGTCGATATTCGGCAAGCTGGCGGCGCGGCGATAGACCTCGGGGGCGCGGGCAATGTCGATGCCGAACTTGTTTTCCTTGAGCCCGGTGGAAATATACGGGTGGGTCATGGCATCCACGTCCGGGTTCACGCGCAGCGAGACCGGCGCCTTGACGCCCAGCTCGGCGGCCACCTGTTGCAGGCGCTCAAGCTCGGCAGCGGACTCGACGTTGAAGCAATGGATGCCCAGCTCCAGTGCCCGGCGCATTTCCTCGGCGGTCTTGCCCAGGCCGGAGAACACTACCCGTGCCGGGTCGCCACCGGCGGCCAGGACCCGCTCCAGTTCACCACCGGAGACGATGTCAAAGCCGGCGCCCAGACGTGCCAGTACATTCAGCACGCCCAGATTGGAGTTGGCCTTGACGGCAAAACAGACCAGATGTGGCGTGCCGCTAAGAGCCTGATCCCAGGCCAGCCAGGCTTGCTCGATGGCGCTGCGCGAGTAGACAAAGCAGGGTGTGCCATACTCTGCGGCAATTGCGGACAAAGGCAGGGCGTCGGCATGCAGTTCGCCGTTCTTGTATTCAAAGGCTGTCATGATCTGATCTTAGTTGCCCGTCGGTTGCTGGTTCATTTCTTCCCGGGCCGGGTCAACCGGTTGGCCGGCTGGCTGCTCGGGCAGATACAGCGGGCCTTTCTGGCCGCAGCCAGCGAGGATCAGCAGAGCAAAGAGTGCAGCGACGGAACGCTTCATGGTGAAATCCTTGTTGAAAATCGGGCAATATGCGGCAGTATACCCAGCCACCCGGTTTCACGCACCCGAACCGGTGACGGAATCAAATGAAAGAGATGCCTGCATGCACGAACTGACAGAAGAACAATTCCACACCCAGGCCGATGTCCTGCAGGACCGGATCGAGCAGGCCATGGATGACAGCGGCCTGGATCTGGATATGGAACAGGTTGATGGCTCGCTGGTGCTGATGCTGGCCGAGGGTCCGCGACTGGTGATTGGTCGGCAGCCGGCCTCCCGGGAAATCTGGCTGGCGGCGCCCAGTGGCACCCTGCACTTTGGTTTCTGTCCGCAACGTGGCTGGCTGCATGACAGTGATGACGAGCCGCTGGCCGAGGTGCTCGGGCAACTGCTTGAGGACCTGACCGGCGAAGAGCTGGATCTGGATCTTGAGGCCGACTGACATGAGTATTGCCGGGCCACCGTCACCCTGTGTGCGCAAATGTTGCCTGGATGGTGAGCAATGTCTGGGTTGTGGCCGCCTGATGGCGGAAATTCTCGAATGGGCCAACGCCTCGCATCAGCGTCAGTTGGACATTACAGTCGCGGCTCAGCGGCGCCTGGTGGAGCGACGCAATCGCCAGTGATTACTGCCGCAGTGCACGCATGGCGCTGTTCAGCGCTTCTTCGAGTTGTTGCCGGTAACGCAGATAGTGCACGGTCTGCATCTTGCCACTCGGGTCAATCGCGGTCAGATCAAGGTCAGTGATGTAGCAGGGGTAGTCTTCCAGGCTATGACGTTGCTGCAGAATATGGCTGGCCACCTCGGTATACAGACGTGGACCATGATCCAGTTCGGAAAACTCCCGTTGCTCACAGAAAATGCTGACCTGTAGTTGCTGGGTTTCACCCGGCTCGGCAATCGCCTGTACGGCATAGTAGTCCGCTTCAATCCCGTCAATCGGCAGGTTTCTCGGCTCGACCCGGGCCGGCAGGCCGTCACTGGCAGGGAGTATCGCGTAGAGCAGGATCGGTTCCTGGCGCAGGCTGCTTTCCAGGCTCTGGTTCAATTGCCGACGCAGACGAATGCTGTGCAGAAAGCGCAGTAGCGGCAGCAACAGGGTATGTTCGTCCGGGCAATCCTGACGGGTACGCCAAACCGAACCAAGCTCGTCGAGGACGGTGATTTCTGCCTGACGGCCGGGTAGCAACCGATAAAACAGCTGGATGCGCTCCGCTAGATCCTGCTGCAGGATCAAGGACAGATCGTGGCCCTGCAGGGCAAAACGGTCGAGGACCAGCGGGCTGTAGCTGGGCCGGCTGCTGCCCAGATAGCGACCAAGGCGTTCACGGTCGGCAATGTCGGTGACCTGAATCTTGCCATCCTTGCGCTCCAGCACCTGAAAGCCGTTCTGCACCTGCAGCAGAAAGCGTGCCGGCGGATCGGCCAGCAATTGTCGGCTGGCATCACGAAACAGGCCAAGAACGCGCTCGGCAATCGAGCTGGAGCGGTTGCGACAGTAGCAGGCGACCTGCAGGTCCGGCTGGCGCTGGTACTCATGGGCCTTGTTCAGATAGTCGCAGAGCGCCTGCACGCAGGATTGCTCACCTTCATAGCGGGTGACCAGCATTTCGTTCCAGCTGTTCAGGGTAATCTGGTCGATGCTCAGAATCAGGTTGTCGCGCAGCCCTGAGTAACCCAGCGCGTCGGTGTGGCTGCTGATCAGGTGCAGGTTTTTCTGGCTGCTGGTCGGCAACGGGTCGAGCCCGACATTGATCAGCAGCAGGGTCTGGCAGGGCTGGCTGGCACGGGACAGGGCGGCTTCGGTCAGCAAGGGCAGCGGCAACGGAAAGTTCATCTGTATGCTTGTCAGCAGATTGCTCAGCTCGAACTCACTCAGGGCGCTGTCGCCGGGGTGCACGGCAATCCGCGAGGACGCATCAATCAAACCATTGCGGTAGGCCCAGGCCAGTAGCTCGATCAGGTGGCGGGTGCGCTTGAGCGAGCTGTGATCGGACAGTTCATTATGGTTCAGCACGCCGCGATACAGACTCCAGTGCGCCTGGGTATCGTCACCGCCGGGGCGCAGTGCCAGACTCAGCAAAGGTTCACTGAGGTCCGGTGAGATACCCGGGTTGACCAGTTCGACCTTGCCGGCCTTGCGCTCAAAGGCGGCATACAGACGTCGACCCAGCAAGGACAGGTCGCGACTGTTGACCTGGTTGATGACGTTGTGACTACGACCAAACTGCGATAGCAGGCGGTAGCTGTGGGTCAGTTCGCCAACCAGCAGGCGGCGCTCATGCTCGACTTCAAGCACCCGCCAGAGCTGGCGATTATCGAGCTGTTGCAGCTGCTGTGGGGTCCATTGCCACTCCTTGACCAGCCGCTCCATCAGGCTGCGCTTCCAGCCCAGGGTGCCGCTGCGGCGACTGAGCCGCACATCGGCCTTGATATACAGACAGCGGCGCACCAGTTCCAGGCGTTCCTGTTCACCGCGGGCCAGCAGGTAGGCTTCAATGCGCCGGTAGAGCATCACATAGGGGTCGAGCTCATCCAGCGCCAACTGGTTGGCATACACCGCCTGCTTGAAGTCCAGGCTCAGGCAGCGCACCTCGGGGTGCTCGCTGGCATAGACCTCGGTCAGCAGCAGCTTGAGCACCGACTTGTAGGGCGACTCAATGCCTTTGAACAGTTGCCAGAGGCCTGCGCCGACATATTCGCCGGCAGGAATGCGGGCCATATGCCCGAGGTCCAGGCTGTCAGTCTGACGAATAAAGCGCTTGCCGATCAGTTGTCGGGTGTAGTCACGGTAGTTGGATTCTTCACTGTTGGGTACCAGCCACCAGAGCGGGTAACGTCCGCCGAGCAGGATAGCGGTGCGATAAAACTCATCAAGCAACAGGTAGTGTTGAGTGCTGCCACAATCTTCAATGCTCAGGGCGTTATCCCGATCGCCCAGACTGAAGGTGGCCGGGTTGACCAGGTGAAAGTGGGCTTCGCAGCCCTGGGTCTCGGCCCAGTCGGTAATCGCCTGGCACTTGCTGGCCAGCTCGACCACCGCCTGGGGTGGCAGGCTGGAGGCGTGGCAGACCCAGATATCCAGGTCACTCTGATCGGACTGGGCGATGGTGCCGCCGCTGCCCATCAGATACAGGGCCTGAATTTCCGGGACAAAGCCGGCCGGATGTTTGCGGTAACTGAAGCTGCGGGTCAGGGCCTGGGCGCCAAGCAGTACCTGCGAGTCGGGTACATAGCCGGGCAGTCCGTGCGGCGTCTGTCTGGAGACATAGCCCGGTAGCAGCGGGTGGTTGACATCAAAGAGCAACGGAATGAGTTGCAGAACATTCAGTTGGCGTAGCGGCAGCGCATGCAAGACCCGTTGCAGGCGCTGCTGGTTGATGGCCATGAAGCGCTTGCGCAGAATGAAGAGGGCCTTGCGATCAATGCCCTCGTCTATCTGCAGGTGGATTTCTCCGCGCAGGGCCATGGCGTTCCTCAGTTGGTGCGCAAAATGGTCAACAGGGCCTGGGCGTGTTCCGCCGCATCCAGCCCGAGACTGGTCAGATAGCCGCCGTCGGCTTGCGTGGTCAGGCCGCGTGCATGCAGGCGCTCAGCACTTCTCACCACCTCGGCGGTGGCTTCATGTTGATGAATCTTCAAGCCTTCCAGAGTGTTGGCCAGATTGAACTGGCACAGCAGGTTGATTTCAGTGATTTCATCCGGGGTCAGCGACATGGGCGGTACCTTTCAGGGTGTGTAGATGCAGTCTAGCCTTAAATGACCGTAAAAAGGACAGGGATTTCTCGACAGGCGCAGGCATTCAGACAACTGATGAGACTGGCGATTTTCTCCGCAGGCGGCTACAACTAGCTTTACTTTCAATGGCACCCACGCGGAGACGCACAATGCTCAAGCTTCATGGTTTTGCTGTCAGCAACTATTTCAATATGGTCAAGCTCGCTCTACTGGAGAAAGGTCTGGCCTATGAGACCGTCGTGGTCCACCCCAGTCAGGATGAGAGCTTTCTCCAGATCAGCCCGCGTGGCAAGGTGCCTTGCCTGGAGACTGAGCAGGGTTTTATCAGCGAAACCAATGTGATTCTGGAGTACCTTGAAGAAACGCAAGGCGGCAAGGCGCTGCTGCCCAAGGATGCCTTCGAGCGTGCCCGCGTGCGCGCCCTGACCAAGGAAATCGAACTGTACATCGAGTTGCCGGCGCGCAGCTGTTATGCCGAAGTGTTCTTCGGTGGCAAGGTTGATCAGGCGATCAAGGACAAGGCCAAAGCCGACCTGCTGCTGGGTGTTGCTGCGCTCAAGCGCCACGCCCGGTTTGCCCCCTATGTGGCGGGCAGCGAGATGACCATTGCCGATCTGATGTTCCTGTACAGCTTCGATCTGGCCTGTGCGGTGGCGGGCAAGCTGTTTGGTCTGGACCTGATGGCGGAGCTGCCGGGCGCCAAGCCGCTGTTCGAGCTGATGGCACAGAATCCCCACGTACAGCAGATTGAAGCTGACAAGAAAGCCGAAATGGCCGCCTTTATTGCCGCGGCCAAGGCACGTTCCTGATCAGACCGAACTGATCGCCACAACCGGTCGGCAGGCGTGACCGGTTGTGGCAACCCAGGTGGCTATTCCAAGGTTCCCTAGAGCATATCCTTGTAGCGCTCATCTACCCCAAACCGCAGTTCCTGGGCAAAGCCCGGCACCTTGATGCCCTGCTCGCTGATGCTCAACTGCGCATCGTCGATCATGTTCTCACCAAAGTGGTAAATCACATCCAGTTGTCCAACCAGCGCGCGCTGGTCATAGGCTTGGGCGTTCGTGCGGACCTGTTCGCGGCGGGCGGTGTAGTCGGCAAAGGCCTGTTCGCCATAGCGCTTGCGCAGCATGCGTTCCACTACGCTGGGGGCGAGAATCACCGCGCTGGCATTGTTGCCGCCAAAGCCCTTGGAGTTGATAAAGCAGACCTCCAGTGGATCATCCGCGCGCGGCTGATCCTGGGTATTGAAGCGCAGATGCTGTTGGTGCACATCATCGGCCACCGCATCAATGGTCTTGATACCCGGCAGAATCTGGTACTTGAAACTGCCCAGGGCAAAGGCCAGCTGGTCGGCGCTGGCGCTGGCCAGAGAGTGACCGACATAGCCCTTGGCGGCAGCCACCGGCCAGTCGGCAATGCCGAAGGCCCCGGCCACCCGGTCGAGCAGTTCGGATTCGGTAATGCGGTTGGCCGGGGTACTGGAGCCGTGGGCATGGACAAAGCTGCGGGCCCGAACCGATTCGCTGCCGACAATCTGCATCGCCGCATTGACCGCCTTGGCCATGGTCAGATAGTTGCCCGGACCCGGTGCGGAAATGGATTTCTTGAAGCCGTCGGCATTGATGAAGACGTCGGTGGCGGCGCCGTGAATATCGGCGCCCAGCTCCATGGCCAGGGCATCGTCCATCAGCACGAAGAACTGTCCGGACTCGGCCAGGGTAAAGCCGCAGTTCTGGCCAAAGGGCCGGCTGGCACGGCGGAAGTCCACGTCCGGACGGCCTTCGATATTGCGCAGCCCTTCTTCGGTGGCCAGCGCGCTCATGGCGCCATAGCCCTCGATGCATTCCTGGGTGATCGGCGCTTCGGCATTGCCAACCAGCACCACGCGGGCCTTGCCGCTGCTGATCATGTCGATGGCTTTCTGCAGGTTGTAAAGGAAGCTGGCGCAGGCCCCGGTGATGGCGCCGGTGGTGCCGACGCTGCCGAGAATATAGGCGTTGATAAAGTCCGCCGGCATGCTGTTGAGCCCCAGCGGCAGCTGCTTGGCGCTGACCCGGTTGCCCTTGAGGCGTGACTGCATGACGCCGGCAAAGCTGTTTTCGTCGAGCTGGCTCATGGCGCTGCTGGCGAACACGGCAATCTCGTCGGGCTGCACGCGGCTGACGATCTCGGCCCAGTCGATGCCGGTTGAGCGCAGGGCGTCGGTGGCGGCGAGCATGGTCAGCTGCAGTCCGCGTGGATGGAAGCGCGAGGCATAGTGCTCGCCGGGCTCAAAGCCACTGGGCAACTGGCCAGCGGACTTGACCGCCAGGGCGCGGTAGCTGTCGACCTTCAGGTCGCAGCCGTCATATACGGTAACCATGACCTCGGTGTCGCTCAGGCGCTCGACCATCCAATCGCTGGGCAGGGGTTCGGGCAACTGTTTGGCCAGGGTGATGAAGGAGAACGGCTTGCCGGCTTCGCCGGTAACGGTGAGGTTTTTCTGCCAGTGGGCCGCATCCACATCCAGGTGGTTCTTTTCGATGCGGCGGACCAGGGTACCGTCGAGGATCTGCTGGCCAAAGCGCGCTTCAATCTCGGCCGGTTGCAGCGTCTGACCGTCAGCATCCAGATAGCGACCGTCTTCGACCTTGACCAGCTTCATCAGCACGGCCAGACCGGCAAGGGTTTCCTGCCGTTCTGCCACAGGCAGTGACTCGATGACGGTTCGACGAAAACCGTGGTGAAATGAACTGCGACCGGCGGCGTTGTAACCACCAAAGCCGACGATGACCGGCAAACGCGACATCACGCATGACTCCTGACAGGGTCCGGGCCAGCGGATGCGAGCAGGTCGCGGCTGACCGGGTTATGTTCTTCGAATGCTTATGCTGACGAGAACTGTAACTGTCTGGTCACGTTTAGACCATAGGATTTCCGCATTGCTGCGGTTGCCGGGCGCTGCCGCTAGTGTCCGGCAGGCTCGAAAATCACGTAAACCTTGCGCGTGCGCTGCAGGACTTCCCAGCTGCCGACAAAGCCAGCGGGAATCACGAAGCGGTCGCCGGTGACCAGTCGACGGCTGCCGCCCTGCTGATCATGCAGAATCGATTCGCCCTCGAGAATTTCGCAGTACTCGTGTTCGCTGTAACTGATGGTCCAGTGCCCCGGCTCGGCCTCCCAGACGCCGCTGCAGAACTGGCCACAGGGGCTGCTGTAATGGTTGCGCACATTCTGCGCCGGGTCGCCTGCCAGCACCTTGGCCGGGTCGGGGCGGTAGTGTTCAGCCGGGGTGCTGGCGGTTGCGAAGTCGATGATGTTTTTGATGGTCATTGGGTTTCTCGGAAGATGGCTTTCGCGGCGGGGCCGCCGCTCCCACAGAGGCCGCCGCTCCCACAGGACTGGGATGGAATCCTGGTGGGAGCGGCGGCCTCGCCGCGAACAAGGTGAAAGGTTACTTCATGGTTGGCATGCTGAACTCGGCACCCGCGCGGATGCCGGTCGGCCAGCGTGAGGTAATGGCCTTGCGCTTGGTGTAGAAGCGCACGCCATCCGGGCCGTGCATGTGCAGCGGGCCAAACAGCGAACGCTTCCAGCCGCCAAAGCTGTGGAAAGCCATGGGCACCGGAATCGGCACATTGACACCAACCATGCCGACCTGGATCTCGTTGCAGAACTGCCGCGCCGCGTCACCGTCACGGGTGAAGATGGCGGTGCCGTTACCGTATTCGTGGGCGTTGATCAGCTTCACGCCGGTGGCGTAGTCGGGCACGCGGACGATGCACAGTACCGGGCCAAAGATTTCTTCCTGATAAATGGTCATCTCGGCACTGACCTTGTCGAACAGGCAGCCGCCCATGAAGAAGCCGCCTTCCAGTCCGGGTACGCTGACCTCGCGGCCGTCCACCACCAGTTCGGCACCTTCCTTCACGCCCTGATCAACATAGCCTTTGACCTTGGCCAGGTGCGCAGCCGACACCAGCGGGCCCATTTCCATGCCGCCGCTCATGCCGTTGCCAATCTTCAGCGCCTTGACCTGCGGGGTCAACGCGGCGACCAGCTTGTCAGCGACGGCGTCACCCACGGCGACGGCCACGGAGATGGCCATGCAACGTTCACCGGCGCTACCGTAGGCGGCGCCCATCAGCGCATTCACGGTTTGATCGATATCGGCGTCGGGCATCACCAGCATATGGTTCTTGGCGCCACCGAGAGCCTGTACGCGCTTGCCATGGGCGCAACCGGTTGAGTAAATGTATTCGGCAATCGGCGTGGAGCCGACAAAGCTGACGGCCTGAATATCCGGGTGGGTCAGCAGCACGTCGACCGCTTCCTTGTCGCCGTTGACCACGTTGAACACGCCATCGGGCAGCCCGGCTTCAGTCAGCAGCTCGGCCAGGCGCAGGGGTGTGCTCGGGTCCTTTTCGGACGGCTTCATGATAAAGGTGTTGCCGCAGGCGATGGCGATCGGGAACATCCACATGGGGACCATGGCCGGGAAGTTGAAAGGCGCAATACCGGCGCAAACGCCCAGCGGCTGGTTCACCGACCAGGCATCGACGCCGCCGCCGACCTGCTCGGTATGCTCGCCCTTGAGCAGGTGCGGGATGCCGCAGGCGAATTCGACCACTTCCAGGCCACGGGTCAGTTCGCCCTTGGCATCTTCGAAGACCTTGCCGTGTTCGCGGGTGATCAGTTCGGCCAGCTCGTCAGCATGGGCTTCGACCAGTGCCTTGTACTTGAACAGGATACGCGCGCGGTTCAGCGGCGTGGTCTTCGCCCAGGCTGGCTGCGCGGCCTTGGCCACAGCAATGGCCTGCTCCACTTCACTGACGCTGGCCAGCGAGACCTGGCCGCGCTGTTCGCCAGTGGCGGGTTCGAAGACCGGCTGGGTGCGGGTGCTCGCTGCGGTGCGCTTGCCGTTGATAAAGTGGGTCAGTTGCAGGGTCATGGGGTCACCAGTGCTTTATGGGTAGTGTGTGAGGTGTGTGTCGGCTTGCGTGTTGGCGGGTGGCTGGATCAGCCATCGCGGACACGCAGCAAGTACGTCCCTGTAGCTCGACGGTGGCATCCCTGCCACCGACGGTCCGCGATGACTGATCCAGCCACCCGCTTGATCTCCGCGTAGCCTGACCAGTCGTTATGGCGTACGGCGAATCACGTCGCCCAAAATATTGATCATCTGATCGATATGGCTCTTCTCGACAATCAGTGGTGGCGACATGGCGATGATATCGCCGGTGCAGCGCACCATCAGGCCCTCCCAGTAACAGGCCTCGAATACATCATAGGCGCGCGCGCCGGGTGCGCCATCGCGACTGGCCAGATGCACGGCACCGACCAGGCCGGTATTGCGAATATCAATCACGTGATGCAGGTCCTTGAGACTGTGCAGCGCCTCCTGCCAGTAGATTTCCAGCTCGCGGGCGCGGGTCAGCAGACCGTCGCGGGCATAGATATCCAGGGTCGCCAGGCCAGCGGCGGCGGCCACCGGATGACCGGAGTAGGTGTAGCCGTGGAACAGTTCGATCAGCCCCTGCGGGCCGTGCATAAAGGCATCCTGGATCTGGCTGCTGACAAACACCGCGCCCATGGGAATGGCGCCGTTGGTCAGGCCCTTGGCGGTGGTCATGATGTCCGGGGTGACTTCCCAGCGCTGTGCGGCAAAGGGCTCGCCCAGTCGGCCGTAACCGGTAATGACCTCGTCGAAGATCAGCAGAATGCCATGCTTGGCCGTGATCTCGCGCAGGCGCTTGAGGTAGCCCACCGGCGGCAGTATGACGCCAGCGGAACCGGACATCGGCTCGACAATCACGGCAGCAATGTTTTCCGCGCCGTGCAGTGTCACCAGCTTTTCCAGCTGGTCAGCCAGTTCCACGCCATGCTTGGGCAACCCGCGACTGAAGGCGTTGCGTTCCAGGTCCAGGGTGTGCGGCAGGTGGTCAACGCCGGGCAGCTGCACGCCAAAGGCCTTGCGATTGTTGACCATGCCACCAACGGAAATGCCGCCGAAGCCGACACCGTGGTAACCCAGCTCGCGACCGATCAGCCGGGTGCGGGTGCCTTCACCGCGGGCGCGCTGGTAGGCCAGGGCAATCTTCAACGCGGTATCCACTGACTCGGAACCGGAGTTGGTAAAGAACACCCGGTCCAGTCCTGTCGGCGCGATCTCCACCAGACGCTCGGCGAGCTGGAAGGGCAGCGGATGGCCCATCTGGAAAGTCGGCGCAAAATCCATCTTGCTGATCTGCTTGCTGACCGCCTCGGCAATTTCCGGTCGACCGTGGCCGGCATTGCAGCACCAGAGCCCGGAGGTGCCATCCAGCACCTGACGGCCTTCGACGTCGGTATAGAACACCCCTTCCGCGCTTTCCAGCAGTCGCGGACGGTTCTTGAACTGCCGGTTGGCGGTAAAGGGCATCCAGAATTCGTCAAGACTGATGTCCTGCTGAGCGCCGGCAGGTTGTTGCATGCTGTTCATGTGGGTCGTCCTGGGGTGGCCGAAACGTGGGGCTAATTAAAGAATGAATCGAGTTTATGTCAAAAATAACAAACGAAAAAGGGGGTAATACAGAATTCGCAGGGCAAACTCACCTGGCAGTGTCAAATATATTGAATTTTAGGTGTCGGCTGATTACTGTTGGCGCTGTCCAGTTGATTTTATCCCTTTCCCGCCGTTAACCCGGGTACATGCGTGAGGTATCAGTATGTCTGCAGTCATCAGTCGTCAGACCTGGGAGCAGCGCGCCGCTGCCCTGTCGATTCAGTCTCAGGCCTTTGTCGCGGGCGCCTATCAACCGGCGCTGGATGCGGCCACCTTTGACTGCATCAGTCCGATTGATGGTCGGGTGCTGGCACAGGTCGCCAGTTGTGATCAGGCCGATGCTGATCTGGCCGTAAGCAATGCCCGTGCGGTCTTTGCCAGCGGCGTCTGGTCGCGGCTGGCGCCGGTCGAGCGCAAGGCGGTGATGATCCGTTTTGCCGAGTTGATCGAGCAGCATGGCGAGGAGCTGGCGCTGCTGGAAACCCTGGATATGGGCAAGCCGATCAGTGACTCGCTGGCGGTGGATATTCCCGGCGCGGCGCGGGCTATCCGCTGGAGCGGCGAGGCAATCGACAAGATCTATGACGAGGTGGCCGCTACGGCCCACGACGAACTCGGTCTGGTGACCCGCGAGCCTGTCGGTGTGGTCGCCGCCATTGTGCCCTGGAATTTCCCCCTGCTGATGGCCTGCTGGAAACTTGGCCCGGCCCTGGCGACTGGCAACTCGGTGGTGCTCAAGCCCTCGGAGAAGTCGCCGCTGACCGCCATTCGTCTGGCCCAGCTGGCGCTTGATGCCGGTATTCCTGCGGGTGTGCTGAATGTGCTGCCGGGCTATGGGCATACCGTGGGCAAGGCGCTGGCCCTGCACATGGATGTCGATACCCTGGTGTTTACCGGCTCGACCCGAATTGCCAAGCAACTGATGATCTACGCCGGCGAGTCGAACATGAAACGGGTCTGGCTCGAGGCAGGCGGCAAGAGCCCAAACATCGTCTTTGCCGATGCGCCGGATCTGGATGCGGCAGCCGAGGCGGCGGCTGGAGCCATTGCCTTCAATCAGGGTGAAGTCTGTACCGCCGGTTCGCGGCTGTTGGTCGAGGCGTCGATCAAGGACATCTTCGTACAGAAGGTAGCAGCGGCTCTGCAGGCGCACTGGAAGCCCGGCCACCCACTTGACCCGGCCACGACCGTCGGTGCGCTGGTGGACAAGACCCAGATCGATACCGTGCTGCGCTATATAGAAGCCGGGCAGGCCGAAGGCGCCACCCTGGTGACCGGTGGTCAGCAGGTGATGCAGGCGTCCGGCGGGCTGTTTGTCGAGCCGACCCTGTTCGATGGCGTGACCAACAACATGCGTATCGCCCGGGAAGAGATCTTTGGTCCGGTGCTGTCGGTCATTGCCTTCGAGGATTTCGATCAGGCCATCGCCATTGCCAATGACAGTATTTACGGCCTGGCCGCCGCGGTCTGGACTCGAGATCTGTCCCGTGCACATCGTGCAGCGAAAGCGCTGCGCGCGGGCAGTGTCTGGGTCAATCAATATGACGGCGGGGATATGACGGCACCCTTTGGCGGCTTCAAGCAGTCCGGCAATGGTCGCGACAAGTCTCTGCACGCCTTTGACAAGTACACCGAGCTGAAGGCCACCTGGATCAAATTTTAGCGGCAAGCGGCAAGCGGCAAGTTACAAGCTACAAGCGGCAAGTAGGTCGTGCCGGGTATCGGGATTGAGTTTGGGGTGGTCGGTATGGATTGGAAGACCTACAGCGTTGTCACCGCCGCGGTGGTGATTGTTGGCTTGTCGCTGGGTGTGACCTTGCCTCTGGTATCGCTGCGGCTGGATCAGTGGGGTTATGACGCCTTTGCCATTGGCGTGATGGCGGGCATGCCGGCGATTGGCGTGCTGCTCGGTGCGCGCATTACCGGTCGGCTGGCCGGGCTGCTGGGTACCGAGCGCCTGCTGCGGCTGGTGATGTTCTGCAGTGCCCTGTCGGTCGCGCTGCTGGCGCTGTTTCCCAGTTATGCCCTGTGGCTGCTGTTGCGGCTGGTGCTGGGCGTGTCGCTGACCGTGACCTTTGTGCTGGGCGAAAGCTGGATCAATCAATTGATCGAGGATCGTTTGCGTGGGCGTCTGGTCGCTGTCTACGGCACCGGCTTTGCCCTCAGCCAGTTGTGCGGGCCGTTGTTGCTCGGTTTGATCGGGACGGGGTCGGATCTGGGCTTCTGGCTGGCGACCGGTCTGCTGCTCTGTGGTCTGGGTTTGCTGATGCTGGTCTACGGGGCGCCGGTGGTGGATGCCGCCAATGCCTCCGGCCGCGGTTTTATGAACTTTGTCCGCACACTACCGGCGGTGGCCTGGGCGGTGATGCTGTTTGCCGCCTTCGAGGCCATGACCCTGACCTTGCTGCCGGTGTATCTGGTGCGTGAAGGCTTTGCCCAGCAACTGGCGCTGATGATGGTCAGTGCCGTGGTCATTGGTGATGCGCTGCTGCAGGTGCCGATTGGCTGGTTGGCCGACAGGTTGTCACGCACCACGGTGTACCGCCTGTGTGGCGTAGTCTTGCTGGGCAGTAGCCTGGCGATTCCGCCGCTGTTGCAGACGCCGTTGATCTGGCCGGTGCTGGTGTTGTTTGGTGCCAGCGCGGGCGGGCTGTATACCCTGTCGCTGATTCTGATTGGGCAGAGCTATCGCGACGATGCGCTGGTGCGGGCCAATGCGCATATTGCCCTGCTCTGGGGGCTGGGTTGTCTGGTTGGGCCGCTGTCCACCGGTGCCGCCAGCCAGTGGTTGAGCAGCCACGCCCTGCCGTTGTTGATGGCGCTGGGCGCGCTGGTGTTTATCTGGCTGGCCTGGCAGCGCGGTGCCTTTACCGCCGTGGCCATCGACGAGATGCCGACCCCGGATCAACAGCCCGGCTAGGTTTTCCTGGGCCGGTCGAGTTCCATCTCGACCATGGGTGGTGCAGATAAACTCGCTGACCGAGATAAAGCTCGGGCTCCCCGGGCTAAGGTTTTCCTGGGAGGGTCGAGTTCCATCTCGACCAGGGGTGGTGTGGGTGAGCGCGTTGGCCGAGGTGGAACTCGGCCTCTCCCAGGCAGAGGTATTCCGGGAGGGTCGAGTTTCACCTCGACCATGGGTGGTGCGGATAAGCTCGCTGACCGAGATAAAGCTCGGTCTTCCCGGGCTAAGGTTATCCTGGGATGGTCGAGTTCCATCTCGACCAGGGGCGGTGTCGGTGAGCTCGATGGCCGAGATAATGTTCGGCCTTTACCCGTTGTTCAGCGCCACTGATGCTGCACGGCGATCCCCAGCAGCCATTGGCGGTCGGGGGCCGGTTCGTAGTAGCGGGCGCCGGCGCCGTTGACGATCAGTGAACCGATGTACTCACGATCAGCCAGGTTGTCGATGCGGGCGAAGGGTTCGATCTGCCAGTTGCCCAACTCATGGGTATAGGCCGCCCGCCAGTTGAATACCGCATAACCTGAGGCCGCAGCGCTGTTGTCATCCGTGGCATAGCGCTGGCTCAGACTCTGCGCCTCCAGCGCGGTACTGAAACCGCTACCGGGCGGCTGCCAGCTGAGTTCGGCAAACAGGCTGTGGCGCGGCACGCCGGGCAAGGTGCGACCCGACAGGTCGCTGCCATCACTGCGTTGATAGCGGTCAAAGCGGGCATCCAGCAGGGTGTAGGCCAGGTAGGCGTTGATGCCGTGATCAAAGCTCTGCTCCATTGCCAGCTCAATCCCGCGTCGGGTCGAGCGGCCGGCATTGGCAAAGGTGCCACGGCCTGTCAACGCCTGTTGAGGGCCAGCAACGATTTCATCCTTGACCCGGCTTTCGAACAGCGCCAGGTCAATCCGTGTGCGCCCGTGCTGAAAGGCCATGCCGATTTCGGCGTTGCGCGATTGGCTGGGTTTCAGGTCAAAGTTCAAACCGCTGGTCTCGGGCTGATAGGCCAATTCCTGAAAGGTCGGTGTCTCAAAGCCCTGGCCCAGCGCCGCATACAGGCGCAGGCTGGGCGTCCATTGGTAGCTCAGCCCCAGCGCCGGGTTGGTCTGGCTGTAACGCACGCTGCCACTGTCATCCCGACCGTCGATCAGGTAGTCATCATCGGAGTCAAACTCGACCCGGCTGTGGCGAACCCCGGCGGTCAGGTTCCAGCGTGGAGCCAGTTGCCAGGTGCTGATCAGATAAAGGTCCTGACTGTCGACGGCATTGAACTCTTCACGCTGCTGGCCGCCTTTGCGACCATTATTGTTGATAAAGCCGTCGCGCTGTTCACCCTGATAGTCATAGGTCAGGCCAGCTGCCAGCTCTACCGGCAGGCCAAACAGGTTGGTATCGCGCTGCCAGCCCAGTTCGCCACCAGCAAAACGACGATCCAGTTCAATCACCCCGCCACCGGCAAACTGACCACCGCCGGAGAAGGCCAAATACTGCTGAACAAAACGCTCGCCGCCATAAAGCATCAGGGTCAATTGATCGTCGTTTTGCAGGCGGCGGGTATAGTTTATTCCTGCCTGATTATGGCGCACGGTTTTGCGGGTATTGTATGTGTCTGGTCCGACTCCAGGCTTGGCTCTTGAAATGGCCTGGCGTCGATCCTGCCGTACCTGCTCGGCGGTCAGTCCCAGCGGGTCCTGGGTGTCGGGTTGATCCAGGCTGTTGATCAGCAGGGTCAGGCTGGAGGCGTCGTCAATATCCCAGCCCAAGCGCAGATTGGCAGTATCACGGCGGGTCTGGCTATGGTCGCGGTAACCGTCGGTCTCCAGGCGGGCAAGATTGGCGCTGATATTCAGGTCGTCATATTGGCCGCCGTAGCGCAGACGCGAACGGCGCAACCCGTCCGGTCCAAAGGCCGTACGGTTTTCCAGGGTCGGATACAAATCCCCTTCGCCGGTAAAGCCCTGGATGATACCGCCGGAGGCATTGCCGTATAACGTAGTCAGAGGCCCGCGCAGCACCTCGATGCGCTCCAGGCTGTCCAGATCGAAGAGTGCCGGCTGACCCTGGCCATCCGGCATGGTCAGCGGAATACCGTCCTGAACCAGCCGAACGCCGCGTACCCCGAAGGCCGCGCGGGCGCCGAAACCGCGAGAGGATATCTGCAGGTCCTGGGCGTAGTTCTGACGATTCAGGGCCAGTATGCCGGGCACCCGCTGCAGCGATTCCGACAGGTTGGCGCCCAGACTTTGTGGTGTCAGTTGTTCGCCCTGCAGGCGGGTTTTGCTCAGGGCCAGCGGCAGGTCGTCAGCGTCGGACTGGCTGCCAAGAATCACCTGGGCAGGCAGGCTCAGGGGTGTTTCGCTGGCCTGCACATAACCTGGGATCAGGCAGGCAAGGGCGGTGAGCGGGATCAGGCGTACGGTCATTGGTGTGACCCTGTTATGAATATGCAGCCGAGTGTAGAGGCTGGCAGGCCGGGCTGAAAGCGCCATTGATGCTGGAAATGCTACGGCTGATTGCAGTGGCTATACAGGGATAATTAGTTTGATATGTAAATAAAGTTGCACTACCATTTATCGTCACTGGCTTTCTGTTTTGCGCCTAATATGAGACAAAGTTGATGTAAAGCGGGCGGCTAAAATTACTGCTGTAAAATTTAGGCTTTGTGGCAAAATACCTGCTTGGCAACAGGTGTTGCCGGGAGACAACCATGATGTACATGATGCACGACCTTTACCTTGCCCTGCGGCGCCTGCAGCGCGCCAGTGAAATCCACGCCAAGCGCCTGGGTCGACACAGTGGCCTGACGCCTATCCAGTTGCTGATCATGCACAGCATTCAAGCCATGGGTGAAGGTACCCTGGGCGATCTGGCGAAGAAAGTCAGTGTGTCCCAGGCCACCCTGAGTACCATTATCGATCGACTGGAAAACCGTGAACTGCTGCAGCGTATTCGCAGCAAAAGTGACAAGCGCAAGGTGCATCTGGCCCTCAGCGCCAAGGGCCAGGCCGCCATTCAGGCCGAGCCGGCCTTGTTGCCGGCCGAGTTTCTTGAGCGCTTCGGTAATTTGCCGGATTGGGAACAATTGATGCTGCTGGCCAGTCTGCAGCGCGTTGCCGGTTTGCTTGAGGCAGATCAGCACGGTCCCGCCGAACTGTTCGAGAGTGAAAGCGCAGCCTGATACCGCTGCGCTGTTCGAGGTTACAGATTTTTCTCCTTTGCCCCCCTTGCCTGAGACGGACTTGCGGCTTAGCATGTTTGAAATATCAAACATCTATGTTGTAAATGCATTACGCCTGTTGTGCGAATGCCAGACCCGAATCATGCGAGGACGCCCCCATGGAACTGCACTGCCCCGATCTGTTTCGTCAACAGGCCTATATAGATGGTCATTGGTGCGAGGCCGACAAAGGTAGTCGCACGGCGATCCTCAATCCTGCCAACGGCCAGTCGCTGGGCAGCGTGCCCAACATGGGTGCCGATGAAACCCGGCGTGCCATTCAGGCGGCCCAGGCGGCCCAGCCGGCCTGGCGTCGCAAGACCGCCAAGGAGCGCGGTGCAGTGCTGCGCAAATGGTTCGAGTTGATGATGCAGCACCAGGAAGATCTGGCGCGGATCATGACCGCCGAGCAGGGCAAGCCCCTGGCTGAAGCGCGGGGCGAAGTGGCCTATGCCGCCTCCTTTATCGAATGGTTTGCCGAAGAGGCCAAACGGGTCTATGGCGATGTGATTCCGGGACATCAGGCCGACAAGCGGATTCTGGTGCAGAAGGAGCCGGTTGGCGTCACCGCTGCGATCACGCCATGGAACTTCCCTGCGGCGATGATTACCCGCAAGGTCGGCCCCGCGCTGGCCGCCGGTTGTGCCATGGTGCTCAAGCCGGCACCACAGACACCTTTCTCTGCGTTGGCGCTGGCGGCATTGGCTGAACAGGCCGGCTTGCCGGCCGGTTTGTTCAGTGTCATCACCGCCGATGTTGATCAGTCAATTGCCGTGGGCAATGAGCTTTGCGCCAACCCGGTGGTGCGCAAGCTGTCCTTTACCGGTTCAACCGGGGTGGGTATCAAGCTGATGCAGCAGTGTGCCCCGAGTCTGAAAAAGTTGTCGCTGGAGCTGGGCGGCAATGCGCCCTTTATCGTCTTTGACGATGCCGATCTGGATGCGGCGGTCGAAGGGGCGATGATCTCCAAGTACCGCAACGCCGGCCAGACCTGTGTCTGCGCCAACCGTATCTATGTGCAGGACTGCGTTTACGATGCCTTTGCCGCCAAGCTGGTTGAGGCGGTCAAGGGCCTCAAGGTCGGTGATGGCAGTGAAGCCGGAGTGACTACCGGTCCGCTGATCAATGCCGCAGCAGTGGACAAGGTGCAACAGCACCTCAAGGATGCTACCGACCTGGGCGCCAAGGTGCTGGTCGGCGGCAAGACGCATGCCCTGGGTGGTTTCTTTTTCGAGCCGACGGTACTGGCGGATGTGGATAGCCGCATGCGTGTGGCCCGGGAGGAAACCTTTGGTCCGCTGGCACCCTTGTTCCGCTTCAAGGACGAGGCCGACGTAGTTCGTCAGGCCAACGATACCGAGTTTGGTCTGGCGGCGTATTTCTATGCCCGCGACCTGAGCCGCGTATTCCGCGTCGCCGAGGCGTTGGAGTACGGCATGGTTGGCGTCAATACCGGGTTGATCTCCACTGAAGTCGCACCCTTTGGCGGTATGAAGTCGTCGGGCCTGGGCCGCGAAGGCTCCAAGTACGGCATCGACGAGTATCTGGAAATCAAATACCTGTGCCTGGGCGGTATCTGAGGCGGTTGGCTCGGTAATCACCGTCCTGTTAGCGATTCTTTTTGTCCGTCTTCCTGTTCACGAGGTCAGATATGAGCAAGACCAATGAAAGTCTGATGCAGCGCCGGCAGAATGCCGTGCCCCGGGGTGTCAGCCAGATTCATCCGATTTTTGTCCAGCGCGCGGAAAATGCCAGCATCTGGGATGTGGAAGGCCGACAGTTTATCGACTTTGCCGGTGGCATCGCGGTGCTCAATACCGGTCATCGACACCCCAAGGTGATTGATGCGGTCAAGCGCCAGCTGGATCTGTATACCCATACCTGTTTTCAGGTGCTGGCCTATGAGCCCTACGTCGAATTGTGCGAGAAAATCAACGCCCGGGTGCCCGGCGACTTTGCCAAGAAAACCCTGCTGGTCACGACCGGCTCCGAGGCTTTGGAAAACGCCGTGAAGATTGCCCGGGCAGCGACCGGTCGTGCCGGTGTAATTGCCTTCACCGGCGGCTATCACGGCCGCACCATGATGACCCTGGCGATGACCGGCAAGGTCGCGCCCTACTCGGCGGGCATGGGTCTGATGCCCGGTGGCGTGTTCCGTGCCCAGTTCCCCTGCCCGCTACATGGCGTCAGCGAAGATGACGCCATCGCCAGTATCGAGCGGGTGTTCAAGAATGATGCCGAGCCGCGTGATATCGCCGCGATAGTCATTGAACCGGTACAGGGTGAGGGCGGCTTTTATGTCGCCAGCCCGGCCTTTATGCAGCGTCTGCGCGCCTTGTGTGATCAGCACGGTATTCTGCTGGTGGCCGACGAAGTACAAACCGGCGCCGGCCGTACAGGCACCTTCTTTGCCATGGAACAGATGGGCGTGGCGCCGGACCTGACCACCTTTGCCAAGTCGATTGCCGGTGGTTTCCCGGTCGCTGGCGTGTGTGGCCGTGCCGAGATCATGGATACCCTGGCGCCCGGTGGATTGGGCGGCACCTATGCCGGTAGTCCGCTGGCCTGCGCAGCAGCTCTGGCGGTGATGGAGGTGTTCGAGGAGGAGCAACTGCTGACCCGCAGTCTGCGTCTGGGTGAAATGATTCGCGAGCGCCTGCGAGCCATTGCCGAGACCGACAAGCGTATTGGTGACGTCCGCGGTCTGGGTGCCATGGTCGCCTGCGAATTGTTCGACGACCACTGCAAGCCGGATGCCGACCTGACCGCCAAGGTCGTCGCCAAGGCCCGTGAAAAAGGCCTGATCCTGCTGTCCTGCGGACAGTACGGCAACGTCATCCGTATTCTGGTGCCGTTGACGGCTACCGATCCGGAAGTACAGGCGGGGATGGATATTATTGCGGCGTGTTTTGCCGAGCTCAGGGGCTGACGGACGTTGTCCGTCAGCCAGCCGCAAGTTTCAAGCGGCAAGCCACAAGCTAAAAACCTGCACCTGGCCTTGGGTCAGTCTTTTGCTTGCAGCTTGTCGCTTAAGGCTTGCCGCTGCGCCAGCCCCGCTGGAGCCTAGAACGTGGATATTCCGGTAAACTCCATAAACCGATACAACCCATAGCGCCAGCGGGAGTTATCGGCAAAGTCCTCGTAGGGCAGGCTGTGCTGCTGGCCTTCGGGATTGCTCCAGCTGCGTTGAAACTGGCTGCGGGCAGCCTGCATCAGGCTGTGGTCGGAGGCCAGAACCAGGCGCACATTGGTTTCCAGATTCAGGTTGTCGAGGTTGCGCCGGGTGAAGTTGGCTGAGCCGCTGAGCAGCTCACTGAGGCCGTCTGCGCGATCCAGACGCAACCATTTGCGGTGGCATTGCTCGCCCTGGGTTGCGCACCAGCGCACGTCAATGCCGGCATCGTGCAGGTCCCAGGCAGCCTGACGGTTAGGCACGCCGTTCTTTTCCCGGCCAAAGGCATCGCGATTGGGGTCCAGCAGCACCCTGATCGTCACCCCGCGCTCCCGGGCCTTGATCAAGGCTTCAATCAGCGGGCGGTGTGACAGGTAGAAGACTTCCAGATCCAGTTTATCCCCGGCCTGGCTGCTGTTGATCATCTGCAGCAGGCTGTCGCGAATCGCCCCCTCGGTGAGGACCTGAATGCCTTGAGGCCCCTCGGCCCGTTCCGTGATCTCAGTGCTGGGCCAGCCGTAGATATTGACCGGTGCCGAGAAGCCCATCACCGCAATTTCGCTGCGCAGCAGATCGAGGGCGGCGGCACCGCTGAAGACCACGGCCTGATTGCTGTGACGACTGCTGGCATCATGCGGATTGGCGGAGGTGACCAGCGCGGTCCAGTCCTCGCCCTGATCAACAAACAGGGTCTTGCGGTGGTTGGCGCGGAAGTTCAGCAGGTGCAGATAACTGCGCAGGGTAACCTTGCTCGGGCCAACCGGGTTGGGTAGCCAGCCGCCCTCGGTCTGATTGCCAAGATAGCGACAACAGCCTTGCCAGAGGCCGGTCCAGAGCGGATTGGAGGCCGGCAACGCCCCGAGCTCAGTGATCACCAGATTGATGTCGGCCTGTTCCAGTCGTTCCAGATGCTCAGCCCGGATACCGCCATACAGGGTGTTGAAGGGGTCGGTAATCAGCACAATGGGCATGCCCGGATTGGCTGCACGGGCAGCCAGCAGCGCCTCGGTCAGTTCGGCGGACAGATTGCGCAGGCTGTCTTTTCCAGCGAAATCATTGAACAGAAACACGTCGACAACGATCAGTTGCCTGGCCTGGCGTATCAACGCCAGCATGGCATCAGCTATCTGTTGCTGGTGTTGTTGCTGACCCTCACTGTCCACAAAACTGTGGTCAATCAGCAGTGATACCTCGGTCACCGGCCGCAGCGGCGCATTCAGGTTCAATCCGGCTGGCAGCGGCTTGAAAGCGCTGTATAGCGACAGCACCAACCAGCTCAGCAGAACCAGCAGTAGCGCCCATGAGAACGGATGTACGGACGTACTTGCATTTAGAGACATGCCGGAGGCTCCCTGTACCGGTGGACGGATGATTATAGGGTGGCGGTGGCAGTAAACACCATTGCCCGCTGAGCGTGCTACCCTCCTGACAATGTTTATCGAGGGCTGTCTGATGCGCAGGACGCTTCGCCTTGTCGTTCTTTTTCTGTTGCTTGGGTTGGCCTTGCTGGCGCTGGTCGTCAGTCTGTTGCACCGAGGCAACCTGATGCTGCTGGATCAGGGTGTAAAGCTGCAGAGCATGCAAGGCTTCAACTGGACGCGGGGTGGGTTGGAGCTGGAATCCATCTCCGGCCAATACCAGCATGCAACGGGCCTGCTGGATTTCCAGATTCACGGCTTGAACCTCAAACCCGGTCTGAGCTCGGCCTATGGGCTGCAGCGCCTTGAGGTTCGACAGGTGTTGCTGAGCTGGGACCCGGACGCCGCTAGCTCGGTGGTGTCACAGGTACAACCTGAGCCGAGCACGCCCGCCAATGAGTCTGATCCTTCGCCCGCCGACTGGCTGGCCATGCTGCCGGAGCAGATCAGCCTGCCGAATGTGGGCCTGGAAATGCCCTGTCAGGGCAACCGTTGCAAGCTCGATCTGGCCTTTGATCTGGCCCGCGATGCCGCTGGGTTGACTACCTTGAATACCGGTCTGAGAACCGAACAGGGGCGGCTTGATCTTGTTGCAAGATTGCAGCGCGTCGGAACCGCTTGGGACCTGAATGCCCTGCTGGAACTGGATGATCAGCCTGCGCTGGTGCTTGAGGCCGACTGGCATGAAACTGGCCAATCACAAGGAGAAGTGCGGATTGATGACTGGCCACAGGCCCCTTGGCTGAAGGACTTTCTCGGCTTGTGGGTATTGCTCCCGGGTGGTGATCTTCTGGCGTTTCCGGAGGGGGCGCAGGCCAGCCTGAACTGGCATGTGAGCAATCCGCAATCCTTGCGCAGCCTGCAGGAATGGCTGTCCGGCAAGGTCCAGCTTGCAGCTGCACTGAACCTGCCCGAGCCCTGGCGCTTGCTGGATCTGGGCCAGTTACAGGGCCGTGTCGATCTTGAGCTGGAAGGTGACAATGGACAGTGGCTGCTGCGCAATGGCCTTGCTGATCTGGCCTTGAGCGACTTGCAGCTACCCTGGCCGGAGGCACTTCCGGTCGACCTGCGGCCGCAGCAACTGACGCTGCTGGTGAGTCCTGAGCCCGGCAGCCTGCTGGACTGGCACAACCAGTTGTCTGCTCGCCTGGAGCTTGCGGCAACGGGTCCTGTGGCCTTCAATCTGACCGGCCGCGCCAGTCTGCAGACGGCGCCCGAGTGGCAACTGGACTGGACTGAACTGTTGTTGCAACTACGTGCGCCGCAATTGCAGCATGCTGGTTTCACGGTGCGCGATCTGCTGTTGCAAGCGCCGATGCAGGGCAGCCTGAATGCCCGGCAACTGAATGTCGAAATGGCGCAGACAGCCTATCTGGGTATGGGCGAACTGCACTCACCTGAGCTGGAGCTTGGCGTCGAGGATCTGCGCCTGGGGCTGGCTGGTTTGCGTCTGCTGTTGCCGCTGGAGGCAGACCAGCCCGCTGACTTGCGTGGGCAACTGGCGCTGGGTATTGGGCAAATCCGCCATCCCGTACTCAAGCCCCAGGGTTGGAGTGGCAGCGGCGCTCTGAGTCTGAGCGAGGGTGGGCTGAACTGGCAGGGCGGTCTGTCCAACAGCACCGGGTTGCAGTTTGATCTGCAGCTCAAGCAACCGCCCGAGCAACCCTGGCAGGCCGTGATTACCCTGCCAGAGATTTTTTTGCGGGCCGCCAACCCGCTGGCCTCTTCCCTGGCTGACTGGCCGGACTTGTTGAGTTTCAGCAGCGGTCGCCTGCAAGGTCAGTTTACCGTCAAGGGTAACCCCGGGTTGCAGCAGCTGGATGGGCAGATGAGTCTCAGCGGTGGCCAGGGCATTTACGACCGCATGGTCTTCAAGGGTCTGGCGGCCAGTCTGCAGGTTGGGCTCCAGGGCCAGAACCTGCGTCTGCAACTGCCGAGCCTGAGTCTGGACGAGCTGGACCCGGGGCTGCCGCTGGGGCCGCTGCAGGCTGCCGTGGATTATCAGACCACACTGGCGCACCTGATGACCGGCAGCCTGATGGTCAACTCAGGCCAGCTGGGCCTGTTGGGCGGACAGGTTGCGGTGCAGCCTGCCCGACTTGAGCTTGGGCAGCCCCGAACGGAGCTGGTGCTGGAACTGCAAGGGGTTGAACTGGCCCGTCTGTTTGAGGTCTACCCTGCAGAGGGTTTGAGCGGTCGCGGCACGCTGGATGGGCGATTGCCGGTCTCCCTGGTTGAAGGCAAATTGCTGATTGATGGCGGGCAGTTTCAGGCCCGTGAACCGGGTGGCTACTTGCAGTACCGCTCGGACAAATTGCAGGATCTGGCTCAGGCCAATCCGGGTATGCGTCAGGTGGCCGAGGCGTTGGATGACTTTCACTACACGCTGCTGGCCTCGGATGTAGCCTATGATGAGCAGGGCGTACTGGTACTGGGCATGCAGTTGCAGGGGCGCAATCCAAACCTGCAGGATGGTCGTCCGATACATTTGAATCTGCGCCTGGAGGAGGATATCCCGGCGCTCATGGCCAGTCTGCAGCTGAGTGGACAGGTAAGCGAGATCATCCAGAAACGGGTGCAGCAAAGGCTGATTGAGCGACAGCTGACGCCCTGACGATTTTGACAAGGGAGTAACGGGTATGCGATGGCATCTTGCAGCAGTGGCCATATTGGCAATCGGGGGGCTCGCGGCGTGCACACCGACCGTGCAGTTGGCGGCCCCCAATGAGCCGATCAACATCAACCTGAATGTGAAAATCCAGCACGAGATCTATATCAAGGTCGACCGACAGCTGGATGAGTTGTTCAGTGAATCCAGCGGACTGTTCTAGGGGAAAGCACATGCGTATGTCTATTCGATATGTCAGTTTGCTGTTGGCGTTGTTACTCAGTGCGCCAGCCTTGGCCCTGAACCTCAATCAGGCCATGACAGCCCTGCCGCAAGCCAAGGCGGCCGGGTTGCTGGGTGAGCAGCCCAACGGTTATCTGGGTGTGGTCACGCCGGGCGGCAATGCGGAAGAGGTGGCCAGACTGATCAACCAGGCGCGGCGTGCCGAGTATCAGCGTCTGGCAGGGGAAAACGGCATTCAACTCAACGATGTCGAGTCCATGGCCGGGAAGAAGGCGCTGGAACGTACGCCGGCGGGTCAGTACATCCTGCTCAATGATGTATGGATGAAAAAGTAGCCCGGTTTCAGGGTGCCGGCAGCCATTCCAGGCTGCCGTACCAGCCGCGCATCGGCTGACCGCTGTTGTCGCAATCGGTCATGATCGCGATGCCATCGATACTCTCCAGCTCGATTCCGTGCAGGCGCTGAAAGTCAGCCTGTACATTTCGTTGTTCGACAATCATCTGACCCGGGTTCTGCGGATTGCCACTGCGCAGCGCCAGCATCATTGCATTGGCGGTAAAGGCATTTGGCCAGGCACTGTCGACCGGTTGCTGACTGGACCAGACATAGTTCACCGCGCGTGTGCGCCAGGGTAGCAAACCGCCATCCTTCACCACATACAGACGCACCGGGTAGTCATCGCCCTGTTTGCTGGTTTCATCCAGATTGTCGAATACCCGCTCCACAGACCAGCTCCAACGCAGCACTGGCGTCGCATTCAGATCGACAGCCTGCTCCAGGTAGAGGGCCGAGGCGGCCTGCTGACAAACTGCCTGCAAGCGCGAACCACCTCCCTGTTGTTGCAGGCTGTAGTGCGTCTGACCGGCAAAATCGCGTTGCGGCCAGGCAAGCATCTGCTCGGGTGTCAGGGGCTGTGCCTGGCTAAGGCCGGGTAACAGCAGCAGGCTGCACAGCTTAGTCAGGCAGCAGGTGACTTTACTTGTCATCGATCTGATCCTGGCTGGCGCTGTCCTGCTGAGCCTTGTACCAGTCTTCCCAGTCATGTGGAGAGCCGGCTCTGGGTTTGCCGGGATGTTGCGCCCGCTCCCAGGCATGGCCGCGTAGACTGTGATCATTGCGTTCTTCAGTCTCGTCCAGGCCGTATTTCTTGAGGAATTCATCTGCGTTCATAAGGGCACCCATGCTGATAACCGCGACACTGATCAGTATGGGTGCAAAGTCTCTGCCTTGCCCGTGGGCAAGGCAACAGGGTGTGTCAGAGCGACTCCTGATCCAGACCGAGCAGGACATTGACGCGCTGCTGTTCATGCGGGGCAAAACGCTCGGCGCGCAATTCGCTGAGTGCCTGCTGTTTGTCGCTCTCGGCCAGTCCCGGATGGCGTAAAATCGACTCGCGCTCCTGACTGAAACTGTCCAGGCGCGATTGCCATTGCTGGCGCTGCTGGTCGAGCTGTTCCAGCCGTGCCGTGGCTTCCGGGCCGACCAGTTCCATGCGGGTCTGGCGCAGTTGCTCAGGGCTGGCGCCCTGCTCCGTCAGTACCCGGGTCTGCTCGCGCAGTGTCAGGTGCAGCTGGGGAATCAACAGTTGCTGCATCTCATCCGGCAAGCGTTCACGCAGCGCTTCAACTTCATAGGCCTTGTCCAGTTCACTGAGCTGATCGTCACGCAGTATCGCCATGCGGGCCAGAGTGAAATCGTTGTAGGCTTCTTCTGCGGCAAAGAAAGCGGCATGCGCCTCGGGGCTGAACAGGCTGCGTCGCAGCTGGCGGACGGCTTCCTCGCGGGCACGAATATCGTCCAGGTTGGCGGTGACCGGCAGGTGCTGCTCAAGCTCAGCTACAGCTGTCTTGTACTCAATATAGCGTTGCAGCAGATCCAGAGCTTGCCCGAGTGCCGGCTCCTGCAGCTCGCTGGACAGGTAGACGCGAATGCGCTGGGTGGCACTCTCAAAGGACTCTTCGCCAACGCTGGTAAAAAAATAGTCGAACAGGTGCCGCAACTGATCGGTAATCAGCAGGTTCCCTTGACTGTCGGTTTCCAGTTGCCCATCCACCTCGGTGCCGCGCAATGAGCTGGGCGCAGGTGGTAGTTGAATCGGATCGGTTGCAGCTGGGCGGCTGATTGCTGCCGGTAGCGGATTCTGGCTTGGCTGGAACTGTTCGGGAGCAGCGGTGCTGATGGGCTCGGCGTGTTCCGGTTGCAACAGTAGCCAGCCAAGCAGAGCGGTGCTGAGAATCAGAGGGGTGTAGATCAGGGCTTTCATGTGATATCCAACGGCTATTGATGCATCAAACCTGCGTGAGCGGAACCCCTGTCCAGCGCAAGGCCGGACAGGGGCATGGCACTCAAAGACCGGCGTTTTTCAACCGGTTGGCATGTTGGCGGTAGACCGACACCGGATCGGTTTCAAAAATACTGGTCAGGCCAAAGGTCTGGTTAACCTCGTCCAGGTGGTTCATGCGGTAGTTATCACGAATCACCATGCCCATGCGCGAGCTGCAGCGACCAACCAGACCATCATTGGCTTCAAAGCCAAAGGTCAGGGCCGATGCGCCGAGCAGTAGATCGGATACGTCGAACACATTGGTCAAGGGGCTGGTACCGCTCCAGGAGTAATAGCGCACGCCATTGACGCGATAGGCGCCTTCACCACAGGCGGAGGTCGGGATGCCCTGGGGAAAACGTGCGTTGAAGCGGGCGGCACCCTGGGAGTTCAGCGATTCAAGCGCGCCCAGCGCATTCTGCGGGGTCATGGAGGAGCTGCCGGACAGGAAGTTGATCAGTGATCCCAGGCCGTTGACGATACCCGCCAGCATGGCTTCCCCGGCTGAGCCCGGTGGTACGTTGCGGATGAAGTCGGCGGCGGCTGAGCCTTTGTGTGGAGCACCAACGCTGGTTGCCGAGGCGATCAGATCGGGTCGAACGGCCGCCACGTAGCGGATGGTGGGTCCGCCATGACTGTGGCCGATCAGGTTGACCTTGGGCTTGCCACTGATGGCGACGATCTCTTCAACCTGAGCCAGCAACTGTTCGCCGCGGGATTCCGAGGTATCCAGCTGACTGACTTCGGTGACATAGACGCTGGCGCCGTCCTTGCGCAGAGCCGATGGAATGCCATACCAGTAGTTGATACCCAGGATATTGTCGAAGCCCAGCATGCCGTGGGCCAGCACAATGGGATATTGGGTTTTGGTGTAATTGGATGAGCCGAACCAGAAGGCGTTGGCCTGACTGCTCATGCCCAAAGTGGCTGCCAGGCCGATGGCCAGTGACAGTTTTCCTTTGATTTGCATTGTTGGACGTCCTGAGTTTGTTTTTGTATTTGTTTTCTCTGATTACGCAACAGAGTCGTGGATAAGCATAGAAGTTGCGCGCTGTGGGTAAAGTCTCGCAGTGAGACAGATTGAATGAGACTGAGCTTCTATTTTGTGACTGTTCGGTCAGTGTGTTGAGGTCGGCATCATTGAGGCTGTGAATCCGATGAACGGTAGTTCATTTCTTGGCGCTAGAGGTTAGGTCCGGTGCTGCAGGCTGCCCTGCCAACTCTGTTACAAAAGTCGTTGATACCGTCGTGTGCAGGTGTCCTAACTACAGATTCTGGCTGCACAATCTGCTAATCTTTCGAGCTACCTGCCTGTGAATGCAAGGAATCATCACGATGCTGGAAAGTACTCTGCTCAGCGGTTATGCCTTTTGGTTGCTACTTGGACTGCTGTTGCTGGCGTCCGAATTTTTTATCCCCGGTCTGATCGCCATGTTTTTCGGTATCGCCGCGCTGATTGTCGGCCTGCTCACGCTGTTTGGGGTGATCGGAAGCCTGTCGGTGCAATTGATGCTCTTTGCGCTGATCAGTCTGGCTACCCTGTTTGGTTTGCGTCGGCATTTTCGGCGTTGGCTGAGGGGGGGTGAGAGTGAAATACCGGTTGCTGATCTGGATGATTCCGGACTGGTTGGGATGCGGGTCATGGTGATATCGGATTTCGATCATGGTGTCGGCCATGTTCAGCTCAATGGTTCCAAGTGGGATGCCGAGTCAACGGATCCGCTGAAGAGCGGTGATGTGGCCTGGGTTGTCAGTCACAGGGGCATCGTGCTGCGTATTTCTGCCACGCAATCCGCAAGCTGATGCGTTATTCATTTAAATACAAAACGGAGTAGTCATATGGAAATTGCAACAATGCTGTCATTGGCGTTTCTTGTGCTGATCATCATCATGATCGCCAAGACCGCGCAGATCGTGCCTCAGCGTTCTGCCTACGTGGTAGAGCGACTGGGCAAGTATGCCAAGACCCTCGAAGCCGGTTTTCACATTCTGATTCCCTTCGTTGATCGTATCGCCTACCGCCACACCCTGAAGGAAAACGCCCTGGATGTGCCGCGCCAGGCCTGTGTTACCCGCGACAATATCCAGATTGTGGTCGATGGCGTGCTGTATCTGCAGGTGATTGATCCCAAGCAGGCCAGCTATGGTATCCAGGATTACAGTTTTGCCGCCATGCAGTTGGCCCAGACCACACTGCGTTCGGTCATCGGCAAGATCGATCTGGATAAGACCTTTGAAGAGCGTGAGTCGATCAACCAGAAGGTCGTTGAAGTGCTGGATGAGGCCGCCACCCCCTGGGGCGTGAAAGTCCTGCGTTACGAGATCGCCGACATCGAGTTGCCTGCGACCATTCTCGACGCGCTGGAGAAACAGATGCGTGCCGAGCGGGAGCGTCGTGCCGTGGTAGCCCAGTCCGAGGGCGAGCGCCAGGCCAAGATCAACGTGTCCGAAGGTATGAAACAGGAAACCATCAACCTGTCCGAAGCTGACAAGATGCGTCAGATCAACGAAGCCGAAGGTAAGGCTCGCGAGATCGAGCTGATTGCTGGCGCCACCGCAGAAGGCTTGCGTCGGGTTGCCGAAGCGATCAATACCCAGGGTGGCAAAGACGCCGTGGCCCTGCGTGTTGCCGAACAGTACGTGCGCGAGTTCGGTAATCTGGCCAAGACCAACAACACCATGATTCTGCCAGCCGAGTTGAGCAATATCGGTTCGGCGGTAGCGGCGATCACCCGCACCCTGGACAGCGTCAAGCAGTCCTGAGACCGTGCCTAGCCAGGTTGCCGAGTATATCGGCAGCCTGGTCCTGCCCAAGGGTGTTGCCCATCGAGGATTGACCCGATGAAACCAACTGACCTACCGGATAGCGATACCTCGACTGACCAGCAAAAGGCCATGCTGTTGCGCCTGGCGCGGGTTGAGGGGCAGATTCGCGGAATCCAGAGTATGATCCGCCGGGGTGAACCCTGTGAGGCCATTGCCCAGCAGTTTTCCGCTTCGCGCAGTGCGCTGGACAAGGCCTACCGGCTGATGCTGACCTGTCTTATCGAAGAAACCCTTCAGGAACCGGGACAAACACCCGCCGACGCGGCTGAGCGGGTGCGCAAGATTTTCATCAAGTACACCTGAGCCTGAGGTTCAGGGCTGCTGAGCAACGCTGGCCTGCCTGCGTTCGCGGAAACCCTCCATCACCGACATCAGTGCCGGAATCACCAGCAACACCAGAAGTGTCGAGAACCCCAGTCCGAAGGCAATCGAGGTTGCCATCGGGATCAGGAACTGCGCCTGCATGGAGGTCTCGAACAGCAAGGGTAACAAACCCCCTATGGTAGTCAGCGACGTCAGCAGCACCGCGCGCAGGCGCTGTACCACCGCCTCGTTGAGTGCCTCGTTGATGGCCAGTCCGTGCTTGCGCTGTTGCTGGTAGAAACTGACCAGGATGATCGAATTGTTGACCACGATGCCGGACAGGCCGAACAGCCCGAAAAGCGACAGCACCGTCATGTTCAGGCCCATGACGTAATGGCCTAACAGCGCACCAACCAGCGCCAGCGGAATCACCGCCATGACGATCAGCGGAGTGCTCCATGACGAGAAAACCCAGACCAGCACCGCGTACATCAGCAGCAGGCCAATGACCAGCCCGGTGCCCATGTCGGCCAGTGTCTCGCGCTGGTCAGCCGAGCGACCTTCAAAGCTGTAGCGCACGTTATAGCGGGCGGCCAGCGCCGGCAGGCTGTCAGCCAGACCGGCCAGCACCTCGCCGGCGGTGGTCTGGCTGGCATCGATATCGGCGGTGACCTCGGTCGCCAGCCGACCCTCGGCATGGCGCAGGGCATCAAAACCCTGGCGCGTATCAAATTGCGCGACCTGAACCAGCGGCACGAAGCGGCCGTCATCCAGCCGGATTGACAGGTCATTGAGGCTGGCCAGTTGAGCGCGCTCGGCATAGGGCAGTTGCACCCGGACTTCGATTTCATCGGATTGCTGCTGGAAAATTTGTGCCAGACGACCATCATAGGCTGCCCGCAATTGTCGACCCAGACTCTGGGTACTCAGCCCCAGGGATTGACCGTAGGGAGTCAGGCTGTAGATAAGCTGCTCACGGCCCCAGGCCATGTCATCTTCGGTGGATATGACCCCCGGGATACCGGCAATCATTACTGACAGCTCGTCGGCGGCCTGCTTGAGTTGCAGCGGATTTTCACCGGTCAGGCGCACGTTGACATCCTTGCCCGGGGGGCCGGATACGCGCTCGGTAATCACCAGCCGGTCAATCCCGGCCGGTAAAATGATGCGCTCGCGCCAGGCGCGGACGAAGGCGGTGTTGCGAATATCGCGGTGATCCGGTGAGGCCAGTTCGACCAGGATGGAGCCCAGCTGATCACCCTGTCGGCCGGCCCCGGCGGAGCCGATCACTTCGCCCCGACGGACAATGGCATTATCGATCAGGTCCTGGTCAAAGCTGGCCTCGGTGGCATTCAAGGTGTCCTGCAGATGATCCAGGAAGGCATCCACTTCGGCTTTGGGTGTGCCCGCGACAAAGCTGGCATTGGCGTAGATGACCTGAGGCTCCGGAGTAGGAAAGAAGCTGAAGCCGATACGCCCGCTGCTGATCAGGCCGATGGTCAGAAGTACGCAGACCAGAGCACAGGCCAGGGTCGCACTGCGATGTTGCAGGGTCAGATTCGACAGGTTGCGAAAGCGACCATTGCGAAAGCGGTCAAAGTGCTGATCGAAACCCTGCCTTAGCGCATCAACCCGTCGTCCGGTTCGTTGCAGCAGGCCGTTACCGGCGGACTTGACCGCAGGCTTGAAGGCGGAACGCAAATGATGCGGCAGCACCACAAAGCACTCCAGCAGCGAGGCGATCAGCACGCAGATCATCACCACCGGAATGTCGCCCAAAATATTGCCGAAAATACCGCCGACCACCAGCAGGGGCATGAACGCAGCAATGGTGGTCAGTGACGAGGCCACCACCGGCCAGAGCATGCGTTTGGCGGCGCCCTCGGAGGCGTATTCGGGCTGCTCCCCTCTGCGAAAATGCGCATCGGCATCTTCGCCAACCACAATGGCATCATCGACGATGACCCCCAGGGCCATGATCAGGGCAAACAGCGAGATCATGTTGATGGAACCACCGATCAGCCAGAAAACGCCGAGGGCAGCGAGGAACGCAGTCGGAATGCCCACCGCCACCCAGAGGGCAACGCGGCCAGGCAAAAACAGATACAGCAGCAACAGGACCAGCACCAGACCGCCAATGCCATTGCTGACCAGCAGACCAATACGGTCGTTGATCAGTTGCCAGGCCTGGTCGTAGATGTGGATTTTCAGGCCTGGCGGCAGGGCGGGCTCAACCTCGGCCAGCCAATCGTTGAGCAGGCGTGCCGAGGCCAGCGAATCACCGTCTTCAGCCCGTTGCAGTTGCAGCTCTACCGCGGGATAACCCTCGTGCTTGAGGGTCACCTGATTGCGCATCGACTCCTGGCGAATATCCGCCACATCACCCAGGCGGATATGGTTGACGGCATCTGGCTGCAGCGGCAGATTGGCAAAGGCTTCCGGCGAGCGTCGCTGTTCAACCGCGCGCAGTTCTCGGGCGGAATCCGCTTCGCCAGCCAAACCGGCGGGCAGGTCCCGGGATTCGTTGGCAACCCGGTCAGCGACCTGATCAAGGGACAAGCCAATACGTTGCAGTGCGGCGTTGGACACTTCAATGCTGATCTGTTGTTCGGGCAGTCCACGAATATCGATACGGTCAATGCCGCGACTGAGCAGATCACGTTCAAAGCGGTAGGCGATACTGCGCAATTCCTGGTCGGTATAGGGGCCGTATATCAGCAGGGTGGCAATCGGGTCGAAGCGCGCGACCCGCAGCACTTCGGGCCGTTCGGCATCGGCGGGCAGGTTGCGAAATTCATCAACCCGCTGGCGCGCATCGTCCAGGGCAATAATCGGGTCTACCCCTTCGCGAAACTCCAGGGTAATGCTGGACACACCCTGAGCCGAGGTCGAGGTCATCGATTTGAGGTTTTCCAGGCTGCGCAGGCGCTGTTCCAGCGGGTTGGTGATGGCCTGCTCGATGTCCTCCGCCGAGGCGCCGCTCCAGATCACCCGCACGGTGACGAAATCCAGAGCAAAGGTCGGAAAGAACTGGATGTTCATGCGCATCAGACCGAGTACACCGGCCATCAGCATGACCAGCATGATCAGGTTGGCAGCCACCTTGTGGCGGACAAAAAAGGCGATCGGTGAGCTCGGGCGACTCATTGCGCTGGCGCCTCGCTGGCATCCTGCGTGGTTTCTACACGCAGGCCCTGCATGGCGTTGGGCAGGTGGGTAATGATGATCTCCATGCCTGGCTGCAACTCGCTTGAACGCACCAGGATCCAGCGTGAACCGTCGGCTTGCAGGGTTTCGCCGATACGCTCAACCTGCTTGCGCAGCATGCGGCCCTCCGCCAGGGCGTAAACCGTATCGTTGCCATACAGTGCGCTATAGGGCAGGGCCACACTGTCATCCTGGGCCGGACGTGGGACGCTGATGGCCAACAGATTGCCAACGCGCAGGCCACTGGCCGGCTGATCCAGGGTGAACAGGGCTTCGACACCGCGGGCGTCAGCGGCGCCAGCAATGCGCTGCAAGGTCATGCTCAGGGCCGGATCGGTATCGAGGCTGCGGGCGACCAGTTGCTCACCCTCGGCCAGCGCCTGAATAAAGGCCTGGGTGTGGATCTGCGGCAGACTGGCTCGCAGCTCCATGCCGTCAATCGGGTAAAAGGTAAGCAATGCCGCATTGGCGTTGACCTGATCACCCTCTGCAATCTGCACCTGGCCTACTATGCCGTCAAAGGGTGCAATAAACCGGCTGCGCTCGACGTCCCTGCGCATGCCGTCGAGGCTGGCACTGGCCCGTTCAACACGGGCCTGCAGCGAAGCACGGCGAGCAGCATAGCTGTCCAGGCTACGCTGGCGGTTGGCTACGGTCAGGGCGGCGCGCTCAACACCGTCAGCGGCATTGTCCAGTTCGGTGCGGGATACCAGTCCCCGTTCAATCAACTGTTCAATACGTTGGTAGTTGGTTTCGGCATTCGCCAGGATGCGTTGTTCCAGAACCAGGGCACGGCGATCATTGGCATGGCCCAGCCGCTCACTCTCCAGTTGCGCCAGGGCATCGGCGTGATCTGCTTCGGCTTGCTGCAGACGCGGAGCCAGGTCGCGCTCATCCAGGGCCACCAACAGGCTGCCCTGACTGACCAGCTCACCATCGCGTACCGGCAGTGAGCCAATGCGCCCGGCCAGGGGGGCGACTACAGTAAAGCTGCGCGGTGATTCCAGTTGGCCATACAGGGTCAGACTGGGTTGCAGGCTGTCCGGCTGGATGCGCAGTGTCTCGACCCGCCAGCTGCGTTCCTGGGGATTGATTGGCTCGGGTACATCACGCGTAGCCTTGAGCAGAATAAAGCCGATCACGCCAACCGCAACGATCAGAACGGGGACAATACGCTTACGCATGGGATTTCCTGAGGCTGACGTGAAGAGCGCTTTGTATAGCCTGCAACAGCATGGGCTGCAACAGCCATTTTTGCAAAAAGCTATTGCAACGGTACACACCAGGCGTTGGCCAGGCTTCATGTCCCGGACTCGGCAGGCTGACCGTGCTGTGCAGCCAACTATGATCGGATATATCCGCGCTCAATGGGGATTCCCGTTCCGACACCGGCGCGCTAGTTTGTATGAATAACTACAACAGTATGGCTGGAGAGTTCGAGTGAAGACTGCATTGCGCTGGTTAACGTCCTACCCTGAAAACGTCCGTTGGGATGCGCCACTGACGGCGCAACCAGTCTGGGCCCTGCTGGAGGCAGCGGTGGCCGAGTTCCCGGATAATCTTGCGATTGATTTTCTCGGCCACAAGCTCAGCTATCGGCAACTGGATCAGCTGGTTGCTCGGGCAGCCAGGGGTTTTCAGGCCTTGGGCGTCAAACCGGGTGTGCATGTGGGTATTTATCTGCCCAATTGCCCGCATTATTTCATCAGCTTTCTGGGTATCCTGCGTGCCGGTGGCACGGTGGTGAATTACTCGCCACTGGATGCCGAGCGTACCCTGGCTCACAAGATCGAAGACAGCGAGACCGACATCATGGTCACCCTGGATCTGGCAGCCTTTTATCCGAAAATGCGTGATCTGTTGGCAACGACCCGGCTCAACACCCTGGTGGTTGGGCAATTGACCGAGTTCTGCGAGTCAGCGTCTGAGGCCCAGGTCAGCCTGCTGGGTCCATCGGTCCCGGTTGCGACGGGGGCTGATTGTCACCGTTTTGCGTCCTTGCTGGACAATGAGGGCGACTTTGCCGAGTACCCGGTAGCCGATCCACACAGCACCCTGGCCGTGTTGCAATACACTGGCGGTACGACCGGCATGCCCAAGGGCGCTATGCTCACCCATGCTAACCTGACGTGCTCCTGTGCGCAGCTGCAGGAGGTCCTGGACAGTTCCTTGCAACCGGGTCAGGAGCGGGTGCTGGCGGTGCTGCCGCCTTTCCATATCTATGCGCTGATGATCAACATGCTGTTCAGCCTGCGGATGGCCTCAGAGGTGTACCTGCACCCGCGCTTTGATGCCGAAACCGTACTGAACGAGATTCACACCAGCCGCATTACCACCTTCCCCGGCGTACCGACCATGTTCATTGGCCTGTTGGCACACCCGCTGACGGCCCAGCGTGATCTGACCTCGCTGAAAATGTGCAACTCCGGGGGAGCGCCTTTACCGCTGGATGTGCAGCAACGCTATCAGCAGGTAGCCGGGTGTGCGCTGCGTGAAGGTTGGGGCATGACCGAAACCACCACCAGCGGTACCTTTACCCCCAAGGAAGCGCCGCCGCATCCCGGCTCCTGTGGCTTGCCGGTACCCGGCTGCCGGATCAAGATCCTGGCGCTGGATGGCAGCAATAGCGAGATGCCGGCGGGTGAGCCGGGAGAAGTCTGTATTGCCGGCCCGAATATTACCGCAGGCTACTGGAAACGCCCGGATGCCACTGCCGAAGCGATGACCGCTGATGGCTATCTGCGCACCGGCGATGTCGGTTACATGGACGAAGAGGGCTGGGTTTACATTGTTGACCGCACCAAGGACATGATTCTGTGCAGCGGCTACAACGTCTATCCACGGGTGATCGAGGAGGCTATCTACGAGCACCCTGCCGTTGAGGAAGTGTCCGTCATTGGTATTGATGATGCCTATCGCGGCCAGGCGCCCAAGGCCTTTATCAAGCTCAAGGCCGGTGCTGAGCCCTTCGATTTTGCCACCTTGCAGGCCTTTCTCGAATCGCGTCTGGGCAAGCATGAGCGGCTGGCGGGCATGGAGATTCGTGACGCGCTGCCGAAAACCCCGGTGGGCAAGTTGTCGAAAAAGGAACTGGTCGAAGAGGAGCGTCAGCGCGCTCGGGCCTGAGTGCTGGCACCATGTGGCGGCGCCCCTGCTGAGATGCCAGCAGGGGCATGGTCGTCAGGCAGAGAGTCGGGTCGTCAACTGACTGAGTTCGCCAGACAGGCCATGCAAGGTCGTACTGGCCTGGGAAGTGCGGTCCACATCCGCCTGGTTGGCCGCAGCAATCTGGGTGATCTCGGTGATATTGCGGGTGATATCTTCGGCCACGCTGGTCTGCTCCTCGGCGGCCGTGGCGATCTGCTGGTTCATGTCGCGGATTGATTCTACCGCGAGGGTGATCTGGCGAAGCCGTTCGCCAGCCAGGTTGACCTGCTGCATGCCTTCGGTACTGCTGACCTGGCCGCTTTCGATGGCTTTAACTGCCTCAATGGAACCCTGCTGCACACTGTGAATGATTTGCTGGATTTCTGCGGTTGAATCACTGGTTCGTTTCGCCAGGGTACGCACCTCGTCTGCGACGACGGCAAACCCGCGGCCCGCCTCGCCCGCCCGCGCGGCCTCAATGGCGGCATTCAGGGCCAGCAGGTTGGTTTGCTCGGCGATGCTTTGAATCACCTCCAGGACCTTGCCAATCCGGTGGCTGTCGCCCTCCAGACGCTGAATGACATCGGTGGTGCGCTCGATTTCGACCAGCATGCGCTGCATGGCGCTGATGGTGCTCTGCATGACCAGCTCACCCTGTTGCGCGTTCTCATCAGCCTGGTTGGCTGCCTGGGCTGCCTCGGCTGCATGTCTGGCAACTTCTCCCGCTGTGGCTGACATTTCCTGCATGGCGGTTGCGACCTGATCGGTGCGGTTGAACTGATCGCGACTGCCCGCCGCCATGCGTGTGGCGATGGTGTTCAGTTCACCACTGGCGCGGTCAAGCTCTTCAGTACTGTGTTGCAGGCGACTGAAGGTATCGGCAAGAAAGCCGCGCAACTGATTGGCGGCACTGGCCAGGGTACCGAGCTCGTCGCGCCGCTGGCTGACAAAGGGTTGGCCAATCCGGCCCTGACTGAGCTGTTCAATCTGGCGGATCAAGTGGGTAATAGGGTTGACCAGACGACGGTTGACCAGCCATGAACTGATCAGGCCAACGAATATGGCGGCGCCAATCAGGATGCCCAGGCCAATCCAGAATGCGCGCTTTGCCTCGCGGCTAACCAGCTCGGCCTGTTGCTCCGCCTGGCCGGCCAGATCGACCACCAGGGCCTGCAACTGGTCGCTGGTGGCTCTGTCGATGCCGCGTACGCCACGATCACCCGCAGCGGGATCCGAGCCCGCCGCGATAAAGCTTTGCAGGCCCTGACGGTAGCCCTCACCGAGGCGGCGGTGCTCGTCTTGCAGCGCGGTAATGCGCTGACGCATAGTGCTGTCATTGGTCACGGCGACGGCGCGGCTGAGCAACGCCTGTACTTGCTGTTCCTGCTCCTGGAATTGTTTCCAGTAGCGATCACGCTCCTCAGTACTACCGCCACGCAGCAGCACATTTTTCCATTCCTGTACCTGGCTCTTGAAGGCAACATTGGTTTCGTTGATCAGCATGGACGAAGCTAACGGGCCGTCCAGTAGCGCCTGGTAGGTGCGCAGACCACCACTGAGGGACAGCAGGCTTAACAGCGAGATCAGTAACATCAACGCCAGGCTGGCGCCGAGCAAGGTCAGGGTTTGGGCACGCAGGGACGAACTGAGCATGGTGAGCTCCTGGCGAATAAAATGAGATAGCTTTAGAGTGTCGGCAACCCGCGCATTTACTTGATAGCTGTGGTTGTATTCTGGCTCCATGCTTCATAATAGACATCCCTGAACAAAGGAACGGACAAAATGCTACTGGCGTTGGCTGCGGTGATTGGTGGATTGATTTTATTGGTCTGGAGTGCCGACAAGTTTGTTGACGGCGCATCGGCCACGGCGACCCACGCCGGTATGCCGCCCCTGCTGATTGGCATGCTGATCATCGGCTTTGGTACCTCGGCGCCGGAAATGGTGGTATCCGCCCTGGCTGCGTCCCAGGGCAATCCGGGTCTTGCCCTGGGTAATGCCTACGGCTCCAACATCACCAATATCGCCCTGATTATCGGTCTGGTGGCGATCATCAGTCCGATCAACGTGCATTCGCAGGTGGTGCGCAAGGAATTACCGATTCTCCTGGTTGTTACCCTGTTGGCAGGTTACCAGCTGATTGATGGTGAACTCAGCCGGAACGACGCCTGGGTTCTGTTGGGCGCTTTCTTCCTGTTGATGGGCTGGTCTATTGTCGAGGGTATGCGCGGGCGTGGCGATGCGCTGGGTGACAATCTGGCCGCTGAGCTCAAGGAAAAGGCCATGCCGCTGGGCAAGGCGCTGTTCTGGTTGGTTCTCGGGCTGATTCTGCTGGTGGTCAGTTCGCGGGTTCTGGTCTGGGGGGCTGTGTATATTGCCCAGAGCCTGGGGGTCAGTGATCTGGTCATTGGCTTGACCGTGGTGGCGGTGGGGACCTCGCTCCCGGAGCTGGCCTCTGCACTGGCGGCTATACGCAAGAATGAGCATGACCTGGCCCTGGGTAACGTGATCGGCTCCGGGTTGTTCAATACCCTAGCGGTGGTCGGTATAGCCGCAGGCATCATGCCGTTGTCCGTTGACAGCGTGGTGCTGTACCGTGATTGGGCACTTATGTTCGTGCTGACGCTTGCCATGTTGTTGATGGGCTTGAGCTACGGCAAGCATCAGGGTCGGATCAACAGGCTTGAGGGCGGGGCTTTGCTCGGCGTTTACGTCAGTTACACCAGTTATCTGGCCTGGACAATCATGTCGGCATGAGTACTCAACGAGGACGTCCTGCCGTTCTGATTGGAGCGGTAGGGCCCTCGACGTGTATCATGACGACTTACTTCAAGAGCAATACACCTGACCATGACTGACGCCGCTTCCCCGTACCCGCAACACAAACCTCGCCCTATGGTGGATATGCTGGTCAGTATTCTGATCCCGTCCGTCATTCTGATGAAGTTCAGTGGCGAACAGCATCTGGGTGCCAGCCTGGCGCTGGTGGTGGCACTGGCCTTTCCACTGGGCTGGGGTCTGTTCGAGCTGGGTCGTTATCGCAAATTCAATTTCATTGCCTTACTGGGCGTGGTCAGCGTGTTCCTGACCGGCGGCATAGGTTTGCTGAAGCTTGACCCGCAGTGGCTGGCGGTCAAGGAGGCGGCCGTACCGGGTGTCATTGGTTTGGCCGTATTGATCTCGACACGGACCCGCTATCCGTTGATTCGCACCCTGCTTTACAACAAGAAAGTGCTGAATGTCGACCTGATCCATGAGCGGTTGGCCGAGCGCGGGTTGCTGGACATATTTGACCTGCGGCTGCTCAAGGCTACCTACTTTCTGGCCGGTACCTTTTTCTTTTCGTCGGTCATGAACTTTATCCTGGCCAAATGGATTGTGGTCAGTCCTGCCGGTACCCAGGCCTTCAACGAAGAGCTGGGCCGTATGACCCTGGTCAGCTACCCGATGATTGCCATCCCCTCGATGATCATGATGATGCTGATCCTCTTCTACCTCTGGCGCACCATCCATGGTCTGACCGGGTTGAAGATGGAGGAGATAGTGGCGGTGCAGGCGAGCAGCAAAAGCTGAGCTTGAAGCTGGAAGCTTGAAGTGAACCGAGTTGCCTGGCATTGCCGTTGAAAATGTGACCCATTGGTTGACAGGGTTGCCTGATGGGAGACACTTTTCCAGCTTCCAGCTTCCAGCTTCCAGCTTCCAGCCTTATAGCGCCTCCAACGCCTTGCGCAGATTGCCCACCGTCCGCTCGATATTGTGCAGCTTGTCGAGGCCGAACAGGCCGATGCGGAAGGTCTTGAAGCTGGCAGGTTCATCACACATCAGCGGGACGCCAGCGGCCGTTTGCAGGCCCAAGGCGCCGAAGGCCTTGCCATTCTGAATGCTGTCGTCCGTGGTGTAGCTGACGACGACGCCAGGGGCCTCGAAACCCTCAGCGGCGACGCTGGCAAAGCCCTTCTCCTTGAGCAGACTCCGTACCGCGCTGCCCAGCGCCAGTTGCTCCTGCTTGACCTTGTCGAAGCCGTAGTCACGGGTTTCCAGCATGGTGTCACGGAACTGCATCAGTGCATCCGTGGGCATGGTTGCATGGTAGGCATGGCCACCATTCTCGTAGGCCTGCATGATCTGCAGCCATTTCTTCAAATCACAGGCAAAGCTGTTGCTGCTGGTCTGCGCCAGGCGTTCCAGCGCCTGGTCGCTGAACATCACCAGCGCGCTGCAGGGTGAGGCACTCCAGCCCTTCTGCGGGGCGCTGATCAGCAGGTCGATGCCACAGGCCTGCATGTCGACCCAGACGGTGCCCGAGGCAATACAGTCCAGCACAAAGAGGCCACCTACCTCGTGTACGGCGTCGGCTACGGCGCGCAGATAGTGGTCCGGCAGAATGATGCCAGCGGAGGTTTCCACGTGGGGCGCAAACACCAGAGTCGGCTTGCTGCGGCGAATCTCGGCGACCACCTCATCAATGGGCGGTGGGGTGAACGGCGATTGCTCGGAGCTGCCGGTCTGGCGTGCCTTGAGTACGGTTTCTGCACTGGGCAGGCGGCCCATCTCGAATATCTGTGTCCAGCGATAACTGAACCAGCCGTTGCGGATGACCAGCACCTGCTGATCCTGAGCAAATTGTCTGGCCACTGCTTCCATACCATAGGTGCCGCCGCCCGGCACAACGGCTACGGCAGAAGCCTGATAGACATCCTTCAGGGTGCAGGAAATATCGCGCATGACCTGTTGAAAGGTGCCGGACATGTGGTTCAGGGAGCGGTCGGTAAACACCACCGAGTATTCGAGCAGGCCATCCGGGTCGATGGCGGGATGCAGGCTGGACACGGGCTGATCTCCTTCAGCAAAACGAAACTCGCCAGCAGCCGGTGTGCCGCTGGCGAGGTTGAGGCCCTATCCTACCTGATTTTTGCGGTTATTCACGGCTCAGGTAAAAGAAGAAATCGGTGGGCTTGCCCTTGATGTCACCCAGGCCGATGACCAGGTTGTCATTGACCTTGCGGAAATAATCCATGATCGGTTGGCTGTCATAGACCAGTGCGGCCGAGGGGACACCGGCCCAACTGATTTCACGCATTTGCGCGCCACCCAGCTTGTCGAAGGTTTGCACCTGACCGTTGTCATCCAGCACAAGCAGAGGTTCAACATCGGTCAGGGAGTTGAAGCGCTTGCCGTACCAGTTGATTGGATCCGGCTCGAGCCCACCGTCAAACTTGCCCCCTTTCCAGGTACCGAGCATGAACTCGGTGCTGACCGGTTCCAGCTGTTCAAACAGGGGCAGCAGGGTTTCTGGCGGATAGGCTTCACCGCTGGCGATCATGGCCAGCCAGCGCTCTTCTACCTCGCCAGCGCTGACGCCAGCACTCAGTACGGCACTCAGGCCCAGAGCAGTCAGGGTTTTGATTGGGGTTTTCATAGGCGACATTTCCACTGTTGGATTTAGGTTTGTGTAGGGGTCTTAGCCGGTACACAGGCTCCAGCAGGCATCCCGAGCCTCTTCAATGTCAGTCTGGCTCAGTTCGAGGAAGCCATTGCGTTCAGCCTTGATAAGGCTGACAAAGCTTCCCCAGACCAGTGTCATGAGAATTTCGGGACGCAAGTCGCTGCGGAAAACAGCTTTTCTCTGCAAGTGTCGGTATTGCGCCAGAATCGGTGAAAGCAGCTTTCGCTCAAGGGTCCTGCTGTCTTCATCGAGGTAGGGCCGGTGGTCCTGAAGCTCCATGAAACGGTAGGCGTCAGGGCATTCGCGGACAAAGCAGACCATGCGCCCCCATACCTGGTTAAACAGTTCACGGGGCGACTGACTGGTGTCCAGACCAGCATACAGGCGCTGGTTCAGGGCGAGCTTTTCCTCACGGAACAGTTCGTTGACCAGCACCTCCTTGCTTTCGAAATACCGATAGATGGTCCCGGTACCAACACCAGCCTGATTGGCCAGAACCGGCATGGGAACGCCATTGACACCGCCCTCGGCAAAGACTTTGAGTGCAGCGGCCAGTATGGCGCTGCGCTTGTCCTTGATGCGTGGGCGGTCCTTTTTTGCAGTGATTGAATGAGTGTTCATTCGCCTATTCTAGCCACTCTTGCTCTGCTGTACAGCCATGTGTTGCGGACGCGTGCTGAAACGGGATGCCTGGACAGGGCGGTTGCTCTTATCATGGTGCCGTTCAGAACGCATAAAAGAATGAATGTTCATTCTTTTTTCAGGTTACGCCTTATTTCGGCCGCTGCCAAGTGCTTTGAAATGACGGATTGGCCAGGCTGTTGGCTTTGTGGTGGAAGTGGCGGTGATGTTGCAACAGGGGAGCGGTGATGCGCTCCCCTGTTGATCTCAGTGCTTGCGACTATCAATCACCGCTTGCCAGGTCAGGTGACTGTCATCGTCAGGCGGTGGTTGGCGACTGCGTTTGTCGGCGCTGCGAACCAGCAGCCATGCCAACAGAGTAAAGAGTGAGACGGCCAGCAGAATGACGCTGGCGATGGCATTGATCTCGGGTTTGACACCCAGGCGCACAGAAGAGAACACCTCCATGGGCAGCGTCGTCGCCCCCGGTCCGGAGACAAAGCTGGCCAATACCAGGTCATCCAGTGACAGGGTGAAGGAAAGCAGCCAACCAGCGGCAATGGAAGGCGCAATCATCGGCACGGTAATCAGCAGAAACGTCTTCCACGGTGGCGCGCCAAGATCCATGGCCGCCTCCTCCACCGATTGATCGAGTTCACCAAGGCGGCCGCTGACGACAATAGCCACATAGGCTGTACAGAAGGTGGTGTGGGCAATCCAGATGGTCATCATGCCGCGTTCGGCTGGCCAGCCGACGGCCTGGGCCATGGCGACGAACAACAGCAGCAGAGATAGACCGGTGATGACTTCCGGCATGACCAATGGCGCGGTGACCAGACCGGAAAACAGCGTGCGGCCGCGGAAGCGCTTGATGCGGGTCATGACGAAGGCTGCCAAAGTGCCGAGTGCGACCGCCGCGGTGGCGGTATAAAAGGCAATCTGCAGGCTGCGCTTGACCGCATTCATCAACTGCGTATTGTCCAGCAGGCCGACATACCAGTGCACTGACCAGCCACCCCAGACCGTGACCAGGCGCGAGGCATTGAAGGAGTAAATGACCAGAATGATCATCGGGATATAGATGAACGCCAGGCCGAGCCAGAGCATGATGGAGGAAAAGTTCAGGCGGCTAATGAAGATGAAAGCCAGCTTTGTCCAACGCGTGAGGATAGAGAAAATTGGAAGGCTGTTCATGCGTTCTTCTCCATTTCCCTGGACTGGTTGTAGTGGAACAGGGTGATCGGAATCAACAGGATCAGCAGCATGACAATCGCCAGCGCCGAGGCTACCGGCCAGTCACGGTTGTTGAAGAACTCCTGCCACAGGACTTTACCGATCATCAGGGTTTCCGGCCCGCCGAGCAGCTCGGGAATCACGAACTCACCGACCACCGGGATGAACACCAGCATCGAGCCGGCAATGATGCCGGTCTTGGACAGCGGGATGGTTACAGTCCAGAAGGCTTTGAGTTTGCCAGCACCCAGATCCATGGCCGCTTCGAGCAGCGTGTGATCGTGCTTGACCAGATTGGCATACAGCGGCAGCACCATGAACGGCAGGTAGGCATAGACCACACCGATATACACGGCGATGTTGGTATTCAGAATCTGCAGCGGTGAGCTGATCAAGCCCAGTGACATCAACAGGTTGTTGAGCAGGCCATTGGTGCTGAGGATGCCCATCCAGGCATACACGCGGATCAGAATGGCTGTCCAGGTCGGCATCATCACCAGCAACAGATAGATCAGTTGCTTGTCCCGTGGCGCGCGAGCAATGGCGAGGGCCATGGGGTAGCCGACAAACAGGCAGATCAGGGTAGAGATCAGCGCTACCTTGATGGAGCCCATGTAGGCGGCAAAGTACAGGCCGTCCTGAGTCAGGAACAGGTAATTGCCAAAATTCAGCGCAATGTTCAGCTGTTGACCGACATAGTCAAACAGGGGTTTGTAGGGCGGGATGGCAATCGCGGCTTCCGACAGGCTGATCTTCAGTACGATGGCGAAGGGCAGCAGAAAGAACAGGAACAGCCACAGGTACGGGACGCTGATAACCCAGAAGCGGCCGCTTGGCATTACACGAGAGAGCATCTTGTTCATGAGTTGAGTATGACCCCGCTGTCATCTTCCCAACTGATGTAGACGGCATCTTCCCAGGTCATGCGCGGCATGCGCCGCTCCGAATTGGCAAAGAAGGCCTGGACGATCTGACCGCTGTCGAGCTTGATGTAATACACCGAGTGGCCGCCGAGATAGGCGATGTCATGCACGGTGCCGTGGGACCAGTTGTAGTCCTGTTCCGGTTTGTCGGTACTGACCCAGACCTTTTCCGGGCGCAGGGCGAAGACGATGTTCTTGTCCTGGGCGCGGGTACTGATACCGTGGCCGATGTAGATCGGTCGGTCGAGGTTCGGGCACTGGATAATGGCATGGGCTTCCATGTCGGCCGTCAGCTCGCCCTCGAAGATGTTGACGCTGCCGATGAACTCGGCGACATGACGGCTGGCCGGACTTTCATAGATATCCACCGGGGTACCGACCTGGGCAATCCAGCCCAGGTGCATGATGGCGATGCGCTGGGCCATGGTCATGGCCTCTTCCTGGTCGTGGGTCACCATGATGCAGGTCACGCCGACCCGCTCGATGATCTCGACCAGCTCCAGCTGCATCTGTGAGCGCAACTTCTTGTCCAGCGCACCCATGGGCTCGTCCAGTAGCAGCACCTTCGGGCGCTTGGCCAGCGAGCGTGCAAGGGCAACGCGCTGACGTTGCCCACCAGAGAGTTGATGGGGTTTGCGACGGGCATACTGGGTCATGTGCACCAGTTTGAGCATTTCGTCGACCCGCTCTTTGACCTCTGACCGGCTCAATTTGTCCTGTTTCAGGCCAAAGGCGATGTTCTGTTCAACGCTCATGTGCGGGAACAGGGCATAGGACTGGAACATCATGTTGATTGGCCGCTCATAGGGCGGCAAATCGGTAATATCCTGGCCGTCGAGAAACACGCGGCCTTCGGTCGGGCGCTCAAAGCCCGCGAGTATGCGCAGCAATGTGGATTTGCCGGAGCCGGAGCCGCCAAGCAGGGCGAAGATTTCGCCGCGATTGATGCTCAGACTGACATCGTCAACGGCCAGGGCATCATCAAAACGCTTGCTGACCCGGTCAATTTTGACGAACTCATCCGGCTTGGCCTTGGCCATGGCCTGTTTCATGGCACCTGCTGCACCTACCATAGGGTTTCTCCGCGCGACTGCAGTGTTGTCTTGGCCGTTAGCCGCATGGGCGACCGGCATGCAAATTCGTGTTGTGTCAGTGCTGATCGAACAGGGGCTGTCAATGACAGCCCCTGAAGGACTTACTGACCGGACTTGATGCTGTTCCAGGAGCGGGTAATGATCCGCTGGGCAGCGAGTGGGCGCGGCTTGGCTACGAATAGATTGGCCATGACCTCGTCGTTCGGGTAGATGGCCGGATCAGCCAGTACCTCGGGATCAACCAGCTCGTCAGCCGCGCTGTTGGGGTTGGCATAGGCCACATAGTCGGTGATGGGTGCAATTACCTCGGGACGCAGCAGGTAGTTGATAAAGGTGTGGGCATTCTCAGGGCTGCCGGCATCCTTGGGGATGGCCAGCATGTCAAACCACAGCTGAGTGCCTTCCTTGGGAATGGTGTAGGCAATGTTGACACCGTTTTCGGCTTCTTCAGCACGCGCGGCGGCCTGGAAGATATCCCCGGAGTAACCGACGGCCACACAGGTTTCGCCATTGGCCAGGTCAGATATATAGCGGGATGAGTGGAAGTAGGTGATGGAGCTGCGCACGGACATCAGCAGCTCTTCGGCCTTTTTCAGATCGTCAGAATCATTGCTGTTTGGATCAAGGCCAAGGTACTTGAGCGCCGAGGTGAGCATCTCATCGCCTGAGTCGAGCATGGAAATACCACAGCTGGCGAGCTGGGCGGCAATCTCGGGGTTGAAAACCAGATCCCAGGAATCCAGTGGTGCATCCTCGCCCAGAATGGCGGTGACTTTCTCGACGTTGTAACCAATACCGTTGGTACCCCACAGGTAAGGAATGGAGTAGCGGCTACCCGGATCGATGCTTTCCATGTCGTCCATCAGTGCAGGATTCAGGTTCTGCATGTTCGGCAGTTTGCTGTGGTCCAGTTCCATGTAGACGCCCGCTTCAATCTGCTTGGTCAGGTAATGGTTGGACGGTACCACTATGTCAAAACCGGAGCGGCCAGTCAGCAGGCGGGCATCCAGAACCTCGTTGGAGTCGTATACGTCATAGGTTACCTTGATGCCGGTTTCCGCTTCGAAATTGGCGATGGTGTCTTCGGCGATATAGTCCGACCAGTTGTAGATCTTCAGGGTGCCTTCGGCCTGGGCGCTGACGGCGCTGCCAAGCAAACCGGCGGTAGCCAGGGCCAACAGGGTTTTCTGCATTGACGCTTTCATTGTCTCTCCTCTGACAGACTCCGGCGTTAGCCTGGCCTGCTCTTTTGTGATTGGCCATTACCTCACGGTAATGGCCGGTTTAACAAGGATGGTTACTCAGCGACCCGATTTGATGTTGGTCCAGGCCCGGGTCCGCACACGCTCGATGGCCATGGGCAACTCGGCGAGTGTGAAGAGTTTATTCAAGGTCTCATCCGTCGGATAGATACCCGGATCATTTAGTACGCTTTCATCAATCAACTCTTTTGAAGCCTGATTGCCGTTGGCATAGGCGACATAGTTGCTGATCTCGGCGATCACCTCGGGACGCAGAATATAGTTCATGAACGCGTAGGCATTGTCGACATTGCGGGCATCACGTGGCATGGCCATCATGTCAAACCACATGGGTGCGCCTTCGCTGGGAATCACGTAATGGATTTCCTCACCGTTTTCGGCTTCCACGGCACGGTCAGCGGCCTGAATGATGTCGCCAGACCAGCCCACGGCCACGCAGATATCGCCATTGGCCAGATCGGTGATGAACTTGGACGAGTGAAAGTAGGTGATATGCGGGCGAACACTGAGCATCAGCTCTTCGGCCTTGGCATAGTCTTCAGGGTTGGTGCTGTTCGGATCCAGGCCCAGATAGAAGAGAGCAGCTGGAATGATTTCCGCAGGGGCATCTAGAAAGGCGACGCCGCAGCTGGCCAGCTTGGCCATGTTTTCCGGCTTGAACACCAGGTCCCATGAGTTCAGTGCTACCTCTTCGCCCAGGGCGGCGGTGACCTTGGCGGCGTTGTAGCCAATGCCGGTTGTGCCCCAGAGATAGGGAAAGGCGTGCTGGTTGCCCGGGTCATTGTTCTCCAGCGCGCGCATCAATGCCGGCTCGAGGTTGTCCCAGTTGCTCAGCTTGCTGCGATCCAGCGGCATGAAGGCGCCAGCCTTGATCTGCTTGCCCAGGAACTGGTTGGACGGTACGACAATGTCGAATCCCGAGCTGCCTGACAGCAGGCGCGCTTCCAGCACTTCGTTGCTGTCAAACACGTCGTAGGTGACCTTGATGCCGGTTTCCGCCTCGAAGTTGGCGATGGTGTCCTCGGCGATATAGTCGGACCAGTTATAGATATTGACCACGCCCTCTGCCTGGGCCGCCGAAATAAGGGTCATGCTGCAGGCTGCTGCCAGCAGTGTCTTGCCAAGCGGTTTCATCATTGTCTCAGCTCTCCATAAATGACTTCAGCGTGGTCAGCCTGGACTCATACCCCCAGCTTTTCTGCCGTCAGGTCGAGACAGCGCCAGGCCTTGCTGACCAGTTCATCAATCTCCTCCGGGCGGATCACCAGCGGTGGAGACATGATCATGGTGTCGCCAACGGCGCGCATCACCAGTCCATTGGCCACACACATGTCACGGCAGAGGGTGCCAGCGGCGCCTTTTTCAGCAAAGCGGGCCCGGGTCTGCTTGTTACTGACCAGCTCGATGGCACCAAGCAGGCCGACTCCACGAACTTCCCCGACCAGGCGATGCTCTGCCAGTTGGGCAATTTTCTCTTGCAAATACGGTGCCGCTTCCTGTTTCACATACTCGACAATTTTTTCGTCACGCAGGATGCGCAGGTTTTCAAGACCCACGGCGGCGGCCACCGGGTGACCAGAGTAAGTGTAGCCGTGAGCGAACTCACCGCCATGTTCAATCAGCGTATCGGCAACGCGCTGGCCGACAATCACCCCACCCATCGGCAGGTAGCCTGAGGTCATGCCCTTGGCAATGGTCATCAGATCGGGTTTCAGGTCGAAGTACTGACTGCCGAACCATTCGCCGGTGCGGCCAAAGCCGCAAATCACTTCATCGACGATCAGTAGGATGTCGTATTTGGCGAGGATGCGCTTGATCTCCGGCCAGTAGCTGGATGGCGGCACTATCACCCCGCCGGCACCCTGAATGGGCTCGGCAATAAAGGCCGCAACCTGATCGACACCCAGCTCCTGAATCTTTGCTTCAAGCTGCCGTGCTGCCCAGAGGCCAAACTCATCCGGGCTCATGTCGCCGCCCTCGCCAAACCAGTAAGGCTGAGGGATGTGCACTATGCCGGGAATCGGCAGATCACCCTGTTCGTGCATGAATTGCATGCCGCCCAGGCTGGCACCAGCCACGGTAGAGCCATGGTAGCCATTGATGCGACTGATCACGGTTTTCTTGCCGGGTTTGCCCTTCAGGTCCCAATAGCGCCGGACCATTCGCAGAATGGTGTCATTGGATTCGGAGCCTGAACCAGTGAAGAACACATGGTTCATATGTGCCGGTGCGACCTCGGCGATCGCCGATGCCAGTTGTACGGCCGGGGGGTTGGCACATTGGAAGAAGCTGTTGTAATAAGGCAGCTCAAGCATCTGTTTGTAGGCGGCATCGGCCAGTTCGCTGCGCCCGTAACCGATATTCACGCACCAGAGTCCGGCCATGCCGTCAAGAATGCGGTTGCCTTCGCTATCCCATAAATAAACGCCCTCGGCGCGCTCGATGATGCGCGTGCCGCGCGCGCCCAGGGCCTTGTGGTCGGTAAAGGGGTGCAGATAGTGGGCCGTGTCCATGGCTTGAAGCTGGGCGGTATTAAGGCGCTTATGGCTGGTCATGCGGTACTCCTAAACGCCGGCCAGGGCTATATCGGCCGGCGTCAGTTCAACTGGCGCCCTGCCCGGGCGCATGTTCTCCGTGTAGTTGACCTCAGACGCTGAGTAGCAGGAACTCCCGCTCCCAGGAGCTGATCACACGTTTGTAGTTCTCATGCTCGACGCGCTTGACGGCAACGTAGCCGCGGCAAAACTTGTTGCCCAGGACCGCTTCAATTTCACGGCACTGCTCCATACGCTCCAATGCCGACTCCAGGGTCAGCGGCAGACGCAGGTTGCGGCGTTCATAGGCACGGCCCTTGACTGGTGCCGATGGGGCCATCTTGCCGGTCATGCCGAGATAACCGCACAGCAGACTGGCGGCAATGGCAATGTAGGGGTTGGCATCGGCGCCTGGCAGGCGGTTTTCCACGCGGCGGTTCTGTGGGTCCGAGTCCGGAACACGCAGGCCTGCTGTGCGGTTTTCCTCGCCCCATTCGACGTTCACCGGCGCCGAGGTATCCGGCAGGAAGCGTCGGAACGAGTTCACGTTAGGCGCAAACAGCGGCAGGACCTCGGGAATGAAGCGCTGCAGCCCGCCGATATGATGCAGGAACAGCTCGCTCATGGTGCCGTCCGGGTTGGAAAACACGTTCTTGCCGGTTTTGCGGTCAACAATGCTCTGGTGCAGGTGCATGGCACTGCCCGGCTCGTTGGTAATCGGCTTGGCCATGAAGGTGGCGGTCATGTCGTGCTTGAGTGCGGCCTCGCGCATGGTCCGCTTGAATACCAGAATCTGGTCTGCCAGGTGCAGTGGGTCGCCGTGACGGAAGTTGATTTCCATCTGTGCGGTGCCTTCCTCGTGGATCAGGGTGTCCAGATCCAGGCCCTGGGCCTCGCACCAGTCGTACATGTCTTCAAACAGCGGATCGAATTCGTTGGCCGCATCGATGGAGAAGGATTGCCGGCCGGTTTCCTGGCGACCTGAACGACCAATCGGGGGCTGCAGCGGCAGATCCGGGTCTTCGTTGCGCTTGGTCAGATAGAACTCCATCTCCGGCGCCACCAGCGGCTGCCAGCCCTTATCGGCGTAGAGTTTGAGTACCTTTTTGAGGATGTTGCGTGGCGACATGTCGATGGGGTTGCCCATCTTGTCGTAGCAGTCATGGATGATCTGCGCGGTCGGCTCCAGCGCCCAGGGCACGGTATAGACGGCATTTTCGTCTGGTTTACAGACCATGTCGATGTCCGCCGGATCCAGCAGGTCGTAATACACTTCATCTTCGACATAATCGCCGGTCACCGACTGCAACAGAATACTCTCTGGCAGACGCATGCCCTTCTCCGAGATGAATTTCATGGTCGGAGCAATCTTGCCGCGGGCAATGCCGGTCAGGTCGCTGACCATGCATTCCACTTCGGTTATCTTGTGTTCTTTAAGCCAGTTTTCGATCTTGTTCATACCATCCTCAGGAGCGTCTTGCTACTGAACGCGTGCGGCAGGCATCGCCAAAAGCCTTGAATATGGCGAGGTAGAAGGGGTTTTCGGTTACCTTCCATTCCGGATGCCACTGCACGCCCAGTGCGAAATTGGGAGCATCGCTGACTGAAAAAGCTTCAATCAGTCCATCAGGTGCTGTTGCTTCTGGCCGCAAGCCGGGGGCTAGTTGATCAACGCCCTGTGTATGCACAGAGTTGACCTGCTCCGTTTTGCGGCCTGACAGTTCAAAGAGTAGTCCCCCTGGCTCGATATGAACCTGGTGGGATAAACCATACTGCAGCTCAACCGGATCGTCCTTGTTTTCGCGATGTTCGATATAACGACCAACCTCATGCAGGCGCTGGTGCAGGGTGCCGCCGAATGCCACGTTCATTTCCTGAAAGCCGCGGCATACTCCGAGGACGGGAATACCCTGGGCGACGGCCGCTTTGATCAGCGGTAACGTGATGGCGTCGCGCTTGGGATCATGCAGTGTGCCTTCAATACTGGGGGCACCATTATAGTGGTGTGGCTCTACATTTGACGGTGAGCCGGTGAACAGGATGCCGTCGAGACTATCAAGTAACAGAGCGGTGTCCAGATGCTCGCCAATGGCTGGAATCAGCAAAGGCAGGCCGCCAGAACCCTGGGCAACTGCAAGGATGTATTTTTCGCCGACTATATTAAAAGGATGCAGCCCGATCTGATGTGTGCAGCAACTGATACCGATCAGAGGTTTATGCGCGGCGGACATGGGTCAAGACCTGTAGTGAATAACGTACATGCGTTCAATGTTGTTCAATTTTTTATACAATAGCAACAAAAAAATATTTAACACAAAAGCCCCTGCGCAAGCTGTGAGGCAGCATTACAAAACGCCTCACAGGCCGTGATGCGGCCTTAAATGGTGCAGCATGCACTGCTTTTGTGCGGTTCTGATTCTATTGACTCGCTGTGGCCTTTCGGATTTACTCTCCACCTAGAGTCAATGTGATTGATATATTTTACAAACAACAGGTGATAAACCATGCTACCCCCAACCGGAGCAGATGCTGCGGCGGTCAGTAATGCGGCAGCGATTTCGGCGCCCGTCAGTGTTCAGGAGGCGGAGGCTTTCCTCGCCGCTCATCCCGAAATTCACTTTATTGACCTGCTTATTGCTGACATGAACGGCATTGTCCGTGGCAAGCGTATTGACCGTTCAGCACTGATCAAGGCCTATGAAAAAGGCATCGCCCTTCCCGCATCAATCTTCGCACTGAATATCCAGGGCACCACGGTTGAAGAAACCGGCCTGGGTCTGGAGATCGGTGATGCAGACCGCGTCTGTTTGCCCATTCCCGGCACCCTTTATGTGGAGCCTTGGCAGAAGCGCCCTACAGGTCAGCTATTAATGACCATGTATGAACTGGACCGCAAGACCCCGTTCTTTGCTGATCCGCGTTTTGTGCTGCAGCGCATCGTCAAGCGTTTCGCTGAACTGGGTTTGAAGCCGGTTTCGGCCTTCGAGCTGGAGTTCTACCTGATTGACCAGGAGAACATCACCGGTCGGCCGCAGCCGCCGCGCTCACCCATGTCCGGCAAGCGTCCGAATTCGGTTCAGGTCTATTCCATGGATGATCTGGACGAGTACGCTGAATTCCTCCAGGACGTCATCGAGGCTGCCCACGAGCAGGGCATCCCCGCAGACGCCATTGTCGCGGAATCAGCGCCAGGCCAGTTCGAAGTCAATCTGCACCATGTCGATGATCCGGTGATTGCCTGCGACTATAACGTGCTGCTCAAGCGGGTGATCAAGAACGTTGCCTATGACCATGAGATGGATACCACCTTCATGGCCAAGCCGTACTACGATCAGGCCGGTAACGGCATGCATGTGCATATCAGTCTGGTTGATGCCGATGGCAAGAACGTCTTTGCTCCCGATGCCGATGGCACGCTGAGCCCGACCTTGCGCTGGGCGATTGGCGGCCTGCTGCAGACGCTGCCGGAATACATGGCATTCCTCTGTCCGAACGTGAACTCCTATCGCCGTTTCAGCCCGAGCTTCTTTGTCCCCTGCGCGCCAACCTGGGGTATTGATAACCGGACTGTGGCTGTGCGGGTTCCTGGTGGTGACGCTGATGCCATGCGTATCGAGCATCGCCTGGCCGGCGCTGATGCCAACCCCTATCTGTTGATGGCGGCGCTGCTGTCAGCCATTCACTACGGCATCAGCAACAAGATCGAGCCGCCGGAAATGACCGAAGGCAACGCCTACGATCAGCATGAGGCGTCACTGCCCACCAACCTGCGCGATGCCTTGCGTGCGCTGGAGAACTCCGAGGTCATGAAGGAGTATATTGGCGAGGAGTATCTGGACGTGTTTGTACTGTGCAAGGAGAGCGAGCAAGAGGAGTTCGAACGGACCATCTCGGACCTCGAATATATGTGGTACCTACATACGGTGTAGGTGCTTGCCTGCTTGTGTGTGGTGCAGAGTCCCGCCCTTGTGGCGGGATTTTGGTTTTGGTCGGTTTTGTTTGGGTTTTGGTCGGGATTGGTGTGGGGCCTTGGCGTCGGCTGCCCTGGGCGTGACACGCTACAAGCCGTCCATGGGGCTCGTCATCGCACATCCCTGTGCTCTGACGGTCACGCCCAGGGCAGCCGACGCCAAGGCCATAAGCATCTGTGCTG
>PGZJ01000004.1 GCA_002840055.1 Gammaproteobacteria bacterium HGW-Gammaproteobacteria-11 | reverse complement strand
ATCTCGACCATAAGCGCTCAACCACACCACCGCCGGCCGAGATGGAACTCGGCCAATCCCAGGACAGACCCGGTAGGAGCGGCGGCCCCGCCGCGAAGGCTTTGCTTCACCCTGGGAAGGTCGAGTTCCATCTCGACCATAAGCGCTCAACCGCACCCCCGCCGGCCGAGATGAAACTCGGCCAATCCCGGGGGCCAGAATCAGGTTGGAGCGGGCTTTAGCACAAAAAGCCTTGGCGGCAGACCATAGCCTGATTACCCTGTGCCCTATCGGCCCAGGAGCACAGCATGACCCCCGCAACCAAACTGCTGGACAAGGCCCGTGTGGCCTACCAGCTGCACCGTTATCAGCACGACCCCAAAGCCGAATCCTATGGCACCGAGGCCGCTGACAAGCTCGGCCTGGATCCGGCGCGGGTATTCAAGACCCTGCTTACCAGCACCGACAGCGGCGAACTGCTGGTCGCGGTGGTACCGGTCAGCGGCCTGCTTGATCTCAAGGCCCTGGCCACAGCCGCCGGGGTAAAGAAACTGGCCATGGCCGACCCGCAGGCTGCCCAGCGCAGCACCGGCTACCTGCTTGGCGGCATCAGCCCACTGGGCCAGAAGAAAGCCCTGCGCACCTTTATCGACAATCGCGCCCGCGACTGGAAAACGGTCTTTGTCAGCGGTGGCCGACGCGGACTGGAAATCGAGCTGGCCGCAGATGATCTGGCCACTCAGACCCGCGCGCAGTTTGCCGATATCGGCCGGATCGAATAGTCTGCACCCCATCAGAAAAACAACAGGACAGACCATGGCCCAGAACATTCTTGCCATTGATCAAGGCACCACCAGCTCACGCGCCATCCTGTTTGACGCCCACGGCCAGCCTCTGCACAGCGCTCAAGCAGAATTCAAACAGTACTTCCCGCAGGACGGCTGGGTTGAACACGACGGCGAAGAAATCTGGTCCAGCACCCTGGCGGTCTGCCAGCAGGTACTGGCCAAATCCGGCCTGAGCGCCACGGATATCCGCGCCATCGGTATCACCAACCAACGCGAAACCACCCTGCTGTGGGACGCCAACAGCGGCAAGCTGCTGCACCCGGCGATTGTCTGGCAGGACCGCCGCACCGCCGACTTCTGCCAGCAACTCAAGGAAGCCGGACACGAAGCCCAGGTGACTGAACGCACTGGCCTGCTGATTGACCCCTACTTCTCCGGGACCAAATTGCGCTGGCTGCTGGATAACGTGCCCGGTGCACGGCAACAGGCCGAACAGGGCAAACTGCGCTTTGGCACCGTCGACAGCTTTCTGCTCTGGCGTCTGACCGGCGGCAAGGTGCACCGCACCGATGCCACCAACGCCTCGCGCACCCTGCTGTTCAATATCCATAGCCAGCAATGGGATCAGACCCTGCTTGAGTTGCTGGATATCCCCGTCAGCCTGTTACCCGAGGTCATGGACAGTGCCGCTGATTTTGGCAACACCGACCCGGGCCTGTTTGGCACCAGCATCCCGATCGCCGGCATGGCTGGCGACCAGCAGGCCGCGCTGATTGGCCAGGCCTGCTTTCAGCCCGGCATGGTCAAGAGCACCTACGGCACTGGCTGCTTTATGGTCATGAACACCGGTACTACTCCGGTCAGTTCCAGCAACCGCCTGCTGACCACCGTGGCCTACCGCCTCAAGGGCGAAACCACCTATGCCATCGAGGGCAGCATCTTTATTGCCGGGGCGACCATCCAATGGCTGCGCGACGGTCTCAAGCTGATCCACAGTGCCGGTGAAACCGAAGCCATGGCCGAACAGACCGGTGACCAATGCGGTGTCTATCTGGTGCCGGCCTTTACCGGCCTGGGTGCCCCCTACTGGGACCCCAAGGCTCGAGGCGCGATCTTTGGTCTGACCCGTGATACCGGGATCGCCGAGATTGTCACCGCCGGGCTGCAATCGGTGTGCTTTCAAACCCGCGACCTGCTTGATGCCATGACCGCCGACGGCGCCAGCAGCACCGCTGCTCTGCGGGTGGACGGCGGCATGGTGGTGAATAACTGGGTGGTGCAGGCGCTGTCGAACATCCTCGGCGTACCGGTAGACCGGCCCAAGGTCACGGAAACCACCGCCCTGGGCGTCGCCTATCTGGCCGGCCTGCAAACCGGTCTGTTTGACAGCCTGGAGGCCATAGCCGAACACTGGCAATGCGAACGCGCCTTCATCCCCGCCATGCCCAGCGCGAAACGCGACGAGCTCTACAAGGGCTGGCTGGATGCCATACGACGGGTCAGGGACATTTAACCCACACCGGCGGGAGCAACACCCCCGCCCCGAAGGGTTTGGTTTTCCCTGGGACGGTCGAGTTCCATCTCGACCATAAGCGCTCAACCCCACCACCGCTGGCCGAGGTGGAACTCGGCCACTCCCAGGATAACCCCATTCACTCTGTGGGAGCGGCGGCCCCGCCGCGAAGGGTTTGGTTTTCCCTGGGACGGTCGAGTTCCATCTCGACCAAAGAGCCCAACCGCACCACCGCCGGCCGAGGTGGAACTCGGCCACTCCCAGGGCAACCCCATTCACTCTGTAGGAGCGGCGGCCCCGTCGCGAAGGGTTTGGTTTTCCCTGGGACGGTCGAGTTCCATCTCGACCAAAGAGCCCAACCGCACCACCCTCGGCCCAAGTGGAACTCGGCCAATCCCAGGACAGACCCGGTAGGAGCGGCGGCCCCGCCGCGAAGGGGTTTGCTTTTCCCTGGGACGGTCGAGTTCCATCTCGACCATAAGCGCTACCCCAACCCATACCGGCCGAGGTGGAACTCGGCCAATCCCAGGGCAACCCCACTCACCCTGTGGGAGCGGCGGCCCCGCCGCGAAGGGTTTAGCGCTGCCCGGGGAGGTCGAGTTCCATCTCGACCAGAAACACCCTTGAACTACTTGATAAGCCCTTGAGCCAACAAATAGCCAATCAGCGTATTCACGCACTCATCAACAGTCATTGTGGACGTATCCAGACGCACTTCGGGGTGATCAGGGGCTTCGTAGGGAGAATCAATGCCAGTAAAGTCCTTAATCTGACCGGCACGCGCTTGCTCATAAAGGCCTTTTGGATCGCGCCCTTCACAAACACAAAGCGGCGTACTCATAAAAACCTCTATAAACGCACCAGCTGGCATCAAATCTCGCACCATAAGCCTGTCGTTCATGAACGGAGAAATAAATGCACTGAGTACAATCAGGCCCGCATCCGTTAAAAGCTTTCCGACCTCAGCAACACGACGAATGTTCTCAGCTCGGTCCTGATCAGAAAACCCTAAATCCTTGCACAAACCATGACGCACGTTATCGCCGTCCAGGACAAAGGTGCGATAACCACGCTGACACAGCGCCATATCAAGTGCACTGGCTGTTGTAGACTTGCCGGAGGCACTCAAACCAGTGAACCAGACAAGACACGATTTCTGACTTGTACTTAGCGTCTGTGCTGACCGCATCACACTCCTTTTATTCCAGCAAAAGTAGCACACACTTCAGGCGTTTCTTGTGGAAATAACGGGTATGGCTGCAGGAAATTGACACCACAGCTCAGCCATCTCGACTCAGCTAAAACCGTCATCTCAAAACACATTACTCATCCTGCCCTGGACAGCCCAAACCGACTGCCGACATCAGTGCGGTTTAATCTTGATGACCCGCCCTGGATTGCCCACTACAACGGCATTATCTGGCACATCCTCGCGCACCACCGCATTGGCACCAATCACCGCATTGCGGCCAATCCGCACACGCGGCAACACGGCAGCACCCAGGCCAAGAAACACACCATTGTCCAACTGACAATTTCCTGCCACGTTCACCCCTGAGGCCATCTGTACATAGTCGCCAAGCACACTGCCATGCGCCACTGTAGTATGACCCTGGATGATACAGCCCCGGCCAATTTGACACTCTGCACCAACTTGCGCAAAGGCATGCACAAAGCTTCCGTCACCCACATTGGTGGCATACCCGATATAGCTGCGACTGCTGATAACACTGGTCAGCACAAAACCCATCGCCGTCAGCTGCGCCACACGCTCCTGGCGCTCATGGTTGTCGCCTATGGCTACGTGTACTCGTTGGACGCCTTGTCGCAAGAGGTCCGGCAACACCTCATAGCCACCCAGTAAAGGCACACCCAGCACATGACTGGGCAACTGAGGGGCGTGCTCGTCGATAACCCCTGCCAGCAGTGCCGGTAGATCGTCCAGTAGAACATTAACTACCGCAACACCATGCCCACCCGCGCCGTACAACAGCAAAGCTGATCTATCTGACTCCACTCCAACACCCCCTCTGCTAACGTCCTCCTTGACTCGTACGCGCAAGGTCGTACTGCTCAGACAGACTTGATCTTGATCACCCGCCCCGGATTACCCGCCACCACCGCATTGTCCGGCACATCTTCACGTACCACGGCATTGGCACCGATGATCGCATTGCGACCAATACGCAGACCCGGCATAACGGCTGCGCCCAGCCCGATAAAGACCCGATCTTCAATAACGCAATCGCCACCGGTATTCACGCCGGGGGCCAGTTGCACATAATTACCCAAGCGCGTCCCATGGCCGGCACTAACAAAAGGCTGGATGATACAACCCTCACCCGCCACACATTCTGCCCCAAGAAGTGAATACATGTGCATAAAGGTCCCGGCTCCTACCTCGCTGAAGGGACAGCATTTGGCACTGGGATGCTGAATGGTTGCCAGCTCAAATCCCATCGCCTGCAGCCGCTGACCGGCTTCTGCCCGCTCCTGATTGTCCCCCATGCACAGATGGATATGACGCAAACCTCTGGCCAGCAAATCAGGCAAGACCGCATCATCGCCCAGCACAGGAAAACCCAGCACGGCTTCGGGTCGTTCAACGGGGTGTACATTGATCAAACCGGCAATATCCCAACTCGGCGTCTCCACCAGGGTACTGATAACCGACTTGCTGTGGCCGCCAGCGGCATAAAGAATCACCTGCCTGGCTTGTACTGCTGATTCCTGGGGCTGCATACCCTTCCTCCCTGAAGATCGACCACTGGCCGCATAACTAAGACGTCACTCCCGCCCTAAAACACCCAGGCTCGAAGCGACAAGTATTGTCTGCTGTCTTGCCTCACGGGTCCAGCCGGGGGCGATCAATGCGGCTTGATCACCACCACCCGCGCCGGATTGCCCTCCACCACCGCATAGTCCGGCACATCCTCGCGCACAACAGTGTTGGGCTCGACAAGCACATGCTGACCGATGCGCAGACGTGGCAAGAGGGTCGCGCCCATCCCGACACAGGTATGGCTGCCAATCACACAATCACCCCCGGTAATCGCGCCACCAGCCAAATGCACATAATCCCCAATGCGCGTACCGTGACCCACGCTGACAAATGACTGAAAGATACAACCTTCACCCGCAACAGATTCTGCCCCCAGCAGCACACCAGCCTGAATCAGGCTACCGTCACCCACTAGATTGCCAGGAGAACGCATGGCACTGGCATGGCTGATTGTGGCCAGGGTAAAACCCATCTTCCGCAGTCGCTGGCTGGCCAGAGCGCGCTGCTGACTGTCACCCAGACACACATGGACGTGATGCACGCCACTGGCAAGCAGGTCAGGCAGAACACCATCATCACCCATAATAGGAAAGCCCAGCACGGAGGCTGGGCTCGTTAAAGGGTGCTCACTGATCACACCGGCAATCGACCACTCAGGCATCTCAACCAGAGTACTGATCACCAACCTGGCATGGCCGCCAACGCCATAGAGTAGCAGTGGTAATGCTTTGCCCGCAGACCGGGTGCTGTCCATGCCTGATATTCCTGAAGAATTCAAAGAACGTAAATCCTGAAGACGCAACGGCCCCGTCGCGAAGGGTTGAGCCCTCCCTGGGACGGTCGAGTTCCACCTCAACCATCAACACCACCCAAACCCACACCGGCCGAGGTGGAACTCGGCCAATCCCAGGTTAACCCCATTCATCCGGTAGGAGCGGCGGCCCCGCCGCGAAGGCTTTGCTTCTCCCTGGGAGCGGTCGAGTTCCACCTCGACCATAAGCGCTACCCCAACTCTCACCGGCCGAGGTGGAACTCGGCCACTCCCAGGGCAACCCCACTCACCCTGTGGGAGCGGCGGCCCCGCCGCGAAGGCTTTGCTTCTCCCTGGGAGCGGTCGAGTTCCATCTCGACCATACGCGCCACCCAAACCCATACCGGCCGAGGTGGAACTCGGCCAATCCCAGGGCAACCCCATTCATCCGGTAGGAGCGGCGGCCCCGCCGCGAAGGCTTTGCCTCTCCCTGGGACGGCCGAGTTTCATCTCGACCATAAGCGCCACCCAAACCCATACCGGCCGAGGTGGAACTTGGCCACTCCCAGGGCAACCCCACTCACCCTGTGGGAGCGGCGGCCCCGTCGCGAAGGGTTTGCCTCTCCCTGGGACGGTCGAGTTCCATCTCGACCATCAACACCACCCAAACCCACACCGGCCGAGGTGGAACTCGGCCACTCCCAGGTTAACCCCATTCATCCGGTAGGAGCGACGGCCCCGTCGCGAAGGGTTGAGCCCTCCCTGGGAGCGGTCGAGTTCCATCTCGACCTACGGCATCAGCAGAAACTACTCAGCACTGGCCAGCGCCATCACCTCGGCAGTCACATGACAGGTCTTGTCTATCTCGGCTGTCGTCAGTGTCGGATGTACCAAAAACATGATGCTGGTTTCACCCAACTCACGGGCCACAGGCAGCCGCTCTGCTGGCCGCCAACCGGTATTATCAAAGGCCTTTTCCAGATACACCTCGGAACAGGAACCCTGAAAACAAGGCACCCCACGCGCAACAATACTTTCAACAATACGGTCACGACTCCAACCCGAAGCCAGTTGGTCAGGGCGCACCTGTACATAACACTTGTACTGCGCATGCACGCACCCGCTGGTGCAGGCACAATCCGCTACGCAGCTGGTGTTGCAGGAAAATCCGGGGACTCTCAACGCAGAGATGCCGCGACAGGTCCCCCAGATACGCTCCGCATTCGCTGAACGCGCAGCATGCCATTCAGCCATCCGCGTAAGCTGAATACGCCCAATCACAGCCTGCATCTCGGTCATACGCCAGTTGGTACCAAAGCTGTCATGCAACCAGCGAAAGCCCGGTGGATGCTCACGCTCATACACTGATTCCCAGCTCTTGCCGTGATCCTTGTAAGCCCACATGCGACGCCACAGATCAGGGTCGTTGGTCGTCACCATACCGCCCTCACCGCCCGTACTCATGATCTTGTCCTGACAGAAAGACCAGGCACCCACATCACCAATACTGCCCACCGGACGCCCCTTGTAATGAGCACCGTGAGCCTGGGCACAATCTTCAATCACGTGCAGATCATGGGCCCGTGCCAACTGCATGATCGGGTCCATATCACAGGGCCAACCAGCCAGATGCACGCAGATAATGGCCCGGGTACGCGGAGACAATACCGTCTCAATAGTCCCGGCGGTGATGTTTTGCGAGTCGCGGTCTACGTCGGCAAACACCGGCACAGCGCCCGCATTGACAATGCTGGACACCGAGGCCAGAAAGGTTCGCGGGGTGACCACCACCTCATCCCCCGGCCCGATCCCCAGGGCCTTGAGCGCCACATCCAGCGCCAGTGTGCCGTTGGCCAGCGCTACCGCATGGTCGCACCCGGCCCAAGCGGCAAATTCACGCTCAAACTCACGGCAGGCCTGCCCGGTCCAGTAATTGACCTTGTTCGACAGCAGCACAGCAGAGACGGCATTAGCCTCTTCTTCGGTAAAGCTTGGCCAAGGTGAAAAGGGGGTATTCAGCATCAACAGATTCCTGACTGGCGGCTCAGCCAGCCCTATGCCAGCCAATGCCCTGAAAAATTAAAACCCAAGCCAGATCAATACTCTGGCTCGGTAAAACCACAGCTCAGCTTATATAACGATAAAGACCATAACCTTTGCCAGAAAACCCCAACAGGGTGGGAGCGGCGGCCTCGCCGCGAAAAGGTAACCCGCAAACGATCAGGTAGTGCTCCACCTCAACCAGCATTCTCAACCGCAGCAACACTGGCCGAGATGACACACGGCTGCCCCAAGATACCCAAACTTAAATCACCTGAGCCGGAACGCCGACCGCAGTAACGCCATCCGGCATATTACTCAACAGCACCGCACCCGCTCCAAGTGTTGCCTCACAGCCAATACTCACGAGCTGAATCACCGAGGCACCAATACCCACCCAACTCAACTCACCAACAGTGACGCCACCAGCCAGATGCGCGCCAGGACTGATATGCACGCAGTCGTGCAGCACGCAATCGTGATCCACTGTCGCGCCGGTATTGATGATGACGCCCGAGCCTATCTCGCAGTCGGCATTTACTACGGCACCAGCAAATACGGCAGAACCCGGGCCCAGAACAGCATACCGACTGACCGTTGCGGCCGGATGAATCAGCACCGGCAGATGTGCCCCCTCTTCCAACAGGGTCTTGATCTTGTTCAGGCGAATGGCGTTATTACCAATGGCTACCATCACACCGGCAAAGCCAGACAACTCCCCCAACAGACGCTCGGTATCGCCGTGAATGGGCCAGCGGCCGTTATGTTGTTTAGCGGGCCAGGCATCATCAAAAAAAACCACCTCATCCCAACCGCACAGCTCTGCACAATCGGCCAATACCTTGCCATGCCCACTGGCACCAAGAATGGCTAGCCGCTTCATGGCTTGTTACCAGTAAATTTGGACATGGTCGCCTCGCCCTCAGCATTGATCCCGTCTTTCAATAGCACGCGCTTGATGGTCAAAAGCATAATCCTGATATCCAGCCAGAGCGACTGATTATCCACATACCACACATCCAGCCTGAACTTGTCTTCCCAGCTCAGCGCATTGCGTCCGTTGATCTGCGCCCAACCGGTCACGCCCGGCCGCACCGCATGGCGTCGGGCCTGCTCTGGTGAGTACAAAGGCAGATACTCCATCAACAACGGGCGAGGCCCAACCAAGCTCATATCACCCTTGAACACATTCCACAGCTCGGGCAACTCATCCAGACTGGAGGCCCGCAAAAACTGACCAAAGGGCGTCATGCGCTCGGCATCGGGTAAGGGGTTACCTTGTGCATCCAATGCATCACGCATGGTGCGAAACTTGATCATTTCAAAGGGTTTACCGTTGAGACCCGGACGAACTTGTCGGAACAGAACCGGCGAGCCCATCTTGCGACTGATCTGCCAGGCCAGCACCGCGATCAAAGGGGAAAGTAATAGCAATCCGAATGCAGACGCGAAAATATCAACAATCCGTTTAATCATGGCTTAAAAAGCACCCCTGCTAGCTTTTCTGCCAACTTTTTGTACTCGTACTGCTCTAGCGCAACTTTACGGCCATTCAATCCCATCGACGCTCTTTGCTCTGGAGTCATGCTGTAAAGCTTCAATATTGCTTCAGATAATTTTTCTGAATCTTCTGCTGGCACTGTGATACCTGCCCTTGCTTCTTCTATAGGATCACATGCGCCTGAATAACTATGAATAATTGGTTTAGCTGAGAAAAGATAATCAGGAATTTTATTGGCCCCGATACCAAATTGGTAAAGATCATCATTCAAGGCGCCAATATAGCAGGCATCAAAACGTTTTAAGATATCGTGAACCTCAGCTTTTGGTATTGGATCAACAAAAACAACATTATCTAAATGTTTTTCTTTAACTTGAGATTGCAAATTCGTTTTTTCTTTACCTTGCCCAACTAACACAAAAGCTATATGTGGACAATCTTTAAGTTTCTCAGCCGCCTCTATAAGCACATCCAAAGCGTTTGCTACGCCAAGAGTTCCGGTGTAGCCCACAATAAATTGATTAGTCGGCAACTGCATGGCAGTGAGAGGGTTCAACGGCGTTGCTTGCTTAGTTTCATCAAGGGAAAATCCATTGGGCACCCACGTGAATTTTTCCCGAGCAAGTCCACGAGTAACCATATGCTCAACAGCATTCTTTAAATTTGAAACAACAGCATCGGATTCACGATAGGCCTTGTCTTCAGTCCATTGCATAAGTCGGATAAATGGGTGACTAGCTGAATAACCACCGATTCTGATGAGTGTCAGCGGCCAGATATCTCGCACCTCAAATAACAGCCGCGCCTTAAACTTTCTGGCCAATCGCTGAGCACCCAAGAAGGCCATGAGCGAGGGTGAAGAGGACAAAATTGCATCAGGCTTGGATGGAATAACACCAGCCAGCTTGCGAATACGCCAAGGAAAAAGAAACCAGTTCAAGGCACGTTGCTTGCTGTGGGCCTGGGCGTAATCTGGCATCTTGACCCATACAAAATAGAAACCATCACATATAGTTTCGATTTTGAATGGCTCTTCGAGCTTTGGCTTGTGAAGCAACAGATGGTGGGAGGCAGAGCTGATGATATAAACCTTGTAGCCTTGCGCGGCCAACTCACGTCCAAGATAAAAATGCCGCCCCCCTCCACCTGTATCAAGAGTTGATGAATACTGATTTACTATCCAAACCGTTTTCATTCAATGTCTCGTAATTTTTTTGCTGGGTTACCTGCATAAACTGTAAATGACGGAACATTTTTGGTAACAACAGCACCTAAACCAATAATCGCACCATCACCGACGCTAATTTTTTGGTGAGTACAACTATTTGGTGCGACCCAAGCGTTTTTACCAATTTCAACACCACCACTAATTTCTGCACAAGCTATGATAAACGCACCATTCTTAATTAAGCAGTTGTGCGCTATGTGAACAAGATTATCTATCTTAACTTCATCCTCAATAATTGTATCAGACAAAGTCCCACGAGCAATCGCGGTACATGAGCCAATCTCAACGTTATTACCAATAATAACACCGCCAAGGTGCGGAAACCGAAGCGGAATACCATCTGGCATTCTTTCAAAGCCAAAGCCATCACCACCTATGGACGAGCATGAGCGAATTCGGCTGTTTTGACCCACTCGTGTACCAGAGTGCAACACTACATTATGCTCAATAATAGAATTTGCGCCTACAACACATCCATTTTCAATAACTACGTTTCGGCCTATGCTGGCGGTAGGATCAATAATGGCTGGATGACTCCAAGATGAAAACCCTATTTCTCTTACCAAAAAATCGAGGGCCTTAATAAAGGCAAGCCGCGGGCTTTCTGAAACTAAAATACCTATATTTTTTGTATCGCAATCAATTTGATCTGGCGTTGTTATAACAGCATAGCCAGATGAAACGACATCCAGTCTAGATGTGAAAGTAAGATCCGACTCTGAGACTGAATTATATGGAGAAATACTCTTGATTTTAACTTCAACCCCCTCCCAAGACAGGGATAGAGCAGTTGCTAATTCAGATAAATTAATCGAACAGTTTAATCTATAACCCATCTTATCACCTCAAAACTCTCAGCATAATCAGCACCGATTTGCACACCTCTTGCTTTTGCCAATGAGAATGTGAAATCACGACTCATATAATCTCGGCCTGATTGAGAAGTATAGCACTGCAGGGCAGAATGTTTTGCCTCGATGTGTTTAATATCAAGCTTCACAAAGGATGTAGTATCAAAACTAAGATTATTCCAAATTAATTCATACCCTAAAATTGTGGTGCCTTTAAAAGCACGAACCCCCTCTTGAGCTATTGTTGTGTGATCCTGATGAATATCTTTTAAGGAAGGCATAAGCACCAAGTCAAAATTCTTGACTTTCCGAATCCTTATTAGGTCTTCAAGAATTTCCTGCCGATGATAGCTTAGTTTTCTAACTTGATAGTTTAGTATGATGAGATTATCCTCATCTATGCCCAACTTTTTGGTCGCAGTCCTTACTTCGGTTTTAAGAATATCTTTAGGCAGATGTTCTGGCACAGACTCTTCAGCAGTTGAAAAAGCCACATATGTTACCTCTGCCCCCTCTTCAACCAGCTTAGAAATGAATCCGCCCGCACCTAATTCTCCATCATCAGTATGGGGAGCTAACACTAAGACATTTTTAAACTTTCTTATCATTTAATAACTCTCCATACAATGATAACAGGGTTTTTTCTTGTGTAGCCCATAAAAAATGTAATTTTGAAACTGCATGATTATGATTTGCAAAGCTAGCAAGTCTCTCTTCATTCAAGGAGAAGATTAAAACAGCAGTCTGAGCTGGTGACGTTACATCGACGTTGTAGCCGACACGAAATTTTTTGTTAAATTCAGTCCATTCGCCAAAATTTGGCATAATCACTGTCATGCCACACTGCATGTACTCAAACAACTTCAGCGCATAAGACATATGATATTGACCAGCGTTATTAAACAGTATCAAGCCTATTGAGTTCTTTCTATACTCACTATAAACCTGGTCCTTGTTTAAAACACCAAGGTAGTCAACGCTATGCCAACCCTTATGTGCTTGCATATCAATCATATCAACTTTACTGATTGGCCCAGCAAGCTTTAGACGATATTCACTATCAAGCTCGTTTAAAGCAACGATTAAGTCCAGCATATTGTGCAGACCGCGCGCCTTTGAAAGACCGCCGGCATAAAAAAGATTGTGTTTATTATGTCTTTTCCGCTCACAAGACCCAATCAAGCCGTTCGGAAAATTTGCAACTAGTTCACATCGTGAAAATTGGCAGAATTTTTTTTGCATTGAAACTTGAGGAACAATTAAAGCATCAAATTTTCTACATGCAAAAACCTCAAAAATGTTGTAGATCCTTGAAGCTAGCCGCCTTATGTAAAAAGGGATCCATTCTTTTATTAAAATTTGCATGTCGGTATTTTCATGTATATCAAATACCACCCTATAACCAAGCTTTTTAAGCTTAAGACCAACTGGGATTAACTCTGGGTCATGAAAATGATAGAGATCCGCATCAAGTTCTAACGCTTTTTTATAAACGCGGCCACTTGAATTTAATATTCGATCCATCCTACCTGTTGAAGCACCCACATCTAATATACTTATTCTATCTTTTGTTTCACTCCCCTTGCCATCAGCAACAATCAAATTAACTACATATCCGTTATTAGCTAGAGACAGGCATTCTTTGAAAAAAATCCTGGCATCGTATCGCTGATGTACTGAAGTTAGATGAGCAATCTTATACATTGATTAACTAGTCCATGAGAATGGCTTTATTACCTTCAAAATACTATTTTAATGGCCATGCATTTTCTTTGTAGATTTATTAGCCACTTATGATTCAAAATAAACATAATTTATTTAATAACGGCTTAATTAAATTCACTGAATTACTATTTAAGAATAAACTCTGATATCTTTACCAGTAAACTTAGTGAATGCGGACTGGGCACTTTTTAGCAACTTATACCGCCCTTCCCAGGTTTTAAAATCGCGATGGCTATGAATTGGTGCTTTGAGAAGATCTTCGAACTGATCTCTTGATATCCGTAATTTTTTGCAGAAAAAAGTTATATCCACTTCGAGCTCATCCTTTGGATACAGGGGATCATCAAGCGCTGCGAGAGCTTCGTCTCTTGTCATTTGCCCAGATACAATCAAGCTTGAAAGGTGAGGCCTTCGCTTATCAAAACCGAACTTTGTAGGTAGATAATAGTTTTGGAAAAGCTTAGTAAATTGTGATTCACCGTGCTTTCGCGCATAAGGTTTATAGCCAACGGTTTGCTGCAATTCCTCTAGCGCTTTGGCTTTGTCATACGGCATGTAATTTAACGGCCTGACGGTACGCATCCGCTTTATAAATGGGTACCAGATGTAATATTGAAAAAAGCTAATGGTTTTGTAATTTTTGAGCTTTCGCTCACCGTACTTGGCATGAATCGCCTTCAGGTTGATCGCATCCATGGCGCTACCATGCCAGGCTTTGGGGAATATGCCTTCTGTAGCAAGGTTGCCACCGGAAAGGATGTAGCGAATACCGTTCCTGGTTGCAAAGTGGTAGAGGCTTGCAAAGAAAATATGATCCTGAGGGACGTCTTGGTTTGCAATACCGGCGCGCAGGTAGGCCAAATGCAAGTCACGCATTTCCTCCCAATCCACAACATGGGTATGCAGGTCAAAATTGCAATGCTTAACAAGCGCTTCAATGTTGGCTACAGCAAGCTCACTGTTCCAGCCTGCATCAACATGCACTACTAGGGGTCGTAATCCCCACTCATAGATCTTGAGAGCCAAATAGGAACTGTCTACCCCGCCACTTAATCCCAGAATGCAATCATACTCTTGACCCCGACCAGCCGCTTTTACGGTCTTGACAATTGTAGCCAGACGCAGAGCTCCTTCCTCATTTGGAAACCAGTTCAAGCGCGTGACCGTATCAAAAGTAATACAGTGATTGCATACACCGTTACCGTCAAAGGTGATGTCCGGGTCTGAAGTATCCATTACACACTGTGTGCAGCATTGATAGCTTGTTAGATTCATTTTCCCTGCCTTGCCGGGCTAAAAAGAAAGAGCGCAATAAAAAAAACCGGAGTCCAAAGCGTTTGTACTCCTCCCATGAATTGATAAGAGACTAATGCGTAAACTGCTAAGGCTCCCAAAAAAACGCTTTCAAAACTGGATTTTTGAAGCATAACGGCGCGTAACTTTTCAAACAACTTAAATAAAATACAAATCAGGAAAAATCCCGCTATAAGCCCACCTTCTGCAAAGCTCTCCAGTATAAAGTTGTGAGGGTACCAACCACCCCCTACCTCACCAATAAAAAGAGGGTATGCTCCTACTCCACCACCGATCAGAAAATTACTTACCGAATAAAACCACATATCAATTGCTGAGGCAAAAAGACGAAGCCGTTGAGATGGGTCTCCCCCTTCTGCTAAAATCGTAAAACGGTCAATAACCGTAAGGTATTGTTGCGTTACTTCCATATTGAAGTAGCCATACATAGAACCGATTGATATACCCACAAAAACAATCGAGCCAATAACCACAGAGATTCGCATGGTCTTACTTAAACCTGCGAATATAAAAATAGTCGTTACGCTTACAATCAACGCAACAATCGCAGAACGAGCTCCAATGGTACTCATTATTAAAAGCATCAACAACAAACCAGCTGCGCTGAGCAACATGATTCGCCCGCTCGACAGTGCCGCCAATGACGCCATTAACACACCAACAATCCCAACATAGAAGGATGTGGCTTGATAGTTCTCATACCCAGATACAGATGAAAGCGATCGAAAGCTTGCCTCAGCACCGAGCTGCCCGTCCATAAAATGAAGTGCGTAATAATGAAAAAATGCAATAATACCAATAACACCAACCACCCTTGCAGAGTATCGTGAATACCTAGCGCCAACCAAGGCACACATTGTTGCAAGAGGAATTAAGATCAGGACACTCTTTAAGCTTGCAATGTTGTTCTCATCACCGAGAGCAGGAGAGGTAATACTTCGGAATAACATCCAAGCAATATAACAGAAAAGAAAATATACAATTGAAAGGTTGCCAGCTGTCGATATTCTCTTAGTGAAGGCTCCGCAGATAACAGGAGCAAAAAAAATAATGGCTATTAACTCTGCAGGAAGATCATATTTACTAAACACTGTCTGCAAAGATGGATGTGCTGGCAACAGAATCGTCGCAACAGCACAAAACCCTAATATCGCTTGCAGCCAAACAAACTTAATGGCTTGTTGATGAATTGCAGCATCGTTTAGTTTCTGCACTTCGTTAATAGAGTAAGGAGTCTTAGCACTCACTAGAAACAACCCCTTAGCTCGTCTGGTTTAGGATAATTTATAAGCACTGCTCTGTGCTTACCATGAAAAACAAACATACTCCCTGCAGCCACCGCTGCCGCACCGGCTTCCGTTACGGCCTGCTTGAGATGTTCTGCACTGCCTGCACCGCCACAGGCGACGACAGGGACGTTCACCGCCTGGGTAATACTTCGTATGAGTGGCAGGTCATACCCGGTCATGGTGCCGTCGCGATCCACGCTATTCAAAAAGATTTCGCCTACCCCTGCGAAAACCAGGTTCTGGATATGTTGATCAAGGGATATTTTGGAGTCTACGGTTGCTGACTGTGTAACCACCCGGTATCCCCCGAGCAGGCTTTTCTTGACGTCCACGGCACCGACCACCGCCTGGCTACCAAAAACGTCCACGGCTTCACGAATTACATCCGTAGACTCAACGGCAGCAGAATTGATTACTACCTTTTCAATACCGGAGCGGATAAGACGGCGTATTTGTTCCAGGTTGCGGATACCCCCTCCATAGGCCATGGGCATAAACGCTTCCCCTGCCATTTCTTCGATGAGTGCATAGTTGGGCTCGCGGCCTTCGCGCGTTGCATCTATATCCAGCACCACGATTTCATCGACTTCCTTGTCACTGAAAATACGCATGGCGTTGACTGGATCCCCTATGTACACAGGATCCTTGAACTTCCGTGTCTTAACCAAACCGTTACCACGAACGAGTAAACAGGGAATGATGCGAGCACGGTACATTCAATCACCTTTCACGAATGAGGCGAGCAGTTGCTTGCCAAAGCGGTGACTTTTTTCAGGATGAAACTGCACACCTGAAATATTGTTACTCGTTACCCCTGCCGCAAAGTCGATGCCATAGTGAGCCGTCATTAACACTTGGCCTGGATCAGACGGCTGCATGTAGTAGCTATGCACAAAATAAAATCGGGTCTCCGACCCCATGTCGCGCGTCAGACGGTGACGACTTGAATTTGCCTTTACCTGATTCCAGCCCATGTGGGGTACCCGGAGACCCGACATGTCCGGAAAACGGTGCACTTGCATATCCAGCCAACCAAGCCCGGCTTCAATGCCTTCTACACTGCTTTTACCAAGCATTTGTGCGCCCACACAGATACCCAAGAGCGGCGTACCCTGCTCAAGCACCTTGTGCTCCAAAACCGGAATCACGCCGCTGGCCCGCAAGTTTTTCATGCATGCATCGAAGGAACCGTTACCGGGTAGGATGATTCGCTCGGCCTTCTCGATCTCTTCAGGTTGAGCCGTAATGGTGCATCGGCTTCCCAGCCGCTGGAGCATGTTTGCAACAGCGCTGATATTTCCGATGTCATAGTCGATGATTGCGATCAACTTTTTACTCCCAAGCTGAAGCGATATGACATGGCCAGGTAAACAACATAGAGCATGCTGTAGCCTGCACTGTAGGCTTGCAGGGCTAGCTCATGGCCTTGCGGTATCCAAAGGCAGAGAAATGTGACACCCAGCAGGGCAATCTGCCAAAACAAGTCGAGATGTTGCTTACCGGCAATATAGACCATATAACTCAGCGGGCTGGCCATGAAACGCAGTGCAAACAACGGTAATAACCATACTGCAATTGTCCCTGCTGCCCGCCACTGCTCCCCAAACGCCAGAGCAAATATTGTTTCGCTCAGAAACGCCATGGCAATACAAAACACCAGCGAGCCTGTAGCTAGTACCTTGAAGGTCCTCAGGTACTCGCTACGACACTCTCCGCGCTCACGATAGCTGGTTGCAGCATGACGTTTGAACACATCGAGTACAGACTTACCGAGCAAGCCAATGGGCGCACCCAAAATGCGCATAGCCATGGCCAAAAGCCCTGCGGTCTCCGCACCAAACCGGCTGGCAATAATCAGAACAGGTAACTGAGCAGCGGCCGTGTTAATGGTATCTGCTGGGAGGGAAAAAATCGGAAATCGCCGCTGACGGCGCCAAAAAACGACTACAGTTGCGCGTAATTCACCATGTGGCAAACGGCCGAGTGGCATTAGATACACAGACAGGATTAGACCAATGCAAACACCAAAAATGTATGCCAAGGCAAGTGTGGTTGCAGATGGTCCCAGCATACCCGCGACAATCTGAATCAAGGTAACCGCACCCGCCTGAACAATCCGCATAAAAGATAAAGTGCGGTATCGGCCTTCTGCAACAGCCCAAGCTTGCCAGATATTGGCTACAGCGATAACAAAACCGGCAGGTACCAGCGCAACGATTAGCGCCGTGGGCAAGTTAGTGAACACCGTGGGAGCGATCAATCGCGCTGAGGCCAGCAATACCAGCGCAACACTGGAACCGACCACGGCCGTCAACAACGTGGCAATGACGGCTAATCGACGAGGCTCACCATCGGCCTCGATCGCTAGTGCCGTCTCAAAACGGCCCGTGACCATTACCGCAAGCAAGATCGCGCCACCAAACCAAGCGGCAAAGATACCGAACTCGACAGGCGCGAAGAGTCTGGCTATGACCAACGACCCAAGTATCGGAATAACTTGCGCCAGAACGGATCCCGTAAGCACGGATGAGACGTTCTTCCAATAGCTGCTCATAGATTTGTATACGACACAGGCAAGCGCTTACATCCGGTGCTTACGACCCATTTGATGAGCATAGTTCTCAGGACGTATCGCACCCTTATGTTCAACCGTCAATGCCCGCTAGCGAGTGCGACAACGCCTCGACGATCTGCTCAAGCTGAGCACCCGTCAGGTAAGGATGCATTGGCAAGCTCATCACCCGACTGGCCAGCGATTCCCCAACTGGCAGGAGCGCACGTTCGTCTTCGACGGCTGGCTGTCGATTAAGGGGTATGGGGTAATGCACTGCCGTCGGCACACCTGCATTAAGCAGCCGGTTTTGCACCGCGTCACGGTCAGCTACCTGGATCGTAAATTGCGCCCACGCACTGATATTGTGCGTTTCAATATAAGGACCAGCTATGTCTTGCCTTTCCAATAACTCTGCGTACTGTGCAGCAACATGGTGCCGCAGGCTGAGTTCTTCCTCAAAAATATCCAGTTTTGGAAGCAATATCGCGGCTTGCAGGGTATCAAGACGGCTGTTCACACCCACCCGAAGGTGATGGTAACGGCGGTCTTGGCCATGGCGAGCAATTTGTCGCATTACTGTTGCCAATTGATCGTCGTTGGTGAAAATAGCGCCACCGTCACCGTAACACCCCAATGGCTTACTGGGAAAGAAGCTCGCGCAGGCAATGGTAGACAGGTTGCATGAGCGCCTGCCCTTGTAGGTCGCACCAAAGCTTTGCGCGGCGTCTTCAATGACGGGAAGGTTGTATTTCTCAGCAATCGCATTGATGGCATCAAAGTCCGCACATTGGCCATACAAGCTCACCGGAATGATGGCTTTGGTTTTGGGCGTTATGGCTACCTCAAGTAACGCAGGATCCAGGTTGTATGTCTTCGGATCAATATCCACATACACGGGTTTAGCACCCAGTAAGGCGACGGTCTCTGCCGTGGCTATGTAGGTAAAACCGGGCGTGATGACTTCATCGCCAGGACCAATACCCAACGCCATCTGTGCAATCTGAAGCGCATCAGTCCCATTGGCGCAGGTAATACAGTATTTAGCGCCGACAAACTCGGCCAATCTGGCTTCCAGTTCGGCTATTTCTGGCCCCAGAATGTACTGACCGTGAGCGAGTACACTCTGTATGCCTGCATCAATTTTGTCCTTTATTCTGGCTTGCTGCGCCTTGAGGTCGATAAATTCGATCATAACGCCCCATCCACCTTAGAGAGTTTGTCACCTGCCAAGATATAGCGCATACCGGTATGAGGACATATCACCTCACCATCGCCCTTCAAGGGCAAGCTCAACTGTTCACCAAACTCGCTCATCCAACCGATCTGCCTGGCAGGCACCCCCACCATGAGCGCATAGGCGGGCACATCCTTGTTCACAACAGCACCCGCGGCAACGAAGGCAAACTCACCAATGGTGACGCCGCACACGATGGTGCAATTAGCACCCAAGGTGGCTCCTTTTTTCACCAAGGTATCGCGGTATTGGTCTTTTCGTTCAATCAGTGAGCGTGGGTTATAGACGTTGGTGAACACCATACTGGGACCACAGAACACCCCCTCTTCAAGGTGGACGTTGTCATACACCGAGACGTTGTTCTGGATTTTACAGTTGTCGCCAATGGTGACCCTGTTACCGACAAACACGCCCTGCCCCATCGAGACGCCTTTACCGATTCTGGCTCCTGCGCAGATATGCACAAAATGCCAGACCCTTGAGCCTTCACCGATCTGAGCGCCTTCGTCGACAATCGCACTGGGGTGCTGATAAAAACTCATGACCGCACCAGCCTCTGGAGAAATGGGTGCCCTTCGTTGTTCGTAGCCCTGACTGGCTGCATCGTACGGATATGCTCAACCGTGGTGACACAATGGCGGGCATCTTCAATGCCAAAACCTTCACCTTTTAGTATGGCTTGGTAACTGATGGTGTGCAGATCGGTAAAACCATCGGAGAATTCGATTTCTTCACCGTCACAGGTAATTGATCTGCAGGTTGGTTTGTTACCTTTAACACTTTCTGGCAAATCATTGGCATCAATCGACAAAAACCAGCGGACACGGGCGTTCTCGTATTCAAGGTAACCCGCTGCCTTGAACTCGTTTGCGAAGTGCACGACGTTGTGCTGAAGCTTGCCAAATACGTAATGCAGCATGTCGTAAAAATGCACACCGATATTGGTGGCCACACCGAAGGATTTGCGCGGATCGCCCTTCCAGCTTTCCATGTACCATTTGCCACGGCTGGTGATATAGGTCAGCTCGACCTCGTGCTTGTGAGCTTGGTTGCCGGACTCGACTTTGTGCTTCAGATCCATGATTGCCTGGTGATGACGCAACTGCAGAATATTCCATAGTCTTCTGCCTGTCTCTCTCTCAACCAAACTCACATCATCCAGGAGCTGCTCGGTGGGTACCAAGGGCTTTTCACAAATAACGTCACTACCCAACCTTAAGCCTGCTGTAATGTGCGCATGGTGGAGGTAATTAGGTGAGCATACAGCTACATAATCGAGAGCTTTAATCGGTTCACGCTTCAGCCTTGAGGCAAAATCATGAAAGCGCTCGAATTCTGTGAAAAATTCACTGTCAGGTGAAATGCTATCGATGATGCCTACAGAATCGTTGATGTCGTAGGCACATACCAAATTATTTCCCGTTTCCTTTATAGCTCTCATATGACGAGGAGCTATGTAGCCAGCAGCGCCAACAAGCGCGAAATTTTTCATATTCAGATCACTTCTTATGTCAGGCTTTGATAATGTGCGGTGCAGGTTCGCGAAACCTTCCACGACTATCGATTAGTAGTCTGGAGTAATTTTTGATCAAATCAAAATCAAAACCATCATGATCTGTTGCAAGAATAACGGCGTCAAAAGTCTCTAGATTCTCAGCCGTAACAACCTCACTAGAGAGTGAAAAGTGATGCTCCCGCATAACCGGAAAATCTGGAACATGTGGGTCACTGTAAGCAACGATTGCGCCTTTTGCCTGTATCAACTCCATAATTTGAACCGAGGGTGATTCGCGCATGTCATCAACATTCTTTTTATAGGCTATTCCCAGCACAAGCACGCGACTGTTTCTGAGGGGTTTCCCCTGTTGGTTCAACCCGTCCATTAGTTTGTTAACGACATACTCAGGCATCGCCTGGTTGACTTCACCGGAAAGCTCAATGAAACGGGTGTGCACTCCGTATTCACGGGCTTTCCAAGTAAGGTAGAACGGATCGATCGGGATACAATGACCACCGAGACCTGGACCAGGATAGTACGCAGTAAAGCCAAAAGGTTTAGTCGCTGCAGCATCAACGACTTCAAAAATATCGATACCCATGCGATCGGCCACGATTTTCATTTCATTAACGAGACCGATATTCACGGCACGGTGAATATTTTCCAACAGCTTGGTCATTTCAGCGACTTTGGTTGAGCTCACCTGAACAACCTGGTCAATCGCTTGCCCGTAAAGAGCCACGCCCACCTGAAGGCAAGACTGAGTGTGTCCGCCAATCACCTTGGGAATGCTTCTAGTCTCAAAATCGGGGTTGCCTGGGTCCTCACGCTCTGGCGAGTAAACCAGATAAATATTTTCACCTACAACTAGCCCGCCTTCCTGGACGCGGGGCAACAACTCTTCTTCTGTTGTCCCCGGATAGGTAGTACTTTCCAGCGAAATAATTTGGCCCTCACGCAAATGCGGCTTGAGTGCATCTGCGGTGTTGGTTACGTAGGAAATATCTGGCTCACGGTATTTATTAAGAGGTGTCGGCACGCAAAGGATTAGTGCGTCACATTCCGCAATACGACTGAAGTCAGTTGTGGCACTAAATCCAGTGCCAATGGCTTGCTCAATCATCTGGCTTGAGATGTGTTCGATATAGCTTTTACCATGATTCAGAAGCTCTACCTTGCCTTGGTCAATATCGATACCTAGCACACGGTAGCCAACGCTGGAGTAACGGAGCATCAAAGGCAAGCCCACATACCCTAGACCAACAATTCCTATCACCGCTTCGCGGCTGTTCAGCTTTTCTATCAGCGCGGATTTCACAAGTTCAGACATTCGACATTCCAAAATAATGAATAGTTTGATGCTGGTCTTAGCTGCCAATCAGCAGCTGCATCTAGGCACCTGAATCCATCAAGGCTTAAAGCAAAAGCTCCCTTGACCCTCTGCTTCAGGTAAAAGCTAGTACTCTAAAATTCTTGTTAGCCGAGCCTGGCCGAATACTGACCAAGCCAGATGCCTGCCGTTGTGACTCAGGCCAGGGCCTTTAGTGCCGCAACCGGTACCCGTATTGCCTGTACACGTTGCAGGACTGTTAACAGGATCACAGCGCGGTCGTGCCCTTCCAGTCGGGCAAATACGGCTTGCAGATCCTTGAACGGTCCATCCGTCAGGCTGACGCGACTGCCCTGCTGAAACGCCGGCAGTTCAATCAGTTGGCTGGTGCGTTGACGAATGCAGTCAATCATCTGCTCGGGAACCGGCAGTGGCATGTCGGCAAAACTCACCAGTCTGGATACGCCTCGGGTCGAACGTACGCTGTACCAGTTATCGGTATAGCTGCATAAACGGATAAACAGGTAACCGGGGAACAAAGATTCCTGTTGTTCAACCCGCTTGCCGTCACGCAGGCGCTCTACCCTGATAACCGGGCGGTAACACTCGAACCCCTGATTGCGCAGTTGCGCCTCGGCTCTGGCGTCCTGCCGGGGTTTGGATTGCACCAGGTACCACTGGGCTTGTTCCGGGCTCGACATCCTGTCACCTCGCATGCACGTGGCATGACTACCTACCGGCATTGGCCGGCTACTGTCCTTGTAATGTTTGGGACATAAAAGCCTTTTGCCCCAACAAAATCACTGTGTTCCGTCGTCATATTACGACGCAAACGACAAAGAACAAGTCTTGACACAACTTTATGCGCAAATCAGATACGGCACGCTAGGTCATGGTGATGGCTGCGCCAGACAATCGGGTATACCGATAGAAACAGTAGCCAGATTGACATTTATTTGGCATCAAACTGACAGGTCGCTGGGGCGTTCAGCGTGTTTTTTTGACTGCTCAGCGCTGCTTGGCAATACGCCGTTCAAGCGCCAGCGCCAGCCGTAGGGCAGACAAGCCCAGCTTGTCCAGCAGAAACAGGTGCAGGCGCTGGCGGGGCATGTGCAGGCTTTCAATGGCTGCACACAGGGCGCCGTTGTCGCCCTGCTCCATCAGGTTGCTGAGCAGGCGATGCTGGCTGCGGCGGATCTTGGCCTGTATGGCTCGACCTGCCTGGGGGAAGTCATCAATCAGTTTTGCGAGGCAGGCCATATTGGTACGCAAAAACTGTATTTTTTGCTGACGACTATGCTCCATGCCTTCGCTCCAGGAGCCCGGCACGCCCCTGCGGTAAACCGACATCATCTCCGGCAGGTAGTAGCCACGTCCGAGTTTTTGGCAGTAGAGCTCAATATACAGATCACCCACTGGAGCGCTGCCAAACCAGTCCGGTAGTATCTCGTATAGCTCTCGGCGGAACAGGTAGGAGGCAGTAGGGGCAAACTGTCGGTCGGTATTGAGGATATCGGTTTCGCTGAAGACCCTGGGCTGGGAGGTTTTACTGAAGCGTTTAAGACGCCCACCGTCACTGATAACGGCATTGTGTACAACCATGGCAATAGTCGGGTCGCTCTGCAATACAACGGCCTGACGAGCGAGTTTTAACGGATCAATCCAGTAGTCATCACCTTCACATAAAGCAATGTAAGCACCACTGGAGCATGGGCGCATGGCCGCAGAGGGTTTTATACCCAGACTATGCTGGTTTTGGGTTTGCAAAACCGGTTTTATGATGGCCGGGTAACGTGCTGCCCAGGCACGCACAATGCTGGCGGTATCGTCTGTCGAGGCGTCGTCATGGACAATCACCTCAAAGGCAAAGGGTGTCTGCTGCAGCACAAAACCCTTTAGCGCATCTTCGATGTAATCCTGGTGGTTGAAGGTTGCGCAAAACACGCTGACGAGAGGCTGCTCGGGCTCACCTTGCCAATGGGCAATGATCTCGTCCTGACTCGGCAGCGCAGCGTCTATGAAAGCGCTTAGTCTGCTGCAAAGGGCCATTTCATCGGCGTGTATAGCATTCCCTGCAACGGTCATAGTGCATGTCCTTGTTGGAGGGGTAGCGTGAGCAGACGCCCCGTCACACCCCTTTGACCCCGGCAATTATCTTCAGCATATCCGCGTCAACCAATTCGGCATGCAGGGGCAGGCACAGAATGCGCGCAGCCGTATCGATCGAAATCCTTTGTGCTGGATGTTTGCCCAGGCTGGTAACGGTATCGAGTGAGGGGTAAAAGTAGCGCCGCGTTTGTATGCCCTGCACTGCAAGCCTGTGCATGGTATCCAAAAGCTGCTGCTCGCTGTCCAGTAACAACGGGAAATAGGTATAACCATGGCTGGCAGAGGGATTCCAGCGCTGCAAGGCAAACTGCTGACCAAACGCCCGATGATAGGCCTCCCAGACCCGCTGCCGCGCAGCCAGGTTAGCGTCCATTTCGTCAAGCACACAGAGCCCCATGGCCGCATGCAATTCACTCATCTTGGCATTGATACCCAATTCATCAACACGACCAGGGCTGCTCTGTCCAAAGTTGATGATTTGCTCTGCACGCTGCAGGTCTTCAGCCCGCTTGAAAACAATGGCGCCACCCTCCACGGTGTGGAACGCCTTGGTAGCATGAAAACTCAAGGTAGCCGCATCGCCCCAGTTCAAAAGGCTCTGGCCTCTGTAATCGACCCCAAAGGCATGCGCGGCATCGTAAATAACCTTAAGACGGTGCTGCTGGGCCACGGCTTGAATCTGCTCGACTTCACAGGCGTTACCAAACACATGAACTGGCACGATTACACGGGTCTGGGGCGTCACAGCGGCGGCGACATATTGGGCATCCAGATTCCAGCTGTGCGGGTCGATATCGACAAACACCGGCTCGATGCCTTTCCATTTGAGCGCGCTGGCGGTGGCTATAAAGCTGAAGGGCGTGGTGATGGCTTCAGCAGGTTTGCCGTTCAGCGGCACGTCCACGCCAAGAGTACGAATGGCTACTTGTAACGCTAGCGTACCGTTACCTAGCAGCAACAGATGTTCAACCCCTAGCCAGGCTTGCAGGCGGCGCGTCAGTTCCTGCACCAGCGGGCCATTGTTGGTCAGCCAGCCGCGTTCGTATATGCCGTCCAGATATCCGTCTAGCGCGTCACGGTTAGGCAGCCAGGGCTTGGCAACGGTGATCATGCGGTTTGCTGCTTGGCATGGGCAGGCATCAATGACTGGCGCGCTTTACTATCAGCCAGGTGTTGCATTATGACTTCAGGGGTATTCCACATAAGCACATCAACTATTGAGAGATTGGGAATGAAGTGACGCCCTACGCATTCATAGCGCATGGCCTCATACGTCTGGAAGACCAGTGGCATGCCCTGCTGAGCAAAGTAATCCGGGTCGAGTATGGCCTGGCCGCCTGGCCGATTCATATACAGACTTGCACCCAGCTGCTTGGCGAGGAGTACGCCCCAGTCGTTGATTGTCTGGACCTGGGCATCCACTCGACAACCCATTTCAGAGTAAATATCAATACGGGTATCAATACCAAGCTTAGCGGCTACGGCACGTATCAGCGCGACATTGATGCGTGAAAGTGATACTTCACCGCCCAGTTCAGCAAAGCTGCGCGCCAGCCATTCAGTGGTTTGTTTATAGCAGGGCGCAGCGCTGTAATGACGTATTTCCTTGAGCAGCTTTGCACCCCAATTGGGGTCTGAAATACGCACATCCTTGTAGGCCGTATTGATCTCGCAATGGGAGACCGGCAAGGTGATTTGCTGGGTGCCACCTTGGCCATTTTGCACTTTATTGCGTTTGCCATAGCCGCGGCGCACGTATTGCGCAGTATCAAAGACTATCCAGTGATCGACCTTGTTAAGCAGGTCAAAATAGCCAAGGTAGGGCAAAAAATAGGGTTGCATGACGGCCACGATCATCGGTTTTGCCCTTGTAATCTCGGGCATTGTCCGTGATCAGAGCAAACAACGCGCACTTGAAAGCCTGAGGCCGTGCAATACAGACGCGTGCCGGAACCGCCGGCCAGGATAATGCCTTTCATAATGTGCTTGAGTCCGAGAGAAGCCTGTCACGCAAGGCTTGGGATGACATCAGGGGGCGTTCAAGTTGCTCGCCGAGCTGTCTGATGCGTTTGACCAGATTGACGTTGGTGGCCAGTTGGCTGCGCTGCTGGTCGTACCAGATATTGTCTTCCAGCCCGACGCGCACGCCATCGGCAAACATCAGGCCGAACAGGTTGGCCTGTAACTGGAAACGTCCGAGTCCGGCGATGCAGCAGGTCAGGTTGTCAGGGACCTCGCGCAGCAACGTAGCCATCTGTAACGGCGTGCATTGGGCGCTGCTGATATTGCCAAACAGCAGGTTGGCATAGGCATGACCATCCACCAGGCCTTCATCCATGAGCACCCGCGCCATGTTGAGCATGCCAAAATCAAAAATCTCCAGCTCCGGCTTGATGCCACGCTCCTGCATGCGTGCAGCCAGTTGGCGGATCACATCGGGTTCATTGATGCTGGCGCTGCGCTGAAAGTTCAGGGATGACAGGGTCAGGCTGGCCATGTCCGGCTTCATGTCGCCATCCAGGTCGAGTATGCGGGCGCGCTCTTCAAAAGACGGGTTCTGTCGACCACTGGTGGTCACGCAGAGGATCGCCTGCTGACCACCCGGCAGTGTGCGGATCGCTTCGATCAGCCGGCCATATTGCTGCGGATCGCTGTTGTGCGTCTGCTCTGGCGTTCTGGTATGCAGGTGAAACATCTGCACACCCAGCTCCAGGCATTCGGCGACCGTATCGAGAATCTCGCTCTGACTCACCGGCACATGGGGTGTCTGGGCCTTGGTCGGGATAATCCCGGTGGGCGCCAGGCTGATGATATAGGGTTTGGTGATCATGGCATGCTCCTCAACGGGTCACCTCGGCCGAGGTCTTGGCCATTTTTTTCGCCGGATTGCCGACATACACGCCGTCTTCTTCGGTATCACTTATGACCACGGCGCCCGCGCCGATAAAGCAACGGTCAGCAATGCGCACGCCATCTCGCAGTACTGCGCCCAGCCCGATAAAACAACGTTGCCCGATACTCACGTTGCCGCCGGTAGTGACCCCCGAGGCAATAAAGCAATGATCACCCACCGTGCTGTGGTGACCGAGGTTGGTGCCGGCCCTGAGAATCACGTTACGACCAATGCGCACAAAGGGCTGAACAATGACGCCCTCAAATATCAGCGTATTGGCTTGCTGTTGCAGCCCTTGCCAGCACTGACTGGAGGGGTGCCGGTAGCTACTCAGGGTATAACCCATGGCCTCCAGTTCGTCACATTTCTGTTGTCGCAGACCATTGATACGACTGAAACCCAGGGGCACCACCAGCTCATGGCTATCAGGGGGACAGGCTGCCGGCAACTCGCTGATCTCAAGAACGGGTATGCCGTTCAGGCTGGTCTGGGTGCGATAGCCATCGTCAACAACATGGGCTAACACCTGACGTTCTTCAGTGATCAGATAGGCGGCTAGCTCAGCCAAGGGCGTTGCACCGAAAACGACGACGGGCTTTTTGTTTGAGCTGAGCATGCTTGTCTCTTGTCATTGTTGTTGAAAGGTTGAACGGCGGCGGCAGAGCAGTGCTATGCCGCCTGACCAATCATATACCCAGCCAGCACCGCTCAATCAGCTGTTACCGATCCTTTGCCGCGATCACTGCCATCCTGCGCGCACTGGTAGCAATCGAGGCGATTGAGTAACCACTCGATGGTTGTGCCTATTCTGGACTCAATCTTTGCCCCGTCAACAACCGCTCATTGGCCTGATCAAAACCGGCTTACAGAATACGTGGTTTCATGTTTGTGTGCCTCGAAACGAATGCAGTGCAGAGCAAAGAGGCTTGATTGTGATCGAAGCAGGGTGGCCCTCAGGGGATTGTTACCTTGATGGGCTTGCCCTGCGTTTCACCCGCCTGCTTCAACAGGGCAGCCAAGGCAGCTTTGGCCTCTGCATCGCCGTGCACCAGCCTGACCTCCTGTGGCCATTGCCGCATGCCGGTGACAAAACGCAGCAGACCGGCCTGATCGGCATGGGCTGAATAGCCGCCAAGCCGGTGCACGCCAGCGCGTATTGGATAGCGCTCGCCGTCCAGCTCAACATAGCCACCACGCGGACCGTATTGCTGAATGGCATGCCCTGGGGTGCCATGCGCCTGATAGCCGACAAATACGATGTTGTGCCGTGGGTCACCCAGCATGGCCTTGAGGTAATTGACAATGCGCCCGGCGCTGCACATGCCGTTACCGGTAATCACAATGGCGGGCTGACGCGTATGGGCCAGTCGGTTGAGCATGGCCTGATGCTGGGCGTGGGTTTCAACCGTCAGCAATTGCTCAAAACCGAGCGGCTTGCGGCCCTTGGCAACACGCCGCAGTGCTTCATCGTTCCAATAGGGCTGGAGTTGGCGATAGAGCGCAGTAAAGCGCGCTGCCAGTGGCGCATCGAGTATCACCGGGATGCTGGACCAGGCCGAGCTGCCAGCCTTGTCATGTGCTCGCGCGCGGCTGATGATGTCCTCCAGCTCGTACAGCAACTCCTGGGTGCGGCCAATACTGAAAGCCGGAATCAGCACAGTACCGCCATCGGCCAGCGCCTGCTCCAACACCCGCTGCAGGCGCTGGCGGCGCGTACGGCGATCCTCATGCAAGCGATCACCGTAGGTGCTTTCCAGAACCACCACATCCGCACGATAGGGCGATTTTGGCGCCGGCAGCATGGGCGCATGGGGCGCACCCAGGTCGCCGGAAAACACAATCCGCCGGCTGCGCTTGGCGGCGGGATACTGCACGTCAACCTCGACCCAGGCCGAGCCCAGAATATGCCCGGCGCGCTGGAAGCGGATACGACAGCGCAAATCCGCACGCTCGATCAAGGTCACCCAGGTGGCGTAAGGGTGCCCACTGAGCATCGGCTGTACGCGCTGGATAAAGCGTTCGGCCAGTTGTGCATCGCGCTGCACGCCGACCATAAAGGCATCCTCCAATACGGTTGGCATAAGCATGGCCGAGGGTTGAGTGCAGTAGACCGGGCCATTGAAGCCCGCCGCGATAAGCCAGGGCAGTCGGCCAATGTGATCGATATGGACGTGCGTGGCAATCAACGCCTTGACCGTATCGAGACTGAACTCTATGGCCAGATGCTGGGCATCGGCACCCTGCCCCGAGCTTTCCGCGCCCTGAAACAGACCGCAATCGACCAGCAGACTGGTTTCAGCATCCAGCCACAATTGATGGCAGGAGCCGGTCACGCCCTTGATCGCGCCATGGTGAGTAATGCGGGGGTAATCGCCGTGCATGGGCATGTCCTTTGCCGCTAATATCCAGTGAAGCACCCCACTGCTCGGTTTGAACTTGCGGCGGGTGCCGCGCTCTACCATTGGTACCCAGGGTGCTAAAAGCAGGTTAACCCTGCAGGGCAGATTCAATCTGTGAGCTTGCTCACAAAGCAGACACCGAACCACTGAAGTCGACGTTTGAATGCGTTTTTTTGACGTCATAAAAGCAATAGAACTACAGTTTATCCCGGGGCGTCGGTATCATTGCCGCCGAATCAGGCTGATCGGGCATTGAATAAGGGACCATGATCAAATCCATTCTGGTTGTCTGTGTTGGCAATATCTGTCGCAGTCCAACAGGCCAGGCTTTGTTACAACACAAGCTTGCTGGTTCCGGCATTGCTGTAAGCTCTGCGGGCCTGGGCGCCTTGGTTGGCAAGCCCGTGGATCAGACTGCTGCTCTGGTTATGGCTGAAGCTGGCCTGAGCCTGCCAGCCCATGAAGCACGGCAACTGAGCACGGAGATGCTGGCCAGCGCGGACTTGATACTGGTGATGGAGCAACGTCACTTGAAGACGATTCACGCCATGGCACCTCAGGCTCGGGGCAAGACCCTGTTGTTTGGCAAATGGCTGGGAGACAGTGAGATACCTGACCCCTACCGCCAACAACGCCCGGCCTTTGATCACGTGTACCAATTGCTCGACAGGGCCGCCACCGCCTGGCTGCCCTACCTTAAGTAACTCCTTTACAACGACCGGATGACACTCACCAATGCAGAACACGCCGAACACCGCTTCAGACAGATCCAGCGACGAGATTGACCTGCTGGCCCTGTTTGGTGCCCTGATCGACAATAAATGGATCATTGCCGCCTTTACCGGTGCCTTTGCCATTGTCGGCATTGCCTATGCCCTGCTGGCCACGCCTATCTATGTGGCGGGCGCCGTGGTCCAGATCGAGAAGAAGTCATCCGGCCTTGGCAGTTTGATGGGCGATAGCGAGCTGTTTGCCAGCACCTCAGCTGCGGTCACTGAAATCGAGCTGCTGAAATCGCGCCGGGTAATAGGTCAGGCGGTCAGCAATCTGAACCTGGACGTGACCGCCGAGCCCAAGCTGTTTCCGATGGTCGGCTCATTCTTCTACCGGCGCTGGCAGCCGACTGCCGAGCAACCCGTGGCCCCGGCCTGGCTGGGCTTTGGCAGTTTTGCCTGGGGCGGAGAGTCGGTGTCGGTCTTCCAACTGGATGTCCCGGAGCAGTATCTGGGCAAAGAGCTGATCCTGCGCAGTGAAGAAAGTGGCCGTTTCAGCCTGTATAACGAAGATGACAACAAGCTCCTCAGTGGCACTGTTGGCGAGGCCATTGAGCAGGCCGGTTTCAAGTTGCAGGTTGCCAGTCTGCAGGCCCGGCCGGGTACCGAATTCATCCTGACCAAACGCAATGCCCTGAGCGTCATCCTGGGTTATCAACGCGAACTCTCTGCCGCCGAGCGTGGCCGGGATTCCGGGATTCTGGCCCTGAGTATCGAACATAAGAATCCTGAGCACGCGCGCCGCGTGCTCAACGAAGTCAGCCGCCTGTATGTGCGCCAGAACGTCGAGCGCAAGTCTGCTGAAGCCCAGCAAAGCCTGGAGTTCCTGCGTACCCAACTGCCCGAAGTGCGTCGGGAGCTGGAGCGAGCGGAGACCGCACTGAATACCTACCAGTCTGCAGCCGGCTCGGTGGATATCACCATTGAAACCAAGGCCGTGCTTGATCAGATCGTCGAACTGGACACACAGATCTCCGAGCAGCAATTGCGTCAGGCCGAACTCGAACGCCGCTTTACCCGTGAACACCCCAGCTACCAGGCGTTGATTACCCAGCTCGCACAACTGCAGGAATCGCGCAATCGTTTGGTCAGTCGCGTTGGTGATCTGCCGGAAACCCAGCAGGAGCTGCTGCGCCTGGCCCGTGATGTTGAAGTCAGCACGGAAATCTACACCCAGATGCTGAACAAGTCCCAGGAGCTGGATGTGATCCGGGCCGGCACCGTGGGCAATGTGCGCATCATTGATGAAGCGGCGGTCGACACCAGCCTGCCGGTCAAACCGAAGAAAGCGCTGATTGTAGTGCTGGCCACCCTGCTGGGCGGCATGCTCGGGGTCGCCGTGGCACTGTTGCGGCATGCCTTGAACCGCGGCATTGAAAACCCCGACCTGATCGAGCAAATGGGCTTGCCGGTTTATGCCTCGATTCCTTTCAGCAAGGATCAGCTGTCAATCGAGCGCAGCCTCAAGGGCAAGTCGGTCGCGGCCAAGCCAACCAATCTGCTGGCCGCCTACAATCCTGCCGACCTGGCGGTGGAATCGCTGCGTAGCCTGCGCACCAGCCTGCACTTTGCCATGATGGAAGCGAAGAACAACATTCTGATGATCTCGGGCCCCAGCCCCAGCGTCGGCAAGTCCTTTGTCTCGACCAACCTGGCTGCCATTGTTGCCCAGACGGGCAAGCGCGTACTGTTGATTGATGCGGACATGCGCAAGGGTTACGTGCACAAACTGATGGGTCGTGCCGCTGAACCGGGCCTGTCTGGCCTGCTGGTCAGCACCTTCACCCTGGCTGACGTCATCAGCAAGACCGAGGTACCCAACCTGCATTTGATCAGTCGCGGGCAGATTCCGCCGAACCCGTCGGAACTGCTGATGCACGCCAACTTCGAAGAGCAGCTCAGTCAGTTGTCGAGCATGTATGACATGATCATTATCGACACCCCACCGATTCTGGCGGTGACCGATGCCGCCCTGGTCGGCCGACTGGCGGGCACCAGCATGCTGGTCACCCGCTTTGGTCGCAACCCGGCCAAGGAGATCGAAGTGGCCTTGCAACGTTTCCGCAACAACGGGGTCGACATCAAGGGTGCGATCTTTAATGCGGTAGAAAAGAAGGCTTCGGCCTACGGTTATGGAAATTACGGCTATTATCAGTATGAGTACAAGTCCGAAGGTAAATGACCAACGGTCTTGCGCAAGGGCTACAATGCCTCTTTAGGGGTTCCATTGGCCGTCGCCTTGCGTATAATCAGAGCTTAATTTGCGGTATCAAAAGGAGACACGTGATGAGAAAACAGACATTAGCATTGGTGGCCAGTGGCTTGCTGCTCGCCTCGGGTTTCGCTGCCGCGACTGAAATCACTACCGGTCCGCTGCTTAACGCTGACGGCACCCCTGTTACCAACACAGACGAGCCGAAAGGCAAGCTGTCAGGTTACGGCGGCGTTGCGCTGGGTGTAGCCGTAGTTGGTCTGGCTGCAGCAGCAGCGTCCGACAGCGGCGGCGGCAGCAGCTCCACCACGGCCACCAATACCACGCCCTGACAGATTGTTGGTCCGGCGGGTCAGAAGCCACCTTTCAACTTCGGTTGTGGGTGGCTTTTTTGTTGAACACTCCCTTATAAGAATCCAAAAAATGAAACGACTCTCTCTAGTCGCCCTTGGTGCGACCACCCTGCTGCTTCAGGCCTGCATGCTTTCCCCTGGCATGCATATGGATACCAACCCGATGATCAGCGAGGATAGCGCTGAAAACAGCATGGTCGAGATGGTGCAGATCACGCCGAAACTGATTGCCCAGGACAACTCAGTCGCGACCCGCATGGCCATTCCGCAGCCCTTGCTGGAGTACAGCCCGGAAAACTACCGTATCGGACCGAATGATTCGCTGTTCATTACCGTATGGGACCACCCGGAGCTGACCATCCCCGGTGGTACTCAGCAAACCAACGCGATCAACGCGCGTCAGGTCCGGGATGACGGCACCCTGTTCTACCCCTTTATCGGCAACGTCCAGGTCGCTGGCCTGACATTGGAAGAGCTGCGTGAAATCATTACCTCGCGCTTGGCCCGCTTTATCGAAAAGCCCCAGGTCGACGTCAACGTCATTGAATACAACAGCCAGAAGATCATTGTCAGTGGCGCCTTCAATACCCCCGGCTTTATTCCGGTCAATGCCCAGCCCTTGACCCTGCTGCAGGCCGTGGGCCAGGCCGGTATTGACCCCCTGCGCGCCGATCTGTCAAACCTGACCCTGACCCGCGATGGCGTAAGCTACAACCTGGACTATGACCGTTTGACCAGTACCAGCAGCGATATCGGCAAGATCTATCTGCGCGCCGGTGACAGTTTGCATCTGGGCCTGAACGACGCCCGCAAGGTGTTTGTCATGGGTGAAGTGCGCACACCGCGCGCCCTGCCCTACCGCAGCAGCCGCATGACCCTGAGCGAAGTTCTGGGTACGGTCGGCGGTCCGTCACCGGAGACCTCCAGCGGTCGTGAAGTGTATGTGATCCGCGGCGTGGATAATCTGGAAACCGATAAAGCCACCGTATTCCAGCTCAATGTCCGCTCACCCTCGGCCTTTATTCTGGCAGATCAGTTCGAGATGCAACCCCAGGATGTGGTTTTTGTCGGCGCAGCCGGCATCACCCGCTGGAACCGCTTTATCAGCCAGCTGTTCCCCTCTGCCAATCTGTTCCGCACCTCTCTGCTTGTCGAGGATGATGTTCGCGATCGGAACAACTGAGGGCAGCCCTGGTGAGAATCCTCAAGCGCATGGCCGCAGTCGGTTTACTGGCTGCGGGCCTGGCTGGCTGCACAGCCATGGACAATACGTCGTTCGAAACCCTGGGCCTGGCGATTGGTGGACTTGAGCCAAGCATCAGCATGGCTGATGTCAATTCAGTCAGAGGCCCTGCGTTACTGGTTGAGTTTGGTCAGGCTGACGCCCTGATGGTGCTGGGCGGACTGCAAGGTGGTTACGTTCGCTGGACAGGTATCACCGAGCATCTGACCACCGACCATGGGCGTCTTGTGCAGAGTGCCGGACTGCCCACTGACATAATCGCACCGCTGCTGGTAGATGATCCCTTCATAACGGGTCTGCACAGACTTGCCGATGGCCTTGAAGTCAGCCGGCAGGTGGATTACCCGGCCCTGTACCAGACCGGTCTGGTGCAAACGGCACGTTACCAGCGCGGCCCGCTTGAATCGCTCGAGATCATGGGGCAAAAGCGCGAACTGCAACGCATCGACGAACGGGTCGAGATCTCTGTGCTGGGCTATCGTGCCCTGAACCGCTATTGGGTCGACCCGGACAACGGCATGGTCTATCGCAGTGTGCAGCACGTTGCGCCGAATCTGCCTCCGCTGCGCCTGACCTTGCTGAAACCCTACGGAGCCCAGCCATGAGCCTGCGCAGACTGGCCCTTTCCGCGCTGCTGTGCGCGCCGCTTGCGATGCAATCAGTCGAAGCCGAGACGGTATTGGTGGATGGTGCCGTTAACGCACCCGGCAACTACCAATGGCAGGATGGCGCGCGTCTGCGTGACGCCGCACTGGCCGGACAGGTCAACGCCGACGCCTGGCATCTGGGTGCCGCCCTGTTGCGCCAAAGCGCCATTGAACCTCAGCAACGACTCAAGGCCGGCGTACTGTTCGACCTGCGCGCCAATCAGGTCCATGCGCTTGCCCGAGACGATCAGTCACTCGCCGAGCTACTCGCAAGGCTTAACCAGCAGGTAGACGCCATGCCGGTAACCGGCCGCGTTGTCGCACAAATGAGCCCTTACCAGCAGTTGCTGCTTGCCAACAATCCTTCGCTTGAGCCGGGTGATAGCCTGCTTTATCCTCGCCGGCCCGATCAAGTCCGCGTTATGGGTGCGGTTGTTGCTGACTGCGAACTGGCCTTTGATGCCGCTCTTCAGCCCCGCGACTATCTGCGTCAGTGCCCACAGCATGACCGGGCGGACCCGAGTTATCTGCATGTGATTCAGCCTGACGGCGTGGTGCAGTCGGTGGGCGTGGGTTACTGGAACGCTGAATCACTCAGTATTGCCGTTGGCGCCGTGCTCTATGTACCCATCAATCCACTGCACTTGAGCGATGATACACCCGATCTGAACAAGGAAATGGCTGCCATGCTGGCTACGCAATACCCTTTGGGGGGTCGCTTTGATGACTGAGCGCCAACCCTCTCGCCTGCTCCTGTTGCCCGTACTGATGGCCTGTGCCTGGCCGACCATCAGTCTGGCTGATCGTTATCGTGTCACCCAGCATGATTTTGGCGGTGTCGGCCTTTTGCAAACCCCCACCGCTCGTATGGCCGAGGAAGGCATGCTGTATTTCAATGCCAACCGCACCGAACCCTACAGCCGTTACAGTGTAACCGTTCAGCCTTTGCCCTGGCTTGAAGGCTCGATCCGCTATATTGCCATCACCAACCGTGATTACGGCGATGAAGCATTCAGTGGTGATCAAAGCCTCAAGGACAAAGCCGCCGACCTGAAATTGCGACTGTGGCGTGAAAGCTACTGGTTGCCGGAGCTGGCTCTGGGCTTTCGCGACGTGGCGGGTACCGGTCTGTTTTCCAGCGAGTTTATAGTCGCCAACAAGCGCTTTCATGATCTGGACTTCAGCCTTGGTGTGGCCTGGGGCTATATCGGCAACCGCGGCGACTTCGGTAATCCGCTGGGTGTGTTCAGCGACAAGTACCGAGAACGCAATACCGAGACCGAAGGGACCGGTGGCGATTTCAGCTTTGACAACTACTTCAGTGGCCGGCCAGCGATTTTTGGCGGTGTGGAATACCAGACCCCCTGGGACCCCCTGCGTCTGAAACTGGAAATGGACGGCAACGACTACCAGTCAGAACCGCAGAGCAACAATCAGGATCAGGACTCGCGTTTCAATGTTGGCGCGGTCTATCAATTGCGACCCGGCATTGACCTGACCGCCTCATGGCAGCGTGGCAACACAGCCATGTTCGGTATCAGTTTTTATACCAACCTGAAAAATTCCGGGCCAGCCAAGCTACTCGACCCCGCACCGGAGCCGCGCCGTCCACTGTCAACCGGCGTGTCCGGGAGCCAGGTTGACTGGGCCGACGTCAGCGCCCGCTTGCAGGACAACGCCGGCTTTTCGGTTGAGCAGATCAGCGTCAAGGATCGCGAGCTGATTGTGACTGGCGAACAGACCACCTTCCGCAACGAAGCCCAGGGACTCGGCCGTGCCAGCCGTATTCTGGATAACAGCACCGGCGAAGGCAGCTACGACTGGTATACCCTGGTCAACAAACCCCGCGGCATGGCCGTGAGCGAGACCAGTATTCGTCCCGAGCGCCTGCGCGAACTTGAGCAGAACCGCGTCGACATGGCCGCGGTACGCCGCTCTACGGTAACCGCCACGCCCAGCGTATTGGATGCCGAGGTTGTACATAACCAGCCGCTGGATGCCTTCGATTATGGGTTGTCGCTGGGTTACAAGCAGAACGTTGGCGGCCCGGACGGCTTTATCCTCTATCAGTTTTTGGGCCGAGCCAATGCCGAATACCGCTTTGCCCGCAACAGCTGGCTGCGTGGCAACATGGCCGTCAATCTGCTGGATAACTTTGACAAGTTCCGCTTTGAGGGCAGCAGTGAGTTGCCGCGCGTGCGGACCAGGATTCGCGAGTATCTGACCAGTTCTGATGTCGTGCTGGAAAACCTGCAATATACCTATACACAGCGACTGGATCGTGACCTGTATGCAATGGCCTATGGCGGCTTATTGGAGAGCATGTTCGGTGGTGTCGGTGCCGAGTTGCTCTACCGTCCGCATGGAGAAGATTGGGCTATTGGCGTGGATGCCAACTACGTAGCGCAGCGGGGCTTCCGCCAGGATTTCAGTTTCCGCGATTACAAGACCTTCACCGGACATGTAACCGGTTATTCGCACCTGCCTTTCTACAATATTCTGCTCAAGGGTAGCGCTGGCCGCTATCTCGCGGGTGACTATGGCGGCACGCTGGACCTGTCTCGTCGCTTTGGCAACGGTGTAACAGTAGGTGCCTGGGTAACCCGGACCAATGTCTCGTCCGAGGAATTTGGTGAAGGCAGTTTTGACAAGGGTATTTACTTTACCTTCCCGTTCGATGCCTTCTTCGCCCGCTCCAGCACCTCCCAGGGCACCATCGCCTGGAACCCGCTGACCCGAGATGGTGGTGCACGTCTGAGCCGTTTTTATCAGCTCTATGACATGACCAACGCAGCAGACACGGACAGATTCAATGACGGATTCAGGACGCTGAGGGATTAATGCGGCCAACGCGTTGTCTATCAACCACCTACGGGTGGTTGATTATCCTGAGACCTGATTTGGACTGCTGCTAATATGTGGATCACGCTTCTGCGCCAATGGGCGCGCTTCAGGCTGCTGTTCAAGCTGCTGTTCTTTGCCGTGCTGGGCCTCGGCATTTATCTGGGCATGAGCCCCTCCCCACCGCCGGTCTCGGCCGGCTGGCATGCCTATTTCTATCACGCGGGAGGGCTGTTCAGTTGCACGATACTGAGCTTCCTGGCCTTCCCCAGATGGTACTGGTGGGTGCGCGGCGGGCTGATGTTTGCGGTGGGTGTGGCGGTAGAATATGTACAAAGCTTCCACCCGACCCGCTCGGCCGATATCCACGATATCTACGCCAACAGCGCCGGCGTGGTCGCCGGGCTGGTGCTGATCATGCTGTTTCAATGGTGGCGTGGCCTGAAAACACCCTGAGCCCCGCACGGCCGCTTGTGGGGTTTTCCTGGGAGGGTCGAGTTCCATCTCGACCGCAGGCGCTGTCTGCTCGCACGCTGACCGAGGTGGAACTCGTTCAATCCCGGGAGGGAGTGCATAGACGCTTGTGGGGTTTTCCCGGGAGGGTCGAGTTCCATCTCGACCATAGGCGCTGCCTGCCCGCTCGCTGACCGAGGTGGAACTCGGTCAATCCCAGGGTGTAATGCACGGACTCTTGTGGGGTTCCTGGGAGGGTCGAGCTCCAGCTCGACCATAGGCGCTGCCTGCCCGCTCGCTGACCGAGGTGGAACTCGGTCAATCCCAGGACGGAGTGCTCCTGCTCTTACGGGGTTTTCCCGGGAGGGTCGAGTTCCATCTCGACCACAGGCGCTGCCTACTCGCACGCTGACCGAGGTGGAACTCGGTCAATCCCAGGACGGAGTGCTCCTGCTCTTACGGGGTTTTCCCGGGAGGGTCGAGTTCCATCTCGACCATAGGCGCTGTCTGCTCGCACGCTGACCAAGGTGGAACTCGGTCAATCCCAGGGTGTAATGCACGGACTCTTGTGGGGTTCCTGGGAGGGTCGAGTTCCATCTCGACCATAGGCGCTGTCTGCCCGCCCGCTGACCGAGGTGGAACTCGGTCAATCCCAGGGTGTAATGCACGGACTCTTGTGGGGTTCCCGGGAGGGTCGAGCCCAGCTCGACCATAGGCGCTGCCTGCCCGCACGCTGACCGAGGTGGAACTCGGTCAATCCCAGGGTGTAATGCACGGACTCTTGTGGGGTTCCTGGGAGGGTCGAGTTCCAGCTCGACCATAGGCGCTGCCTGCTCGCACGCTGACCAAGGTGGAACTCGGTCAATCCCAGTTTGGTTCTGGTATTGCGATCTGGTTCGCAGGCATGGGACGCGTTCAATTGCTAGCATGACCACTTCAACTTGCTGAACAAGGACTGTTCAACATGCCTGTCGACCATCACAAGGGCTGGTATACCGTACGCAAAATCCCGCACTTTGATGCTGCGCACACACTTCAGTTCGTTACCTTCCGCTTGGGAGATGCTCTTCCTCAATCAGTTCTTCGTGAACTGAACAAAGAAATTCACCATTTCCCTGCCGAAAGCCAAGAATATACCCGTCGTAAACGCATCGAATCCTGGCTTGATCAAGGCCTGGGATGCTGTGCGCTGAGACACCCTGAGATGGCGACGGTAATGGCGCAAACATTGGCTTACTACCATGGTCAACGCTACCAGTTGATCGCCTGGTCCATCATGCCAAACCACGTGCACGTGATTATCGAGCCGCACTACTCATTGCCGCGAATTGTGCAAAGCTGGAAGTCCTTCAGCGCTCGCTGGGCTATGCAGCATGCGAAAGAGCTGGAACTGCCTGTGTCCGGCCAGCAGTTCTGGATGCGTGGATATTGGGATAGATATATTCGTGATGCAAAGCATCTGCAGGCTGCTGTTCACTACGTGCATCAGAACCCGGTAAAGGCTGGGCTTTGTGCACAAGCCGAAGAGTGGCCGTGGTCCAGTGCTTATACAGGCGAGGCTTAGTTTGGAGTTGCTGGCCCCAGACTGGTCTGCACGGAAATTTGTGGGTTTTCCTGGGAGGGTCGAGTTCCATCTCGACCAAGGGTGCTGGCTGAACCACCGCTGGCCGAGGTGGAACTCGGCCGGTCCCAGGAGGGCATGCACCATCTCTTGCGGGGTTTTCCTGGGAGGGTCGAGTTCCATCTCGACCACAGGCGCTGTCTGCTCGCACGCTGACCGAGGTGGAACTCGGTCAATCCCGGGAGGGAGTGCCTAGACGTTTGTGAGGTTTTCCCGGGAGGGTCGAGTTCCATCTCGACCATAGGTGCTGCTTGCTCGCACGCTGACCGAGGTGAAACTCGGTCAATCCCGGGAGGTGTGCACGGCCGCTTGCGGGGTTTTCCTGGGAGGGTCGAGTTCCATCTCGACCACAGGCGCTGTCTGCTCGCACGCTGACCGAGGTGGAACTCGGTCAATCCCGGGGAAGAATGGTTTAACTGCGTCGCTTTGGCGGTGCCAGGCCGTCCGAGCTGGTGACTACCTGCCCGGACGGAGCGCGGGCTGGCTTGCGCTTGGCGGCAGGCTTGGCTGACTTGGGACGGTTCTTGCCGTCCTTTTTCTTGTCGTCCTTCTTCTTTTTGCTACCCACCGGCTTGCCCGAGGCCTTGACCTTCTTGGGCCCTTTGAAGCTGTTGGGGACTTCCTTGACGATACGCCGCTCGAACTGCCGGCGCAGATAGCGCTCGATGCTGCACATCAGATTCCATTCATGCGGTGCTACCAGCGAAATGGCCAGACCTTCAGCACCGGCCCGGCCGGTGCGGCCAATGCGGTGCAGGTAGTCATCACCACTGCGCGGCATATCGAAGTTGATCACCAGATCAAGTTCGTCGATATCCAGACCCCGTGCCGCCACATCGGTGGCCACCAGCACACCGGTGCCACCCTGCTTGAAGCGCTCTACCGCCAGTTTACGGTCCTTCTGGTCCTTCTCCCCATGCAGCACATAGACGCGCATGTCCATGGCCCTGAGCACGCCATTCAGGCGGTCTGCCATGATCCGGGTGTTGGTGAAGACAATGGCCTTGGCTTCGCTCTGGTTGGTCAGCAACCACTTGAGCAGGGCTTCCTTGTGCGGCTGGTCATCTACCGGGATTACCTGCTGGGTAATCGCCGGGGTGTCGTCACGCACGGTGCTGAGCTGCAACAGACGAGGGGTGCGCTGCACCTGTTCAACCACCCGTTGCAGCGCGGCATTGCCCTTGGTTGCGGAAAACAGCAGGGTCTGCCGGGTTGCAGGACAGGCATTGGCCAGCTTCATGACATCTTCGGTGAAGCCCATATCCAGCATGCGATCGGCTTCATCCAGTACCAGCACCTCAATGGCCGACAAGTCCAGGCTATTGGCAGCGAGATGTTCGAGCGCCCGGCCCGGCGTAGCAATGATGATGTCGGGGCCCTTGCGCATCTTGGCCGATTGCACCTTGAAGTCTTCGCCACCGGTGATCAGTTCAGCCTTGATGAAGGTGAACTTGGCGAACAGTTGCACTTCACTGATGATCTGCCGGGCCAACTCGCGGGTCGGCAGCAGGATCAGCGCGCGCGGTGCGGTGGGCTGGCCCTCGGCTTCGATCAGCCGCTGCAGCAGGGGCAGAACGAAGGCGGCGGTTTTGCCACTGCCGGTCTGGGCAATTACATGCAGGTCGTCACCCGCGATGGCCGGGGGAATGGCCGCCGTCTGGACCGGGGTCGGGGTCTCGAAAGACAGGGCTTCCAGGCCTTTAAGCAGGCGTTCGTGCAAGGCAAATTCGCTAAACAAGGGGCAGGTCTCTTTGCGGTCGGTCGTGGCAGGATTTCCCGGCATTGTAGCACCTTAGCCAATGACCGCGCCCATCCCGGAAAAACAGGCTGCATCCAGCCCTTGCCACTCCCAGGGTGTATGCACGGACTCTTGTGGGGATTCCTGGGAGGGTCGAGTTCCATCTCGACCAAGGGTGCTGGCTGAACCACCGCTGGCCGAGGTGGAACTCGGCCGGTCCCAGGGGCTATGCGCGGACTCTTGCGGGGGTTCCTGGGAGGGTCGAGTTCCATCTCGACCAAGGGTGCTGGCTGAACCACCGCTGGCCGAGGTGGAACTCGGCCACTCCCAGGGTGTATGCACGGACTCTTGCGGGGCTTCCCTGGGAAGGTCGAGTTCCAGCTCGACCATAGGCGCTGGCTGACCCTACGCTGGCCGAGGTGGAACTCGGCCGGTCCCAGGGGCTATGCGCGGACTCTTGTGGAGCTTCCCTGGGAGGGTCGAGTTCCATCTCGACCATAGGCGCTGCCTGCTCGCTCGCTGGCCGAGGTGGAACTCGGCCGGTCCCAGGAAAACCCTATTAAGCATGAGCGAGCCTCGACACTCCCAGGGAGCAAATCCAGTGAATCCTGTGTGTGCCGATCCCGAGCATAAAAAAACCCGCCTGGGCGGGTTTTTGCGCTGATGCGGATCAGGCCGGGTTGACGGCGGCCTTGATCATGCCTTGCAGCTCACCGGACTCGTGCAGTTCCAGAATGATGTCGCTGCCGCCGACCAGTTCACCAGCGATCCACAGTTGCGGAAAGGTCGGCCAGTTGGCGTAGCCTGGCAGTTCAGTGCGGATATCCGGGTTCTGCAGGATATCCACGTAGGCAAACTTTTCGCCGCAGGCCATCAGTGCCTGAACCGCACGGGCGGAGAAGCCGCACTGCGGGGCATTCGGAGCGCCTTTCATGTAGATCAGGACCGGGTTGTTGCTGATCTGTTCTTTGATGGTGTCGATAGTATCCATGATGCTCCTCGGTTGGCAGGCAATGCGAATGCGGTGTACCCCTCTACAATGGGGGGCATTCTAACGCAAAACAACCTACCAATTCACTCGGAAATTATGACGCAGCCCTGACGTCCACCGTTACACCGTTCAAGGCCACATTACCGGTCACCGGATCAAGGAAGCGCTCATCGGTCAGGTCGTTGGCACTTTCACCTGCGTGTGCCTGGGCGACATCCTGACCGATACCGGGTCGGTTATGGCCCCAGCCGTGGGGCAGACTGACCACGCCAGCACGCATCTCGTCACTGGCACTGACGGTCACACGCACCTCGCCGACCCGCGAGCTGACCAGCACCTGCTGACCGTCCTGCAGGCCGCGCCTGGCCAGGTCATCCGGGTGCATGAGCAGTTGATCCCGTGGTTTGCCCTTCACCAGCCGCTGGTAATTGTGCATCCAGGAGTTGTTGCTACGCACATGGCGACGGCCGATCAGCAGCAGTTGATTGTCATCGGCGGCCGGTTGCTGCAGTTCGGCAGCAAAGCGCTGCAGATCATCAAACATGATCGGCTGGGCTACTTCGATTTTCTGGCTGGCGGTCTTCAGCCGCGTCAGCAGATTGGGCTGCAGCGGCCCGAGATCGATGCCGTGCGGGTTGTCCTTGAGTACCGCCAGGGTCAGGCGGTCACCATAGGGGCCTTTGCGCATGGCGGCATCGACCATCAGCTCCGGCGCCATGGTCTCACGGGCCGGCTGACCGGTAATCCGGGCAAAGGCCTGACCCAGGCCGACAAAGATCTCCCAGTCATGCAGGCTGCCTTCCGGCTTGGGCAGGACCGGCAAGTTGATGCGGGTGACATTACGTACGGCAAAGTTGTTGAAGGTAATGTCGTAATGATCGTGTTCCAGCGCGCTGGTCGGCGGCAGGATCACGTCGGCATGCCGGGTGGTTTCGTTGATGTACAAATCCACGCTGACCATGAACTCCAGGCTCTCGAGCGCCTTGTCCAGCTGGCGGCCATTGGGCGTGGATAAAACAGGGTTACCTGCAGAGGTAAAGAGCGCACGAATCTGCCCCTCACCGGGGGTCATGATTTCTTCGGCCAGCGCCGCCACGGGCACCTCGCCGTTGAACTCGGGGTAACCCGATACGCGGCTCTGCCAGGCGTTGAAATGACCGGGCCTGCCATTGCTGACGACATCGAATGCGGGCTGCGGGCAAAGCGCACCGCCAACCTGATCGAGATTACCGGTAACCAGGTTGATGATCTGAATCAACCATTGGCACAGGGTACCGAAGCGCTGTACCGAGACGCCCATGCGGCCGTAGCACACCGCGCGCTCGGCGGCAGCAAAGTCGCGGGCCAACTGGCGAATCTGCGATGCCGGAATACCGCAGAAATCAGCCATGGACTCGACACTGAAGGGTGCCAGCGCCGCTTGGACCTGATCCAGGCCCAGGGTCGCATCAGCAGCCGGACTGGAGCGGGTGAGCTTTTCTTCAAATAGCGTATTGAGCAAGCCAACCAATAGCGCGGCGTCGGTGCCGGGCTTGATCGACAGATGCTGACTGGCAACCTCGGCGGTTTCACTGCGGCGCGGATCAACCACTACCAACTGACCACCGCGGGCCTTGAGCTCCTTGATGCGTTTGCCGACATCCGGCACGGTCATGATGCTGCCGTTGGAGGCCAGGGGGTTGGCGCCAAGCATGAGGAAGAAGTCGGTGTGGTCGATATCCGGGATCGGGATCATCAGCATGTGGCCATACAGCCACAGCGACACCAGATGGTGCGGCAACTGGTCAACCGAGGTGGCGGAATAACGCTGACGGGTGCGCAACTGACCGAGAAAGTAGTTGCCGTGAGTCATGGAGCCGTAGTTGTGCACATTCGGATTGCCCATATAGACACCAATGGCATTGCGGCCATGTTCGGCCTGTATGGCGGCAAAGCGCGACGCGACCAGCTCGAAGGCCTCTTCCCAGTCCATTTCAACCCAGCTGTCACCTTCGCGGCGCACCGGACGGCGCAAGCGCTGCGGATCATTCTGGATATCCTGCAAGGCCACGGCCTTGGGGCAAATGTGGCCACGACTGAAATGATCCTCGGGATCACCCTTGATGGACAGGATCTGCTCACCTTCGGTTTCAATCGTGAGACCACAAATGGCTTCACAAAGGTGACAGGCACGGTAATGGGTTTGCGGCATGACAGGCACTCGGACGGATTATTATTCGCCCACTTTAGGCCCCTGAGCCCATTGCTACAAGCGAGGGCAGGCGACAGAATACGCCGCCATTCAGTGTCTGAATCCGCACAGAGCAACCCTGTCAAGCACAGGGTTATTTGCCTTGCAACGGATTTTACCGATAAGATCGCTGCTTCTCTTTTGGGGTATGGCTTGTATCGGGCCTTCGGGTCACGATAGGGTTTTCTGTTTTCGGCCGCCGGACGGCCGCCATTTTCAGGTAGTGAACATGACTGCACGGCATTTTCTTTCATTGATGGACTGCTCCCCCAGCGAATTGATCAGCCTGATCAAGCGTGGCATTGAGCTGAAGTCCCTGCATCGCCAGGGCGTCGTCTATGAGCCGCTGAAAAACCGTGTTCTGGCCATGATCTTCGAGAAGGCATCAACCCGTACCCGCGTGTCCTTTGAAGCCGGCATGATTCAGCTCGGCGGCCAGGCTATCTTCCTGTCGCCACGCGATACCCAGCTTGGCCGCGGCGAGCCGATTGAAGACAGCGCTCGCGTGCTGTCGAGCATGTGCGATGCGGTGATGATCCGCACCTTCGAGCATGCCGACCTGGAAACCTTTGCACGTTACTCCAAGGTGCCGGTAATCAACGGCCTGAGTGACGATCTGCACCCCTGCCAGCTACTGGCTGACATGCAAACCTTCCATGAGCTGCGCGGCAGCATTCAGGGCAAGACCGTGGCCTGGGTCGGTGATGGCAACAACATGTGCAATACCTTTGTTCAGGCGGCCGTGCAGTTTGACTTTCAATTACGCATTGCCTGCCCGGAAGGCTATGAGACTGATGCGGCCTTTCTTGAACAGGCTGGCGACCGGGTAACCCTGCTGCGCGACCCGCGCGAAGCCGTCGCCGGTGCGCACCTGGTGAATACTGACGTATGGGCCTCCATGGGTCAGGAAGATGAAGCCGAAGCGCGCCTGAAGCGCTTTGCGCCCTACCAGGTTACCCCTGCCCTGCTGGATCTGGCCGACGAGTCGGTGCTGTTCATGCATTGCCTGCCAGCGCACCGCGGTGAGGAAGTCAGTGCCGAGCTGATGGATGATCCGCGCACCGTGGTCTGGGACCAGGCCGAGAACCGTTTGCACGCACAAAAGGCGCTGGTGGAATTCCTGCTGGCCGAATGACCAAGCCGCTGATTGATGACCGGGGATACCCTGATATGGCCGACGCCAACAGCATTATCCTGGAACTGAACCAACTGGCCTGCGGCTACGCCGGCCACCCCGTGGTGTCACAGCTGGATATTCATCTGCGTAGCGGTGATATCGGCTGCCTGCTGGGGCCATCCGGTTGCGGCAAGACCACCACCTTGCGCGCCATTGCCGGCTTTGAGCCAGTCACGGCGGGCGAAATCCGTCTTGCCGGCGAGCAGTTGTCCGCCCCCGGTAAGCGCATTGCGCCCGAGCAGCGACGGATAGGCATGGTATTCCAGGATTACGCCCTGTTTCCGCATCTGACCGTGCAGGAAAATGTTGCCTTCGGCGTCAGCAAGCACCCGGAGCGCAAACGCATCGTCGAAGAGCTGCTGGATATGGTCAAGCTGGGCCAGCTGGGCAAACGTTACCCGCACGAGCTGTCCGGTGGACAACAGCAACGTGTTGCCCTGGCTCGCGCTCTGGCACCGGACCCCAAGCTGCTGCTGCTGGATGAGCCCTTCTCCAATCTGGATGGTGAGCTACGTCGGCGCCTGTCCTCCGAAGTACGCGACATTCTCAAGCACCGCGGCACCAGCGCCATGCTGGTGACCCATGACCAGAACGAAGCCTTTGCCGTAAGCGACCATGTAGGTGTGCTGCGTGACGGTAAGCTGCAGCAGTGGGATACGCCTTACAACCTGTACCATGAACCGGCCACGCCCTTTGTCGCCAGTTTTATCGGGCAGGGCTACTTTATTCGCGGCCAGTTGATCTCACCGGATACGGTGCAGACCGAGCTGGGCGTGATTCGAGGCAACCGGGCCTATCAACTGCCGGCAGGGAGTGCAGTGGATGTGTTGCTGCGGCCTGATGATATTGTCGGCCAGGCCAACAGCAGCCTGCGCGCGACCATCATTGGCAAAACCTTTCTCGGCGCTACTACCCTGTACCGTCTGCAGCTGCCTACCGGCAGCATTCTGGAGTCGATTTTCCCCAGCCACGATGATCATCAGGTGGGTGAGAGTCTGGGTATCAGAATTGCCGCAGACCATCTGGTGGTCTTTGCCGCGCAGGGCAGTGTCAACGTTCATGCACAACTGCCGCTGGAACAGGTGCTGGATACCGATACCCCCGAAGACAGCTGAGGCATCGGCTCAAGCCTTTGAATCCCGGTGGCGGCTGCCACCGGGCACACCAGAGGATCAGGGTGCTGGGCGGTACAGAATGTGGCTGACGGTGCCGTGCACGACCCGCGAGTGACGATAATCGGTATTCTGCATCATGCCCAGCGTAATGATCTGATTGGTTGGGTCGACCCACATCCAGGGACCATGAATACCCCACCACCAGTAGGTATCAACCGGCAGGTGCTCGGCGGCAACGGAATCATTTACCACGGCGACATTCAGACCAAAGGTATTGCCCGGTGCCCAGTTCGGACCGTCTACGCCTTCGGGCAACTGATCACTGCGCATCATGCGCACGGTTTCAGGCTTGAGCAGGCGCACGCCATCCAGTTCACCTTCGTTCAACAGCATGCGGGCAAAGCGCAGGTAGTCATCCATGGTCGATACCAGACCGCCGCCACCATTGAGAAAGGTCGGTTTGCTCAACCAGCCTTCGTTGGGAAATGGCTGCAGGCCACTTTCAGTGGGGGTATAGGACAGGGCAAAACGATCCTGCTTGCTTTCCGGTACGTAGAATCCGGTATCGACCATGCCCAGCGGGGTAAAGATGCGCTGCTGCAGGAATTCATCAAAGGCCATGCCTGACAGCACTTCCACCAGCCGCGCCTGTACATCCACCGAGATACTGTAGTGCCATTGCGTGCCGGGTTGCTGCCGCAGGGGGATACGGCTCAGCTTGGTCATCATGTCAGCCAGGGTAGTGTCGATATTCTGGATATCTTCACTGACATACAGACTGTCGGTATATGACTGCGAAAACCGGCCATAGCTGAAGCCAGCGGTATGGGTCATCAGCTCGCGAATGGTGACCGGATGATTGGCGGGCTCGGTCTCCAGCGCCTTGTCGGGAAAGCCGGGTAGCTCAACACGCAGATCGCGCATTTCCGGCAGGTAGTTACCCACCGGATCATCCAGGTTGAACTTGCCCTCTTCGAACAGCATCAACAGGGCCGTGCCGGTGATCGGCTTGGTCAGCGAGAAAATCTTGTAAATCGTGTCGTCAGCCAAGGGCGTCTGGCTTTCCACATTCTGGAAACCGGCATTCTGGCGATGAATCACCTCGCCATCCTGCCATACCAGCGTAGAGATACCTGCCAGCTTCTGCTCTGCCACCTGAGCCTGCATGGCGCCGCCAAGCATCTGCAAGCGCGGTTCTGAAATGCGGTAGCTGCTCTGTTCGGCTGTATCAGCCTGGAGTGAGACGCTGCTGAAAAGCGCAGCCAGCGCCAATGGCAAGATAGCGGCGCGATGAAAAACCCTGTTCATGCTAAAACCTCTACAATTGTTATATGTTTTGATATTAGAGTAACTACTCAGTACAAGTAAGTGGTTTGGCGCCACCAACAACGCGTCCGAGCGTGCCACAAAGTAACTGTCAGTACTGAAAAGACACAATAGCTGATTATGTTCAGACTGTGCTCTCCCTGATCACTTCTGATAACGACATCTTATGAAACGATTGATGGACTACTACAGGTGCACTTTTTTCCGTGGGGCCTAGTCTGAAACTGGAACTGAATGAGGTTACGCCCGATGAAACGCAGAACCCTGCTGAGTGGTCTGATTACCCTTCCCTTGCTGCCTGGCATGGCCAGATTCAGCCTGGCCGAATCCATGGAACATGAGACTGGCATGACCGTTACCCCTTTGGATCTCCCCCACAGCCATTGGCGCGACAAGGTGTCGGCAGAGGCATGGAATGTGCTGTTCGAAGAAGCCACCGAACGGGCTGGCAGCAGCCCACTGGACAAGGTCTACGAGCCGGGAACCTATGTCTGCGCCGCTTGCTACCTGCCGCTGTTTCGCAGTGAAGACAAATATGACAGTGGTACCGGCTGGCCAAGCTTTACCCAGCCAATCGAAGGCAGCATGGGCACCAAACAGGACTTCAAACTGATCTGGCCGCGCACCGAGTACCATTGTGCACGCTGCGGCGGCCACCAGGGCCACGTGTTCAATGACGGTCCACCGCCTACCGGGCAACGCTGGTGCAACAACGGTGTGGCCCTGCGCTTTATACCGGCAACCGATGCCCTACCCGAGCTCAGGAGTTGATAATGCAAAAAATCACGCTGTTTTTGCTCGCTTGTCTGCTGAGTCTGACCAGCCAGGCCAACGAACCCCTCACCAGCGGCCCGGAAGGCAGCAGTATGGCAGTGTTTGCCGGCGGCTGTTTCTGGTGTACCGAGGCCGACTTCGACAAGGTTCCTGGCGTCCTCGATACCGTCTCGGGCTACATTGGCGGCACCGCAGACAGCGCCAATTACCCTGATGTTTCAGCCGGTGTAACCGATCACATAGAAGCGGTCGCGGTATTCTACGACCCGGATAAAACCAGCTTCAGCCAACTGGTCGAGGCCTTTTGGCCAACCATTGATCCGTTGACTCCGAATGCCCAGTTCTGTGACAGCGGCCCTCAGTACCGCAGTGCCTTGTTCCATGCCAACCCGGAACAGGAACAGATTCTCCGCGCCTCATTGGACAACCTGACTGCCTCAGGCAGGCTCGAAGGCTCGATCGTCACAGAAATTCTGCCCCAGACTGCCTTCTATCCAGCGGAGGAATACCATCAGGATTATTATCAGAAGAACCCCGTACGCTACAACTTCTACCGCAGTCGCTGCGGACGTGATGATCGCCTTGAAGAGCTCTGGGGAGAGAAATAGCGCTGCCTGATGGAAAATTCAGGCGTTGCACGGGATAATGCGCGCTGTCATTTTCCCCTGAGCGAATAACAATGCAGATCAGCAAGAACAGTGTCGTCCAGTTTCACTACACCCTGTCCGATGCCACAGGTGAAATCGAAAGCTCCCGGCAGCATGACCCGGTGCTCTATCTCCATGGCCAGGCCGGCTTGATTGATGGTCTGGTCGAGGCCCTTGAGGGGCGTCAAGCCGGCGACAGCTTCAGCGTGACCCTGCCCGTGGACAAGGCCTATGGCCCGCGTCAGGACGATGCTGTCCAGAAAGTTCAGATCAAGCATCTGCAGGGTGCGAAGAAGTGGAAGCCGGGCATGATCGCCGTGATCCAGACCGAACAGGGTCCACGCCAGGTCAGTATCGTCAAGGTCGGCCTGAGCCAGGCCGAGGTCGATACCAACCACCCGTTGGCGGGCAAGGAGCTGACCTTTGAGGTCGAGATTCTGTCTGTACGCGAAGCCAGCGAAGAAGAAATCGCCCATGGCCATGCCCATGGTGCCGGCGGCCATCAGCATTAAGCGTTCAGTTCAAAACTACGTTTTTCAGCAATTACTTGTAAATTAGCACTGCCTGCCCCTGATAGACCGTCATGTCAAGTCTTTCAGGGGTTTTCACATAGCCAAAGATGGCTGGTTCGTGTAGTATGGGTCGCCTACTTTTTGAACAGGCAGGTGACCAATGTCCGCTAAAACGGCTCCAAGCAAACGCAAGGCAGACGCTGCCGTTGCTACAAGCCAGTCAATCGACAACCAGATTGATGCTTTCCTCGCCTCAGGCGGGCAAATCCAGCACATCCCCAATGGCAAGAGTGGCCAGGTTTACGGCGCACCCCGCCCAGGCCGTCCTGCCAAGTAACATCCTTTATGCCGGTAAGGCCCTAAGGGGCGTTACCGCGCAGTTCTCCTACCTTCAGTTGTAAATGCTCCGGGCTGGCCTGTTCCGGGGCTAGCGGCTGCCCTGCAACCAGGCAGACCCGCGACCAGACCCGGCGAAACAGTCCCTTGTGCGGCGCTCGGCTAAAGAAACTGCCCCACAGGCCACGCAGAGCCATGGGAATCACCGGCACCGGGTTGTTCTCGAGTATCCGCACTATGCCATTGCGAAATTCGTTGATCTGACCGTCTGCTGTCAGCTTGCCCTCCGGGAAGATGCACACCACCTCGCCGTTATCCAGATAGGCTCGAATGCGCTCGAAAGCCCGTTCGTATATCTGCTCGTCCTCATGCCGAGCGGCAATCGGAATGGTCCCTGCGGTCCGGAAAATGAAATTCAGTACCGGCAGATTGTAGATCTTGTAGTACATCACGAAGCGCACCGGCCGCCGTACTGCCCCGCCAATCAACAGAGCGTCGACAAAGGACACATGGTTGCACACCAGTACGCAGCTCCCCTCGTCCGGTATGGCGTCGAGATTATCGTGAGTAACGCGGTACATCGAGTGGCTCAGCAGCCAGATCAAAAACCGCATGCTGAACTCGGGGACGATCTTGAAGATATAGGTATTGACCGCCACGTTCATCAGCGAGATGACCAGGAACAACTCCGGAATCGACAAACCCGCGACCGACAGCAGGAGTATCGCCACCAGCGCCGAACAGACCATCAGCAAGGCATTGAGAATGTTGTTGGCGGCGATCACCCGCGCCCGCTCGTGTTCCTGGGTGCGGGATTGAATCAAGGCATACAGCGGTACGATATAAAAACCGCCAAAGATCCCGATACCCAGAATGCAGCCCAGGATCGACCAGGCACCAGGCTGAGCCAGCAGCGACAACCAGCTGTACGGGTCCACGGAGGGCGCGACGCTGTCCGCCACGGACCAGAGCAACAAGCCAAAAATCGTCAGTCCCAGGGAACCGAAGGGCACCAGACCGATTTCAACCTTGCGCCCGGACAAACGCTCACAGAGCAGCGAGCCGGTTGCAATACCGATCGAGAACACCATCAGAACCAGGGTCACGACACTCTCGTCGCCGTGCAGGTAATCCTTGGTAAAACCGGGGATCTGCGTCAGATAGGTTGCGCCAAGAAACCAGAACCAGGAGTTGCCGAGCAAGGAACGCGATACCGAGGGCACCTGGCGGACCAGACCCAGATGCAGGATGGCCCAGGATTGCCGGAAGATATTCCAGTCCAGCTGCAGCTCAGGCACGCTGGCCCGCGCCCGTGGCACACCGTGACTGGCCAGATAGCCAAGCACGGCAACCACGACAACCGAGGCGCCGACCCAGGCCGCCCAATGCTCCCCTGACATAAGAATGCCGGCATACAGCGTACCGCCGAGAATCGCCAGAAAGGTGCCCATTTCCACCAGGCCATTGCCGCCGACCAGCTCTTCTTCCTGCAAGTGCTGGGGCAGAATCGAGTATTTGACCGGCCCAAACAGCGCCGACTGTACGCCCATGCCAAACAGCACCAGCAGCATCAAGGGCAGGCTGCCAAAAATCAGGCTGGCAGCACCGACCAGCATGATGACGATCTCGCCCAGTTTGATGGTGCGGATCAGCGCATCCTTGGCAAACTTCTCGCCGAACTGACCGCCTAGCGCTGAAAACAGAAAAAACGGCAGGATAAACAACATGGCACAGAGGTTGATCAGCAGATCGCGCTGACCTTGACCATCCGCATCACCCGCACTGCCCAGGGTCAACTTATACAGAATGGCCAGAATCAATGCCTGCTTGAAGACATTGTCGTTAAAGGCCCCGAGGAATTGAGTTATGAAGTACGGCAGGAAGCGACGCTTGCCGAGAAGACTGAACTGGGACTGCTGGGACATATACCGAACTTCCTTGATGACGGGTCCTGGGGAATCGCTGACGCGTTTCTTGCTATGGGATGACAGCATAACGGAGTCAGGACACATTCGGCAGCCATAAACGACCAGGCCGACCCCATACTGCGGATCGGCCTGGTCTCGCATCAGGGCTGTTGCGGCTCCAGCTGCAGGCGCACGTTGCGACGCATGACCCACTGATGAATACGCTCCTGACGCTCAGCGGTCAGAGGGTATTTCCAGGCAATCATGAAGGCGGTCATATACAGAATAACCGGGCCCAGAATATACAGCACACGCAGTGCCATCAATTGTGACTCACTGTGCACGGTGGCCTGAGCATCAAAACCAACCAGCGCCAGCAGGCCCAGTGACAAGCCCAGACCGATGGCCATAGCCAGCTTGTGCGCCATGCCGGACATGGCAAAGAACAGTCCGGTGCGATGTTCCTTGCTGCGCGCCGTGTCCAGATCAACGATATCGGCGAGCATGGATAGGGGCAAAAACTGGAATGCGGCAAAACAGAAGCCTTTGAGCGCAAACATGGCGGCAAAAATCCCCAGTTGCCCTGGTTGCAGGAAGAACATGCCAATGATGCTGGCACTGGATACCGCAACGGCAACACAGAACGCCTTGTGCTTGCCGATTCGCTTGCCGGCAATCAGCCAGAACGGAATGCCGAGAATACCCACACCGAAATACACCAGATACATCAAGCCGATGTGCGCCTGAATCTGGATAACATGCTGCATGAAGAACACCGACAGGGCGTTGCGGAAAGATTCACCGGTCACCACGATCAACAGAATCAACATCATGCGCTTGAACGGACCGTTGTTTTTCAGGACCCGGAAGCCTTTCTTCCACTCAGTCCGCTGAACCGACTTGGGTGGCGCCTCCTTGACGCAGCAGACCACCAGAATCACGGTGAGTGGCAGGAGAATCAGCAGCATCCAGGCCATACCGGCGAGGATCGGGCCATAGCCGGTGCTGAGCTGACCATCACTGCCCAACAGCCAGATGGCCGCCTGCATCACGGCGCCCTCGGTATCACCGGCTTCGTAGCGTTTACCCAGACTTTGCACAATCGCCGGGGCCAGAGCGGCCATGAACAGGCCCAGCAGAATAAACCCCTCACGGGCAGCCGTGACGCGGCTGCGTTGATGGTAGGCCGGTGACAGCTCGGCACCCCAGGCGCCGTAGGGCAAGGTGACCATGGTCCAGCCCAGATACATCAAGACCGTCCAGAGCAGCAAATGCCCGATTCCTACCCCATCCGGGGGCATGAAGATCATTACCGTGCCCAGCAGCATGATCGGCATACCCATCAACAACCAGGGCTTGCGGCGCCCGATTCGGGTTTGCCAGCGGTCACTCAGGGTACCGATCAGCGGGTCGGTTATCACATCGGAAAAACGTGCAATGACCAGCACCAGTGCCATCAAGGCCATGTTCAAGCCGACTTCCTGGGCATAGAAAGGCGGCAGATAGACCACCAGCGGGTAGCCAATGACGGCGAGGGGAATACCGACCGAGCCATGGATAAGAATGGTTGAGCGCTTCAAAACACCGGACTGACTCATACTTCACTCCCACTGAGTGCCTGACTTGTTATTGTGATCGCACAGCCCAGCGTGGATGCCTGTCAGTCAATGCCTGACCGGCATAATAACGGGGCTGATCTGATTCTATGCGAGCGCCGTCGCTTTACAAGCCAATCTGGCCACCTGCGCGACCGGCCGACCGCTGGCCGCGTCCGCCCTGACAAGGACAAGACCGCCCAGCCCATGCACGGCAAGCGCTGCAGAAACTATCAGAGGAAAGGATAAGCTTTATTCACCGGACTTATGACCATGTGCGCGTATGAATAAACGTTCACCGCGACACTGACTGGCCTGTCTGGCATCACCGCGTTACCATGCGGCAACTGTCCTGGAGTTGCCTCTTGCCTGTATCAAATCCCTCCGTTTTGCGCGTCATCTGTGCCGGCGCCCTGCTGCTGCTGGTCGTTCACGGACTGGGCCGCTTCATCTTTACGCCGCTGATGCCGCAACTGGTCGCTGATGGTCAATTGCTGGTCAGCCAGGCTGCCAATCTGGCCAGTTGGAACTACCTTGGTTATCTACTGGGTGCGCTGCTGGCCATGCGCTGGTCGAACCTGGACAAGCTCAGACGCGCCATCCCGGCAGCCCTTGCACTGCACTGCCTGACACTGCTGCTGCTTAGCCTGACCGACACTGTCAGTGTGATTGCCGCGCTACGTCTGCTCAATGGCATCAGCAACGGACTGGTGTTTGTATTGGTTCCCGCGCTGGTCATGGAATGGCTGGTGGACCGGGGCAAGGTGCGTGCCAGCGGCCTGATCTATCTGGGTGTGGGCAGCGGTTTGTTGCTGTCCAGTGCACTGGTCAGCCTCAGCGCTCCGTGGCTAAGCCACGCCCAACGCTGGTGGCCCGCCGCACTGTTGAGCCTGCCTTTGGCCTGGTGGAGCTGGCAGGTATTGGCAACCTTGCACATAACCCATGGCAGTTCTGATACCACCAGCAGCTTACCCGCGCGTCAGGCCCTGTTTGACCGTCACAGTCTGCCACTTTTTTACGCTTATGCCGGCGCAGGTCTCGGTTACATTCTGCCCATGACCTTTCTGCCCATGCTGGCCAGCCTGCAACTTGGCAGCAACGACGCCATGGTCAGCCACAGCTGGTTGATCGTTTCGCTGGCCGCCCTGCCCTCGACCTGGCTCTGGAACCACCTGGGCAGTCGTTTTGGCGACCGTAACATGCTGCTGCTCAACTATGCCTTGCAACTGTCCGGGGTGCTCGCTGCACTGATGTTACCGGCTCCCCTGGGTCTTGCCCTGTGCAGTCTGTTGATCGGCAGCAGTTTTCTTGGTGCAGTATTGCTTACTCAGCGTTTGGCGCGTGCCCTGCAACCCGGGCAAGGGCCGAGATTATCGGCTGCCCTGATTGCCCTGTACGGTTTGACCCAGTTGGCGGCACCCTGGTTGTCGCAATTCTGGCTGGCCCGCAATGGCGCTCTGGCTGATACCCTGTGGTTGGGTGCGGCGGCACTGTTTTTCAGCCTGTTGTGCATGGCCTGGGTAAAAGACTTGCGCCACTGAGCAGCGGCTGGACTGACGACAATTGAAACATCTCGACCTTACTGGCCGACGGACATGCAGCTAGACTGAAACCTGACAATTATGGATAAAGCTTATGCGCAGGTCCTTGAGGCTCATCGCGGTGACGTTCGTGCTGGCCATGCTGAGCAGTTGCAGCGCAACCAAGCTGGCCTACGACAATATCGAGTGGCTGGTGAACTGGAAAAGCGGCGATTACGTCAGCCTGACCCGTGAGCAGAAGCACTGGCTCATTGAAGAGATCCGAGCACACCGCAACTGGCACTGCAGCAGCGAACTACCACGCTACCAGACGCTGATCGGACAACTGCAGCCAGGCCTGGCAGGAGACGCCATTCAGCCTGAATACCTGATCGAGCAGATACCCGAGATCGAGCCCGCAATAGACAGGGTTCTGCAACAGATAGCCCCGACCGTGGCGACCCTGCTCAGCCAGTTGAGCCAGGAACAGATCGAGGAACTGAAAGCCAATCTGGCTAAACAACAGGAAGACCTGCACCGCCGCTTTGCAGCACCAGATGAAGCCACCCAGAGCAGCCAGCGTGCCGAACGTCTGGAACAGCGCCTGAAGCCCTGGCTGGGGCGCCTGAGTCGCGAACAGCGCAACCGCATAAGCCAATGGTCTGATCAGATGCACGGCCAGAACCGCGTCTGGCTGGAGAACCGTCAGTTCTGGCTGGAGCAGTTTACCGCCGCACTGGCGCACCGACAGGAGCCGGGCTTTGATCAACGCATCGTCAGCCTGCTGACCGACCGCCAGCAATTCTGGACGGACGAGTCCCGCCAGCGTACCGAGATCAATACAGCCCTTGCGGCGGATATGCTCGCGGATGTGCTGCAAATGGCCTCATCACGCCAGACGCAGCGCATGTCCGGCCGCCTTGAGACACTGCGTGGCGACCTGGCGCAACTGGAATGCAACCAACCCAGCACTGCACAACATTCCATTCAATGACAAATCCCTCTCGGAAGAGCATGATCAAGTAACCTGAACTGGAGAACTGCCATGCACTTGCCCCGCCTGCCCATCCTTGTCATTAGCACCCTGTGTTTGCTTGCCAGCCCGTTGCTGCAGGCCCAACCACCCCATGATCGTGGCCCGTCCTCGCACAACCAGGGCCATCCGTCTGGCTCACCGCGGCACACGGATGAGCGCAGCACCCAGCTGTTTGACGAGCAACTGGTACGCAGTGTGCTGCGCAGTCAGCATCAATACCTGCAACCCGCTGATCCCCTGCCACCCGGCATACGACGCAACCTGGCCCGCGGCAAGCCGCTGCCCCCGGGTATCGCCCGTCAGTTCGATGCCCGCCTGAATAGCCAACTGCCGATGATCGATGGTTATGAATGGCGCCAGGTCGGCACCGATGCGGTACTGGTGGCGGTCACAACCGGGGTCATTGAGGCAGTAATAGACAGTATTTTTGACTGAATCCGGCTGCCTTCATGGCACTGATGTCACAGGCCTTGATCAGGATCAACCTATACTCGAGCAGGACGCTCTAGAGTAAACAAGGTTGCTTAATCCAAGGAGGCCAGCATGAGCACTATGAAGGCAGCAGTCTTTGTCGAACCGGGACGCATCGAAATCCAGCAGCGTCCCATCCCGGTCCCTGGTCCGACTGACGCGGTTCTACGCGTCACCACCACAACTATCTGTGGCACCGACGTGCATATCCTCAAAGGCGAGTATCCGGTCAAGCCGGGCCTGATTGTTGGCCATGAGCCTGTGGGTGTGATTGCCAAGCTGGGCAATGCCGTGACCGGCTACAAGGAAGGCCAGCGCGTGATTGCCGGCGCCATAACCCCCTGCGGTCAGTGCCACCCGTGTCTGGACGGGGTGTCCAGCCAATGTGGCGGCAAGGCCATGGGTGGCTGGCAGCTGGGCAACAGTATCGACGGCTGTCAGGCCGAATATGTGCTGATCCCCAACGCCCAGGCCAACCTGACCCCGGTACCCGACAACCTCAGTGATGAACAGGTCTTGATGTGCCCTGATATCATGAGCACCGGATTTGGCGGCGCTGAAAACGGGCATATCCGCATTGGCGATACCGTCGCCATCTTTGCCCAGGGTCCAATTGGCCTGTGCGCCACAGCTGGGGCCAAACTCATGGGCGCAACCCGGATCATTGTCGTCGATGGCGTGCCTGAACGCCTGGCTATCGCCCGTCAGCTGGGCGCGGATATCACCATCAATTTCAAGGAAGAAGACCCGCTGGAACGCATCATGGCGCTGACCCAGGGTCTGGGTGTGGATGTCGCCATTGAGGCACTGGGTACCCAGCAAACCTTTGAATCCTGCCTGCGCGTGCTCAAGCCCGGCGGTACGCTGTCCAGTCTTGGGGTCTACTCCGGCAAGCTGTCGATGCCACTGGATGCCATCGCCGCCGGTCTCGGAGACCACAAGATTGTTACCACCCTGTGCCCGGGCGGCAAGGAGCGCATGCGTCGATTGATGGCGGTAGTAGCTTCGGGACGGGTGGATCTGACCGCGATGGTGACCCACCGCTTCAAGCTGGACGACATTGTCGAGGCCTATGACCTGTTCAGCCATCAGCGTGACGGCGTGCTGAAGATCGCCATCACCCCCTGACGGCAGGGTGTTGAACAGATCCGCAGCCTGCAGCGGCGGGTCTGTTTTCAGCTCAGGCAGACAGGCTTTGCAGAATCTCGTCCAGCGCCGCAGTCGGCGAACCGGCACGGGTGATGGGACGGCCAATCACCAGGTAACTGCTGCCGTTTTCCAGCGCCTGGGCCGGCGTCACAATACGCTTCTGGTCATCGGCACTGCTGTCCACCGGTCTGATGCCCGGAGTCACCAGCAGGAAGTCGTCGCCCAGGGCACCACGCAGGGCTTTGGCTTCCCGCGCCGAGCAAACCACACCATCCAGCCCGCACTCCTGCGTCAGACGCGCCAGACGCTGGACCTGAACCATGGGTTCGATATCCACACCCACTTCCAGCAGGTCTTCCTGTTCCAGGCTGGTCAATACGGTCACCGCCGTCAGCAATGGCCGTTGACCACTGCGCCGTTGCAGCACATCACGGCAGGCCTCCATCATGCGCCGCCCACCACTGGCGTGCACATTGACCATCCATACCCCCAGCTCCGCTGCGGCATGCACGGCATTGGCGGTGGTGTTGGGAATGTCATGGAATTTGAGGTCGAGGAAGATCTCGAAGCCGCGTTTTTGCAATTGTTCGACAACGGCCGGACCAGCACTGGTAAACAACTCTTTCCCGACCTTGAGGCGGCAGCGCTGGGGATCCAACTGATCAGCCAGGCGAGTGGCAAGGGCAAAATCAGCAAAGTCCAGGGCAACAATTACGGGGCTAGTACAAGGCATGCAGTATTCCTGTAGTTAAAGCGAGCGGGATGACTGTCTCAGGCAGTCTCACTCCCCTTGAGGGGTCTGATGGTCGACCAACCATGGCATGTGGGGCATTGCCAATGCAGGCGCTTGGCTGAAAAACCGCAAGCGGAGCAGCGAAAAGCCGGCTTTCCCGTGATCAGCGCCTCGACAATAGACCGCAGGATCAGGAGATTGTCTCGCCCTCTGGCATCGACATGGTCACTATGCAGGTCAATCAAATACAGCAATCCGCGCAGGGATGGCCGCTGCTGAATATGCCCGAGTACAAACTGACTGATCTCGCTCAGACTGGCAGAGGCACGCATTTCGTCTGCCTTGGCCAGAATCACCGGCATCGGCGGGTATGCACTGGCAGCAATCACCTGGTCTAGAAAAAGCGGCACATTCAGGGCTGCATTATCAGCGCAGCGGCGTATCAGCGGCAAGGCCTGAGGCACAAAGTCGCTATCCGTATCGGCCAATCGTTGCAGCCAGCGCGCCCCATCCCGGGCCTGCCCCTGGTCCATTTCCAGCTCGGCCAGCAGCAACAGGGCACGAATGCACTGGGGGTCTATCTCCAGCGCCTGCTTCAACAGGCTACGGGCCTGCGGCAATTCGTTGTTCTTCAGCGGTAGCTGAGCACTTTCGCAATAATAATGGGCCAGTGTGACAGAAAACGCTGCGCGCTCGCGCAGCAACTTGTCGCCAACCTGAATGGCCCGCCTCCAGTCGTGCTCGCGCTCATAGACCTTGACCAAGTCGACCAGCGCCTCTTCTCGCAGCGGCGAGCGCACCTCCACCAGCTCTTCGAGCAAACGCTCAGCGCGATGATCCATCCCCACCGCCAGGTAATCCCGGGCCAACTCAAGCTGCACGTGGTCAGCCTGTTCACGGCTCAGATTGGGGCGTGCCAATAAATTCTGGTGCACCTTGATGGCTCGCTCAACGTCACCGCGCTGGCAGAACAGCTTGCCAATCGCAATATGCGTCTCAACGGTTTCAGGATTGACTTCAAGGGCACGAATAAAGGTTTCAATCGCCTCATCCGGCTGCTCGTTGAGCAGGTAGTTAAGGCCGATGAAGTACTGGCGATCCAGCGCGCTGCCATGGGGCTTGAGCATGAAGCCGACCTTGATTGCCTCACGCCGACCCAAATACCAGCCGATGGCCAGAGCAACGACAAACAGGCCAAGGAACATCAGTTCCTGCATGGCAATCAGTCCTTGATGGCTTGCGTTCGCAGCTTGTCGATTTCCTTGCGGTATCTGTTCAACTCATTGCTTTGCACCATGAGCTTCAGACGCAGTCGCGTGGTAATAAGCCAGCCGATAAACACGCCCAACAGACTGCCCAGAATAAAGGCGATGACAACATAGAGGGATAATGGGAGGGCCGGCGATTGCTGCTCAAGAAACTGCAACTGCACACTTTGCTGGTTTTCCAGCATGAAATCCATTGTGGCAAGGGCTACCAGCAACAGAAGAACGATGAGCACCGCGCGTTTAAGCCATTGCATACCACAACACTCCGATCCATTCGTGTCGTCGCAGTATAGCCCAGCCGCTGCGGTCGCTGATACCGCCTCAGGCCATTTGCAGGGATTCGTTCACACGGTCACGCAATTCCTTGCCCGGCTTGAAATGCGGCACGTACTTGCCCTCAAGCTCGACCGAGTCACCGGTCTTGGGATTGCGACCGACCCGCGGCGCCCGGTAATGCAGTGAAAAACTGCCGAAACCGCGAATCTCGATGCGCTCCCCGGTCGCCAGAGCCTGGGACATATGCTCAAGCATGGTTTTAATAGCCAACTCAACATCCTTTGCCGACAACTGCCCCTGCTGCTCGACAATACGCTCGATCAACTCCGACTTGGTCATGGTTTTTCCTTTTTATTCAAGCGGCTAGATCCGTTTTCATCGGTTTTACCACGCTTGACAGCAGCGCGCAACAAGCACCGCTCCGAAGCAGGCTGATGATCGGCGATCAAGGGTAAATTTCCGAGATTGGCGCGCTGCGCTATACTCCCGAGCGAAATAATTTGAACGTGGCAAGGACTGACCACGACATAGGGGGTGTACGTCATTTTTCTAGCCAGTCAGAAGGAGCTTTGACCATGAAAATACACAACACCCGCCTAAGTTCGAGTATAGCGACGCTGCTGTTGATGGGGCTGCTGCCCTCAGTCGCTTCAGCCAATCTGTACCCTGAGCACATCAACGGCGTGACGCTCAATGTTGAGCAGGGAATCAACTCGCACTCGGTCGTGTTGAAAAACAGCGCAGCCAGCAAGCACCTGGCCGCACTGCAGTTGCAGGCCGAAACAACCCATATTGCCGTAGACGTCGAGGGGCTTGTCTCCTGCGCGGCGGATAACGATGTGGTGTTTGATCGGGCACGCGCCTATTTTGGCCCTGTCTCGTTGTTTCTGGACTCGGTTCAGTCGCCGCAGACTCTCTTTGATGCGCCCTACCATCCCAGCCATACCACCGGCAGAGGCAACAAGCGGATTACCGAGGCGGGCAACCTGAGCCCTTTCAACATTCCAATCGCATCCATCCAGCAGGGCCATCCTGCGGTCAGATTCAACCCTCAGGAAGAGCTCAATAAAAAATTGCAGCAACACCTGAACCAGGGTGGCAGCGAAGTCGATTTTTATCGACAGGATCACTACATTAGCGTTGATCGGACTCTCTCGCTGGCCGGCTGGTGCAAGGATCTGTCGAATAACACCTCCAGACCTGCAATAGCCTCTGTGCCAATCGAGATGACGGTTATCTACAAGGGCGATCCGGAGCTGGTTGCCGTTGCCCAGCTCAATGCACAACTGGGCAATACGCCAATGCCGGGCCAGGTAGCACATGACTTGCCCTTTGCCCTGAATGCCGCCACCTTTCAACCCAACATGCCTCACCATATCGGTCGCTGTGCGCCTGAATCGGATCCAGTGATCAGGATCAACTACAGCGGAAATGGCCAGGGCCTTATACGCTTCATGGTCGAGGATAATGGCAATCCGGTATATGGCAGCCCGCATATTGCCTACGACTCTGCGGTCAATCATAACGCCCACCTTGATTTCAGCTATCCGCTGACCGCCAAACTGGCCCAGGAAAACAACTCCGGCTGGGATACACCAAACCAGACGTTTTCGCACCCGCTGAGCATCAGAGCCTCGATCAAGGATGCCAACAGTGACAGCTGGAGTGAATGGAAAACCTATGGCAGTGCCAACTGGAACCATCGCTGTGTGCCTCAGTTGAATGCCAATCCGGTCGGCGGCATGGGCGGCTTCATCAATAACGGCCAACAACCCCAGCCACCCGTGCCAGGCCCCTCCCGCGTTCAGCCGAATGCAGCTACACCCTCGCTTGACCGGGTTCAGCAGCCCAGCGTACCCGAACCCAGGAGCCCACTGCGTATTCAGGCGGTTGAACAAGAACCTTCTGCGCTGCCAAAGCGCTGATGGATACTCGAGTGCACAGAACAAGATAAGCAGTTTGTCTGGCAGGGCTCCATCAGAGCCCTGCCATGTCTGTTAAAGGGATTTATGCGATGAAACACCGTCTCCGCTACCTGATCCTGCTCATACCCCTGCTGGCGCATGCTGCGCTGGCAAGGGCAGATGCGTTGCAGGCTGAGCTTGTACCCAATCCGGGATCAGGCCAACTGTTCATGATCGTGCTTCCTGACGATATCGATATCCTGACCCTGACCCGGCTGGCAGTCGAAATGGACGGCATTGATATCACCGCATTCCTGTCCTTTGAGGAAGGGAATTTCCGCTATTCACCGCCCGAACCTCCAGCCGCCGGGCAGCACAGCATTCGATTGGTACTGCTCAAGCCCGACGGCAGCAGCACCCTGCTGGGCAACTGGCAGATTACCCAGCCTGACGAACCCGGCCAAAGCAGGCCTGCCCAGCCCGATGCTCAACAGATTGCCGCGGCCGAGCAGTGGTTACGCGCAGGCACCTACTCATCCAACAACAGCCTCGAAGCCAGTTACCGGATCCTTGACCACAACCTGTCGGCTGCACCGGACCGATTACAGCTCACCGGTGCCGGCGTCAGCACCGCGCAGTTGCAGGGCCAGAGCTGGCAAATGAATGCCCAGGCCAATTACCTGTTGCAGACGCAACAGGCGCTGTCGTTGACCGGCGAAACGTTTGACATCGGTGAGTACGCCCTTTCCAGTCAGCACCAGGGCGAAAACATCCATACAGGGGTCAACCTGGGGCATCACAGTCTGCGGCTGGATTCCCTGTTGTTTGCATCACAGCAGCGCCGCGGCCTGTCGGTCCAGGCCGCCGGTAACAACAACAGGCTGGCTACCCAATTCTTTGCCCTGCGCCCGGACGCCATTGTCGGAGCACGTCACCTTGATGGCATCAGTGACCCGCGCAGTCGAATCCAGGGCCTGTCCAGCAGAATCCAGCCGTTTTCCGAGGATGCCAACGCCCTGGCAGTGACCGCGATGTACTACGAAGGCGAAGGCAGCACGGCGGGTCTGGGTATCACCGAGTTCTCCAGCATCAGCAAAGGCTCGGGCTGGGGTCTGAAACTGGAAAAATCCTATTGGCAGGGCCGCTTGAATCTGGCCGCTGAACATGCCCACAGCCGTTTCAATCCTGACCTGAATGACAACACCAATCTGATGGAAAACAGTGATGCCTGGCGCGTGAAAATGGACGTCCGACCCTTTTCCAATCTAGTCTGGCGGGATCAACCCGCCGATATCCTTCTGGGTGCCGACTATCAGCGAATTGACACTTTTTTCGCCAGCATGGCCAACCCCGGTCTGGCGGCTGATCGAGACGTCGCCTCGGTTTTCAGCGATATCTACTGGGGCAAACTCTTTGCCAATCTGCAGCTGTCCCACGAAACCAATAATGTCGATCAGCTCGAGGCCATGCCTACCGACCGCCTGCGCAGCCTGTCCTGGAGTGGCGGCTATAGCTTCGATCAGCAGTCAGGTTCGACTGCCTGGCTGGGGACGCCCTACCTGCAGTTATCGGGGCTGATCGGCAGACTCGACAGGCAAACAACACCGGAGAACTACCAAGGCTTTGAGACCAATAATCTGGCCGAATCCCTGACCCTCGGTGGTGGCGCCTCCTATCAAAAGTGGCAGTGGTCCGGCTCCTATACCCATGCAGACTTCGACGATCGGTCTGAGCTGGGCGCCGGCACCCGCAGTCGCTTTCTCTCTGTTGCAGCGAGCAGACAGGTGAGCGACAGACTGTCGCTCAATTCAGATATTCAATACGGCATTTTCGACACCGAGGCGGAGGGGCTGCGCAGTATCAGCACCAACCTGAACATGGGCATGCAGGCCCTTTTGATACCGGACAAGCTGGATTTCAGCCTGAATTATAATGTGAACCTTGCCCGCGGAGACCACGACATACCTGACAGGCACTTTATAAATGCCCAAATCGGCTGGACGCTGTTGAAAGCAACCCAGACCAAGCCAGGCGTGGTTTTAGCCTTAAGAGGTTCAATGGAGAACAATGATGAAACAACCTTGCAAAGCACAGGCCGGGATGGTTACCAAATCTTTGCCGTCTTGCGTATCAACGCACCTTTGGCCGGCGGTTTTTAGCCTTTTCATGATGGCCTCAGGCTTGAGCAGTCAGGTACAGGCGGACATCAATTCGGTCAGCGTGAACCCCGGCACGGTAACCCTACCGGCAAATAGCGCCATGCCCGTCAGACTGGTCTGGCAGATCAACCGCACAGAAACGGATACCTCCGGTCCCGGCCCGTTTGTCCGCCAGGTAAGCTCGCCAAACGCCCTGCTGCAGATTGGAGGCAGTACCGTTGCGACCGTCGGCGGGCCGCTTACTCAGGCCTCGGTACTCACTGCCGGGCAAAGCGCCAACCTGCGCTTCAATGATGTCCTCCAGATCAATGTCGGCCTGGCCAGACGTATTGCCAACAGCCCTGCCGGCAGCGTGAGTATAGTCCGGGTGTTCAATGACAGTCAGACTACGCAAGGCAGCAGCGTGGCCGTGTTCGCTGGCGCCAGTGGCGCAGAGGGCCTCACCGTCAGGCGCATTGATCTGACCTTCGAGAGTGACGCGCGTACCGATGTGGTCGAACAGCGCGCAGCATTAAGAGCCGTGGCCAACGTGACATTTCAAAGCAGCGGCGTACTGCAGGGCGAGTGGCGGATCATTGATCCGACCGCCAGCCAGGGCAGTGGCGGTGGCCGCGTACTGCAGGTGGTGCGCCAGAGTCTGATCAGTTCCGGTGAAGGCCGCATGCGCCTTGTCAGCCCGCTGTTGCCGACCGAACAGCAAGGGTTGTATCTGCTGGCGTTCTCGGTTCAGGACACCACCGCCCAGATTGATATTCCGATCCTGCGCTACTTTGTCATCGACAGCAGCAGTCCGCAGTCAGCGATTGAGGTGCAGCAACTGGTCGTCATGCAGCCAGGGGAAAATGCCCTGCTGGATGCCCAGACCCTGTTTGTCTGGCAGCCCATAGCCAATGCCCACGCCTACCAGTTGGAGGTATTCAGGAACGGTGACCTGGTGCCGCTGACCGGAAAGCTGGTTCCCGCTACCGACACCACGCTGGATTTGTCGGCCATGAGCCTGGACTGGTTGTCGCCCTTGTCGACCTACCAGTGGCAGCTACGCGCATTTGACCCGAACGGCAATGTGATCGGCCTTTCCCAACGACAATCCATTCAGACACCCTGACCATGACCCAAGACGATCAAGCACTGTTGCAACGGATTGCCCAACGCGACAAGCAGGCACTGGTGAGCTTCTACCGGGCCCATGAGAAACGCCTGTTCAGCTTCATTCTGACCAAGATGAATGATGCCTTCGAAGCGGCCGATATCCTCAATGAGGTGTTCATGGAGGTCTGGAACAAGGCCGAGAGCTTTCAGGGACGCTCCAAGGTATCGACCTGGTTGTTCAGCATTGCCTATTACAAGGTGGTTGATCGTATGCGTAAGGTCAGGCCGCAACAACTGGATGATGAAATGATGGCAGAAATTGCCGACGACAGCCCCGGCATAGTCAGTTGCCTGATAGGAAACGAGCAAGCCGCCCAGGTCCGGCATTGCATCAGCACATTGAGCACGCCGCACCGGGCGGTCATGGAGCTGACCTTTTTTGAAGAGATGTCGTATAGCGAGATCGCCATGGTGGTGGACTGCCCGGAAAACACCGTGAAGACTCGAATGTTCCATGCCAAGAAAGCCATGAAGCAATGTTTGTCTCGACTGATGGGAGCGACTCGCCATGATGACTAAACTGGATGCCGAAATGCTGCTGCCGTTCTATCTGAACGGCACCCTCAGCGCCGAAGAAACCGCTTACGTCGAGCAGGCCCTGGCAGAGCATCCTGAGCTGCAGGAAGAGCTGGCTTTTCTGCGCGCCCTGCGTGAGCACCTTGAAGACCAACAAGACACTGCCAACAGCCCCGGTGAGCTGGGGTTGAAGCGCCTGCAGCAACAGCTGAACAGCCCAAAACCCAGGACAGCAACGCAGGGATGGCGGGTGGCAGCCATCGCCGCCTCGTTCATGCTCATGCTGCAGACTGCAGTCACCTGGCAGAAGGACGAGCCGATCCATTACATTCCCGCTGGCGGCAGCAGCGAGGCTGGCATTACCGGCACCCTGGTCAGCGTGACCTTTGTGCCCTCCGCCACCGAGCAGCAGATTCGCGCCGTCCTGCTGGACAGTAACAGCCTGATCGTCAATGGCCCCTCGGCGCTGGGGATCTACCAACTGCTTGTGGATGATGCGGACAAACAGGCGCTGGCCAGGCTTCAGGCGCAAAGCATCATCGAATCGCTGCAGGTCCAGTAACGTGAAACGCCTTGTGCTGGCTGTCTGCCTGGGTCTTGGCATAAGCCTGCCGGTGTGGTCGGCTGAAACCGGCCACGGTACTCTTCCAAGTACCGTTCCGGGTGCTGCTCCAAGTACTGCTCCAGGGACGTCCCCCGGTACATTCCCAGGCACCCCTCCGGGCACCGCAGCACCTGGCGGCCCTGCAGCTGAACGACTGCCGCAGCCAGCACCGCCCGGCTTGCGTGCACCCAGCACCCAATGCGTCTACCCGGGTCAACCGCTGGTACTGCCGCTGCAACTGGACGGGCCAGCAAGCACTCATCAGTGGTTTATCCAGGCAGAAGGGGCGTTTGTAGCCCTGCAACCACTCAGCCAGGACGGCCGCCAGAGCCGCTTCCTGTTGCCCGCCGACAGCCGCATCAAGCCCCAGCAGCTCTACCCGGTCTTCAGGCAAAGGGATCAGTGGTCGCAGCCACAACCCATCGCCGTTGATATTCGCACCTGCACCTTTGCTCCCATAGCCTCACGGTCGCCCGCCTCCGGGCATAGCGCAGGGGAAATCGTCCTGCTGATGGACAGTGCCTATCTTGAGCAAGTACTCACCGAGGTTGAAAGTCAGGGCTACAGCCTGGTGGCGCAACACGGCCTGGAGAGTTTGGGGCACAGCTTGCTGGTTATCAGAACCGATAGTCAGCCACTGGATCAGGCCATCGAGCAGTTGCGCAGGCGCTTCAGTTTTGCCGAGATTGATCGCAATGACCATTATCAGGGCGCCTCGGCACCACGGCAGTTCGCCAGGGAAAAGATCAACTGGCCGCCACTACAGGGCTGCCAAACCCCCGGTACGTCGCCAGTGCGGATAGGCATGATCGATGGTGACATCGCCCTCGACCATCCCAGCCTGGCTGGCCAACACGTCAATCTCAGGGCCTTCCACCGCAATCAGCCCGGCCCGGATCAAGCACATGCGACGGCCATTGCGGTATTGCTGGTGGGCAACGACCAGTCGGCCGCCTTGGCTGGATTACTGCCTGACGCCGAACTTGTCGCGGCCTCGGTACTGGAGCAGTTTGACTATGGCAGCGTGGCCACCACCGAAGCCATGGCCCGCGCACTGGACTGGTTACTGGCTGAACAGGTCAGGCTGGTCAATATCTCCCTGTCGGGGTCACGGACCAATAGCGTACTGAACAGGATTCTCGAGCTGGGCAGTAATCAAGGGCTGCTGATCTTTGCTGCCGCGGGTAACGACAAGCTGCAGGGCGAGCCTGCCTTCCCTGCCGCACACCCGGCGGTCTTTGCCATAACGGCCATCGACGCGGCGAACCGGGTGTATTCCTTTGCCAACCAGGGCGACTATCTGGACTTTTCTGCCCCCGGCGTGGATATCTGGACAGCCAGCCAGAGCGAAAGCGGTCAGTACCGCTCAGGCACCTCCTTTGCTGCGCCCTACGCGGTTGCGGTAGCCGCCCTGTACCTGCGACTAAACCCGAATATCTCCCGCGGGATTCTGCACGGCGCCATTCAAGGTTACAGCCAGGATCTGGGTGCATCCGGGCATGATCCGGTGTTTGGCTGGGGGTTGATCAGGGTGCCGGATAATTTGTGTGGAAGCTGAGTAAATCGCGACAAACTTAAAACAGCCCAGGCAAAAGTTCATATCTTGTGCAACTGTGGAACATAGAGAAAATGACAAGCTAAAGTGGTAAAAAAGACTAACGATGAATTGCTTTTAACCTCAAAGATAGTAGTTGCTAGAAATATTAACGATAACGTTATTGCGGCAAGAGTCATGTGGAAGCAAGAGTCACGCTTTCTGGAGCTTACTTACTACCTAAATCAAGAGCCTACTGATACTGAAGAAGATCACTGCGAACTTGCAGTGGGGGAGCTAATTGGTGAGTTTAATGAGATTATTTCTGCTAATTGTTCGTGTGTTTATCTGAGAGATGACTCCAAGATTGACCATATGGAAGGTTTGGTATTTAGAAAATGAAAAAGGTAATAGATTTATTTTCCACCTCCGGCACAGGCTGTTGAGCCAAATCTTGCCTGTCTAACCTTGATTATCTGGGCGGCGATCCACCCTACTCTAGAAGCATGTGATAGAAGATCCTGTGCGATTTTTCTACCGCACACCATGATACCTGTACCAAGACGCGCTTATTCCCCTCACTACTTGAATTCCTCAGCAGAATCCGAGAGGACAGTAGGCCAAACAACCACCTGTTCAAAGCCCATAAAAAAGGGCGACCGAAGTCGCCCCTTTTCTTGTGGATCACAAAGGCTTAGTTGCCCTTGTTCTCCATTTGCGCCTTGATCAGATCACCAATGGTGGTCGGACCGGAAGCGGCCATTTCCTGCTGACGCAGACCCTGGATAGCTTCTTTCTCGTCTTCAACGTCCTTGGCCTTGATGGACAGGCTGATGACGCGGCTCTTGCGGTCGATGCTGATGATCTTGGCTTCGACTTCGTCGCCAACATTCAACACGTTGCGCGCATCTTCAACACGGTCACGGCTGATTTCGGAGGCTTTCAATGTGCCTTCGATTTCATCTGCCAGGGTGATTACAGCGCCCTTGGCGTCAACTTCCTTGACGATACCGTTGATGATGGTGCCTTTCTCGTTCAGCGAAGCGAAGTTGGAGAACGGATCGTCTTCCAGCTGCTTGACGCCCAGGGAGATGCGCTCGCGCTCTGGGTCAACAGACAGGATGACAGTTTCGATCTCGTCGCCTTTCTTGAAACGACGTACGGCTTCTTCGCCCACTTCGTTCCAGGAGATGTCGGACAGGTGAACCAGACCATCGATGCCGCCGTCCAGACCAATGAAGATACCGAAATCGGTGATCGACTTGATGGAGCCGGAGATCTTGTCGCCCTTGTTGAACTTGCTGGAGAACTCTTCCCACGGGTTCATCTTGCACTGCTTGATGCCCAGGGAGATACGACGACGGTCTTCGTCGATATCCAGAACCATGACTTCTACATCGTCGCCCACCTGGACAACTTTGGAAGGATGGATGTTCTTGTTGGTCCAATCCATTTCGGATACGTGTACCAGACCTTCAACGCCCTCTTCCAGCTCGGCAAAGCAGCCGTAATCGGTGAGGTTGGTGACCTTGGCGGTAACACGGGTACCTTCTGGGTAGCGACCAGTGATAGCGACCCATGGATCTTCGCCCAGCTGCTTCAGACCCAGGGAGACGCGGTTGCGCTCGCGGTCGAATTTCAGCACTTTGACGTCGATCTCGTCGCCAACATTGACGATTTCGGAAGGATGCTTGATACGCTTCCACGCCATGTCGGTGATGTGCAGCAGGCCGTCTACGCCGCCCAGATCGACGAATGCGCCGTAATCTGTGAGGTTCTTGACGATACCTTTGACAACCTGGCCTTCCTGCAGGGTTTCCAGCAGGGCTTCACGCTCGGCACTGTTCTCAGCTTCGAGGACGGCACGACGGGAAACGACAACGTTGTTGCGCTTCTGGTCAAGCTTGATGACCTTGAATTCCAGTTCCTTGCCTTCCAGGTGCGTGGTGTCGCGCACAGGGCGGACATCGACCAGGGAGCCAGGCAGGAACGCGCGGATGGTGTTGACGTCGACGGTAAAGCCACCTTTGACCTTGCCGTTGATAACACCCTTGACGATTTCTTCTGCGGCGAAAGCTGCTTCGAGGACTTTCCAGGATTCGGCGCGCTTGGCCTTCTCACGGGACAGTTTGGTCTCACCGAAACCGTCTTCAACGGCTTCCAGTGCAACGTGAACCTCATCACCCACTTTGATCGTCAGCTCGCCCTGATCGTTCAGGAACTGCTCACGTGGGATGACACCTTCGGACTTCAAGCCAGCATGGACGGTGACCCAGTCGGAGTCGATGTCCACGATGATACCGGTGATGATGGAACCCGGCTGCATGTCGAGGGTTACTAGACTTTCTTCAAAAAGTTCGGCAAAGCTTTCGCTCATTTGGAATCCTGTAAATGGTTATTGAGGCAGTAACCGCCTGGCCGCGTTGAGCGCGCCCTGCAGCCAACATACCCGCCACATCACCAGCTAATGTGGGTTGATTATAAAATGACCGCTGCCGGCCAGGCTGGTTACCCGGCAGTGGATGCCCTGATCAGCCCTGCAAGTCGCGCTTTTGCGCTTCACGCAGCACTGTTTCAAGTACTTCTTCTATGGAAAGATCAGTCGAATCGAGGACGATGGCATCATCTGCTGGACGCAGTGGAGCCACGCTACGGTTCATGTCACGCTCATCGCGGGCCATAATCTCGTCAAGAAGACCCGCAAGATTAGCAGTTTCACCCTTTTCGAGCAACTGCCGGTGACGGCGCTGCGCACGTTGCTGCGGACTAGCGGTCAGAAATACCTTCAAACTGGCATCGGGAAACACCACCGTACCCATGTCGCGGCCGTCAGCCACGAGGCCCGGCGCTTCACGGAAGGCAATCTGGCGCTGCAACAGGGCTTCACGTACGGCGGGTATGGCGGCCACCTGGGAGGCCCCGGCACCCATGGTTTCAGTGCGGATGGCGCGGGTCACTTCCTCGCCTTCCAGTATGATGCGCTGCTCGCGATGGCCGTCGTCAGCCACAAACTGCACATCCAGATGGGCGGCCAGGGCCTTGAGCCCCTCTTCGTTGGTCAGATCCACGCCATGATTCTGCGCGGCATAGGCCAGCAGCCGATACAGGGCGCCGGAATCGAGCAGATTCCAGCCCAGGCTATTGGCCAGCAAGCCGGCAATGGTGCCCTTGCCGGAACCGCCTGGGCCATCCAGGGTAATGACTGGTATCGAGTGTTCCGTCACGCCGTTTCCTCCAACCGAACCTGAATGCCGACCGAACTGGCCAGCTCGACAAAGCCCGGGAATGATGTCGCCACATTGGCGCAATCGGTGATGCGGATATCGCCGCTGGCGCGCAACGAAGCAACGCTGAAAGACATGGCAATACGGTGGTCGCCGTGGCTGTCAACCTGACCACTCTGCAATTGGCCACCCTCGATGATGATGCCATCGTGGGTCGGCTCGGCCTTGATACCCAGGGTTTGCAGGCCATCGGCCATGACCTGGATACGGTCGGATTCCTTGACCCGCAGTTCCTCGGCGCCACGCAGAATGGTACGACCTTCGGCGCAGGCGGCGGCAATAAAGAGTACCGGGAATTCGTCAATCGCCAGCGGTACCTGATCAACCGGGATATCGATACCCTTGAGCCTGGCCGAGCGAATGCGGATGTCCGCGACCGGCTCACCGCCGACTTCGCGCTGGTTTTCCAGGCTGATATCGCCGCCCATGGCGCGCAGGATATTGATCACACCGACCCGGGTCGGGTTGATGCCGACATGTTCAAGGGTCAGATCTGAACCCTCGGCAATGCTCGCGGCTACCATAAAGAAAGCCGCCGAGGAGATATCCGCCGGCACATCAATCTTGCAGGCGCTGAGCTTGTGGCCGGGCTCGATGGTGACCTTGGCGCCCTCGACCCTGACCGGATAGCCAAAGCCCTTGAGCATGCGTTCGGTATGATCACGGGTCGGTGCCGGCTCGACCACCGAGGTACTGCCGGCCGCATAGAGCCCGGCCAGCAGCAGACAGGATTTGACCTGGGCACTGGCCATGGGCATGACGTAGTCCATCCCGGTCAGCGGACTGCCACCTTTGATATGCAGCGGCGGACGACCATCGTCACCAGTCTCGATCTGGGCGCCCATTTCCCTCAGCGGCTTGGCCACCCGACCCATCGGACGCTTGGACAGGGAGGCATCGCCCATCATCACGCTGTCAAAGCTCTGACCGGACAACAACCCCGCCAGCAGACGCATGGAGGTGCCGGAGTTACCCACATAGAGCGGCCCCGGAGGCGCCTTGAGACCATGCAGACCCACGCCATTGATGGTCACGCGGCCATGGTGCGGCCCCTCTATCACCACGCCCATGTCGCGGAACGCCTGCAGCGTAGCCAGGCTGTCCTCACCCTCAAGAAAGCCCTCAACCTGGGTGACGCCCTCGGCCAGCGAGCCGAGCATGATCGAGCGGTGGGAGATCGACTTGTCTCCGGGAACACGGATACGACCCTGTACCTGGGCACCGGGACTGGCAATAAAGTTGCTGATCTGATTCTGCATAGGTTCCATATACGCCCTGCGGGCCAAAATTGTACTGAAATGCTCGCGCGCCGACTTGGCCCGGGTAAAGACCCCGAGCAAGGTGTTGGCATCTCCGGCCTCAATGGCCTGGCGCAAGCCTGATAAATCCCGGGTAAAGGCGTCCAGGCTACGCAGGACGGCTTCCCTGTTGGCGATAAAGACATCCCGCCACATCACCGGATCGCTGGCAGCAATCCGGGTAAAATCACGAAATCCGCCAGCGGCATAGCGGAAAATATCCAGATTCTGGCTGCGCGCCGCCAGCGTATCGACCAGCGAAAAGGCCAACAGATGGGGCAGATGGCTGGTGGCCGCAAGCACTTCGTCGTGGTCGGCCAATGGCATATGCTCGACATCCGCTCCCAACTGTTGCCACAGGCTGCTGACCAGCTGTAACGCCTCTTCACTGGTGTTCTCAAGTGGTGTGAGGATCACCTTGTGATGATTGAACAGACCCGCCTTGGCGGCCTCGACACCGCTCTTTTCCGAACCGGCAATCGGATGACCGGGGACAAAGCGCGCCGGAACACCACCAAAGGCCTTGTCGACCGCCTTGACCACGGCATCCTTGGTGCTGCCGACATCGGTCAGCACGGCATCGCCAAGATCCAGCTGCGCCAGCTCAGCCAGCACCCGCTCCATGGCCAGTACCGGCACCGCAAGCATGATCACATCCGCGCCCTGCACGGCCTCGGCCAGGTCAGCGGTAACCCGATCAGCCACGCCCAAAGGCAAGGCCAGACGCCGTGCTATCGGGTCAGCATCACAGCCCACCACCTCGCCGCAGACGCCCGCCTCACGCAGCCCCTTGGCAAAGGAGCCGCCGATCAGACCCAGCCCGACAACCGTCAGGCGGCCGATCTTGACAGAGGAAGATGACAGGCTGCTGACATTACTCACGGGCCAGAACCTGTCCCAGCACGTCAAGGAAGCGCTGGTTTTCCTGGGCCAGGCCAATGGACACCCGCAGGTGATTGGGCATCTCATAGTTGCCCACCGGGCGCACAATCACGCCCTGACGTAATAGAGCCTGATAGATGCCCGAGGCCTCGCGACCCAGATCAACAGCAATAAAGTTGCCGCGCGAGGGAATCCAGCTCAGACCCAGGGCCGCAAAGCCCGCCTCAAGCTGGGCCATGCCTTCGCGGTTGACCTTGCAGCTGGCGGCCAGATAATCGGCATCGGCCAAGGTAGCTACCGCCGCCGCCAGGGCCAGACTGTTGACGTTGAAGGGCTGGCGTACGCGGTTCATGGCATCGGCAATGGCCGGCTGACAGACTGCGTAACCGACACGCAGCGCCGCCAGACCGTAGGCCTTGGAGAAGGTACGCGAGACCAGCAGATTGGGGTAGCGCGCCAGATAGTCCATGCCGTTGGGCACTTCACCGTTTTCCACATATTCGGTGTAGGCCTCGTCCAGTACGACGATGACCTGCTCGGGAACCCGGGCGAGGAAGGCCTCAAGGGCCGCCGCGTCAATCCAGGTGCCGGTCGGGTTGTTCGGGTTGGCGATAAACACCAGACGGGTAGCCGGCGTGATCGCAGCCGCCATGGCCTCAAGATCATGCCCCCAGTCACGGGCCGGGACTACCACGGCACGGGCGCCCACGGCCTGGGTGACAATCGGGTAGACGGCAAAGGCGTGCTGGCTGAACACCACCTCATGCTGCGGCCCGACAAAGGCGCGGGTGATCAGCTCGAGAATATCGTTGGAACCATTGCCCAGGGTAATCATCGCCGGGCTGACGCCGAGGCGCTCGGACAGCGCGCTTTTCAGTGCAAAGCCGTTGCCGTCGGGGTAGCGCGTCATCTCCGCCAGGGCCGCCTTGATCGCCTCGATGACGCGCGGACTGGGCCCCAGGGGATTCTCGTTGCTGGCCAGTTTGACAATATCCTGCGGCCGCAAACCAAACTCACGCGCCAGCTCCTCGACCGGCTTGCCGGGCACATAGGGAGACAGCTTTTGCACACCCGGCTGAGCCAGGCTGAGGAAATCACAGGTCATCACACGCTCCGCTGAGCTTAAAGCTGGAAGCCATAAGCTGGAAGCAAACCGAGACGCTGGCCGCTTTTAACTTCCAGCTTCCAGCTTCCAGCTTCCAGCTAATCACGTTGTTTACAGTACAGCCTTCGGATACGAACCCAGCACCTTGAGGGCCACCGATTCATCGTTGATCTTCTCCAGCGCGTCCTTGATCAGGGGGTCCTGCTGGTGGCCGAAGAAGTCGATGAAGAATACATAGGTCCACTTGCCGCTGCGCGAGGGCCGTGTTTCGATGCGTGTCAGGTCGATGCCGTTGTTGTGGAACGGCTGCAGCAGGTGATGCAGCGCACCCGGCTTGTTGCGCATCGAGACAATGATAGATGTCTTGTCGTCACCGGTCGGTGGCACTGTCTGACTGCCGATGATCAAAAAGCGCGTGGAATTGTCCGGGCGATCCTCGATTTTCTCGGCAATCCGCGTCAGTCCATACAGCTCACAGGCCATGTCACCGGCAATCGCGGCGGAATTCCACTCACCCTTGACCCGCTTGGCGGCCTCGGCGTTGCTGGCCACCGCCACGCGCTCGACATTCGGATAGTGCGCGTCCAGCCACTTGCGGCACTGGGCCAGTGACTGGGCGTGGGAATAGACCCGGGAGATCTTGTCGGTCTTGGTGTTGTCGCCGACCAGCAGGTGATGGTGAATGCGCAGCTCGACTTCACCGCAGATCACCATATCGTGCTCAAGGAAGCTGTCCAGGGTGTGGTTGATGGCGCCCTCGGTGGAGTTTTCCACTGGCACCACACCAAATTGCACGGCGCCGGCTGCGACTTCACGGAAGATTTCGTCAATCGCGGCCATCGGCACGCTGATCACCGAATGGCCGAAGTGCTTGAGCGCCGCCGCCTGGGTAAAGGTACCTTCGGGCCCCAGATAGGCGACTCTCAGCGGTTCTTCCAGGGCCAGGCAGGCTGACATGATCTCGCGGAACAACCGGGCCATTTCCTCGTTATCGAGGGGCCCCTTGTTCAGCTCCATGATGTGCTTGAGCACCCAGGCTTCACGCTCGGGACGGTAAAATACCGGCTTGGCGCCTTCGGGCAGGGCTTTCTGCTTGACCTGCGCCACTGTCTGAGCACATTTGGCACGCTCGCTGATCAGTTCGAGAACCTTCTCGTCGATCGCGTCAATACGGTTGCGCAGTGCCTTGAGCTGGTCTTCATCGGACATGATCATCAACCCTGCTTTTGTTCAAACTCAGCCATGTAGGCCACCAGCGCATCAACCGCTTGCTGGCTGACGGCGTTGTAGATCGACGCACGCATGCCACCGACCGAGCGGTGACCCTTGAGATTCAGCAGGCCGCGCTCTTCGGCACCGGCCAGGAACGACTTGTCCAACCGGTCATCGGCCAGCCTGAACGGCACATTCATCCAGGAACGATCCGAGGTATTGATCGGGTTGCTATACAGCTCACTACGATCAATCGCGCCGTACAGCGTGCGCTGCTTGGCATCGTTGATGCGCTGCATGGCCTCGAGACCGCCCTGCTGCTTCAACCACTTGAAGATCAAGCCAGCCAGATACCAGCCGAAGGTCGGTGGCGTGTTGTACATCGAGGCGTTCTTGGCCGCCACGCTGTAATCCAGCATGGTGGGACACAGGCTGCGGGCCTGACCGAGCAGATCTTCACGGACGATGACCACCACCAGCCCGCTGGGGCCAATGTTTTTCTGCGCGCCGGCGTAGATCATGCCGTAACGCGAGACATCCAGCGGACGCGAGAGAATGGTCGAGGACATGTCGGCGATCAGCGGTACATCACCGACCTCGGGAATCCAGCCAAACTCCAGACCACCGATGGTTTCATTCGGTGTGTAGTGCACATAGGCAGCGTCCTTGCTCAGGCGCCAGTCGTTCTGACCGGGGATGGCAAAGTAGTCATACCCCTTGGCGCTGGCGGCGACATTGACGCGACCATAACGCTCGGCCTCTTCAATCGCCTTGGCCGACCAGATACCGGTATCGATATAGTCGGCCACGCCGTCTTCGGGCAGGAAATTCAGTGGAATCTGGGCAAACTGCTGACTGGCACCGCCCTGCAGAAACAGTACCTTGTAGTTGTCAGGAATCGCCAGCAGATCGCGCAGGTCCTGCTCGGCCGCCTCTGCGACACTGACAAACTCGTCACTGCGGTGACTCATTTCCATCACCGACAGACCCTTGCCCTGCCAGTCCAGCAGTTCGGCCTGGGCCTGTTGCAGCACGGCCTCCGGCAAGGCGGCCGGGCCAGCACAGAAGTTGAACAAACGCTTGCTCACAGTACGGGTTACTCCTGCTCGTCTGCCGCTGACGCCTGATCGTCAACGGCGGTTTCATCCAGCGACACCTGCTCGTCATCGACGGCTTCCGGCGTCTCTTCCAGACCATCATCTTCCGGCTCAAGCACCCGCTCCAGACCGACCAGTTTCTCGTCGGTGGCCAGCTTGATCAGGGTAACGCCCTGGGTATTGCGTGACAGACGCGAGACCTCACTGACGCGGGTACGCACCAGTGTACCCTGATCGGAAATCAGCATGATCTCGTCACCATCAACCACCTGCACGGCACCCACCAGTCCGCCGTTACGTTCGTTGCTGACCATGGCAATCACGCCCTGACCACCACGTCCACGACGCGGGAATTCCTCAAGTTGGGTGCGCTTGCCGTAACCCCGCGCCGAGGCGGTCAGAATCTGCACCTCAGGCTCCGGGATCAGCATGGAAATCAGACGCTGACCTTCAGCCAGACGCATGCCGCGAACACCCCGGGCGGTACGGCCCATGGTGCGTACATGGCGTTCCTTGAAGCGAATCACCTTGCCGCCATCGGAGAACAGCATGATGTCACGCGCACCATCGGTGATGGCGGCCGCAATCAGGGTATCGCCTTCATCCAGACGCAGGGCAATCAGACCGTTGCTGCGGGGCCGACTGAACTGCACCAGCGGGGTCTTCTTGACCGTGCCGCGCGCGGTGGCCATGAAGATATAGGCGCCGGTCGGCTCGTCCTGATCGTCGTCAGACTCGTCCTCGGATTCGCTGTCGACTTCGGGCTCCAGCAGTTCACCTTCGATCACCGGGTTGTCTTCATCCAGTTCTTCGTCGGCACCGGCACTCTGTTGCAGCGCCTCGAGGTCAATCTGCAGCATGGCGGTGATGCGTTCACCCTCCTCCAGCGGCAACAGGTTGACCATCGGCCGACCCCGCGCCGTGCGCGAAGCTTCCGGTATTTCATAGGTCTTCAGCCAGTACACCTTGCCTTTGCTGGAGAACAGCAACAGGGTGGCGTGGCTGTTGGCGACCAACAGATGTTCGACGTAATCCTCGTCCTTGACGCCTGTGGCTGACTTGCCACGACCACCTCGACGCTGGGCCTGGTAATCGGTCAAGGGTTGGCTCTTGGCATAACCGCCGTGGGAAATGGTCACCACCCGCTCTTCTTCGGTAATCAGGTCGCCAATGGTCAGATCCATGCGCGAGGCCACGATTTCGGTCCGCCGGGCATCACCAAAATCGGCCTTGATCTTCTCCAGCTCCTCGACGATCACTTCCATCAGGCGTTCCTGACTGTTGAGGATGCGCAGCAACTCGCCAATCTGCAGGAGGATCTCCTGGTATTCGGCCAGCAGCTTTTCATGCTCAAGACCGGTCAGGCGATGCAAGCGCAGCTCAAGGATGGCCTGGGCCTGTTCCGGTGACAGGTAATACTTGCCATCGCGCAGACCAAATTGCTCATCCAGTCCATCCGGACGGCAGGAATCGGCACCGGCGCGCTCGACCATATCGACTACCGCACCCGGCTCCCAGCCAGCAGCGATCAGACGTTCCTTGGCCTCAGCCGGGGTGGGCGAAGCCTTGATCATGGCGATCACCGGGTCGATGTTCGACAGGGCGACGGCCTGACCTTCAAGGATGTGACCGCGTTCGCGGGCCTTGCGCAGCTCGAATACGGTACGCCGGGTCACCACCTCACGGCGGTGACGGATAAAGGCGTCGAGCAGCTCCTTGAGGTTCAGGATGCGCGGCTGACCGTCCAGCAGACCGACGATATTGATGCCGAACACGCTCTGCATCTGGGTCTGGATATACAGGTTGTTGAGCACCACCTCGGCCACTTCACCACGGCGCAACTCGATGACCACGCGCATGCCGTCCTTGTCGGACTCATCGCGCAGCTCGGTAATGCCCTCGATCTTCTTCTCCTTGACCAGCTCGGCGATCTTTTCGATCAGACGGGCCTTGTTCAACTGGTAAGGGAGTTCATGAATGATGATCTGCTGGCGGCCACCGACCTTGTCGATGTCCTGAATCTCGCAGCGGGCCCGCACATAAATGCGGCCACGCCCGGTGTTATAGGCTTCAACGATACCGGCACGGCCATTGATGATTCCGGCGGTCGGGAAGTCCGGACCGGGGATATGTTCCATCAACTCGGCAATGCTCATGTCCGGATTGGCGATCAGCGCCAGACAGGCGTTGATCACTTCGGTCAGGTTGTGCGGCGGAATATTGGTCGCCATGCCCACGGCAATACCGCTGGAGCCGTTGATCAGCAGGTTGGGCACCTTGGTCGGTAGTACCGCAGGAATCTGCTCGGTGCCGTCATAGTTGGGCACCCAGTCAACGGTTTCCTTGTCCAGGTCGGCCAGCAACTCATGGGCCAGCTTGGTCATGCGGATTTCGGTGTAACGCATGGCGGCGGCGTTGTCGCCGTCGACCGAACCGAAGTTGCCCTGACCATCCACCAGCAGATAACGCAGGGAGAACGGCTGCGCCATGCGAACGATGGTGTCGTACACCGCCGAGTCACCGTGCGGGTGATATTTACCGATCACGTCACCGACCACACGGGCCGACTTCTTGTACGCCTTGTTCCAGTCATTGCCCAGTTCGCTCATGGCGAACAGTACGCGACGGTGAACCGGCTTGAGGCCGTCACGCACGTCTGGCAACGCCCGCCCGACGATCACGCTCATGGCGTAATCCAGGTAGGACTGTTTCAGTTCGTCTTCGATATTGACTGGAAGGATTTCTTTGGCCAGTTCACCCATGAAACGGCATTCCTTTTATTGTCGGCAACCTGATGATGCCCATTGCAAATTATCTGCGCATTCAGGGGCTCTGCGAGCCAGCATGAGGCGTTATGACGCTTTCAGCCAACCCTGATACAGGGGCCCTGTTCAAAGCCCGGTAGGATACCACAGCGGCGGCCGCTGAGGGAGCCGAAAGACACCTCCGCGGGCCATATAAAGGGTAAAAACAGACAGGGTGTGACCGAGGCACTCAATGCAGGTGGCGTGAACTCATCAAATCCGCCATTTTGCGCGCATCCGGGCGCTCGACAATGCCCTTTTCGGTAACGATCACGTCGATCAGATCAGCCGGGGTCACATCAAACACCGGATTGAACACCGGCACACCGGTATCCAGTGACTGCGCCCCCAGGGTCAGCAACTCGCTGGCCGGGCGCTCCTCGATTTCGACCTCATCGCCGTTTTCCAGCGCCATATCAATGGTTGAGCTGGGCGCCACCACCATAAAGCGCAGGCCATGGTGCATGGCCAGAATCGACAGTCCATAGGTGCCGATCTTGTTGACCACGTCACCGTTGGCGGCAATGCGGTCAGCGCCAACTATGACCCAGGTGATCTGTTCGGTCTTCATCAGGTGTCCGGCCGCCGAGTCGACGCTGATGCGCGCGGCGATGTTGTCCTGCTGCAATTCCCAGGCGGTCAGCCGTGAGCCCTGCAACCAGGGCCGGGTTTCATCAATAAACACCTGATCAACCAGCCCGGCGGCATGGGCCGCGCGAATCACCCCGAGCGCAGTCCCGTAACCACCGGTAGCCAGCGCGCCGGCATTGCAGTGAGTCATCAGGTTCTGTTTCTGCTTCTGGTGTTTGCGAATCAGCTCCATGCCCAGCCGACCCATGGTCAGATTGGCTTCCAGGTCACTCTCGTGAATGCCTTTGGCAGCCTCCAGCAAGCGCGCCGGTACATCCTGATCAGGGCCCAGCCGTTGCAGGCGCTCACGCATCATGCGCAAGGCCCAGGACAGGTTGACTGCCGTTGGCCGGGCGCCCTCCAGACGCTGAAAGTCCGCTTCCAGTGCCGCAGTCCAGTCGTCGGTCCTGCCGATCCGGGCGGCACTCAGGGCAATACCATAGGCTGCAGCAATACCAATGGCCGGCGCGCCACGTACCACCATATCGCGAATGGCCTGCGCTACTGTTGCCCCATCGGTGCACTCCAGATAGGCCTGTGTGCCCGGCAGTTGACGCTGATCCAGCAGGCGCAGCACGCCGTCCTGCCAGGCCAGAGCGCGGACAGCATCAGTTGTTTCGGTAGGACGACTCGAAGGCATGCTCGATTCCAAAAAAAGGAAGAGTATACCTGTGCAGCCGCCAGCCTGACGAACGCGGTAATGAAATGCACCTGCACAGGCCGCAGGCAGACGTTATACTGCCGCCCATGAAACAATCAGAGCTGCCCATGAGCCCCTTACCAGACACCCTTGACCTGATCATCTCGGCGCGCTGGATTGTGCCCGTCGTCCCAGCCGGCAGTGTCCTTGAGGGCCATAGCCTGGCCGTGCATCAGGGCCGCATTCTGGCGATTCTCCCGGATGCCCGCGCCAATGAACTGCAGGCACTGGAACGCCGCGTATTGCCTGATCATGTGCTGATCCCCGGCCTGGTCAACGCCCATGGCCATGCGGCCATGAGCCTGTTCCGCGGTCTGGCAGACGATCTGCCGCTGATGACCTGGCTGAACCAGCATATCTGGCCGGCCGAGGGCAAATGGGTCAGCGAGGACTTCGTCCGGGTCGGCACCCAATTGGCGGTCGCCGAAATGCTGCGCGGTGGCACCACCTGTTTTGCCGACATGTACTTTTTCCCGGATATCGCCGCCAGGGTGGCACTGGATGCCGGCATGCGTGCGCAACTGGCCTTTCCGGTCATCGACAACCCGATTCCCGGCGCCCGCGACAGCGCCGAGGCGATCTCCAAGGGCCTGCGCCTGCATGATGAAATGAAGCACAGCGGCCTGATCAGCATTGCCTTTGGCCCCCATGCGCCCTATACCGTTGGCGATGAGACGCTGATCCGGGTCCGAACCCTGGCTGATGAGCTGGAGTTGCCGGTACACATGCATATCCATGAGACCGCCTTCGAGGTCGAACAGGCCGTGCAGGCGACCGGCATGCGCCCGCTCGAGCGTCTGCGCCGTCTTGGCCTGCTGAGTCCGCGCCTGCAGGCTGTGCATATGACCCAGGTTGATGATACCGACCTGCAATTGCTGCACGACTTTGCCGTACAGATTGTCCATTGCCCGGAATCGAACATGAAGCTGGCCAGCGGCAATTGCCCGGTGCAGCGCCTGCTTGAAGCTGATATCAATGTCGCCCTCGGTACGGATGGCGCGGCCAGCAACAACGATCTGGACATGTTTGGCGAGATGCGCACTGCCGCCCTGCTGGCCAAGAGTCTGTCTGGCCAACCGACCGCGGTGGATGCCCATCGTGCCTTGCATATGGCAACCCTGGGCGGCGCCATGGCGCTGGGACTGGGCGAGCAGACCGGCTCACTGGAGCCGGGCAAATTCGCCGATCTGGCTGCCATCAACCTTGGCGGTCTGGCCAGTCAACCGGTTTACCACCCGGTTTCGCAACTGCTCTACACCTGCAACGCCAGCCAGGTATCGGATGTCTGGGTCGCCGGGCGCGCCAAGGTGCGTGACGGCCGCCTGCTTCTGCCGGGGCAGGACCAACTGCTGCAGAGCGTGGCGCACTGGGCACAACAGATCAAACAGGGAGATAGCCATGACGCTTAATGTCGACCACGCGGAAATCGCCAAATTCGAGGCCCTGGCCAGTCGCTGGTGGGACCGTAACAGCGAGTTCAAGCCGCTGCACCAGATCAATCCCTTGCGCACCAACTGGATTGACGAAAGGGTCGGTCTGGCCGGCAAGACCGTGCTCGATGTCGGCTGCGGTGGCGGCATTCTGGCCGAGGCCATGGCCCTGCGCGGCGCCAGCGTGACCGGCATCGACATGGGTGAAGCGCCACTGGCAGTAGCGCGACTGCACCAACTGGAATCCGGGGTCGAGGTCGATTACCGGCAGACCACCGCCGAGCAGTTGGCCGAAGAGCAACCCGGTCACTATGACGTGGTCACCTGCCTGGAAATGCTTGAGCATGTCCCGGATCCCTCGTCGGTGATCCGTGCCTGCGCCACCCTGGTGAAGCCCGGCGGCGAGGTATTTTTCTCGACCATCAATCGCAACCCCAAGTCCTTCGTGTTTGCCATTGTCGGTGCCGAGTACGTTCTGCGCCTGCTGCCACGCGGCACCCATGAATTTGCCAAATTCATCAAGCCGGCCGAACTCGGCGCCTGGTCGCGTGAAGCCGGGCTGGACCTGCAGGACATCATCGGTCTGACCTACAACCCGCTGACCAAGGTCTACAGGCTGGAACAGAACGTCGACGTCAACTACATGATCCACACCCACCGCAGTGAGTAAGCAGCCGATCACCAGCGTGCTGTTCGATCTGGACGGCACCTTGCTGGACACCGTTGAGGACTTTCTCAGCATCATTCTGCGCATGGCTGCCGAACGCGGTCTGCCGCCGGTCCCGGCGGATGTGGTCCGGGCCCAGGTCTCGAACGGTTCCGTTGGCATGCTCTGCGCCGCCTTCGACATCAGCGCGGATGACCCCTTGATGGCGGCGCTGCGTGACGACTTCCTGCAACGCTACGAACGCGACCTGGCTGTGCATACCCGCCCCTTTGACGGCATCGAACCGCTGCTCGACTGGCTGGATGAGAGAGGCTTGCCCTGGGGCGTGGTGACCAACAAGCTGAGTCGCTTCAGCATCCCGCTGATGGATGCCATGGGCTACGGCCAGCGCTGCCAAAGCCTGATCTGTCCCGATCAGGTCAGCTTCAGCAAGCCGCACCCCGAACCTTTGCTCAAGGCCTGCGCGGCCATGGGCGTGAAGCCGCAGTCATCGGTATTCATCGGTGATCATCTGCGTGACATTCAAGCGGGTATCGCCGCCGGCATGCCGACCATAGCCGCGCTGTATGGCTATATTCCAACCAGTGAAAATCCGGCGAGCTGGCACGCCAGCCACCTCGTCAACCATGCCACCGAGCTGCGCCCCTGGCTGCAGCAAGGATTGGATCAGGAGAGCCTCGATGTTTGATTACAACGCCCCCCAGGATCTGCTCAAGGACCGGGTCATTCTGATTACCGGCGCCGGTGATGGCATTGGCCGTGCCTGTGCGCTCAGCTGCGCAGCCCACGGTGCCACTGTGGTGCTGATCGGCAAGACCCCCGGCAAACTGGAAGCGGTTTATGATGAGATCGAAGCCGCCGGCTACCCGCAACCGGCACTCTGTCCGCTGAACCTGGAAACGGCTCTGGAGAAGGATTACAACGACCTCGCCGAGCAATTGTTCGAGACCTTTGGCAAACTTGACGGCCTGGTCCACAACGCTGCCGTGCTGGGTCCGCGGACCCTGCTTGATCAGGTCAAGGCGGAAAGCTGGCTGCAGGTCATGCAGGTCAACGTCAACGCGCCCTTCCTGCTGACCAAGGCAATGATGCCACTGCTGCGCGCCGCCACTGACGCCTCGGTGGTGCTGCTGTCCTCCAGTGTCGGGCGCAAGGGCCGTGCCTACTGGGGGCCCTATGCGGTCAGCAAGTTTGCCGTTGAGGGCCTGATGCAGGTGCTGGCAGACGAACAGGACGGTACCAGCGCGATTCGCGTCAACAGCCTGAATCCCGGTGCCACCCGCACCGCCATGCGTGCTGCCGCCTACCCGGGAGAGCCGCCGGAAACCAACCCGGAGCCTGCCGACATCATGCCAGCCTTTCTCTATCTGCTTGGGCCTGACAGTAAAGGTACCAATGGTCAGGCGCTTGATGCCCAGTAAGACGGTTTTCTGACACGGGCAAAGCTTGAAGCCCCGCAAGGGCGGCAAAGTTCTGCCGCTTTTGTTAAATAAACCTGAAAAAAATAGCCATCATTATGATTTTTAAGGTCTTTTAATTGATGGCACGAATTCTGCTTTGAACTGATCAATCATAATGCTGTGCAGGATTGATCATGACGTTAACCCAGGGCAACACCATCGATTTCGATTCCGCCAGGCTCAAACTGAGCCAGGCGAGCAAAACTGCTGCCTTGCCGGAACGGCCTGCGACGGCCCCAAGCCTGCATGCCGTGCAGCAACAACTGGTCATGCAACTGCAAACCACCCTGGAACTGGAGCAGGTGCTGGAAATGTTTTTCCGCCAGTTGAACCGCTTTCTCGGGCTGGATTCGCTTGAGTATCGCAACGAAGCACAGAAGATCCAGTTGCGCATCGGCCAACTCAGCCTGCATCGCTGCAGTTATCGCATGACCCATGAGGGCGATTATCTGGGCGAAATCCAGTTCACCCGCACACGGCGCTTTTCCGAGGCACAGCTGGCTGGTCTTGAATCGTTGCTCGGCACCCTGCTTTATCCTCTGCGCAACGCCCTGTTGTTCCGTGAGGCGGTCTACTCTGCTCACTCCGACAGTCTGACCGGTATTGGTAATCGCATGGCGTTGGAGCAAACCCTGGAGCGCGAGATCAGACTGGCCACACGTCACAATCAAGCACTCTCGATATTGCTGCTGGACATTGATCACTTCAAATCGATCAACGACCGCTTTGGGCACGCCTATGGCGATGAAGTGCTGATGGCCACGGTTAATTGCATCAGTCAGTGTCTGCGTGAAGTGGACGGTGTATTTAGACTGGGTGGGGAGGAATTTGTCATTGTGCTTGGCAATACCGAGCACAGTCCTGCCACGCTGGTAGCCGAGCGCATTCGCCTGGCTATTGAGCAAATGCAGTTTGAGATTGACGGCGTTTCTCTGCCGGTCACGGCCAGTATTGGCGTTGCCACCTATCGCCAGCCAGAAAGCCGACGTGAGCTGCTGGAGCGCTGTGACAAGCTGATGTATCAGGCCAAGCGTAATGGCAGAAACCGCACCTGCGCCTAGCGAACCACTGAAAGCTACCTGCGTTTTCAGCGGCTCGCTAGCTAGCACTAGCTATAGGCTATTGGTTGATTCAGTGCGCCTTGGCGGCACGCTGTTTGACGTCGAGGTAGTGTTCAAACAGATGGTTGGCATTACCCAGTGACATCAGGTGGGCATAAATCCAGCCGAGGAAACCGGCCTTGTGCAGCGCCAGCACGTCCTCATCACCCAGCTTGAGAAACGCCTCCTCGTCCACCGCCTGAAAGTCCTTGAGCATAAAGCTTTCACCGCTGACGTGGGTCAGTTTCAGGGTGCGCGGTGCCAGCAGCTTGAGGGCCTGCAACTGGGCTACAAAGTTGCGCGTGCGCTGCATTTCGGCGGTAAAGTTCTGCAGAAAGGTGATCATCTCGTTCAGGTAATCACTGTTTTCGCCCTGCTCGGAGAACAACTCGCGTCCCTCGGACTCGTTCCAGCCTGCGTAGGCCTCATCAAAACAGACGGTGAATTGCTCGTCTTCGCCCTGCGCCAGGACAAAGGGATAGCGACGGATAAAGGCCGGTACATAGGTATTGTTGCGCCACTGACCCTCATCGCTGATGAAACTGTTGAGTCCTTCACGCAGACCCAGCAGGGCAATCGGACTGACGGTCTCACCTTCACCGATGAAAACCACGGGATAGCTACGCGCCGCCTGGAAGAACTCAAGGCCCGCCAGAGGAACAATATGGGTGTCTGCCGCAAACTGACAATCGCCGGTGGTTTTCAGCTTCAAGGACTTGTGCTGATCACGGTTGAGCGCCTTGATTTCCTTGTATAAAAGCAGTGTTGACATCCTTCTTTCCCCGTCTTTTTAATGTTTTTCAACGAATGACTATTTGCAGCATGACCTGGGACTTGTCCTGATCAGGCACGACATCCTTCATGGTTCCAGCAGCCACCAGGCTGGCGGAAAAGCGATCGCCCCAGCGCATGTTCAGGCCCAGGCCGGCACTGGCAAGGTCAACATCCTCGTCACCCAGCTCCATCGCGCGACCATAGTCCAGAAACACAAAGGGCTGCCAGCGCTCACTATAACGCCATAAACCCTCAACACTGAAGTTGACGCCCCAGGGTGACGCAATGATGCCGGGATCGTAACCACGCATGCTGCTGATACCGCCAAACTGCTTGAGCAGGGCCGAGGGCAGCTCATCCTGTTTGGTCGCATACTGCCAACCCATCCTGCCGCTGAGTTCATAACGCTGACCCAACGCGCGCATGGCGTAAAGATCACCATTGAGGAGGGTAAAATTGCCGCCATCCCCGGTGACCTTGTTATCTACCGATGACTGCCGCAGACGCTGATCGTAACGGACATACCAAGGCTGGGCGCGGTATTCGAACTGGCCCTTGAGGGTCAGCTCCTGGATGTCCAGTTCGCTCAGGGCCAGGCCCTCAATGGTATTTTCCGAGGTCTGCATGCTGTAGCCGATACCACCGAGCAACAACCATTGGTCTGACAACCACCAGGGTTGATCAAAACCCAGGGCATAGCTGCTGGACTCGCCCTCGACATTCAGGTCGGCCAGCGGACCGCTCTCGATCTCCAGGCTGTTGCGCCCGGCCTCAAACCAGACCACCGCATTATTACGGGTTACCGGCCTGGAGTAGCGCAGGCTGTAATACTGGGTGCCTGAAGTACCGACCAGCACCAGCCCGAGGTTATCGGCCACGCCGGTGGGCGAAAACCAGTTCAGCGTGGCGCCCAGTTGCTCACGGCCAGTGCCTTCACTACCGTAATTATTGGCAAACAGTGACCAGGCAAGACGATCCGGCTCGAAGGTTTCCAGGTCGACCCGCGTAGTGCCAAAACGCTCACCGGGGGCCAGGCCCGCACTCACTTGCGGCCCGGGCGTGGTGGCGTTGAAACGGCGGATGTTGTCGATCAGCATGGGGCTGTCCAGCACCTCACCGCCCTCTACCGTCAAGCGCTCACGATAGAAGGATTCTTTGACATGCTGCGTGTCACCCACCAGGTTGACCGAGTCCACCTTGGCCTCAACCAGCACCACGCGCAGGCTGCGATTTTCCAGTGACTGCGGCGGGATCACCGCGCGGGCAGTCAACTGACCCAGTTCGCTGTAGCGCTGGTTGATCTCACGGACCAATTGATTCAGGTCGGCAAAGGTGATCTGACGCCCCACATACGCGGTCGCCAGCGCCTGCAACTCCGCCTCTGTAAGAAACACCGAGGCATTGAAACTGATTTCATCCAGCACAAAGGGCGGACTGTCATCGGGCAGGGCATCACCGGCTTCAACCTGTTCACCCTGCAAGGCCGGAATCTCTATTCGCCGTGCCCGCTCCTCGATCAGTTGCTGCTGCTGCGGACGCTCTATCTGTTCACGCAGCAGGCTCGGATCAATCAGACCGGGTGACAACACCTGCGCTGCCAGCCCACCGGTGAGGAATACTGACCCCAGACCAACAACCCCAACTGCACTGAATCTGGCCAACTTGCTCCCTGTCAGATTTCCCACGATTGCTCCTTGTCCCCGCCGTTTTCAGAAAAAGCCTGCATATCCAGATTCAGACTCTGACCACCCTCGCCTTCCTCAATATCCTGTTCAGGCGTTGGCATATAGCCGCCCATCTGGTTGATCAACTCACCCAGGCGCAACAGCGTGTTGTCTGGCGTCAGCAGCAAGGCGGAGTAAGCCGCGGCGGTAATCGCCTGGTAATCCACACCGCCATCCTGGTGACCCTCGGCAAAGTTCGGCACCCGAATCTGGTGACTGAAATCACGGTGCAGAACATAACCGTTGGTGTAGGTTTCCAGGGTGTTCTGATAGAGCCAGAAGGTCTGGTCCATCTCATAGACCTGGACATTGGCTTCAGCCCGGTAACCCGGACTCAGGTTATCCACTGTCACCACCGCCTGGGGCGTGGTCAGGAACAGATAATCGACATTGGTGGCATTCTCAAAGTCGACCAGCAGAGCCGTGGTATCAAACTCGGTATAAACCGTATCCAAATCACTGACGACCACATGGGTAGCATCCAGGCGGGTCAGGAATCGGTCACCAGCACCGCCGGTATTGTTCAACCCGGTAACGCGCAGATTGAGCAGCCCGCTGCCGCTGTGACGGCCATAGAGCTCGATATCCTGCGCCTGCAGATCAGCCGACTCGCCGATACTGGCATCCCACAGGCGAATGGTCTGACCGGCACGCAGCTGCATGGTCGGCGCCTGCGCTTCCTGCAGTTCGATGGTCGCAGGTGAGGCGACGCCATCGCGCCAGCCAGCATTGATCTCCAGTCCCTGATCAGCCTGGGCACGATGACCACGGGTATCCAGCAGGCTGTCCAGCAGGGCCTGACCCTCAGCCAGCAGGCGATTGAAGCCGATGTCCTCATCCGCCAGCCAGGTCTGGTCACCACCGCTGAGGCTGTCGCCAACCCGGATCGAACCCCGGGCCAACAGATCAACATCATCGGCTGCCTGCAGATTGGCAAAGTCCAGGCTCAGGCCATCGGCCAGAATGCTGCCGGCTGCTGCACCCACATCGGTGGCGCTGATATCACCACTGGCCAGCAACTGCACAGATCCGTTGAGCACTTCACCCTGATAGGGAATGGCCGTGGACAGCACATTGCCGCCGACCCGAATGTCGCCGTCGGCGGCTTCAAGCAGAATGTCGCCACCGGCCAGAATGTCTTGATCAATGTTGATCGCACGACCGGAGCGAATGCTCAAGTGGCGACCGGCTGTGGCCCCCAGCAGATCAACCGTACCACCGACCACAAAGGTCAGATCACGGCCGGCTTCAGCGGTACCGTTGATGTCCAGATCCTGACCGACACCCACAGTCAGGTCGCGACCGGCCTTGAGTGAGTAGCTGCCACCGAAACGCACGGTCGGCATGACCAGATCGCCATTGGCCAGAATAGCCACATCACGATGCGCCTCTACCAGCAGACCGATGATATTGCCATGGCCCTGAGCGGCATCGCCGATGGCCTGAAGGTAGACATCACCTGCCAGACTTTCAGCCCGGCCAAAGAACAGATTGCGGCCAATCATGCGGACTTCACCAACTGCCTCGGCGTTGCCGCCGAAGATATCGCCGTCGGTCTGCACCAGAATATTGGCATCCGAGTACAGGTGAGCTGGCTGCAGCACGCCCTCGGCATCAGGATCGGCCAGCAGGCCAAAGCGGATACTGCCAAACGAGCCCGGTTCGGTAGTCAGCGTCAGGTCCTCGCCACTGTGACCGCTGAACAGCGTCAGATCGCTGAAACTGTGGACGCTGAGGGTTTCGGCTGCCTCTGCCTGACCAACGTCAACCGAGCCGGCCTGCAACTGGATCAGCCCCTGTGGACTGAGCAACTGGGCTGCAGCGAAGTTGCCCGAGGCATTGAGCAGCAGATCACCGGTGCGACTTTCCAGCAGACCGAGATCGGTGCTGCCGACATCGAACTGCACATCCTGCCCGGCCGACGCGCGGTCGCCGTACCAGTTGCCCGGACCGCTGACCTGCAGAGCCTGGCCCACATTCAGGTCACCCCAACCCAGTTGCGCGTCGGTGCTGCTGCCATGCAGTTCGGCCCATTCACCAACCTCCGCCTGCCCCAGGTGCATGTCGCCTGACACATCGGTATTCAGCCAGCCGCCGGCATCCAGTTGATCAACTCGCAGATCGCCACCCTGGTAACGGATATTGCCGAGGGCCTGTAATTGCCCCAACTGCAGGCTCTGGCCTGCATTTCCGAGCACGATATTACCGCTTTCGGCGCGCATCAGTGTGCCGCTCAGTGCGCTCAGATTGCGCAGATAGATGTCGCCCTGACGGGTTTCGGTACGGGTCAGTTCGGGCATATCAACCAGCAAAGCCCGGGCGGCACTGCCGATCCCCGACTCGGCCAGCATGATGGCTGAACCCGTACGCTCGGCGCGCAGGTTGACCTGACCATCACCGTTGCCCTCGATACGACCGCCTGCCTGCAGATTGAACAGATTGCCCTCAGCCAAACCAGTTCGGTACAACTGACCCAGGGACATATCGCCGTCGGTACTGATGGCCAGCAGGCCACCCGCCTGTATCAGGCTGTCAGCATCCATGCTCAGACTGGCACCGAGCCAGGTGGCATTGCCACCGGCAAGGGCCTGCTCACGCAGACGCAGGGTATCCAGAGAACTGACAAGTAGATTGCCACCCGCTGACACACGCTGTAGGTCAATGGCTTCGGGTGAGTTCAGCTGCAGGTCACCAACGGCTTGCAGATCACGTCCGCTCAGTGTCGACTGGGCATTCAGGTACAGGCTGCCACCGGCGCTGACGACCCCGGCACGCAAGGCACCGGTGTCACTCAAACGAATATCGCCACCGGCTGTCGCAGCCAGTTCACCGTCCGCCGACGACTGATCAATAACCAGCGCCGCGCCATCCAGACCGAGAATAGCGTCACGGGCGTTCAACTGGATGCTTTGACCGGTGACTGCCAGTCCCTCAAACTGGCCCAGGAGGCTACCGTTTGGTGCATCCAGGCGCAGATCACCAACGGCGAAGACACGACCAATACGGAAGTCGTCACCCAGCCAGCGCAGACCGATGTGCTGACCGGCCGAGGCCGACAGCAAGCGACCGGCCACATCCAGGGAGAGCATCTCATCCGTGTCTGGCGTACCCAGATTGCCTGTGCCGGCCTGCAGCGTCAGATCGCCGCCAACAATCAGGCTGCCTGCGCCGTTGGCTGCCAGAATACTGCTGGCCGCTGCCAGGCGTGCATTGCCGCCACTGTTCACGGTACCGATATTCAGATCACCGGCTGACTGCAGGTAGAGCGCTCCGCCGCTGCTGGCATCAAAGCGTTCGCTGGCCGCCACATAGAATGGCTGGGTCCGATTGACCAACAGACTGACCAGTTGGCCCTGCTCATCACGGTTCAGCTCGACATCACCCGGCGCGTTGGCGATCGCCAGCGCAGCGGCTTCCTGGGGCGTGAGATTACCGGCACGCAGGGCGGCAAAATCGATCAGCAGACTGTCAGCCAGGCGGCCGATGTTCTGCCCGGTGATCAGCGTCACATGGCGACCGGACACATTCGGGTCTGCTGCCCCTACAGGCGTGCTGGACGCCGAGCCCAGCGCCGTGGAGTCGATGGCGTAACGCAGCTCACCTTCGGTCCAGATGGCATCACGGGTAAGGGCTTCAATCTGCGCCGCGCTGGCGGTGTAGCTGAAATCGCTGCGCGGAGCCTGGAAGTCAAGCTGCTGCGCCCAGTTGTCACCAAATACCCCTTCGAAGAACAGAGCATGGCCGTTATAGCGCTCGGCAGCAAAGGCTTGCACCTCGGTATCACTGAGTCCAGCGTGACCGGCCTGCAACTCGGCCAGTGGGCGGTAAAAGTCCAGACTGTCAGCGTCCAGCACAAAGCTGTCACCCTGCAGACTGCCAAGTTCGCGCAGGCGCCAGTATTCACGGTACTGACTGACCACCTGATCTTCGAAGGGCTTGACTGTGCCCTGTTGAATATTGTCTTCGGCACCGAACTCACTGGTGAGCTTGAGCTTTTCCCAGATCTGCTGGCGCTGGGTTTCATCCAGGGTATCCGAGGCCAGACGCTGGCCGGCATCATACAGCGAGCCGTTTTCGACCCGCAGCGAGACGTCGCCGGTTTCCGAGACTATCTGGCCTACCCAGGCATCGCCCTCGATTTCATTGATGAACACATCCCGTACCGCAAAGGCGTCCAGGTTGCCATGGGTACTGCCACCAGCGGCAGTAGCCTGCTCACGGGCTATGACCCGCAGCGCAGTGCTGTCACTGCCAATGCCCCCTGTGGCATACAGGTCAAGGTTGCGACCCAGTACATGGGCGGTGCCGGATGACAGCCCGGCAATGGCCCCCAGGTCGCCATTGACCCTTACCACCACATCGCCCAGACCATTACCGGCATTGATACTGCGTACCAGCGCGCTGGAGGTAAGGTCGAGATTGATACCTGCGGCCCCGGAGCTGGCTTGCAATATGCCATTGCCCGCAAGACCGGCGACCACAGCACGGCCATCCTGGCCAATGAAGCCACCCGCTGTCATCTGCAGTTCGCGGCTGAAGCTGCTGCCGTCGCTACCATTGATGATGTTCTCAGCGGCCGTCAAACGCGTCAGACCACCGGGGTTGTTAAGCCGTCCGCCAATGATCAGGTTATTGTTGGTCTTAGCATCAATCAAACCGGCTGAATTGCCGACGAAGGCTATCTGGAACGGGTTGTCAGCCTTGACCGAGTGGTCGATACGCAGCGACGCAGACTGCGGCATCCGGTATACCCACTGTGCATAATATTCGCCCGCACGGCCATGGCCTTCAGGATACTGACCGCTGGCCGTGAAACCCCAGTTGCAACTCGAGCCCAGACCGCCTTCACAGCCATGGTAATTGACTCCCTGGTTGTAATAGCTGCCCAGGCTGCCGCTGATAGTCTGCTCATAGACATTGTCCACGGCCCGTGTCACCACCTGACCAGAGGAAACAAACCAGGGGTCGTTCAAGGCCACATCGTTCCAGACCCAGTTGCTGACCGAGAAATTATCTCCATCCCTGTTCACAACCCGTGACAGCGTGGCTTGCTGATACCATTCAAAACGCAGGTTGGCGAGCGGATTGTAGCTGGTTGAACTCGCCATCGAGCTGGAGATGCGATAGGCATTCAGGACCGAATTGGCGCCGTTGCGGTTGTCGTATACGCTGAGACCGTTGTTCTGATCATGCACATACCAGGTACTCAGATGCTGGCCACCGGTGGTGGTCTTGAAGGTATCAACAATCTGTACAATACCCACCGAACCCACCCCGGTATCGATATCACCGAGTTGCAGTTGCTGCGCCGAGCGGTTGTCAATGACCACTTCACCGAAGCCATTGTTGACCTCGATGCGACCCGCCGGATTGGTGCTGATGATGCCTCCACGCATATAGATGAAACCACCACCGGAGGCATTGACGTCATCCAGCTGAATACGCTGATTGACGAAATCGTACTTGGCTCCGATTGGCTGACCACTGGTGGCGGTGAGCAGATGCGTAGGAATATCCACCGCCTCGACACACAAGCCATTTGAGCAGCCATGCTGACTGATCCAGGTATCCAGATCGGCGCTGATGGTTACCGAACGGTTGGTCGCCATGCCACTGGTGATGGTGCCGTTGATATCGATATAACGTGCTTGAATACCAACCTGACCACCCACCACCCGACGGCCGTCACCGCCGCTGCCAATGCTCCCCTGCTCATAATTGACAGCACTCTTGTAGAGAGCGCGGTAGTTGATGATGGGCATCCATGACGATGCATTATCAATGCCGCGGAACTGGAAGGCACCACCGTTGAATGAGCGCGCTGTGGTTTCGCTGCAGTTCAGTGCTGAACCTATGGATGCCGGCAGGCAGCCGCCGAACAGCACCACACTGGAACCCGATGAGTCGCTGTCAAAGCTGCCACGGTAAACCATGGTGCCGGTCAGGGTTGCTGAATTGCCGCCACCGAAAACAGAACTGGCAATATATTCCAGGGCAACATTAGCCGAGCCGGTCACGCCGGCAAAGGAACGCCACTCCGAGAACGGGTTGCTGTTGATGGACCAGTAATCGTTGGGCTGGAAGACCGTCATTGAACCGTTCGGAATCTCCACCAGCACCTGCTGGCCATAGGTCAGACCAAACTGTCCGAGCGAGCCCTTGGCATTGGAGATATGAATCAGACCACCCTGATTGAGAATATCGCCCACCAGGAAGATCGCCGGACCGTAACTGACATTACCGACATTGCCGCCAAAACTGTTGTCGATACGAATCTCGGCACGCCGGTCAGCAGCTACTTCGTTGACCTGACCATTGAACTGCGAACGCGCGGCTGCACCGGTGAAGAACACCCGGCCACCGGGCTGATCGGGGATCAGGGCATTGCCAACCAACAGGTAATTGGCGCTCTGGTTGATCACTTCGATACGTGGGCCACCATTCGCGGTCAAGGTACCGTTACCGAACAGGCTATCGGCATTAATGGTCACGGTACCACCAGCAGCCAACATGTCACCCAGCTCGATAGCGCCAACATTACTGCCGGAAATCGTGCCTTCAATAACCCCGCGGGTCACTTCATCCATGTCAGTGAAGGTATCGAGGAACTGACGTGGATTGAAGTTGGTAATCCGCACGGCACTGACGGGTAAACCCGCAGACTGTGTAATAGTGCCGTTAGCGGCAATATGGATCAGCAGCTCATGGTAACGACCGGCCAGCAGCGTGCCGTTCAAGGTAGCGGTGATGTTGCGGCTGATATTGGCGTTGCTGTTACGGCTGGTCACCGGGATGAAACCCAGCTGATAACCGCGGGCCTCACCATCGGCCAGGGCACTGACCAGGCCGTAGTAACTACCGGCTCGAACATTACGTGCAGCCAACGCTTGACTGCCGGAGGCCAGCACGGTGTTGGCCTGGTTATTGATATGCGCGTCCGCACCTACTGTGGGCACCGCAATGATGCCGCGCACCGAGCTATGCGCCACAGAGTTCAACTGCAGGGTGTTCTGCCACAGTCCTTCCGGATCATCACCCGCAGTCAGTGTAATGTTGCCCAACGCCTCCATGAGGGTGTTGCTGCCAACCGACAGTAATTGGTTGGAGTTCAGGTCACCATCAACCCGCGCATCGGCCACGCCGGCTGCGCCCCAGGTGCTGGCCAGCGCCTCCAGGGACATGCCGGCCTGACTATAGGTGCCCGCGCCCAGCGAGCCACTGGAGAACAGATAGCTGTTGGTCCCGATAGTCACGGTGTTATTCAGATTCGCTTCACTGTCGACGCGTACGCCACCACCGGCAATAGCGCCACCGGTGCTCAGGGTCACAGACTCGGTCACCTGCATACGGGTGAAGGCACGCAGCAACAGGCGAGAGCTGTAATCAGCGGCATTCAGACCGGCGAGCAGCTCAACGTTGTTGCCCACATCGACATGGGCCGTGCTGTTGATCAAGGTATCACTGTAAACCGCCTGCCCACTGATCACGCCGCCACCGGCACCGGAAGCCGCTTCACCCAGGTGACGACTGAAAATATTATTGTTGGCGGTGACGACCAGGTCCTGTGCTGCTGCCAGCTGACTGTTCTGACCAATACTGGCCAGGCTGTTGGCAAACACACGGTTTACCCCACCCGCGCCACTGGCACCCGCCAACGCGGCATTCACCGAGTTCGCATGGGTGCCATAGATCGCCCGGTACTCGGCGGTCAACGACAGGTTGCGCATGGCAATCTGCACTGAGTCACCGATTTGCGCGGTCGCTGAACCTTCGGTACGAGTGCTGGCTACCGACGCATTACCGGCAATCACGCCACCACTACCAGCCACCGACTTGGCCTGATTGATATCCTCGGCGTTGGCATTGACCAGCAGATCGCTGATCAGCGCAGCGCCATCGCGGTCGTTGGTAAAATTACCCAGACGCGCCAGTGTCGTGCTGTCCGATTCAGCCTTGGCCACCGAGGCGCCTACCGCCAGACCACCCACGGCTACACCTAGGGCATCGGCATACTGATGACTGCGACCATCAGCCAGAATCTCGATGCGGCCTGAAGGCAGCTTCAGATGCGTACCGGTCAGCGCACTGACACTGGCGGTGTTGAAGGCTTCGGCAATGGTCGCATTGGCGCTGAGGAACAGACCGCCGCTACCAGCAATGGACTCGGCACGGACATTGGCTTGATCGGGATCTATCTCGCTGCCAACGCGGTTGTATTCAAGTTCTGCCTTCAGGCGCAGCCCACCGGTGCCGCGCACATCAGCGCGGTCACCCAGGCTGGCCGTCACGGTATTGGCCGTTTGTGCCCGGGCATAGGATGCCCCGACGGCAACGCCCCCGGCTACGCTAGCTCCCAGTGCATAGGCATTGAGTTGCGGCAGTACGCTGGCGCTGAGTGATACGCCACCCGTGCGGCCATCCAGTATTACATCGTCACCAACCAGCACCTCCACACGGGTGCTTTCCAGCGCCACTGAGGCCACTCCGGTTCCGGCGCCAAACAGACCGCCTGCGGCGGCCAGACCATACACATCGATACCACCCTCACCACGGGCGGTCAGGTTGATCGCGCTGGCATACAACGCGGCGTCATCGGCGACCAGCACCTCAACGTTGCTGTCACGCGCCCCGGTAGCGACCACGATGCCCACTGCAGCAGCACCGGCGCTGGCACCCAGAGCGTCGATATCCAGATCCAGCAGGTCGCTGGCATTCAGGTTGATTGCGCCCGTGCTGCTGTGCGCCCCGCTCACGCTGCTGCTGATGTCATTGCGCATCTGACCGATGGCCAAGGCGGCGCCAAGACCAACACCAAAACCGGCGGCACCGGTATAGGCTTCCACTTCAACGGCGTCGTCATGCCCATCAAGGGTACGCGCCAGGCCGCTGATATCCAGCAGCGCAGACTGACTGCTGCCACCGTTCAGCTCGGCAGCTACCCGAGCATTGGACAAGGTAAAGGACACCGCAGCACCCACCGCGGCTGTCCCGGACGCCTGGGCCGAACCGCTCAGATTACGGTTATAGATCCGGTCTTCGGCATTGATATTGAAATGCCCCAGGGTGTTGATCTGGCTGTTGCTGACCCGTGCCAGGGTTTCATGCTTGTAGGTATCGCCAGCCTGGAGGCGGTCGGCACTGGAGCCGATCTGGCCTTGCTGATTCAACCAGTCGGTATCAGCCGAATTGCTCCGGGTTACCTGTCGGTATTCACCCGTATCCTGGTCCAGCTCCATGGTCTGGTATTCAGTCTCGGCAGTCTCGCGCGCCGTAAAGCCATCGACCATCGACAAGGTGCCATTGTTACCGCTGTTCAGCTCGTCCATGGCATCGCTGTCATCGACCTGGGTAGAACCCGAGCCGAGCATGATCATGCCTATGCTGCCACCCAGTGCGGCGCTGCCGCCAACTCCGCCAGTAACGGTATAGAGCTCGACATCACTTTCGCGCAGCGCGTTCACATCCACTGCACCACTGACCCAGGCCTGGCTATCCAGCAGCATGGCGCGGGTAGCGTTATTGGCTACCAGTACGTTGGCACTGGCACCCAGTGAAACACCACCAGCAGCAGCCGAACCTGCTGCACTGGTAACATCCAGACGGTCGTAGGCATCCACCTTGAGGCTCGCCGCACGATTGCCACTGCTGCCGATATCGGTTACGCCCACACCGGCTTCGGTAACGTTCTCAATGATCAACACATTGACTGAGCCAGCTGCGGCTGTGCCACCACCACTGATACTGACACTCAGAGCCTGGGCCTCGGTAACACTGGCCGCCTCGACGCTGACCGCCCCAGCCGTCGTGACGCGGGTGCGTCCTTCAGCACTGCCGGGCTGTCCACCCAGCCAGGCACGCACTGTGCTGTTGTTGTAGCCAACCCCCACACCGGCCCCGGCACCCACCGCGCCGCCGCTAGCCGTATTGGCTGAGGCTGAAAGGTAGTTAGTCGCGTCAGCATTGATCGCCAAGCTGCCCACGGTCAGTTGGCTGGCATCATCCACCAGTGCCTGGGTACTGCCTTCCAGTACCAGCACACTGGCACTGCCGGCCACACCAACAATAGCGCCAGAGGCGCTGATGACAATATTACTGGCCGAGCGCGTTGAGCCGGCCTTGACCCGGGTCTGCCCGCGGCTGGTTACCGTTGCGCCACTGATTTGCGCGGTCACATCACGACTGATCACGCCGGCATCAGCCGTTACCGCAACAGCTGCGGCACCCAGCGACAGCGCCGCATTCAATACACCGCCAAAGCTGTAGCTGTGGGCATGGGCCGCCACACTCACCTGCTGTGCCGTTGCTGCGCCCGCGTTATCCTGGTTGATCAGCGCCTGATCAATGGTCGCCAGGGTCGAGCCGCCCAGCACACTGGTGTTGCTCACACCGCCAACCGAGGCACTGCCAATAGGCACCAGCGAGACTGCTGCGCTGACGCTCATCTGACCAGCCTGTTGCAGCGTGGTGGCGCGTACCGCAACGCCACGAACGACCTCCGAACCGGTCTGCAGATCGGCCACCGGATTGAAGGCTTCCTCATCGGCCCAGAACTGGGTATTGGGTGCATTGGTTACCAGGCCGTTATCCACCGATACGCCTGTACCCAAGGCCAGCGCAGTGACGCGCGTGCTGTCGCCACGAATGGCTGCCTCGGTATCACTCTGTACCAGATTGACGGTCAGAATGCCGGACACGGCGGCATTGCCGCTGCCAGCCACCACGCCGGCATAGGAGTCAATCAGATCGCGGTTGTAGGCAACCACCGCCACATTGTTCTGCGCCACCACGCGGGCGCCATCGCTGATCAGCGCACGGGTGTTGGTATCCAGCATGCTGGTGGCAACGCCGCCATTGACTGCCGCCGTGCCCGAGAAACCGCCGGAAACCGAAATGGTCTGTATGCTGGCGTCAGATCGGGCCTGCACGCTGAGATCGTTCAGCGTGAAACCACTGCCGTTGCGCGCACCGGTCAGGCTGGCTTCGATATCGTTGGCAACCCGGTTGACCGCCGTCGCCACACCCACTGCCGCAACGCCTGCACCAGCAATGCCACCGGACAGGGAGTTGATCTGCGAATTATCAGTAGCCTTGATCTGCAGGTTGTCCATGCTGCCGCTACTGCCGGACACCTTGGCGTAGGTTTTGGCATCAATGTTGTTACTGGTGTTCGAGAACACAGCGGCCGCCGTACCGGCACCGGCGCCACTGAGGGCCAGCGTATCGATACGCGCCGTGGTCAGCGCCTCAACGCGCGCAGGGGCAGCGGCAGACAGCGTGAGCGCCGTATTCTCGACCAGTGCCTGACGGCGCTGGCTGATCGTGCTGATGGCCACCGCGCCGGCGCCGGCGCCGGTGCCGCCACCCTGGACGTTGCCGGCCAGAGTCTTGATATCCACTTCGCCACGGGTGACTTCCACAGTCAGTGCGGTGGCGCCTGAAACGCTGGCGTCCTTGATACGTGCGGTCTCTTCACCGTCGACCACATTGACCGCAACGGAGGCACCCACAGCCGCTGTACCGGCACCACCACCACCCAGCGCGGCAGAACGAATCAATGCATCGCCGCCGCTGGCCAACGACAGCGTGCCATTCAGGGTCAGCTCAGCATCATCAATCTCGGCAATGCGCTTGGCCAGAATGATGTTATTGACGTTGGCTGCACCCACGGCGGCCGTACCGGCTCCGTTGAGTACCAGACCCAGGCTCCAGATCGTACGCTTGCCCTCTGCTGTAGACAGATCAAGGCTGCCGACATCCAGGGTACTGCCAACAACGGCAGCGCGTTCGGTGCCGTCCAGAATATTGGTGGCCGTCGCACCGTTGACCGCTACGGTGCCCGCACCGCCACCGGCTACGGCGATCGAATAGATGGCCTGCTCAACACCACTCTTGAGCTCGACACTGGCAAAATCGGTGACTGTGCTGTTGTTGATCAGCGCCGTACGATCGGCATCAATGCGATTGACCGAGGCGGCCAGGCCCACAGCAGCGGTTCCGCCGCCGGTGACCGAGCCCGCCAATGAAGCGATGGTAATACCGTTACCGGCGCTGGCGTCCAGCGACAGGCTCTGACCACTGTCAGTGGCGACCAGACTGGAATCACTGATGACTACCTCGTCCTTGCCACTGATGTTGTTGAAAGCGAATGAGCCGCCAACGCCGGCGGTTCCACCACCGGCGGCATCAATACCGATACTCCAGATTTCGCCATCCAGCGCCGAGGTCAGGCTGGCATCACCACTGAGATTGACCGTGCTGCCGGTAATCCTGGCCGCACGCTCGGCGTCGATCAGGTTGACCGCGACGCCAGCACCAACGCCGGCACTACCGCCACCGGCAGACAGATTGAAGGCCAGCGACCAGATGCTGGCACCCAGATTGGGCTGGCTGGCCGCGATAGTCAGATCCCGCGCCGTCAGCTCAGCTTGCAGCAACTCGGCCGTCGTCGTGTCGGCAATGCGGTTGTAGGTCATGGCCGCACCAACACCGACTCCGCTGGCCGATACTGCGGCAGACAGTGCAGCCGTGATGATGCGGCTCTGCTGCGCGGCACTGAGGGTGGCATCGCCACTCAACTGATAGGTACCACCCTGCACCAGGGCCGTGGACCCCTGCTGCATATCATTGATACTGAAGGCACCACCGACTGCCACGGTATTACTGCTGGCGGAAATGCTGCCGGCCAGCGAATAGAAACCACCGGTTTTCAGCGCTTCAACCACCAGATCATCGGCAACCAGAGTGCGATCGGTCATATCCAGATTGGCGCTGACGGTACCCCGTCCGATCAGGGCGGTGGCCGAACCGGAAACCGAGATATTCTGTGCTCCGGCGGCACCTATGGCACCCGCCAGCACATCGGTTTCATTGCGCGCAGCGACCTTGAGGTCACCGCTCAGATCAATATCGGTATTGGCAATACTGGCGGCATAGTCACTGCCGTTATAGACCACACCAAAGGCCCCGCCGACCGCCGTCTTGCCGCCGGTGGCCGCCAGGGTCCCGGCAATGCCCAATACCGCTTCACCGGCTATCGAACCATTGTCAAACAGGTTGCGGGTGGTGGTATCGGCACCACTGCTGCCCTCAGCCGCATCGGTATCAAAGCCTTCATCACTTTCGGCAAAGAGCTCATCGTTGGTTTGCGACTCGACCTCGATTTGCGCTGTGGTATTGGTGCCATCCAGATCCAGCCCGCTGTTGAGCAGGGTGCCCGAGGCACTGGCATCGTGAACAAAAATGCTGTCCAGTGCATCCAACCCGGCGACACTGGCCGCCGACACGGTGACGTTGCCACCGTTCAGTGAAGAGTCTGCGTTATCGGTTTTATCGACTCGCGCCTTGACCTGGTTATCCATGATCACGACAAACAGCGAGCCGGCACCAGCACCGCTTTCGGAGCCGGTACTGACTGCCACGCCAAGGGCGCCAGCCAGTACCCGTGAGGCACTGTTGGCCTTGACATCCAGACTGGCAAAATCGGTGGCCGTGCTGCCAAGCCACTCCGCTTCCAGCTGATTCTGCATGACCGCGACAACCACCGAGCCACCGCCGCTGCCGCCCTTGTCGGTACTCACGGCAAAGGCGCCACCACCAAGCAGGTTGCGCGAACGGTCATAGGCATTGACCGCGATGCTGCCGGGATTATCGGCGCGCTGCTGAATAACCGAATCGACCACTGAGGCGCGGGTCTGGTTGCCAAACACCCCGGCAGAGCCCGACAGTGCAACAGCCACGTTGGTTTCACCACCTGTGGCCACCGACAAACCCAGACCCAGAGCAATCTGATCACCGCCACTGGCAGCTTGCACATTCAACAGATCATTGTCGGTCAGGGTCACATTGACCACGCTGGCCTCAGTGACATTGTTCAACTGATTGAAGGCCATGGCGCCGGACAGCGCGGCGCTGAACTCGCTCTTGTCGCCGCCACCCGACAGGGTCAGGGCACCGGCACCGGCGCCACTGAACTGGTGTGTCTGATTCAGCGACAGTACATTGACCTGACTGCCGCCATCGATGCTGCGCGGATCCAGTACGATATTGCCCAGATGACTGCGGTTTTTCTGTGCCGAGACATTGACACTGCCGGCCGCGGCGGCAGCCAGACTGAACCCTTCGGCCGGATCACTGCTGCCCTCATCGCCACCACCACCGCTGCCGTCAAAAATGCCCTGCAGCTTGCCCCAATACTCACCGATCTTGTCGAGGGCCGCTTCACCCTGCTCGACGGTCTTGTCCTTGGCCGCGGTGACCTCCCCGGTCAACAGCGCCAGACCATTGGTCAGAGAGGTCTTGATCACTTCACCCAGACTACCGGCCTTTTCCTGACTGCCCTTGTCGGCACCACCGCTTTCAGCGGCCACCTGATCCTGCTGTTGTTGCTCTTCCTCGGAGCGGGCCAGTGCCCCAGCCACCGAGAAGGCGCCACTCTGCCCGGAACTCTGGGCGCTGAGACTCAGCTCATCGACCAGCCAGTTACCCGAGCTTGCATCCACCAGCCCCGCCGCCATGCTCTCTGGCCGCCAGCTGTTTTTGTCTGACGCACGCAGATTGTTGTCGCCCACCAGCGCATAGACATCGGTATTCACCACATTCACCGCAACACCGGCACCGATGCCGACGTTCTCGGAAGCCGCCAGCGCCCCTGCCGCGCTCCAGACGCCCAGCCTGTGTTCGGCATCCAGATTTACCCGGTCAGCCGTCACATCGGTGCTGCTGTGCACCGACGCATGCACGGTGCCTTCAACCACACTGACCACCACCGAGCCATTGCCAGCCACACTGGCACCCTTGCCCGCTGAGGGGCTCAGGCCAATGATCATTTCGTCCTGCAGGGCGCTGACATCGAGCGCCTCGCTAACAACAGTGCCGCCAGCGCCAATACCGGCCACGGCACGGTTGTTGGTTATCTGAACGTTGACGCCAGCGCCGACCGCGCCGCCATCGCTGGTTACCCCAAACAGGGCATCGAAATTACCGGCAACCGCCAGTTGCTCGAGCTGGTTCTCGGCCCGCACGCTGACTGGCGCAGCCCAGGTCCAGGACAGGTCCAGCAGCCCCTGACGGGCTTCGTCATCGTCAATCACCGGCAGGATATCCAGCGGGTTGCTGGTCCAGCTATCGTCATCCAGCGCCGTGGCGGTCAGGGTGGCATTGTCGCCAACCCAGGCACTGGCATCGGTATTGTTCTGCAGAATCGACAGTGAGCCCGCCATACCGAGGGTATCGGCCTGGCCGGTGGAGTTGGCGTACTGGGTCGCCAGTTTGCCGACGATGCCCTGCTTCTGTTCAACCAGCAGTTTGAGGTTGGCATACACTTCATCCAACGAGCTCCAGCGATCCAGGCCGAGCAGATTCAGCGGCTGACTGTTCTGCGCACCAACGCCGATACGCGCCGCCGTGACATTCGCCCCATCACCGACGATCGCATGGGTGGTCTGATCCAGTTCACTGTAAACCGCCGCCACACTGAGACTGACAGCAGCGCCATCGACACTGCCATCGTCGCGCTTGGCTGAAGCATTGACCTTGCTTTGCGCACTGGTGTGCATATCACTCTGGCGCTGCAGTGCCTGTACGCTCAGATCACCGCTCAAATCCAGGGCCGGGGCCGCATCGGCGCTACCCAGTACCGCTTCAACACGATGATCGGCGAGGCTGATGGCCAAGGCCGACGCCAGACGGAACTGGCTGTCAGTCGGGGTTGCCGGCGTGTCCTCGGAGGGGGCCTTGGGCTCGATACCAAACAGGCCCTTGACTGCATCACCCAGATAATTGGTGACCGGATCGGCAACCTGTTCCTTGGCCTTGGTCTTCAGCTTGTCGAGATACCCCGGCTCTGACGCACCGGCTTCAACGGTCACCGACAGATTCTGCCCATGCACCAGATTGGCCGCGGTCAGATTGAGGTCGCGCGCACCGGCAAGATCGGCACTGAATTCAGCCCGGGTGGTACTGTTGAGGATCGACAGGCCGATGGCCGGCCCCCCGGTCGCGCCTTCGCCGCTGGCCTTGAAGCTGACCGTATTCTTGAGGCTTTGCTCGGTCAGGGCAGTGACGTTCACATCACGCGCTACATCCAGCAGCACGCCCTGCTCTACCACAGCCCGGGTTTCGGTATCGCTCATGGCCATACCAAAGCCCAGACCCATGGTTTTCAGCGCACTACCATTACCATCAACGCTGTTTTCCGCTGCGGAGAGTACGCTGAGGGTATTCTGGCTGTGCGCCAGCACCGACAGGTCGTTACCGCTTTCCAGGCTGGCGCCCTCAAGCACATCAACCGCGGTGATACCTGAAATCTGGCCATAGGCGGCGCTGAAACCAAAGGGAATCTTGCTGCCCAGACCCGGAATTTGCCAGGTCGAGCTATCTACCGTGCGCTTGGCATCGGCTTGCAGATGGATATCCGCACTGGCCATCAAGCTGGCATTCGAGCCTATGACAACCTGCGAGTCGGCCTTGGCAATATAGGCTGACAGCCCAGGTACCAGTACCGTGAGTTCGGTAAAGTTGGTAGGTGTCTCAAGAAAGGCATCACGGCTATCGGTGTTTTCATAGGCCGCTATTGGCTCGTACAGGGTGTCGAGGATGTTGCCCCAGGTTTCTTCTTCACCCCAGTTATTCAGGTCCTTGAGTGCAGCAATATCGTCTTTCAGCGCATCGGTGTTGAGTAGCGAGCCAAGCACATCCCGGGCTACCTCGGCACGGCTGTCGGCGTGCAGATTGATCTCTCTGCCGGTCAGGCTGCCGTTGACTTCAATACGGGCACTGGCCTCGGCATAGCCGGCCAGTTGACGATTGATGGCAAAGGCATTCAGGTTCAAGTCGCCGGCCAGGCTGTCGTCATCGACCTGCCCGGCATCCAGCTCGGCATTCTCGCCAATGATGATTTCGGCCTTGCCGAGGTTGGCCGACAACCAGGGATTGGCCTGGCTTTCAATACCCTGCTTCAGCTCGTCCAGAGTCTGCGGCTCGGCAGACTCATCGCAGAAGCTGCAGCTCAGATCACTCAAGGCATTCAGGGTGATATCGCCAGCCTGGCCGGCACCAGAGGCAGCAGTAACGATCCGCGCATTGTCATTCAGTGCCAGACTGGGCGCCTCGATGATCACAGCGCCGCCATCTTCCCCGGCGTGGCCACGGGTATCAATCAGCGCATCATCGGACAGGGTCACTGCGCGATTGGCCGCAATAGCAACACTGGCGCCGCTGTCATCGGCCATCAGGGCGGCCAGTTCACCGCTGATCTCGACCTGGTCTGCCGCGGTAATCAGGATACCGCCGTTTTCCCTGGCAACGCCTGCGCCAATCGCCAGACCCTCGGTATTCACGGTACTGGCGAACACCGCCTGGGCAATATCGGTACCCGCCTGCAAACCGGCGGAGGCTTCAATCAGAACGGATGCACCATGCAGATTGATACTGCCATTGGTGTTGACCATGCCCTGGATGACAATGGCATTGGAGCCATCTTCTTCGGCCTGCACACTGGGTAACTGGCCGGCAGCCAGCGAATCGATATAGGCATTGGCCTGTTCGGCATTGACGTGACCATCAACGGTGGCCACACGCAGCAACTCGTCCATGGTCGCCATGTTCGGCGTGGTGACGGTAAGGCTGCCGACGTTGACCACGCCACTGCTGCCAACGACAAAGCCATGCGGATCGGCAAACAGGATATGCCCACCGACCTTGCCGCCTTTCAAACCATTAAGGGTGCCATTGATTTCAGCGCGGGAATCATGAACCAGGTTGACCAGATGGCTGGCCGCGCCGGGCACATGCAGGTTGACGGTATTGCCCTCGGAAACCCGGAAATTGCCAAAGGAGTTGAAACCGGCCTTGCCGCGTACGGTGGCCGTGGTGATATCCGTGACGTTGCCGTCGACATCAATAGTGGTTTGGGTCACACCCGGGCCAGCAACACGACCACTGCCATCATACAGGGTGATGTCATTGGCCATGGCCCAGCCGGGCAGCAGGCCTGAAGCCAGCATAAGCGCTGTCAGGGGGTGGCGGGTCAACTGTCGGGAGCCATGCAGGGTGCTTCCCACAGACTGCTTTTTGCCCAAGCCACGAGTGCGCATCGTCAACCTCACTGTCAACATGTCGGATTATTAGATGCGAGATACTAATCAAATCGACCTGTAATGACAACTTGGTCACACTTTAAACTTGACGGTCTGAAACAAAGTAATTATCAAGCGCCAATTTTACGTCACACTTGCGCATCCGAACCGCAGCCCACCCAACTCAATTTCAACGCTTGCTGGAATGATGCCCCTTGCCGCGCTTGATGGTCCGCGCCTGATGCATGGATGGCTTGCGCGCAAGGCGCTGCTGCTTTTCCTTGTCACTGGTTTTAAGGGCTGGCAAGGACACCGGCTCAAGCGCGACCTCTTTGCTCAGCGCATCAATCTCGTTCTGCTTCATTTCCCGCCAGCGACCCACTGGCAATTCCGGGCCCAGGAAAACCGGCCCGAAACGTACGCGCTTGAGGCGGTTGACGCGCATGCCCTGGGATTCCCACAAACGCCGCACTTCGCGGTTGCGGCCTTCCATCAGACAGACGTGGAACCAGCGATTGATACCTTCACCACCGGAGGCCACCACATCGGTGAAGCGTGCCGGGCCGTCATCCAGCATGACGCCGGTTTTCAGACGCTCGATCATCTCTTCATCCACCTCACCCATGACCCGGACCGCATATTCGCGATCCATCTGATAGGAAGGGTGCATCAGGCGATTGGCCAACTCACCGTCGGTCGTGAACAGCAGCAGGCCCGAGGTGTTGATATCCAGACGACCGACATTGATCCAGCGGCCATGACGCAGACGCGGCAACCGATCGAATACGGTCGGGCGACCTTCGGGGTCGTCGCGGGTACAGACTTCACCCTCGGGCTTGTTATAAATCATAACCCGGCGGGCTTCTTCGTTTTCAATATCACGCTTGACCGGACGACCATCGACCAGAATCTGATCCAGGCTGTCGACCCGACAACCCAGGGTGGCGGGCTGACCATTGACGGTGATACGCCCAGCGGCGATCCAGCTCTCGATTTCGCGGCGCGAACCGAGACCCACACGGGCAAGGACTTTCTGGAGTTTTTCGCCACTGACGGGGCTTGAGGGGATATCGGTCATGCTGGGCACCTCCCGGTGTACTGTTCAATTGACCGCGCAGTCTACCACCGCATCGTGCCGCCAGCCAGCCGCCTGTCAGGGCTGCCGATCATCGGTCGGGTCGTCATCAACCTGCTGCTCGGGCTGGTAATCATCAAAGTCGGTTTTAAGATTGGACTCCATGTTATTGAGCTCATCCAGCAACACATGGAAGCCACTCTCGGCACCGGCCTGATCCAGTGGCTGCAAGGGCTCCACCGGCATCCAGGGCGTGTCCTTGTCCTGATCGGCGTCCACACCCTCGTCCTGCAGGGCCAATTCAGGCTCAAGCTGATCCAGATCGCGGATCGCCGCCAGCGGCGGCAAGTCACTCAGACTGCGCAGATTGAAGTGATCAAGGAACTGCCGCGTGGTCGCATACATGGCTGGCCGGCCCGGCACATCACGATGGCCGACCACCCTCACCCACTCACGCTCGAGCAGGGTCTTGATGATCTGGCTGCTGACCACCACACCGCGCACATCTTCAATCTCGCCACGGGTGATCGGCTGACGGTAGGCAATCAGCGCCAGGGTTTCCAGCATGGCACGGGAATAACGCTGGGGACGCTCCTCCCACAGCCGACCAACCCAGGGGGCATAACTCTCGCGCACCTGCAGGCGCCAGCCACTGGCCACTTCGCGCAATTCGAAACTGTGTTGCTGATATTGCTCGACAAGATTGCCCAAGGCCTGCCGCAAGGCCTCCAGCGTCGGAGCATCGTCCTCGTCAAACAGCTCACGCAGACGCTCCAGCGACAGCGGCCGACCGGCAGCCAGCAAAGCCGCCTCAATGATCCGCTCAAGCATCGGTTGTGACATGCTCACCTCGTACCTTGACGTGAATGGGCGCAAAGGGCTCGCTCTGCACCAGATCAATCAGTTGCTCCTTGACCAGCTCCAGCACCGCCATAAAGGTCACCACCACGCCGAGCTTGCCTTCGGCCACGCTAAACAGACTGACGAAAGGCACAAAGGCCTGACCGCTCAGCCGCGCCAACACCTCGGCCATGCGTTCGCGGGTTGACAGCAGTTCGCGGGTAACCTGATGACTTTCGAACATGTCTGCCCGCCGCAGCACCTCGGACAACGCCAGCATCAACTCGGCCATATCGACATCCGGATGGCTGCGGCGCGCCTGCACCACGGGGGCCTCGGCGCTGGCCAGGGCCAGATCACGGCCGACCCGGGACAAACCGTCGATTTCCTCGGCGGCCTGTTTGAAGCGCTCGTATTCCTGCAGACGACGGATCAGTTCGGCGCGCGGATCGTGCTCTTCGTCTTCGTCTTCAACATGTCTGGGCAACAACAGACGCGACTTGATCTCGGCCAGCATGGCGGCCATGACCAGATATTCGGCGGCCAGCTCCAACTGCACCACTTTCATCAGCTCGACATAGCCCATGTATTGCCGGGTAATGTCAGCGACCGGGATATCGAGAATGTCGATGTTCTGCCGCCGGATCAGGTAAAGCAGCAAATCCAGCGGCCCTTCGAAGGCATCGAGGAACACCTCCAGCGCCTCAGGAGGGATATACAAATCCTGAGGCATCTGCATAACCGCCTTGCCATAGACCATGGCAAAGGGCATCTCCTGCTGCCCCGAACCCAACGACTGCGGCGCACTGACAGTAGCCGCCTGGGCAGGCTGCTCTGGTGCGGGCGCGAGCTCGTCGTCGGTCATGGGTTCAGGGCCGGTATTGCAGGCCCATGGCCTGGCGTACTTCGATCAGGGTATCACGTGCGGCCTCGCGGGCCCGCTCGGTACCCTCGCTGAGGATCATGCGCACCGCTTCCGGGTTGGACTCGAACTCACGCACGCGCACCTGCATGGGTGCCAGTTCCAGCGAGACCGCATCAATCACCGGTTTCTTGCAATCCAGACAGCCAATACCGGCACTGCGGCAACCTTCCTGAACCCAGTCATGGGTGGCCTTGTCGGTATAGACCTGATGCAGCTGATACACCGGACACTTGCCCGGATCACCCGGATCGGTGCGGCGCACACGGGCCGGATCGGTCGGCATGCGGCGAATCTTTTCGCTGACTTCGTCCGTGGTATCGCGCAGGGTAATGGTGTTGTTGTAGGACTTGGACATCTTCTGACCGTCCAGACCAGGCATCTTCGAGTCCGGCGTCAACAAGGCCTGGGGCTCCGGCAGAATGACCTTGCCACCGCCTTCCAGATAGCCGAACAGCCGTTCCTTGTCACCCAGAGTGATATTCTGCTGCTCCTTGAGCAGGGCCCGCGCGGTTTCCAGGGCATCGGCATCGCCCTGCTCCTGATAGGCCCGGCGCAGGCTGGAATACAGCTTGGCAGCCTTCTTGCCCATCTTGTGTACGGCTGACTCGGCCTTCTCTTCAAAGCCCGGCTCCTTGCCGTACAGATGATTGAAACGCCGGGCCACTTCACGGGTAATCTCGACATGCGCTACCTGGTCAGCCCCAACCGGCACCAGACCGGCGCGGTACATGAGAATGTCGGCGCTCTGCAGCAGCGGGTAACCAAGGAAGCCGTAGGTGGCCAGATCCATATCCTTGAGCTTTTCCTGCTGATCCTTGTAGGTCGGTACGCGCTCCAGCCAACTGACCGGAGTGACCATCGAGAGCAGCAGATGCAACTCGGCATGCTCAGGCACCTGGGACTGGATGAACAGGGTTGCCGAGCCACCACTGACACCAGCGGCAAGCCAGTCAATCAGCATGTCCCAGACATTCTGCTCGATATGTTCCGGAGTTTCGTAGTGGGTGGTCAGTGCATGCCAGTCAGCAGCGAAAAAGAAGCACTCAAACTCATGCTGCAGCTTGACCCAGTTTTTCAACACGCCGTGGTAATGGCCAAGATGCAAACGACCGGTGGGACGCATGCCCGACAAGACGCGACGCTGTGAATCAACGGAACTCAAGGGAAACTCCTGAAAGTGTAAAAGACATCAAAGTGAAGGATGATTGGATTATACGCATAAAGCCAGTGTTCTCAGTGCTCACGGCTGCCGCCGAAGGGCTCTGGATCACCCAGCCCAAGGCGCAGCACTTCCGGTTGATCATCCAGCAGACTGATCACTGTGGTGGGCTCGACCGTACAGGCACCGCCATCGATGATCAGATCAATCTGCTTGCCAATACGGTCACGAATCATCTCCGGGTCGGTCAGCGGCAGAGTATCTCCCGGCAGAATCAGGGTCACGCTCATCAAGGGCTCGCCAAGCGCCTCAAGCAAGTCCAGGGTGATCTGATGTCCGGGAATGCGCAGGCCGATGGTCCGGCGCTTGGGATGCAGCAGGCGTCGGGGCACTTCGGTCGTTGCATTCAGGATAAAGGTGTAGGGTCCGGGGGTATTGGCCTTGAGCAGCCTGAAGGTCGGATTGTCGACCTTGGCGTAGACGCCCAGCTCGGAGAGATCACGACACATCAAGGTAAAATTGTGCTTGTCATCGAGCTGGCGCAGTCGCCGGATCCGCTCCAGCGCCTCCTTGTCACCCAGATGACAGCCCAGGGCGTAAGCCGAGTCGGTCGGGTAGGCGACGACGCCACCCTGACGAATGATGTCCACCGCCTGACGCACCAGTCTGGCCTGGGGATTCTCCGGATGGAGATGAAAATATTGACTCACTGGAGACTCACTTGTTGTTCTGATCGTCCGAGTTTATCGGGAAAAAAGCGGATCGTCCCATACTGGCTGACAATCTGCCGGCAATGCGGTCATCTTGCCCAGCGCCATCCACGGCGAATCAGGGTGGTGAAAGTCACTGCCACAGCTGGCCAGAAAGCCGAATTCGTTGCATAACTTGCCCAGATAAGCGACCTGCTCAACCGGTTGCTGCCCATTGACCACTTCGATGCCCCGACCCGCCGCCACGGCAAACTCACGGAACAAGCGCCGCAGCTTGGAACGGGTAAAACCATAGTGCCAGGGGTGAGCCAGCACAGCCATACCGCCGGCTGCCCGGATTTGCGCAATGGCCTCGGGTAATTCTGGCCAATGCTGCTTTATATCCCCGAGCTTGCCGGCGCCGAGCCATTTGCGGAATGCCTCGGCACGATCTCGCACGTGACCGGCTTCAACCATCCAGTCGGCAAAGTGCGGCCGCGCCGGTGGACTCTGTGGATCGCTGCCGGCCGCCAACTGGATCGCCATGGCACCCTCAAGCGCATCCGGCATGCGTTTGGCGGCCAGCCGCTGGGCAATCTGCTCAGCGCGCTGCCAGCGACCATCGCGCACCGCCAGCATGGCCTGTTGCAAATGCGCAGAGGCAGGATCAAAGCCATAACCCAGCACGTGCAACGTGTGTCCCTGCCACTGGGCAGACAACTCCACACCACTGATCCAGCGCATACCCAGCTGCTCTGCCGTGGCCGCCGCCTGGGCCAGACCATCGAGGCAATCATGATCCGTCAGCGCCACCAGGCCAACATCTGCCGCTGCGGCACGGCGCATCAGCGCGCCCGGATCGAGCGCGCCATCAGAGGCAGTACTGTGCATGTGCAGATCGGCTATCAAGACCGGCTCCAGTGGGGTTGCATTGACCAACAACAGATAATTTTAGCTATTATGCCGCCCTAACGCTGACAACACCTAACTGAATGACATAAGTTAGGCATCGTTCCGCCTCAAACCGACGATCAGGAAACCCGCATGTATTTCGCCATCATGGCTAGCGATGTAACCGACTCACTGGCAGCACGCCTGGCTGCCCGCCCCGCCCATCTGGAGCGACTGGAGCTGCTGCAGCGTCAGGGGCGCCTGCTGGTTGCCGGCCCACACCCTGCGATAGAATCCGTTGATCCAGGCCCGGCCGGTTTTACTGGCAGTCTGATTATCGCTGAGTTCGATAGCCTGGCGGCGGCGCAGAGCTGGGCAAATGCTGATCCCTATGTGACCGCAGGCGTATACGCCGAGGTCTGTATAAAACCCTTCAAACCCGTTTTACCAGCCTGATTTCGGAGATTGATGATGTCGAGAATGCTTGTCTCAGCCCTGCTCCTGGCCTGCCTCGGCAGCCTGCCCATGGCCATGGCTGAAGAACCCGTCGTCAATGACCCTGACATAGGCGCATTGCAAGCCGAGCTGGCCAGCGTCGAAGCCGCGCGCCAGGCCCTTGAAGATCAATTGAAGGCAACGACCAATAGCGACCTGATTGAGCGTCTGGAGCAAGAGAATCAGGCACTGCGGGAGCGTCAGGCGGACCAGACAGCCATCCTCCCGGCTGCCCTGGAGCAGGATCGCCAGCAGTGGTTCCTGATTGGTGGCATCACGGTTTTCGCCAGCCTGCTGATCGGTTTCATTCTGGCCCGCCTGGGCGGCGGACGGCGGCGTCGCGAGTGGTTGAATTGAGTAACAACAGCATTCTGATCATTGACGATGATCAGGAGCTTTGCGCCCTGCTTGCCGACTGGCTCAGAGCTGAAGGCTTCAGCCTGACCAGCACCCATGATGGCAGCAGTGGCCTGGAAGCGGCTCGCAGTGGCCAGTTTCAGGTCATCATTCTGGATGTGATGCTGCCTGGCATGAACGGACTGGACGTGTTGCGCAGCCTGCGCCAGAACTGCAATACACCGCTGTTGATGCTCAGCGCCCGGGGTGAGCCGGTCGATCGTATTCTCGGACTGGAACTGGGCGCCGATGACTATCTGGCCAAGCCCTGCGACCCCCGGGAACTGGTGGCTCGGCTAAGAGCCCTGCTGCGACGCAGTCATACCCAGGGCAGCGGCAACAGCCTGCAGGTCGGCGATCTGCGCATGGACATGGACAGCCTGATGGCCTGGCTGGACGAGGAAGCCCTGCCGCTGACCCAGAGTGAAGCCATGATACTGCGCAGCCTGTTGGAGAAACCCGGGCAATTGATCGACCGCCAGACCTTGTCGCGCCAGGCATTGGGCAAACCCCTTGGCCCCTACGACCGCAGCCTGGATATGCATCTGAGCAATCTGCGCCGCAAGCTCGGTCCACATGCTGATGGTCGCCCACGCATCCAGGCCCTGCGAGGGCGCGGCTATCTGTATAGCAATTAAGCCTTTACACAGTCTTTACCCATGGCATGCGCTTGTTGACCCAGACGGGCGTAGAGTGACCATCACTGGCCGCTAAATGGCCGTCACTGAAAAGGAGTTACCCCATGAAAAAGACCCTCTTCGGCTGTCTGGTTCTCTGCACCAGTCTGGTATCAGCTGCGGCACTGGCGGACAACCATCGGCATACCGGCCACCATGAGAATTATTTACAGCACATGGCCGAGCAACTCGATCTGAGCACCGAGCAGCAGGTCAGCCTGCGGGAATTGCATGAAGAACACCGCAGCGAGCACCGCGCCTTGCGCGAACAGCACAAAAGCGAAGTCAACGCGTTACTGACCCCCGAGCAGCAGACTGCCCTGGAGGAGATGCGTGCTGAACGGCGTGCGCGCATGGCCGAGCGCCGGGCAGAGCATGCCGGGCATGACGACCACAAGCCGGGAGTACACTGATCAATGCGGCTGTTCTGGAAAGTCTTTGCCGTACTCTGGCTGGCAACCTTGCTGGTCGGTGGTTCGGGCTTTCTGGTCAGCCGCGCCCTGCACCAGGACTGGTTGTTGTTGCAGTTCCATCCGCAACTCAAGGACTTTGCTGCCGAACTGGTTACCACCTATGAGACCCAGGGTCCGGCTGCGGCCCAGCGCTGGCTTCACAGTCAGCGCGAAGAGCATAAATTGCGCGCACAACTGTTCAGTCGTGAAGGGGTGCCACTGCTCGAAGGCAGCCTGCCGCGGCAACCGGTCTTCGAGCAGATCAACCCCGTCGAAGCCTCTTCCCGTGAGGTCTGGCAGGGCCGCCTGTTTCAGCTGGACTGGTTATCAAGCAGCAATCGCTACCATCTAAGCCTGTTTGTTCCCGCATCGGAACTGTTCAGATGGAAACGCAATCCCTGGGCCATGCTGGTCAACATCGCCTTGGCCATGTCATTACTGGGACTTGTCAGCCTATTGCTCAGCCGCTATCTGACCAGCCCCCTTCGTCAACTCGGCATCGCCGCTCAATCCCTGGCACAGGGCCGCTTCGAGGCAGACACCCTGCAGTCCATGGGGCAGCGCCGGGATGAAATCGGCGATCTGTCGCGCCATTTCAACCAGATGGGTGAGCGGGTCCAGACGCTGCTCGATAGCCAACGCCAGCTGATGCGGGATATCTCCCATGAATTACGTTCGCCCCTGGCGCGCCTGCGCGTCGGTCTGGCGCTTGGCAGTACGCAGGCATTACCCGCCGCCGACCCGCTGTGGTCGCGTCTGGATCTTGAATGCAGCCGTCTTGACCGCCTGATCGAAGATATTCTGACCCTGAGCCGACAGGATACTGATGATCAGGCTGCCCAACCCTTCGAGCTGGATAGTCTGGTTGAAGATGCCTTGGAAGATATCCGTTTCATGGCCAGCGAACAGCAGATTGAACTGCTCGGCCAAAGTGGCTTGCACCTGCTTGGCTGGCCATCACAGCTGTCCAGCGCACTGGATAACCTGCTACGCAATGCACTGCGCTTTTCCCCTGAACAGGGCTTGATTCGTGTCACCCTGGAACGGCAAGGCAACAATTGCCTGATCAGTGTTGAGGATCAGGGACCGGGCGTGGAAGACAGCTGGCTGCAACAACTGGGTGAGCCTTTCCTGCGCTTGCCTGGCCAAACCAGCAACAGCGGTCACGGCTTAGGGCTGACCATTGCTCGCCGCGCGGTGGCCATGCACGGCGGCCAGTTGAATTTCAGCCGAAGCCCCCTTGGCGGCCTGAAAGCCTGTATTCAGCTACCGGTCCAGGGCTGAACAAAATCCTGCACAAGCAAATCAGGCACTGATTTAACCGCGCCCGCCGGATGACCAAGGTATAAAAAGGCAATGATGTGCTCGTTCTCGGCCAGGCCAAGACGGGAGCAGACATGCCGGCTGTACGCCATCTCACCCGTTCGCCAGACCGCACCCAGGCCCATGGCATGGGCGGCCACCAACATATTGCCAACAGCCACTGCGCAGGACATATCCTGCTCCTGAACTGGCACCTTGGGATGCTCGGTATGGCGGCTAACGGCGACAATGATGAGCGGCGCACGCTGCGGCAAGCCCCTGAGCCGCGTCAGGGCCTCCTGGCTCAAGTCCGGCTCAAGCTGCAGCGCCGCTTCGACAAATACCTCACCCAGGGCAACCAGTCCTTGCTGCTCCAGCAGCAGAAAACGCCAGGGCCTTAACCAGGCATGATCAGGGGCACGTAAGGCGGCCTTGAACAAGGCCTGACATTGCGCGTCAGTGGGCGCGGGTCCAACCAACCTGGGTACCGAGACACGTTGATGCAAAGCCTCCAGGGCGTCCATTACTGCCCCTCCGGTTCATTTCTTGCCTGTTCGGCCTCGCGCTCCAACTGCTCTCGGTACTGCCCGGGCGGCATGCCGAACCAGCGCTTGAAGGCCCGGAAAAAGTTGCTTGGATCAGCAAAGCCCAGCAGGTAGGCAATTTCCAGCAAGGTCAGGCGCCGCTGCCGAAGAAACTGCATGGCCAGTTCCCGGCGGGTTTCATCCAGTAGTTGCTGAAAGCTGGTGTGTTCATCCTGCAAACGCCGCTGCAGGGTGCGGGTGCTCATGCGCAGGGCACTGGCAACGGCCTGGCGCTTGGGTTCACCCTGGGGCAACAGTCGACAGAGTACCTGCCGCGCCTGATGGGTAACGCGGGTTTGTTCAAAACGAGCCAGATACTCGCCAGCAAACTGATCATGCATCTGCGCCAGGGTTTCATTACCTGTCGCCAGCGGACGTTCCATCATGGCACGATCAAAACGCAGATGATAATGCGGCTGGGAAAAGCTCAGCGGACAGTCAAACAGGCTCTGGTAAGGTGTCAAATCCTCAGGCTGAGGGTAGGCAAAGCCGGCCTCGATCGGACGCAAATGCTCGCCGGTCATCCAGCGCAAAAAGGCCAGGATGTAGGCCAGAGCAGCGTCATGGCTCTGCCTGGGGGCGGGCAGGCTGTCACCGTGGATCTGTAATTGCAGGGAGTAACTGTCGGGCGCTTGTACCAGCGCCATGTCAGCACCTTCACCTATGATGCGCTGGTAGCGCACCAGGCGACCCAAACCCTCTTTCAGACTGCGGCTGGACAGCAGCGCAAAGCCGACCACGTTGAAATGTGCCGGTCGCACTACCCGCGCCATGTTCAACCCTATGGCCGGATTACCGGATACCGCCACAGCCCGTTGCCACAGTCGGGTCATCTGATCCTGGGGAATGCGCGAATCCGGATCGGACAACAGGGAATAGTCCAGACCCAGGTCACTAAAAAGTTGTTGACCTTGCAACCCTTCAAGTTCCAGGGCCTGGACTATACCCATGACCCAACTGGAAGAGGTGGTACGTTCAGGATAAGGCATATGGCTCTCTTGGCATCCGTGGCGTGCCCGGATACGCAGTTTTTCTATTCAGCAGAGGTTCAGATGGCATGCGTGACGGAAAAGAAGGCAAGGCTTTGGCACACGCAGTCATAGGGTCACCTGACTCACTGCACTATAGTCGAATGATAACGCACAGATAGGGAAAATGATCATGGCGCAGAACGAGACTGTTGATCCCACAACGCGCAAGGCATTCAATTCCTTTGCAGAGTTCTATCCTTACTATCTCACAGAACACAGCAATGATACCTGTCGCCGCCTGCATTATGCTGGCAGTTTGCTGGTACTGGCCATCATTGCCTATGCGCTGCTGAGTTTCAATCTCTGGTGGCTACTTGCCGTGCCTGTGGCTGGCTACGGCTTTGCCTGGGTCGGGCACTTTTTCTTCGAACACAACAAACCCGCAACCTTCGACTACCCACTCTACAGCCTGATGGGTGACTGGGTCATGTTGCGTGATGCCTTGACCGGACGTATTCGTTTCTGATCCGGGCCTGACATTGTCAGCCGAGTGACAGTTGTACTGCGCGACCAGTGCTAATGTCAGCTCTGATTCGAACAACATGAGGTCTTGGCCATGGGTGAACAACGCGCTGCTTTCAAAGCCATGCAGGAGGGTACGGCTGCGGACTGGGAACTGATCTCCAGTCATTTCAAAGCATTCGCTTCTGCGTTGCCGGATCGCATCATGACCCACCTCAAGCTACTTGATGGCGACTTTGGCGGCTTCCCGATCGACCGCCTGCAGCACTCACTGCAAACCGCCACGCGAGCTCATCGTGATGGTCGGGATGAAGAGTACGTGGTCTGCGCCCTGTTGCACGATATCGGTGACACACTGGGCTCCTTCAACCACCCTGATATAGCAGCCGCCATTCTCAAACCCTTCGTGTCCGAGGAAAACCTCTGGATGGTAGAAAAACACGGGGTCTTCCAGGGTTATTATTTTTTCCACCACCTCGGCATGGACCGGCACCTCAGGGACCAGTTCAAGGACCATCCGCTGTACCAGCGCACCGCAGAATTCTGCGCACTTTACGACGCTCCGGCCTTTGATCCGGACTATGAGGCCGAAACCCTGGCGTTCTTCGAGCCGATGTTGCGCCGCGTTCTTGCCAGACCTTTGCGCTCGGTTTACCAGGCTCGCGAGTCAGCCTGATCGCCCAAAGTGCCGTCCCAGGGGCAGTTCAAACTGCCCCACTGCTGCCTGAAATGAGCCCTGAATAGCGGTTTAATTTCGGCTGCATGCGTATTATGATCTGCCCCTGAACTGCCCAATATGAGACACCTGCTGTTCTTGCGAACAGACAACCAATACGATAAAGGTGTTTTACCGGCGGCCACCCGACAGGCCAGGGAAAGACTGAACATGATCTTCAAAAGCCGCATGCAGCCGGTCAAACCTCCGCTGGAGGGCTATCACTCCAGAGTCATTGCCTATCTTTGCGTCGCCATCAGCTTCACCGCACTTGCTACCGAACAGGGCCTTAGCAACCTGTATGCCGGGATCATTGTCTATGCACTGGTGTATCCGCATGTAGTGCGAGCCATTGTCGAGTTTCTGAACAGCGAACGGCCGCTGCATGGCCGCATGGTTCTGCTCGGACTGGATGGCCTGCATACCGGTCTGTTTATTGTCATGTGCGGCTTCAACGCGGTACCCAGTATCGTCTTCATGTTGTTGATCAGTTTCGCCAGCATCATCATTGGCGGGCCGTTGTTCATGTTTGCCGCCTGGCTGCTGGTACTGGTTGGGCTTATGGTTTCTGCGGCAATAATGATGCCGCAATTCATGCCGCAGAGCTCTGCCCTGGTGGCGCTGGCCAGCTTGCTCAGCGGCGGGACCTTCATGCTGATCATGGCCTCCTTTGTCTACAGCCAGGGGCGCAAGCTGGAGCAGGCGCAGAAGGCCATTCGCGCCGAGCAGGAAAAAACCGCACGCCTGGCTACCAACCTGTCGAAATACCTGTCACCACAGGTCTGGGAATCGATTTTCTCCGGCAAGCAAAGCGTCAAGCTGGAAACCCGGCGCAAGAAGCTCACCGTTTTCTTTTCCGACATCAGGGGTTTCACCGAACTGGCCGAGGAAATGGAAGCCGAGGCACTGACCGACCTGCTGAACAACTACCTCAACGAAATGTCACGCATTGCCCTGGAGTACGGTGGCACCATCGACAAGTTCATCGGTGACTGCGTTATGGTGTTCTTTGGTGACCCGGTCAGCCAGGGCGCCAAACAGGATGCAGAGGCCGCCGTTTCCATGGCGATTGCCATGCGCAAGCATATGAAGATCCTGCGCCAGCAATGGCGTAGCCAGGGCATCACCAAACCCCTGGAGATACGCATGGGTTTGAGCACAGGTTATTGCACAGTGGGTAACTTCGGTGCCAACACGCGCATGGATTACACCATTATCGGCCGTGAGGTTAACCTCGCCAGCCGTCTTGAGAGTGCTGCTGAGGCCGGAGAAATCCTGATCCCGCACGAGACCTATTCGCTGATCAAGGATTTGATCATGTGTCGCGACAAGGGTCAGATCAGCGTCAAGGGCTTTTCCAGGCCAATCCAGATATACCAGGTGGTTGGCCTGCGTCGTGATCTTGGGGCAGCACCGACCTTTGTCGAGCACGAAAAGCCGGGCTTTTCCATGTACCTGGATACCAACAATATCCGCAATTACGACAAGGACGAGATTATCCGTTCGCTGGAACAGGCCGCTGGCAAGTTACGCGACAAGATCATCATCTGATTGCCTCAGCACTGACCGATACCGGCTCACTCTCCCGGGCTGGGCTGTCCTCCCAGCGGAACAGCTCCATTCGCCCGTCATGGTGTTCTATCAGGGCGGTACAGGACTCTACCCAATCGCCGCAATTATGGTACTGAATGCCGTTGACCTCACGGATCTCGGCATGGTGGATATGGCCACATACCACGCCACTGAAGCCTCGCTTGATGCACTCATGGGCCAGAGCGTCCTCAAAGTCGCTGATGAAATTGACCGCCTTTTTGACCTTGTGCTTCAGGTACGAAGACAGGGACCAGTAGCCGTAGCCGTAACGCTCACGCCAGTGGTTCAACCAGCGATTGAGCACCAGGCTGAACTCGTAGGCATGATCACCGAGAAACGCCAGCCAACGATGACAGCGGGTGATGACGTCGAACTGATCACCGTGGATCACCAGCATTTTCCGCCCATCCGGCGTCACATGCTCAGCCTCATCCACCAGATGGATATTGCCCAGCACCAGGGTTGAGTAGCGACGCAGAAATTCATCATGATTGCCAGTGACGTAGGTGACCCTGGTACCACGCTTGCTCATGGTCAATACGCGGCGCAGTACATTGGTATGCGCCTGGGGCCAGTAAATGCTCTTGCGCATGCGCCAGCCGTCGATGATATCGCCAACCAGATACAGGTGCTCACACTGGTAGCCCTTGAGAAACTCGGCCAGACGTTCAGCCTGACAACCACGGGTTCCCAGATGCAAATCCGATATCCATAAGGTCCTTACCTGCTTTTTTCTGGACGGCAGACCGATTTCAGCAACGCTCATGGCAGTCTCTCCTCTGGTGTCTTGGTTCAACCTAACCCCGCTGCTTGACGCCAAAATGACAGTCCTGTGGCATTCGCGTGACGATCACCGCCCAGGTTCAATGCCAAGATCAATCATTATTTACCTGCCGGCTCGTATACACTATGGCCTGCCGTCTTTGCCTTGCTTACCAGGTTTGCATCATGCTCAAACGCCTCCTACTGCTCTGTCTTATCTGTCTGGCCCCCTATGCCAGCGCCAGCGAATTGCGCACCGGGCTGGTCCTGTCCGGCGGTGGCGCGCGCGGGCTGGCTCATATCGGTGTACTCAAACAGCTGGAAGAGATGAATATCCCTATCCATGCGATTGCCGGCACCAGCATGGGCGCCGTGATCGGTGGACTCTATGCGGCCGGCTACAGCGCCGACGAACTGGAGCAAATTGCCCTGGAACTGGATTGGGCCAACACCCTGAGTGACGAGCCGCTACGTGAAGATATTCCCTTCCGGCGCAAACAGGACGACCGCGACTTTCTGGTCAAACAGCGTTTGAGTTTTGATCGTGGCCGGCCCAACCTGCCAATGGGACTGCTGCAGGGGCAAAATCTCAGTCTGGTACTGGAAAGCCTGCTGGTGCATACCAATGACATTGATGACTTCGACCGCCTGCCGATTCCCTTTCGCGCGGTAGCAACCGATATAGCCACGGGTGAAGCGGTTATCTTCGATCAGGGCCATTTACCACTGGCCATCCGCGCCAGCATGGCCTTGCCGGGATTCTTTGCCCCGGTCAAGGTCGAGGACCGCCTGCTGGTCGATGGGGTGCTGGTCAAGAACATCCCCATTGACGTCGCACGCAGCATGGGCGTTGATCGGGTCATTGTGGTGGATATCGGTACCCCGCTGAAGACCGCCGACCAGTTGAACTCGCTGTTCGATGTGATGGACCAGACCACTACCCTGCTGACCCGTACCAACAGCCAGGAGCAACTTGACACCCTGCGCGAAGAGGATCTGCTGCTACAGCCGGATATCGGTGACATGGGCTTCAGCAACTTCGACCAGGTGCCCCTGGCCATTCTGGCGGGTGAAACCAGCCTGCAGAACGCCGTGAATGTCGAGCGCTTTTCCCGTCAACAGTTACGCACCAGCCCCGGCGGCAATCTGGCCAGTCAGCGCCCACAACGGCAACCGGTGATCCATGCGATTCGTATCGAGAACAGCGGCAAGGTTGCCGATGAGGTGATTCTCAGCATGCTCCGCCAGCCCCTGGGTGAGCCACTGAATCTCGATCGACTGGAAACCGATATGGGTACCATTTATGGCACCGACTATTTCAGCCGAGTGAACTATGAAATCGTCCATGACGAAGAGATCAACACCTTGCTTATCCGCACCAGCGGGCGGGAAACCGGCACGGACTACCTGCGTCTCGGTATCAACCTGGTGGACGACTTCCAGGGTGGCAGTCAGTTCAATATCGGCGCCAGCTTCCGCGTCAACGGCGTCAACCAGCTCGGCGCCGAATGGCTGACCCGCGTGCAACTGGGTGCCAACCAGGTATTTTACAGTGAGTTCTATCAACCGCTGGATTACGGTTCGCGCTACTTTGTCGCGCCCTTTGTCGATATGGAGTCGCGCAATATCGAGGTCATTCAGGACAACCAGCCGGTGGTCGACTACCGGCAAACCCGCTATGGCCTGGGCTTCAATCTGGGCCGGCAAATTTCCAATAACGGCGAAGTACGCTTCGGTCTTTCCCGCTATGAAGGTGAGTCCGATGTCAGAGTTGGCGACCCCGATCTGCCTTCCTTCAGCTTTGAAGAAGCCTTTTACACCCTGCAGTTCGACCGCGACACGCTGGATGATGTGAACTTCCCCCGCAGTGGCGATGAGGCCCGCATCACCTGGCGCCAGTCAGAGCCTGATCTGGGTGCCGATGCGCGCTATGAACAACTGGAAATGCGGGCCAACAAGGCCTTTTCCAGTGGCCCGCACAGCTTGCAGGTCGGCGCCTTTCTCGGCCGCACCGAAGGCGGTGTAGGGGTCGCACAAAGCAGTTTCCTGCTGGGCGGACCGGGACGCTTTTCCGGTTTCAGACAAAACGGACTGGCCGGGCAAAATTATGACCTGGCTCGCCTCATCTACTATCGACGTCTCAATCCGGGCGGTTTCGTGCCGGTCAATATTCCCTTTTACCTGGGCGGGAGCCTTGAGTACGGCAGTGTCTACAACAAGGAAGATGACGGCTTCGACAGCGGTGGCATAAGCGCCGGCAGTGTGCTGCTGGGCATGGACACGCTGTTGGGCCCGCTGTTCTTTGGTCTGGGGGCCAATACCGAAGGTGAACGTGCGCTGTTTTTGAATCTGGGCCAGACCTTCTGATCGAAGGTCTGATCAGGATCCGGCTATCTCGTGAACGAGGGCGGCGCGAATGCAGTGCAGAACGCCCTCTTCCACCGGCTCATCCAGTTCCCTGGCCAGCGTCCTGACGCCAGGCAGATCCTCCTCGGCCAGATTCAGAAAGGCGTCCTGAATCCGCTCCAACTGACCCGCTGGCAACTCGATGGCACGGCTCAGCGGCAATTTGCCCAGCCCTATCGCCTGGGCCAGATGCAGATAGACCTGATGGACACTCAACTGCAGCTGCATGGCGATCTGCTCGGCGCCCATTCCGGCCATGGCCAGCGCCTGGGCCTGCTGACCAACATCCAGCGCCTGCAGCGCTTCCCGGGGTTGATCTTCAGCCAGCAACACCTGCAGGAAATCCGCACCATAACGCTCCAGCTTGTGCGCACCAATACCGCTGACCAAGCCCATATCCTGAAGCGTGGTGGGCCGTTGGCGAAGCATGTCGACCAGGGTTGAATCCGGAAAGATGACATAGGGCGGTACGCTGTGGGCTTCGGCCAGTTTCTTGCGCAGGGCGCGCAGCGACTCCCAGAGAGCCCGATCCGCCGGCGCCACCATGGCCTTGTCGTTGCGCGCCGGTACGCTCGGGGCGCGACTGACATCCCGGCGCAGCGCCAGCGTCTGCTCTCCACGCAACAATGCCCGGCACTGATCGGCCAGACGCAGACTCCCATAACCATCCAGGTCAATTTCGGCCAGACCCCGAGCAATCAACTGACGAAATACCGAGCGCCACTCCTGCTCAGTCAGCTGTTTACCAATGCCATAGGTGGACAGGTGCTGGTGCCCGGCGCTACGGATTTTCTCGTTGTCGCGGCCCAGCAGAATGTCGATCAGATGCCCGACGCCATAGCGCTGACCACTGCGATAGGCGGCCGACAGCGCCATGCGCGCCGCTTCGCTGCCGTCCCAGGTAGCGACCGGCTCAATGCAGTTATCACAATGCCCACAGGGCTCCGGCATGTTTTCGCCAAAGTACTCGAGCAGCATCTGCCGTCGGCAGGTGGTGATTTCACAGAGTCCGAGCATGGCATCGAGCTTGTGCCGCTCGATACGCTTGTGCCGTTCATCGCCCTCGGAGTTGGCCATGATCTGGTTGAGCATCAGCACATCCTGCAGCCCGTAGGCCATCCAGGCATCGGCCGGCAAGCCGTCACGGCCTGCGCGCCCGGTTTCCTGGTAGTAGGCCTCGATACTCTTGGGCAGATCCAGGTGCGCGACAAAGCGTACGTTGGACTTGTCGATACCCATGCCAAAGGCGATGGTGGCGACCATAATCAGGCCGTCTTCATTGAGAAAGCGTTTCTGATGGAAGGCGCGCAGCTCGTTCGGCAACCCGGCATGATAGGGCAACGCCGGCCAGCCCTGATCACTCAGCCATTGCGCCGTTTCATCCACCTTGCGGCGTGACAGACAATAGACAATCCCGGCATTGCCGCGATGCCGCTGCAACAACCCGAGCAGCTGCTGCCGCGGTTTATCCTTGGGCACGATACGGTAAAAGATATTCGGCCGATCAAAGCCGGACATGAAGCAGCGCGCCTGCTCCAGCTTCAGGCGCTGGGTAATATCGCCCTGGGTGCGCTCATCGGCGGTTGCCGTCAGCGCCATGCGTGGTACATGGGGAAACAGCTCAGCCAACTGCCCCAACTGCAGGTACTCGGGACGGAAGTCATGCCCCCACTGCGACACACAGTGCGCCTCATCAATGGCGAACAGCGCTATCTTCAGACTTTGCAGAAAATCCAGGGTACGTGGCTTGAGCAGACGTTCGGGGGCCAGATAGAGAAAGTCCAGCTCACCCCGGCGCAATTGCGCGGCAATCTCACGCTGTTGATCATCGCTGAGCGTCGAATTCAGCGCGGTTGCCTTGAGACCCAGCTCGTTCAAGGTGGCGACCTGATCGTCCATCAGCGCAATCAAGGGCGACACCACCACAGTCACACCGTCACGCAGCAGCCCGGGCATCTGATAACACAACGACTTGCCGCCGCCGGTGGGCATCAATACCAGCGCATCACCGCCCTGTGCCACCGTCTCAATGATGTCAGCCTGCTGACCGCGGAATTCGGCATAACCAAACACCGCCTTGAGTCGCTCCAGAGCTTGCTCGCGCATGGGTCTCCCTTGTTTGAGAATGATTCAGGCCAGAATGGGCAGAAATTATACCAGCACCAGCCGCCAGGTCCCGCTACAACGGCAGAAATACCAAGGGATTTTGGCAAATAATCACCGGCGCGCGTACAATGCCAGACAATTCCAATGATGAGGTGTCACATGTCCTTTGCCGACCAACTCGAGCGCCTTGAGCAGTTCCTCGATGCCGATGATCTGCACGATGAAGCGCTGGATTATCTTGCCGGGCATGGCTATCTCACCGCCCTGAGCATCAGCCCGGTTGAGGTGCCTGAAGCCGAATGGATCGCCGAGCTGTTCGCCGAAGAGCCCAACTACCAGGACGAAGCACAGAAAGCCGACATCGAATCTGCCCTGCTGGCCCTCAAGGCCCAGATCGCCCGCGACCTGGCCAGTGACGAAGACCTTGAAGCACCCTGTGATCTGACCCTGGGCGATGAGCCTGACTACTCGGATCTGCGCAGCTGGTGTGTGGGCTTCCTTGAGGGTGTGTTTCTGCGCGAGGAAGACTGGTTTGCCGAGGATGAAGAAACCGTCAGCGAGCTGCTGTTGCCGATCATGGTCGGCTCAGGGCTGTTTGATGACCAGCCGGAATTTGCTGATATTGCCAAGGACCAGGACATGGTCGAGGACATGATGCAGCACATTCCCGAAATTCTCACCCAGCTGTTCCTGCTCTTCCACGCCCCGGAAGACAAGCCGAAACCGGCCCTGCTGGCACCCCGTCACTAAGGGTCGCGCCTGCTGCACAAAAAAGGCCGGACACTGTCCGGCCTTTTTGCATCCGCACAACCCTCAGGGCAGCGGAAAACCCGCCATGCGCCAGCAGTCACTGGCATCCACCAGCATATGCAGTAACAACCCCAGGCCAACCAGGCGCAGCGGCCGCCACAGGGTCATCAACAGGTAGCCGGTGATCGCCGTGTAGCTGTGCAACGGGTGAAAACCGATGGAGCAGCGGCCCGGATCAAAGATCGGATCAGCCAGCAGGTGATCCAGATCGACCAGCATGGTCAACAGCATGATCAGCCAGGCGCGCTTCCAGTCCTGGCGAAAGAACAGCAGCGCCACCAGCAAGGGCAACAGTGCATGCAAGGCCAGATGTATGACGGTACTGATCACGGCTCACGCACAGGCTGACCGGCTTGCCACCAGCGCTCGAACAATGGCAGGACGTCGTCGGCCGACTGGTAACCGTTGGCCAGCAGGGCCAGCTGACCATTACGCTGCCCCAGCAGGGTTGGAAAGCCGTCAATACCCAGGTCACGGGTCCAGCTGAAATCCGCCGCAATGGCAGCGCGGGTCAGTTCGGCATCGAATTGCTCGGCAAAGGCTTGCGGGTTGTAACCGGTCGACTCGGCCAGCGCCAGCAGGACTGACGCCTGCCCGACATCGCGGGCCTCGACATAAAAGGCCTGCTGAATAGCTTCAAGCAATGCCCAGACGCGCTGGCTGTCCAGCTCACGCCCGACTATAAGCGCCCGGCAAGCCGGCTCGGTGTTGTAGACAAACTCGGCAGGCAACTGATCGGGGTGGGCAAAGGGCTGCGCCGACGCGATATGCACCGCCTCCCAGTGCTCTGCCAGGGCCGCGCGGGCTGCGGCATCCAGCAGTGTGCGCTGACCGGGACGCAAACCGCCCGGTACCAGCCGCAATTCCAGTTCAGGTGCAGACTCGCGGATCTTGCGCAGGACCGGCGCAAAGCCCCAGCACCATGAACACATGGGGTCCATTACATAGATCAGGCGCTGGGTCATGGCAGTACTCCGTCAGTCCTTGCTGTTGGGGGACGCCTGCGCCTGTGGCAAGCCTATCGGGTGGGGCTGGTTACGCAACTTGGCCAGGCGTACCTGCTTTTGCCGCTCCTCTGCCCGGCGCCGGGTCTTTTCCGGCAGACTAGCGTAACAGCGCGGGCAACTGACCCCCTCCTGATACTGATCGGAGGCCTTCTCCTCGGCCGAAATCGGGTGCCGGCAGGCATGACACTGATCATAGGAGCCTGGCGCCAGGTCATGACGCACGGTGACGCGGTTATCAAAAACGAAACACTCGCCATTCCACAGACTCTGCTCAGCCGGCACGCTTTCAAAGTACTTGAGGATGCCGCCCTTGAGGTGAAAGACCTGATCAAAGCCCTGCTGCAGCATGAAACTCGAGGCTTTCTCACAACGGATGCCGCCAGTACAGAACATCGCCACTTTCTTGTGTTTGGCCGGGTCGTAATGGGCTTTCACATACTCGGGAAACTCGCGGAAGGTGCTGGTTTTCGGATCAACCGCACCCTCGAAGGTACCAATGGACACCTCATAATCGTTACGGGTATCAATCAGCAGCACCTCGGGATCACTGATCAGCGCGTTCCAGTCCTGCGCCTCGACATAGGTTCCGACCCGCTCGTTCGGGCTGACCCCGGGCACGCCTATGGTAACGATTTCCTTCTTCAGCTTGACCTTGGTGCGGTAGAAAGGCATGTCCTCACAGAGCGACTCCTTCCAGTCCAAATCAGCCAGACGCGGGTCCAGGCGCAACCAGGCCAGCACTGCATCCATGCCGGCGCGCGGGCCGGCTATGGTGCCGTTGATGCCCTCACGGGCCAGCAACAGGGTGCCCTTGACGCCATTGGCCATCAGCGCGTCGAGCAGCGGCTGGCGCAGCTCGGGATAATCTTCAAGGGTGACAAACTTGTACAACGCAACCACAACGATCTGTGACATCAATGCCTCTCTGTTTCAGTTATCGCCCACGTAAAGGGCGCACCTTGCAAGGGCGCAGAGTCTAGCAGAGGTGAAAGATCACGTCAGCGCCGGACAGACCGGAGGTTGTCAGTGATCGGCCTTGCTGCCACCCAGACAATTGGGTGAGGCCGGCGCCTGTTGCCGCTGCGCCCACTCCTCGGGCGTATAGGTGTGCAGCGCCAGGGCATGTATACGTCCCATCCAGTCGCCCAGTGCCCGATAGACGGCCTGATGGCGCTTGACGGCATTCAGTCCGGTAAAGACGTCACTGACCAGGACCAGCTTGAAATGCGACTCCGAGCCGGGTGGCACGCTGTGCATATGGCTTTCATTGGTCAACTCAAGGTGCTTGGGGGTCAGGCTTTGCAACGCCTGCTGCAAGGCCAGTTGTGTGCTACCCATAGTCTCTTTCTCCAGCAAGTGATGCGGATAATCTGCTCATGAATTGGTGGTGCCCGTCAGCTGCAGGAGGCTGACTCACGTCTGACCGGCGGAAGCGGTCTCAAGTTTGACGCGGTGCCATCCACCCCCGTCCGCCTCTACCCGGTAGCGCGCCCAACGGGCAAACTCAGAGAGTCTGGCCTGCCCCTCGACCCCGCTATCGGCACCCGCAACGACCTTGTAGCGCACGCGACCACGCATGCCCCGTCGGCGCGGCAGGATAAACTGTACCTGACGTACCGACCAGTTGTCGCCCGTCAGGCCATTGCTGTAGAAGCCCTCTTCGACCAGATCCTGTTCACTGACTCCATGGTGGCTTGCATGCTCATTGGCCAGTTCCACCAGATGAATCAGATCATCGAATTCAATATCCAGATAGGCATTCATCTTGCGTAACGCATAGTGAAAGTCTTCCGGTGCGATACCCGGGCTGCTGCTGACCTGATAGCGCGCCAGCGCCAGCGGATAGCGCCGCCAGTGAAACAGGTTATTGAACAGCAGGGCGGCCACCACGATCACCAGCGCATCCAAGAGTATGGGGTAAAGCAGAAAGCTAAGCCCGGCCTGCTGAACCACCGGCCCGCCCAATACGACTATCATCGCCGTCGCCCCGCCGGGTGGATGCAAGCAACGTAGCAGCATCATGAAAAAGATGCTGCCACCCACCGCCAGTGCCGCGACCCAGGGACCAAAGGGTAGCCATGTAGCGCAGCCCAGTCCGACTGCAGCCGAGACCAGATGACCGCCAATCACCGACCAGGGCTGGGACAGCATGCCGTGCGGCATGGCAAACACCAGTACCGCCGAGGCGCCCATCGAGCCCGTGACCCACAGGGCAGAATCCCCCTCCAGCAGTTGATGGGTAATGGTGTAGACCAGCAGCAAGGACAAGGTGGCGCCCAGAGCCGATATCAGTTTTTCCAGATGGCTGGTTGTATCCGGGGTCCAACCGAAGCCGCTCAACAACCAGCGCAGATGACGACGTTGCATGTGTTATTCCCATCGCGCAAAGAACAGCATGATACCTGCTGCCTGCGTTTCATGCTCCATTTTGGGGCGAGCCACGACTTGCTTGCCTGTCAGCCATCAGACTGCAACAGCGAAGCTAGGTGCAACCCGGCACATTGCCAGTCCGGAAGGTCAAGGCGACGGCGGCGCCAACTGACGCTCTTCGATCTCGACAGCCATCTCATCAACCAGAACCTGAATCTGCGGACCGACCTGTTTTTCAACGCGCCTGTGACTGACAGCCATCGAATCCCGGGTCAGTTGCGGCAAATGTTGCATCAGCTTGCTGCCCACCTCGGATTCATAGAAAGCCGATAGCTGGTCAAACTCAGCCTCACTGAACAGCGGCAGATACAGGTCGATCAGTTCATCCCGCATGGACTCCCAGGCCATCGCCTCATCCACCACCGCACGGGCGCGCTGCTGATAATCGCGCAACAGGTGCTCGTACTGCATGGAGCCGCCCATCTGTGCGAACTGCGCAGTCATCAGCCGCTCCACCTGCTGATAGACCGGCGCACCCATGCCGTCGGCATTGGCCAGCTTGAGAAAGCGCTCGGCACTGGCCCGATGCGAGGCTGTATCGGCGAGGGCCAATGAACTCCAGCAACAGGCAATCAACAACCCGGTGACTATTCGCATGTTCTTGCTCCCAACCTTTTCACGGTAATGGACGCCTATACTGACAGCCTGAACACATCGATTCCACGATATTGGGGAGTACTGATGAACACGCGTACCGAATCCGACAGCATGGGTGAGATTGCCGTTCAGTCCGAGCACTACTGGGGCGCCCAAACCCAACGCTCGCTGCACTACTTTGCCATCGGCGAAGAGCAGATCCCGCTGCCGGTGGTGCATGCCCTGGGGCTGATCAAGAAGGCCGCTGCGCGTACCAACCGGCAACTGGGTCAACTGGATGCTGAACTCGCGGGACTGATTGAACAGGCCGCTGACGAGGTCATCCGCGGGGAACTGGACGCTCACTTCCCGCTCTCGGTGTGGCAGACCGGTAGCGGTACGCAGAGCAACATGAACGTCAACGAGGTGATTGCCGGCCGGGCCAATGAACTGGCCGGGCAACCACGTGGTGGCAAGTCGCCGGTGCACCCGAACGACCATGTCAACCGCTCGCAAAGCTCCAACGACACCTTTCCAACCGCCATGCACATCGCTGCCGCGCAACAGACCACAGAGCAACTTTTGCCCAGTGTGCAAGACCTGCGCGACGCTTTGCACACACTGGCCGAGGAGCATGCCGGGCTGATCAAGCTGGGGCGCACGCATATGATGGACGCCACGCCTTTGACCTTTGGGCAGGAGTTATCCGCCTTTGTTGCCCAACTGGATATGGGACTGTTGGCCGTGCAGCAGAGTCTGCCGGATGTTATGGCCCTGGCTCAGGGTGGCACGGCAGTGGGCACCGGCTTGAACTGCCCGCCTGACTTTGCCCGGTTGGTGGCCTTCGAGATTGCCGATCTGACCGGGCTACCCTTTCGTCATGCCGACAATACCTTTGCCGCCCTCAGTGGTCATGAACCTCTGGTCCGTCTGCACAGCGCCTGCAAGCAACTGGCGGTGACCCTGATGAAGCTGGCCAATGATCTGCGCCTGCTGGCCAGCGGGCCACGGGCCGGCCTGGCGGAAATCCGCCTGCCAGCAAATGAGCCGGGCAGTTCGATCATGCCCGGCAAGGTCAATCCGACCCAGTGTGAAGCCCTGTCGATGATCGCCTGTCAGGTCATGGGTAACGATCTGACCCTGGGCATGGCTGCCAGCCAGGGCCAGTTGCAGCTGAACGTCTATAAACCGGTCATCATCCATAGTCTGTTGCAATCCATCCGCCTGCTCAGTGATGGCTGCCGCAGTTTCCGCCAGCACTGTATCGAGGGCCTGGTGCCGGATGTCGAGCGCATGCAGCAGTTGCTCGATAACAGCCTGATGCTGGTCACGGCCCTGAATCCGGTGATTGGCTATGACCAGGCCGCGGAGATTGCCAAGAAGGCCTATGCCGAAGGCACCAGCCTGAAAGCAGCTGCCATGTCGCTGGGTTATCTGGATGAACAGGCCTTTGATCAGGCGGTCAGGCCGCAGGATATGCTCGGCCGGGGCACAAGCAGTTCATGATGCTGCCGGCGGTGGCGTCACACTGAGTCTGCGCAAGCGCCGATCGCGCAGCTTCTGCATCAGGCTCGGGGCCAGCGCCACCATGGCTGAACCACCGACCACCATCAGCGCGCCCAGATAAGCCAGACTGTTAAGCAGCTCAGGCTGCACCACACTGGGCCACAGCATTGAACCCAGGGCCACCATGGCAAAGGTGAAGAGTGGCGTGGTGGCAATGGTCGCGCTGACCCGAGAGGCTTCCCAGTGCGCCAGGGCTTCGGCAAAGGCGCCATAGGCAATCAGGGTATTCAGACAGCAGGCCATCAGCAGCCAGAACTGCAATGAGCTCAGATTGAGAATCGTCAGGGGCGCCGACAGCGGCAGCAGCAGTAACGAGCAGGCCAGGTAGATGACCATCATCACGCCGACTGACGACCAGACCGTCAGCAACTGTTTCTGCGCCAGCCCATAGAGTGCCCAGGCCAAGGCCGATGCCAGGGTAATCAGAATACCCAGGGTAAAGCTGCTCATCTGGGTAAGGAGCTCAAGCAAGCGCTGGTTGAAGAACAGCACAAAGCCCGGCAGCAGCACCAGCACACCGAGCATCTGGCCCAGACCAAAGCGCTCGCGGAACACCAGCAGGCTGCCAAACATCAGCATGATGGGAGCGGTCTGTATCATCAGTTGCATGGTGCCAGGGGTCAGGCGCGCCAGACCCATGAGATACAGCACATAATTGAGTGTCAGGCCGACAATGGCCAGCGCCAGCAGCCAGCGGTTACGGCTGGACAGCGCGCGCAGCGAGGGCAGGCGACCACGCACCAGCAGCAGGATAAACAGCAGCACACCGGCACTGAACAGCCTATACCAGGTGACGGTATAGGGGTCCATGCCCTTGAGCACTTCCTTGAGCATGATCGGCAGCACCGCCCAGAGTACGGTGGTCAGCAGGGTCAGAACAAAGCCATAGAGCCAGCGGCCGGATGAAACATGCATGGTAGGACTACTCACAGCAACGGAAGGATTATCCAGCCAAGTCTAGGCCAGTGCTGCGGCTAACCACAGTCACAGCTGGCGCTGGAAATAACAGGCAACTGTGCAGGTAAAAAAGCTGCGCCTGCCGGGCGGGTCGCAGCAAAGGAGAATGGCGCTATCACATTGGCCCCGGCGCCAGGAACTCAGGCAGACAGGGCTGACATGCTGCGGTGTTCGTTGATCAGGTGCTCGACTACCGCCGGCTCGGCCAGGGTTGAAATATCGCCCAGTCCCTCATACTCGCCGACTGCGATCTTGCGCAGAATGCGCCGCATGATCTTGCCCGAACGGGTCTTGGGCAGTCCGTTGGTCCATTGAATGCAATCGGGTGAGGCAATCGGGCCGATTTCGCGGCGCACCCAGTTTTTCAGCTCCAGGCGCAGCGCTTCACTGGCCTGCTCGCCCTGGTTCAGGGTCACATAGACATAGATGCCCTGGCCTTTCAGATCGTGCGGCACACCGACCACGGCGGCCTCGGCAACCAGACGGTGGGCGACCAGTGCGCTTTCGATTTCGGCGGTACCCATGCGGTGACCGGACACGTTCAATACATCATCCACGCGGCCGGTAATCCAGTAATAGCCGTCTTCATCCCGGCGCGCGCCATCACCCGTGAAGTAGCTGCCCTTGAAGGTCTTGAAGTAGGTATCGACAAAACGATCATGGTCGCCATAGATCGAGCGGGCCTGGCCCGGCCAGGAGTCGAGCAGCACCAGATTGCCCTCTACGGCGCCCTCCAGCAGATTGCCTTCGTTGTCCACCAGCGCTGGCTGCACGCCAAAGAACGGGCGCGTCGCCGAGCCCGGCTTGAGTGCCGTAGCGCCGGGCAGCGGGCTAATCAGAATGCCGCCGGTTTCGGTCTGCCACCAGGTATCAACAATCGGGCAATTGGCTTTGCCAACGCTGTTGTAATACCAGTTCCAGGCCTCTGGATTGATCGGCTCACCGACCGAACCGAGAATGCGCAGACTGGCGCCATCGGCACCCTGCATGGCGGCGTCACCCAGGGCCATCATGGCGCGAATCGCGGTGGGCGCGGTGTAGAGAATATTCACCTTGTGAGTGTCAATCACCTTGGCCATGCGGGTGACGTCCGGGTAGTTGGGTACGCCTTCGAACATCAGGGTAGTCGCACCGTTGGCCAGCGGGCCATAGATCATGTAGCTATGACCGGTGATCCAGCCAATATCGGCGGTACACCAGTAGACCTCACCGGGACGATAATCGAACACCAGTTCATGGGTCATGGCGGCATACACCAGATAACCCCCTGTGGTGTGCAGCACGCCCTTGGGCTTGCCGGTGGAGCCCGAGGTGTAGAGGATAAACAGCGGATCTTCACTGTTCATCGGCTCGGCCGGGCACTGCGCGTCGGCCTCCAGCATCAATTCAGCATAATCGCGGTCACGGTGCTCGTGCCAAGCGATCTCGGCGCCGGTATGCCGTACCACAATCACCCGCTCGACGGTCTTGATCTCGGGATGGGTCAGCGCTTCATCGACATTGGCCTTGAGCGCGGTAGGACGACCACCCCGTACACCCTCATCGGCGGTGATCACCAGGTTGGAACCGCAATCCTGAATCCGACCGGCCAGCGCCTCCGGCGAGAAACCGGCAAACACCACCGAGTGCACGGCGCCAATGCGCGTGCAGGCAAGCATGGCAACCGCCGCCTCGGGGATCATCGGCATATAAATGGTCACCACATCGCCCTGGGCCACCCCCTGATGCTTGAGCGCATTGGCAAAGCGGCAGACATCGGCATGCAGCTGGCGGTAGGTGATATGCAGGGCCTGACCCGGCTCGTCACCTTCCCAGATGATCGCGGTCTGATCACCACGCTCGGCCAGATGTCGATCAAGGCAGTTGGCCGAGACATTCAGATGGCCACCCAGAAACCATTTGATATCGACGTTATGGTCATCGAAGGAGGTCTTCTTGACCTGGCCAAAGGGTTTGATCCAGTCCAATCGCTCGGCCTGTTCAGCCCAGAACAGCTCCGGCTGGCGAATGGACTGTTGATACATGGCCTGATAGCGGGCATCGTCGATCAGGGCCTGGGCCGCGCATTCGGCGGAAACCGGATACAGATTCTCAGTGGACATGGAGCACCTCGGCAAGCTTTTATACAGTTGCCATGCAGTGTCTACGGACTCTGCCCCGCGAGCCATTCGACCAAGGTATCAGTGGGCTGCGCGTGCCGAGGCAATCGCCGTCATTGTGGGCTAGTGTTGAGGTAGATGATTCTGAAAGGGGTGACGCATGCAGGACCTGAAAACACAAACATTGGTATTTGACGACCCCAAGGCCCGTGCGCTGGACGCTGCCACACTGACCGAGGCGCTCAGTGCCCTGCCCGGCTGGCAGGTGCGCGTAGTCGAGGGTATCAGCCGTATCGAGAAGGACTATGCCTTTGAAAACTTTCTCGATGCCATGGCCTTCAGCAATCGGGTGGCGGCACTGGCCGAATCCGTTGGCCATCACCCTGCCCTGCTGACCGAATGGGGCAAGGTCAAGGTCAGTTGGTGGAGTCACAGCCTGCGCGGTGTGCACCACAATGACCTGATCATGGCGGCCCGAACCGAGCCGTTGGCGGTCTGAGCCCGATCAGAACAGCTCGCCGCTGGCGGCCTTGTGCAACAACAGCTCCGGTGGCTGGAAACGTTCGCCATAGCGCTCTGCCAGGACATTGGCGCGGGTGACAAAGGCGGTCAACGGATACTGATTGATGTACTGCAGCGCACCACCGGTCCAGGCAGCAAAACCGATACCGAAAATCGAGCCGACATTGGCATCAGCCGTGGATTGCAGCACCCCCTCCTGCAGGCAGCGCACGGTTTCCAGCGCCTGTACAAAGAGCAGGCGGTCACGCACATCCTCCAGCGGCAGTGACGCTGCTGAGCCAAACTCCTTGGTCAAGCCAGGCCATAGCTGTTTTTTGCCGCCCGCCGGATAGTCATAGAAACCGCCACCGGCCGCCTTGCCGGCCCGCTGCAGTTCAAGCATACGGTCAATCACCGCAAAGGCCGGGTGCGCTGGCACAGCCTGGCCTTCGGCGAGCAAATCCTTGCGCGTCTGCTCGCGGATATGACTCATCAGGCTCAGGGACACCTCGTCGGATACCGCCAGCGGCCCCACCGGCATGCCGGTCTGGCGGGCCAGGTTCTCGATCAGCGCCGCCGGCACACCTTCACCGAGCATGGCAATGCCTTCACTGGTATAGGTACTGAACACCCGCGAAGTAAAGAAACCGCGGCTGTCGTTGACCACTATCGGGGTCTTGTTGATCTGCATGACAAAGTCAAAGGCCCGTGCCAGAGTCTGATCACTGGTCTGCGCACCTCGAATGATCTCGACCAGCGGCATGCGCTCGACCGGACTGAAAAAATGCAGACCGATAAAGTTGTCCTGACGCGTCACGGCCTGCGCCAGCCCGGTGATAGGCAGGGTCGAGGTGTTGCTGGCCAGCAGGGCATCGGGCAGGGCCTGCTGCTCGGCTGCGGCCATGACCTGCGCCTTCAGGCCGCGATCTTCAAATACCGCTTCGATAATCAGTTCACAGCCGGCGAAGTCGCTGTCATCGGCCGTCGCCTTGATGCGCGCCAGGCACAGATCGCGCTGATCACTGCTGATTTGCCCGCGCGCGAGCTGTTTATCGAGCAGACCGGCCGAATAGGCTTTGCCCTTTTCCGCTGCGGCAAGCGACACATCCTTTAGCACTACCTCGAGCCCCATCTTGGCGGCCACGTAGGCAATGCCCGCGCCCATCATGCCCGCGCCAATGACCCCGAGCTTGCCGATACGACGGCTCGGCAGCCCGGCCGGACGCGAATCCCCTGCCTTGATCTGATTGAGCTGAAACCAGAAAGTACCAATCATGTTCTTGGCGACCTGACCACAGGCCAGCTCGGTGAAGTAACGGGTTTCGATGATCTGCGCCGTATCAAAGTCGACCTGGGCCCCCTCGACTGCCGCACAGAGAATCTTCTCCGGTGCCGGAAAGCAGCCCTGGGTCTTGCTGCGCAGGACCGCCGGGGCGATTGGCAGCATCTGCGCCAGCGCTGGCTGCGCCGGCGTCCCACCGGGCAGCTTGTAACCCTTGTCGTCCCAGGGTTGACGGGCATCCGGGTTGGCCAGAATCCAGGCCCTGGCCATGTCCAGCATGCTCTGCTGATCATCCGCCAGGGCATGGATCAACCCGGCGGCGAAGGCCTGGCGCGGGCGCAACTGTTTGCCTTCAAGCAGGTAGGGCAAGGCTTTTTCCACGCCGAGCAAGCGGACCATACGCACAATGCCGCCACCGCCCGGGAGCAAGCCGAGGGTGACTTCCGGCAGGCCCAGTTGGGTCTCCGGCAGGTCCAGGGCAATACGGTAATGACAGGCCAGCGCCAATTCCCAGCCACCGCCGAGGGCGGCGCCATTGATCGCGGCGACCACCGGGCGACCCAGTGTCTCCAAACGCCGCAATTGGGCTTTCAAGCCCAGCACCATGCGATAAAAAGACTCAGCCTCTGTTGGGCTGACACGAATCAATTCGTTCAGGTCGCCGCCGGCAAAAAAGGTTTTCTTCGCCGAGGTGATGATCACCCCGCTGATCTCGGTGCACTCCGCTTCCAGGCGGTCCAGCGTGCTGACCATGGCCTCGCGGTAAACGGCATTCATGGTATTGGCGCGTTGACCCGGCATATCCAGGGTCAGGGTAACGATACCCTGCTGATCGCGCTGGTAAACAATGGCAGTGGACATCTTGACTCCTGAAGCCCGATTCAAAGGGGCTGACTGTCGATCTTAAGCTGTTGCAGCGCTGCGGAATCAGAGCCGCTCGATAATGGTGGCAATGCCCATACCGCCACCGACACACAGGGTCGCCAGGCCATAACGCAACTGGCGGGCCTCCAGTTCATCCAGCAGGGTGGCAAGAATGATACAGCCGGTGGCACCGAGCGGATGGCCCATGGCAATGGAGCCGCCGTTGACGTTGACCTTGTGCTCAGGCACCTGCAGCTCCTTCATGAATTTCATCACCACCGAGGCAAAGGCTTCATTGACCTCGAACAGGTCGATATCGGCAATCTCCAGGCCGGCCTTGCGCAACGCCTTGCGGGTTGCCGGCGCCGGGCCGGTGAGCATGATGGTCGGATCGGTGCTGGTCACTGCGGTGGCCAGAATACGTGCGCGGGGTGTCAGGCCCTGGGCCCGACCGGCGGCCTCGGAGCCGATCAACATGGCCACGGCGCCATCTACGATGCCGGAACTGTTGCCCGGGGTATGTACATGCTGAATGGCTTCAACCCAGGGATAGCGGCGCAGCGCGGCGGCATCAAACCCCATCTGACCCATGCCTGCGAAACTCGGTTTGAGCGCGGCCAGGCCCTCCAGGGTGGTATCGGCGCGGATAAATTCGTCCTGATCCAGCAGGACAATACCGTTCTGATCGGTCACCGGCATCAGGCTGCGGGCAAAGGCACCGGTAGCACGGGCCTGCGCGGCTTTTTGCTGGGAGCGCAGAGCAAAGGCGTCGACCTCGGCACGACTGAAACCCTCCAGGGTGGCAATCAGATCGGCGCCAATCCCCTGGGGTACAAACTGGGCATGCATATTGGTTTGCGGATCCAGCGCCCAGGCGCCGCCATCCGAGCCCATGGGCACCCGCGACATGGACTCGACGCCACCGGCTACCACCAGCTCCTCGAAGCCGGAGCGTATCTTCATGGCCGCCAGATTCACGGCCTCCAGACCAGAGGCGCAGAAGCGGTTGATCTGCACGCCAGCCACCGACTCATGCCAGTCGGCCACCAGCGCGGCGGTCTTGGCAATATCGGCACCCTGATCACCCACCGGGGTAACGCAGCCCAGCACTATGTCGTCTACCTGGGCGGTATCCAGATCATTGCGTTGCTGCAGAGTGCGCAAGACTGCGGCCATGAGATTGACCGGCTTGACACTGTAGAGCGAGCCATCGCGTTTGCCCTTGCCTCGGGGCGTACGTACGGCATCAAAAATCAGGGCCTCGCTCATGCTGCACTCTCCGGGTGAAAAACCAGCCTCTACCCTACCCCAGACAGCCGCGACGGCAACAACCAAATCGGTCAATTCACAGGTCATTTTCACCTGCGCACATGTCAGCGCAGAACCAATAGAACAAAGCGTGACAGCGTGATGACAGGCTCAGATTGAGTGGCAATTTTCTGTCATGTGCTTGTAGCCAATTGGTCTAATACCAGGGCATAGGCAGGCTAAAGTAAAAGGTGAGCCGGTTTTACCGGAACGACGACAGACAATATCTGTCAGTACTACAAGGTTGACCCGCCAGTGGGTGACCGAACATAACGCGATCTGGCCAGTACTCGGCCGACGCAGCAGACCCTACCAGGGTAACTGCCCAAAATAAAAAGGTGATCACAATGAAACAGCTTTTCAAGGCGCAATGGCCTACCTTCGGTCTGGTTTTCATCGCTACCTGGCTACTGCTGATCTACCCGAATATACCCTGATCTTCTGCTCAATCGGCTTTCACGGGTAGACTAACCGGCATCACCTTCAGCCGGAGTCACCGTGAAAGCCTTGCCACCCCATGCCGATCTGATATGGGCCGATGACGGCCAACCTTTCTCCAGCCAATTCGGTGACCTGTACTTTTCCCGCGAGTCCGGACTGGAAGAAAGCCGCCACGTATTTCTCCAGCATAATCAATTACCTGCGCGTTGGCGCCAACTGACCACTGACGCACACTTCTGCATCGCAGAAACCGGTTTTGGTACCGGCCTGAATTTTCTCAGCGCCTGGCAACTCTGGGATGACTGTGCCCCGCCTGGCGCTCGGCTGCACTTTGTCAGTTGTGAAAAATTCCCGCTCAGGATGACTGACCTGCAGCGCGCGCTGGCGCTCTGGCCGGAGCTGGCAAACTGGTCTGGACAATTGCTCGCGCAATACAGCGATCTGACCACAGGCTGGCAACATTTTGTGCTGGCCGATGGGCGGGTAACCCTGACCCTGCTGATCGGCGATGTGTTCGATACCCTGCCGGAGCTGGATGCCCGGGTCGACGCCTGGTTTCTGGACGGCTTTGCTCCGGCAAAAAATCCGCAGATGTGGCAACCGGCGCTGTATCAGCAGATGGCCCGATTGTCCCGGCCAGGTAGCACAGTCGCGACCTTTACCAGTGCCGGCGATGTTCGTCGCGGCCTGCAGGCGGCCGGCTTCAGCATGAACCGGGTCAAGGGCTATGGACGCAAGCGCGAGATGCTGGCCGGGCTATTCACAGCGCCAGCCGAACTGCCCTGGCAGGCGCCCTGGTATGCCCGGCCCGCTGTCCATCAGGGCACGCGCGAAGTAATGATCATCGGCGCTGGCCTGGCCGGCTGTAGCACGGCGCTGGCACTGGCCCGGCGCGGCTGGCAAGTGCAACTGATCGAGCGTCATGCCAGCCCCGCGCAGGAGGCATCGGGCAATCCCCAGGGCATTCTGTACTGCAAACTGTCACCCCATCAGCCACCGCTGTCGCGCTTTATCCAGAGCGCCTATGCCTTCAGCCTGCGACAACTGCATGCGCTGCTGCCGCAGTCGGAGGATACCTGGGCAGCCTGTGGTGTGTTGCAACTGAGCAAGGATGACAACGAAGCCCAGCGCTATCAGGCGCTGGCGCAACAGGGCTATCCCACAGATTTCCTGCGTGGTGTCAGTGCCGCCGAAGCCAGTGCCATTGCCGGTCTCAAGGTCTCGCGCGGCGGCCTGTACTTTGCCGGTGGTGGCTGGGTCAACCCGCCGAGTCTGTGCCATGCCCTGCTGCAGCCCCCCAATATCCACCTGCTGAAGCAGCATGAAGCACTGGCTTTGACCTACGACGATGGTCAGTGGACCGCACAGGATGGCCGCGGGCAAAGCATCGCCAGCGCCGCCTGTGTGGTGGTCTGCAGTGCCGCCGACAGTGCACGCTTTGAGCAGACCCGGCACCTGCCGCTGAAAGCCATACGCGGTCAGATCACCCACCTGCCCGCCAGCGAATCAAGCCAGGCCCTGCGCACCGTGCTGTGCAGCGAGGGCTATGTATCACCAGCCCGGCATGGCGAGCACCATCTGGGCGCCAGCTTTCGCTTCGAATGGCAGGATATGCAGCCGACCGGCGAGGAGAACCAGTCCAATCTGGCCCTGCTGGCTGACCTGTCGGGCGAACTGACAGAGGCACTGGCCCTGTCGCAACAGGACCCCGCAGCGCTCAAGGCGCGGGCGGCACTGCGCTGTACCAGTCCTGATTACCTGCCGCTGATCGGTCCGGTTGTTCAGCACGAGCCCTTCATCCGGGACTACGCTGTGCTCGGCAAGGACGCCTCAAAACAGCTGGACACGCCCGCACCCTGGTATCCGGGGTTGTTCGTCAATTGCGCCCATGGCTCCCGCGGTCTGATCAGTTGCCCGCTGAGCGGTGAATTGCTGGCCGCCCTGCTCAATAACGAACCCCTGCCCCTGCCAAGACAACTGGTGCAAGCCGTGCATCCCAGCCGATTTTTGTTGCGCCAATTGGTCCGCGGTCAGCGGACACGAGGCTCTGATACCGCCGCCAGTTGACCGGCCAGGACTCAAGCACTAACACGGCGCCATTGCTGTGCTAGCATCAAGATTGTCCCTGCCAACAACATCATCAAAAGCGGTCAGGTCAGTGAGGTGCTGTATCCATGCGTGTGCCCGGATGTCTGCTGATGCTGTTTTGCCTGTTACTGCCGGCAGTCACTGCCCAGGCGCACGGCCCCTCGGCCTTGCTGATCGATCAGGCTGATCTGCGCAGCAACCTGTCCACGCACATCCGGATACTTGAAGACCCCGATGCCAGTCTTGGGCTGGCGACCTTGCCCGAGCTGAATGATCCGGCCTGGAAAGCCGTTCGTGGCACCTATGTGAATCAAGGTAAAAATCCATCGGTCTGGTGGCTGTACTTCAGCCTCAACAACAGTCGAGACAGTGCTGTCGAGGGGGTACTGGAAATCAACTATCCGATACTTGATCGCCTTGAGCTGTTTCAACGGCACGCTGGCCACATAGTGCAGCATCATCTGAGTGGCGACCATATCCTGCTGCAGGATCGTCCGATGCAGGTCAGAAATCCCTGGATTCCCCTGTCACTGCCAACCGGAACCAGTGAGTTCTACCTGCGCGTCGAAACCAGTAGCACCCTCTTTGTACCACTGTATTTTGCTACCTGGCCTACCGCCGCCGAGCATCTTGAAATCAGTAGTCTGGCCAACGGTCTATTCTATGGCGTGCTACTGGGTCTGTTTGCCTACAATCTGTTCCTTTATGCATCCCTGCGCGAAACCAGCTATTTCTGGTACCTGATCTACAACCTGAACATGCTGCTGTTCATGGCTGCCCTCGACGGCCTGCTGTGGAAGTGGTTGCAGATGAATGTGCTGTTCCAGTCTTTTTCGATCTACAGCCTGATGTACCTGCACTGCATAGTCGCCACCCAGTTCAGCCGTCATTTTCTGCACACGGCTGAGCGCTTTCCGCAGATTGATTTGTGGCTGCGCAGTATGCTGGTCGTCATCACTCTGGCTCTGCTCAGCCTGCCCTTGATCGGATTGGCCAACTACAACCTGTTTGCCAGCCTCTTTGTGCTGATCAACTCGGTGATTCTGCTGTCTGTGGGCATTCATGTCTGGCGTCGAGGTTTCCGCTACGGATCCTACTTCACCCTGGCCTGGGGCCTGTTGCTCTGCTCGCTGATCCTCTCGACCACCGGTTCACTGGGCTACGAGCCAGCCATTGCCTACGGTACCGACCTGGTCAAGCTGGGTATCTGCGTAGAGCTTTTCATCCTCTCGCTGGGCCTGGCTGACCGCATCAATGCGCTCAAGGAAGCACGCTTTCTGGCTGACGAGCAGGCACGCCAGGCACGTCTGGAGTCCCGTGCTCAGGGTCGTTTTCTGGCCAAGATGAGCCACGAGATACGCACCCCCTTGAACGGCGTATTGGGCATGCTGCAGCTGCTGCGTGACACGCGACTGGACAGTTCCCAGCGCTTTTTTGTCGATACCATCAACAGCTCGGGTCAGGCGCTGATCTCGGTCATCAACGATATCCTCGACTACGCCCGTATCGAATCGGGACAGGTGCAGCTGGAGCAGATCGAGTTTGATCTTGAGGAGCTGTTATCCAGCAGTTGCAGCCTGTTCACCGCCGAGGCGCTGAACAAGCAGTTGGCCGTTTACTGCAGTCTGGACTGCGATGTCCCGCGCTATCTGATTGGCGATCCGACCCGGCTCAAACAGGTATTGCTGAACCTGCTGAGCAATGCCTTCAAATTTACTGATCAGGGTCATGTCAGCCTGCATGTCAGCCTGCAGTCGGCCCAAGATGATCTGCTCAACCTGCAAATGGCTATCAGCGATACCGGCATAGGCATCAGTCCACAAGCACGCAAGCAACTCTTTGAGTCCTTTACCCAGGCCGACAGCAGTACCACCCGACGCTACGGCGGCAGCGGCCTGGGCCTGACCATCAGCCTTGAACTGGCCAAACTGATGGGCGGCGATGTCAGTGTCGAGAGCGAGGTCAATGTCGGCTCCTGCTTCTGCCTGAGGGTCCCCCTGCTCGCAAGCCCACGGCATCAGCCTGACCATCCGGAGCTGCGCCAGGCCATTCTGGCAGGCAACGACCCGCAGGCCATCAGCAGTTATAGCCCGTTGTTGCAGCGATTGGGTTTCAGTGTTGTTCGACAGCCCCTTGGCATGCTCACCGGCAAGGCCGTCGACGCCAGGGCAACATTGCTGGTGATTGCCACCCAGGGCATGGGTAACGAAGAACTGAGTCAAGTCGCCGCCCTGATGCACGCCAGTGGCCAGCCGCTGTTGAGCATCTGCAATGCCAGGGTACGCGACCTGCTGGCGGCCACCCAGCTGGCACCGAACTGTCGCATCCTGAGCATGCCGGTCACCCCGACTCAGCTGCGTCAGACCCTGGATGAGTTGCAGCAGATCAGCCACACCCCTGACTCTGCTGAGGCCAAGCTGCAGCTCGGCGATGTGACAGGCCTGCACGTGATGCTCGCTGAGGACAATCCCGTCAATCAACTGGTTGCCCGCGGCATGCTGGAGAAGTATGGCTGCCAGACCACCCTGGCACTGAATGGCTCCGAGGCACTGGCACTCTATCGCGCCAGGCCTGAGGACTTCCAACTGATCCTGATGGACTGTGAAATGCCGATCATGGACGGCTTTGAAGCAACCCGCCGAATCCGTGCCTTCGAGCAACAACATGATTTACCCGCTGTGCCCATTTTTGCGCTGACGGCGCATGTACTGGATGACCACATGCGCTCCGGAACAGACGCAGGCATGAATGGCTTTCTGGCCAAACCGATTGAGGCCGACGCCTTTGATGAGTTGATTACCGGGCTGCTCAAATCAGCTGCAGAGCAGTAAAGCCGTCGTACAAAAGCTTGCAACCGGTGGCAAAGAGAAACACATAGCAAAGCTGATAGATCAGCCTGTCGTTACTGCGTTGCAACATCCAGAAGCCCATTCTGACCCCCAGTGGTGCCAGCGGCAGCAGCACCAGGGCGGTCAGCAGATTGGCGGTATTGAATTGACCGAGGTAGACATAGGCAGGCAGTTTGGCCAGATTGACCACGGCAAAAAACACCGCAATGGTGCCCATCAGTACGGTCTTGTCGAGCTTCTGCGGCAACAGGTAAACATTGATAGGCGGCCCGCCAGCATGGATACCGAAACTGGTAAAACCAGCCATCATGCCCCAGAAACCACCTCGCAGGCGGCTGACCGGCCGCACTGGCGGCTCACCACGGCGCAGCCAGATATTCAGGGTAAAGATCAACGCAATGGCGCCAATCAGAATCTGGATATGCGCATCATTGAGCAGCCTGAAGGTCAGGGCGCCAATCACCACACCGACCAATGAGGCAGGCAGTATGATGCGCAGATTGACCTTGTCCCAGCGCCCTCTGAAGGTACGCAGGGCAACCAGATCCATGACAATCAGAATCGGCAACAGAATCGCCGCAGCCTGCTGCGGCGCGACCACCAGGGCCATCAAGGGCACGGACAGAATGGCAATATTGCCGCCAAAACCACCCTTGGCAATACCATAGAGCAGCACAGCGGGAATGGCGCACAGATAAAACAACGGATCACTGATCATGACAGGCCAGGCAGTAAGAACAGGCTGCGCAGTGTATCATCAGCAGCACTGTCATCCATGAAGTAGGCAACATGCTGATACCCCATGAGCTGCTCGACCCACAAACCCTCCAGGCGCTGCTGGAGGACTTTGTCACCCGCGACGGCACCGACAATGGTTATGACGTCAGCCTTGAGCAGCGAGTGGAGCGGCTACGGCGGCAGATCGAGTCCGGTCAGGTGCTGATCGTTTTTCACCCCGAGAGCGGAGATACCAGCCTGGCACATCGGCGTGATGTGCCAGCTGAATACCTCAAGGACGATTAACAACCGGATTACTCGGCGGCGTCCTCACGCAACAGGTCAGCCAGCGCGCGCATGGCCGGCAGGGTGGTCGGGAAGGTGTGCGCCGAGCTGGCCAGCGGATGGGAGGACAGACGCACAACCACCAGACCGACAGTCGGGTTTACATGAATCATCTGACCATGTACGCCCAATGCTTCATAGGCACCATCGGCATTGTGGCTGATCCACCACTGGTTGCGATAGGAATAACCCGGCTGGAAATCCCGGCCGGCGGCCCTGAAAGCCTCGCGATCACCCCCCTGCAGAATGTGCTCGACTGCGGCACTGCTGACAATCTGCTGGCCATTGAACTGGCCCTTCAAACGCATCATTTCGCCAAACCGCGCCAGGTCGCGCAGGGTCGCATTCAAGCCCGCCCCGGCCCATTCCGTGCCCTTTGAATCCAGCAACAGGTAAGCATCCTGTTCGGCACCCAGCGGGCTCCATAGCCGTTCGCTGATAAGCTCCGCGACATGCTTGCCGGTCGCCCTGCGCAGCACCCAGCCCAGCACTTCGGTATGCACGGTACGGTAGATAAAACGTTCACCATGGGCCTGATCGGCGCCGATGCTTGGCAGATAGCTATACAGATCACGTGGCCCGGGGTAGGTCGCGGGAGCCGGCATCATGCCGGCCGCCAGGGCATATTTGACCACATCAGATTCGGCATCGGCATAGACTTCGCTGTAGTCGATATCGGCTGTCATGTTGAGCAATTGCTGCAGGGTCGCACCCTGCCAGCCACTGCCCTGCAACTCAGGCACATAATCGGTCACCAGGGCATCGGCATCCAGCACACCCTCCTCAATCAGTTGGGTCGCCAGCAAACCGGCAAAGGACTTGGTGACCGACCAGAGCATGTGTGGGTTCTCGGCTGGCATGCCTTCATGGTAGGCCTCGTAGATCACCTTGCCGTGCTGCATTATCAGCGTGGCATCGGCATAGCTGTTGGTCAGGTAATCGGCAAAGCTGACAGGCTGCCCGTCCGGACCGGGGAAGATCAGGCTGTCAATGTTTTGTCTGCGATCATCACCAATCGGCAGAGCGGCAACCGGTCCCGTACCACGCAGGACTGCACGACTCGGCAGCAGTTCGCGCATATGATGAAAAGCCCAGCGCAGATTCGGGTAGTCAGACAGAAAATTGGCTGCCGTGACCTGCTTGTCGGGGGGCGGCGGAAAACCCTGCATCAAAGCCAACTGGTCCAGACGCACGCTATCCGGTGCAGGCAGGGTCTGGGCATGTACAGAAAGGGTCAGAGCGGCAGTCAGGACAGCAAGGCTGAGGCGGGCAAGGGGCATGGTCTAGTCCAGTTGTCATTATTGTTCTGACAGCCTAGCCAATAGACCGTGATAAAGCAGTGCCGGAAACGCCACTCAGGGGGCTGAATCGGCCAATTCATGACACTCAGTAGGCAGCATAACGCGCTTCTATTTCCTGGTATCGGCCGTTCTCGCGGATCTGCTGCAAGCCGCTGTTGAACCGGTCGCGCAGATCAGCATCAACAAAACCCATGCGGTAGGCCGTGGGTTCAAACAGGGGATGAATCTCGATCTCCTGAGTGGTGTCAACCCGGTCGGCCACCTCGTCGGTAAAGGCACGAATAATCCGCCTGTCACCAATCATCACGTCTATACGTCCGGCATACAGCAGCAGATTGCGTGTTACCTGTCGGGCCTCCTCGCGGTAAAGCGGGTTATTCAGCGCCATACTGCGAAACTCGTCACCGAGCAACAACCGGGCACGCTGGAAGGCGCTAACCGAGTATTGGCTCAGGTCACTGATCCGGCTCAGGCGTATATTGAGGGCCTTGAGGGTCACCGCGACATTCTGATAGGTGATATACACATCAGAATAATGGGCACTGACGCCACTGGCCTCACTGGTTACGGTTATACCGTCCAGCTCCTGGCGTTCAAGCATCATGTGCATGCGTTCCAGAGGCGAGTAGTAAGGCTCCACCTGCAACCCTGCCTGCTCCAGGGCGGCAATAACAATTTCCACCTCAAGCCCGCGATGCTCCTGCTCAAACACGTAGGGTGGCTTGTGCGTGCCAAAGCCGATAACCAGCGTCTGTGCTGACGCCGAAACAGGGGGACTCAGGAGCAAGAGCAGCAACATGCCCAAAGCGTATTTCCAATCAGATTGGCGTATCAGCACCTGTCCCCCTTGTGAGCTGCTGGGCAAAGAGCCATCGCCAGCCGAATGAATTGGTTTCAGTGTAGTTGCTGAACAGCCAGACCACTGAGGCATTTATCCATCGCTCAGGATGTGGCAACGGGTCACCCTGATCAGACTTGGATGCCTTGTGCAATGGGACTAATATACAGGCCCATAGCCCCAAGGGCATTCAAGAGGTTACACCATGAAACTGCTTTCCCGTCTGCTCCTCACCAGCTTGTTCGTCGTTGCCGCCATGCCGGCAAGCGCCTGTAGCATGGATGATGCTGTAGCCAAGGCCGAGCAGGTCGCCGAAACCATCAATCGACTGGCCCAGGACGATCCACAGCGTGCCGAGGCCATGAACGCGCAGCTGATCGAACTGCAGCAGCGCGACCCCACGCGCAGCGATCATGGCGCCTGTGAAGCTTATGACCGCATCATTCGTGAGCTTGAAGAGCACTTTGGCAACGGCCAATAACCCATCAAACAAGCCGATAGGTTTGACGCATTTTTTGCGCTATTCCGCCAGACATTCGAACAATAGACTTGTCTCATAGCCTATCAAGGAGATGCGACATGACTACCTTACTCAACCGTGACCTGGTCGAACAACTGACCGGACGCGCCGCCTCCGATGGCGATGGCGTCAAACTCAAGCGGGTATTTGGCGGCAGCGGTGCCGAACGTTTCGACCCCTTCCTGATGCTCGACGAATTTGGCTCGGACCAGGCTGAAGATTATCAGGGCGGCTTCCCCGCCCATCCGCACCGTGGCTTTGAAACCGTCACCTACATGCTTGAAGGGCGCATGCTGCATGAGGATCACCTGGGCAATCGCGGGCTGCTGGAACCCGGTGGCGTGCAGTGGATGACCGCCGGGCGCGGCATTGTGCATTCGGAGATGCCACAACAGACCTCAGGACGCATGCGTGGTTTTCAGCTGTGGATCAACTTGCCCGCCGCAGAAAAAATGCAGCCCGCCAGCTATCAGGACCTGCCCGCCAATGCCATGAACAACCTGGTATTGGCTGAGGGCGGCAGTGTCAGCATGATTGCCGGCACGCTGCAGATTGAAGGACAGTCTGTCGAAGGGCCGATTCAGGGCAAGTCGACCCAACCGCTCTACGCCGATCTGCACTTGCAGCCAGGTCAATCAATCTCCCTGCCCGTGCCCGAGACGCTGAACACCATGCTCTACGTCTATGAGGGCAGCCTGACCATCCGCGGACGTGACCGTGAGGCGGGGCTCGGGCGCGGGCAACTGGGCCGACTTGGCTCGGGGAACCAGCTATCAATACAGGCAGGTGATCAGGGTGTTCGTGCCTTGTTGATTGCCGGCAAACCGCTGGGCGAGCCGATAGTGCAATACGGGCCCTTTGTCATGAACAGTCGTGAGGAAATCGAGCAGGCCATGCGCGACTACCAGGGTGGTCGGCTGGCCTCTTGAGGTCAGAGGATAGGTGTGCGCCCTGCCAGAGCATGGGCCAGGGTGCCGCCATCAATAAACTCAAGTTCGCCGCCCAGGGGGACGCCATGGGCAATACGCGAGACCTTGACGCCGCGGGGTTTCAGCAAGCCGGCAATAAAATGCGCGGTAGCTTCACCTTCAACCGTGGGATTGGTCGCCAGAATCACCTCGGCAACCTGTGCATGCTCAACCGCCGCCAACAGCAGCGGAATACCTATTTCCTCAGGCCCCAATCCATCTATGGGTGACAGTTGCCCCTTGAGGACGAAATAACGTCCGTGAAAGCCTCCTGCCTGTTCCACCGCCCAGACATCCGCGGGGCTTTGCAGCACGCACAGCAGACTGGCGTCGCGACGCGGGTCGGAACAGATGGTACATATCTCGGTTTCACTCAGGGTACGACACTGGCTGCAGTAGCCCACCCCATCCATGGCCTCGAGCAGTGATGTAGCCAGGTATCTGGCTACATCACGATCACGTTCCAGCAGGTGCAGGGCCATGCGCTGAGCCGTCTTGGGCCCGACACCGGGTAGTCCACGCAAGGCATCAATCAAACGGCGAATCAGTGGACTGAAGCTCATAGGACTACTCTGTCAGTAAAGGGGGGGCAACTCAGAACGGCATCTTGAAGCCATCGGGCAGGTTCATGCCCTGCGTCAGGCCAGCCATTTTTTCCTGACTGTTCTTTTCCAGCTTGCGCACAGCATCGTTGAAGGCTGCCGCGATCAGATCTTCCAGGATTTCCTTGTCTTCGGACAGCAGGCTGTCATCCAGACTGACGCGCTTGACGTCATGCCGACCGTTCATGACCACCGACACCAAACCGGCACCGGATTGCCCGGTGACTTCGGCATTGGCAAGTTCTTCCTGCATTTTCGCCATTTTTTCCTGCATTTGCTGTGCCTGCTTCATCAGCCCGGCCATGCCACCTTTCATCATGATCTTTCCTCAGTCTGTCACTGTTGTGTCAATCGGGCGGATACTGTCAGCACAGATTTCCGCCGCAAAATCGCGTATCAGCCCCTGCACCAGGGGATCTTCACGTATCAGCTGTTCGGCCTGCAATTGACGTCGCTGGCGTTCCCGCGCGGCGGCCAGCGCCGGGGTCTCCTGATCCGGTTGTTGCACCAGCACCGTCAACGTCAGACTCTGGCCCAGACAGTCGATCAGTGCCTGCTGCAGGCGCAACCGGTGATTCTCGTTATACAGGGCACTGTGGCCCGGATCCAGATGCAGCAACCACTGGCCAGCATCGCAACTGACCAACTGACAGTGGGCTGCGATACTTTGTGTCAGCCCGCTCAGCGGCAGTCGCGAAAACAGCTCCAACCACTGTGCGGCAATACCACTGGCCACTGGCAAGGAGCTGATCTGCTCAGTTACCGCTGGTTCTGCCGTCTCGGCTTCATCCATCTGCCAGTCAGGCAGATAGTCCATCAGCTCATCCTGATCCTGACGATCTGCCTCGTCATAATCCGGCACCGACTGAAGCCAGTCGGCATCCGGCTCATCGAGTGGCGGCTTGACCGGTACGCCGGACTTCAGCGGCTGACCGCCCTGTACGCGCATTGACGGCTCAGCACCGATAGGCTGGTTTACCGCTGGACTGGCCGGCTCGACAGCAGCCGCTGCAGGTGCTGACGGCACAGCTTCGGCAACAGGTTCAGGTTGCGCCAACGCGGGTTGCGGCCGGTTTGGCTGGGAATCAACCCTGGCCTGGCTGATCCCCTGCGGCTTTCCCGGCGCACTGACCGGCGGCGCCAGCGGGGCAACGCCCTGAGCCACCCCAGGCCGAAAGGCCAACATGCGCAGCATGGCCATTTCAAAGCCGCCACGCGGCTCCGGCGCCAAGGGCAAGTCACGTCGCCCGTGCAAGCCCAGTTGATAAAACAGCTGCACGTCTTCGCCACTCAAGCGCCCGGCCAGGTCCAGTATCCGCGCCTGATCACCCTGGCTGTTATCCGCCGCCGCCGGCAACACCTGGGCAATCGCCAGTCGTTGCAAGGTCGACAGCAACTCGGCCAGCACCGCAGCAAAATCCACGCCCTGCTCTGCCAGCTCGGCAATCGCTGCCAGCAGTGCTGGCGCATCATGGGCCGCCAGCGCCTCAAGCAGGCCAAACACCTGGCCGTGATCAATGGTGCCGAGCATGCTGCGCACATCGGCCACGCTCAGCGCGCCGTTGCCAAAGGCAATGGCCTGATCAGTCAGGCTCAGGGCATCGCGCATCGAACCGTCAGCGGCACGCCCCAACAGCCAGAGGGATTCTTCATCAAAGCGGATCATCTCTTCGCCAAGCACATGCCGCAGGTGCTCGACGACCTTTTCCGGCGCCATGTTCTTCAGGGAAAACTGCAGACAGCGGGACAGGATGGTCACCGGCAGTTTCTGCGGATCCGTGGTCGCCAGCAGGAACTTGACGTGTTCAGGCGGCTCCTCAAGGGTCTTGAGCAGCGCGTTGAAACTGTGACTGGAAAGCATGTGTACTTCGTCGATCAGATAGACCTTGAAGCGTCCACGGGACGGCGCATATTGCACGTTATCCAGCAGTTCACGGGTATCTTCGACCTTGGTACGGCTGGCGGCGTCGACCTCGATCAGATCAACAAAACGCCCTTCATCAATTTCCTTGCAGGCTGAACAGACACCACAGGGCTCGGAGCTGATGCCGGTCTCGCAGTTCAGGCACTTGGCCAGAATACGCGCAATGGTGGTCTTGCCGACGCCGCGGGTACCGGTGAACAGGTAGGCGTGGTGCAGGCGATTGTGATCCAGGGCGTTGATCAGCGCCTGCAGGACGTGGGTCTGGCCGACCATTTCGCGGAACAGGCGCGGACGCCATTTACGGGCAAGAACCTGATAACTCATGGGCGGGGGCTTATCCACATCGGTCGTTCATGAAGCGGCTACTGTACCCAATGCCGACCGACATTGCGAGACGCAAAGCGGCCGTTGCAAGCCTGTCGCCCTGGCAACCAGGCCGGGCCTCATGCCCGGCTGAGACTGATCCAGGTGGCCAGCCCCTTGGCCAGCAGACGACCGTCAGCATGGTAGATAGCCGTACCCGCCTGATGCTTGCGTCCGTCGTGGGTCAGCGCCCAGCCCATGACCAGCAGCGGCTCGACAACCGGCACAGGGGCATATTGCTTGACCGCGAAACGACCGAGCAAAGCCGGCCCTGACTGGGCGTTGACGGCAAAATAGCCCGGGCAGTCCAGCGCCGCCCAGACAAAGGGGGTGAGCAGATTGCCACGCTCATCAGCCAGGTCGGCTGGGGCCTGCCAGCGTGTGGCCACCAGCCCCTCAGCCAGCGGACCGGCAAATATCCGCAAGCCGTCGCCCGGCCTGCGATCAGGACCGCAGACAAAACAACCAGGCAGATTGTGCATGCTGAAGCCGGCATAGTGTGGCTCCGCCGCCGCAACCTGCCCGAGATCAGGCATCGGCGGCACATCAAGTTCAAAGTGGCTGGGAACGGCACTACCAATCCGCTGCTCATCCAGCCATAACTCCGCGCCACTGTCAGTCGTGCGCAACTGCATCGGTGTATCCAGGGGCGGTGGGGCGTGCAACGTAACCTGACTGCCCCCATCAATCATGGACGCCAGACAACCGGCCACGTAGCCACCATTACCGCTTGCCGGCGGGCCGCAAAAGCGCTTGTCGATGATCAGATTCAAGGGGGTGTTCATGGGCTCTGCTCGTTACCGGGTGTACTACTTTCTACCCTCTGGCAATCCAGCCATGCAAGACATTAAGTGCAGGATTGGGCAGCGCAATACCGGGGCATCAATCAAAAGGGTGTGGCCAGAGAGAAAGGGGCAGCGAACTAGGTAGCAACGACGGGACAGTAGCAGATTTTATGCTAAGGCTTGCCTGTACCCCCTCTTGTATCACCTGCACAAGTAACGGCGAGAACAGCCTGAAAATCAGAGGATTGACGTTATGGGTGGCAGCCCCGCCAGCCACACCCCGGCACACGATATAACCGCTGTGGCTGCTCCCTTCCGGGCCTGACCAGGTTCACGGCTGATCGTTGCGAGGGGACCGACGAGGCCACCATAACGAACCCGCGCTGTGGCGGGCCGCGCTATTGTAACGGCTTGGTTGCAGGATACAACCGCTTTTGCGCTATGCGCTGCGTTCAGGTCCGGAAGCGACCCACCTGCTGCTGCAGGGCCGACGCCAGTCTGGCCATCGAGTCGCTGGCCTGCCGGCTTTCCTCGGAGCTTTGCGCGGCCTGATTGGACAGATCGCGTATGCCACTGATGTTGCGCGCAATCTCTTCGGTGGTTTTGCTCTGCTCTTCGCAGGCAGCGGCAATCTGCGCGGCCATGTCATTGATCCGCACCACCGACTGAGAGGTTTCATTCAGTGACTGCTCGGCGCCCGCAGCCTGCTCAACGCTCTGCGCAGCCAATGCTGCGCCGCGCTGCATGACGCTGACGGCCTGAGCGCTGCCGGATTGCAGGCTCTGGATCATCTGCTGGATATCCCGGGTCGAATCCTGGGTCCGCGCAGCCAGGGCGCGCACCTCATCGGCGACCACGGCAAAGCCGCGACCCTGCTCGCCGGCACGGGCCGCCTCGATGGCCGCATTCAGTGCCAGCAGGTTGGTCTGCTCGGCAATCGCCTGAATGACACTCAGCACGCCGCCGATCTTGTCACTGTCTGCTTCCAGGTGATTGATCACCCCGGCCGCTTCTTCTACATCGGCAGCCAGACGACGAAGGGCGTTCATGGTTTGCCCAACCACCTCGGCTGCGGCATGGCCCTGACGATCGGCGGCACTGGCGGCGTCGGCGGTACTGGTGGCGTTATCCGCCACTTCGTGAATAGCGGCAGTCATTTCGGTTGCAGCAGTGCTGACCTGATCGATGGCATGATACTGCTCGTTCACCAGACGATCCTGGCTGGCTGCGATGGTGCTCATCTGCTCCGATGCTGAAGCCAACTGCAAAGTAGAGTCCGCAACCTGTTGGATAATCGACTGCAGTTGCTGCAGGAACTGATTGAATGCCAACCCCAGCTGACCCAACTCATCGTCGGAAACCACATTGATGCGTTTGGTTAAATCACCTTCGCCATCGGCAATATCACGAATCCGGGCGAGCACGTCCTGTAGCGGTTTGATTATCAGCCCAGGGAAAAACACGATAATCAACAAACACAGAACTAATCCGACTATCACCACCATCAAAACCAGCGAGTTACTCTTGCTGGCGACAGCATGGGCCAGGGCGGTTTCGCTTTTAGCCTCCTCATCCACCAGTTGTGTCATCTGGTCAATCAGTTCACGGGCAGACAGAAACTGTTCATAACCGCGACCGTAACTCAACTCAATGGCTTCATCCTGGTCAATCGGATCACCGCTGCTGGCCAACCTGACAATCTGATCAGTGGTCTGCTTCCAGGTATTGAATGCAGTCTGGAATGAACTGCCCAGACGCTGCCCGGCTGGCGATTGGGTTGCGCGAACGTAAACCATGACACGATCAATGGCCTGCTGCAGGTTGTCGCGATGCTCAGCCATGAGTGCGTTGTTATCCAGTGAAGCTTGCTGAGCCAGGATTTTACGTTCAGCTGTCAACGCCTGGTACAGGTCACGGTCCGCTTCGAGCAAGGTTGAGCTTTGCGGCAAGAGTTCTTCGGTCATGCGCTTGAGCCGCTGATCCAGACTGCTGACAGCCCAGAAGGCGGTGAAGGCAAGGGCCAGGAAGAGCGCTACGACTACCAGCAGCGGCAGCGTCAACTTCCAACGAAATCCCATATTTCTGAACAGGCTGAACATCTGACATCTCCCTTATTAACCGACCCCGTCGTTCAGATTGGTATTGAATACCCGTCTTGTTCGACAGAATAATGACCGCTGAGGGTTTTATCGGCACCCACTGTCAAAAGATTAGCTCAGATGTGCAACTCTCACCCTCGGACTTCTACTGCAGCCTTGAAAGCACCAGCACGGCCATCAATGGCACATAGATCAGCGCCAACAGGGTGCTGAGCAAGGTCGTGCCGGCAACCTGCCGTGGTGAGCTATCCAACAGCGTCGCGATGACCACGGTATTGGCGGCAATAGGGGTGATCGAGATAAGCAAAATGGCCTGATAAACCGGCAATCCGTACCAATGTAGAAACTGACTGTCGAGCCACCAGAACAGCAGCGCCAGCAACGGCCAACTGACAAATTTGCCGAAGAAAGCCAAGGCGGTAAAGCGCAGATTACCGGCCAGACCGCGAAAACTCAGGATACCCATACCGATGATCATCATCCCCAGAATGCTGTAGGCGCCACGCATATTGTCGAACAGCGGCTGGAATACTGCCGGCATGCTGAACGCGGCCTGATTGAGCAGGGCCGCCAGCATAAAGGCATAGAGCGAGGGCAGTCGGGCAACCTTGACAAGGCAATCGCGCGCACCGAATCGGCCCCGCGCGGCCAGGTAAAAGCCGACACTGTTCTCGAACAGGGTAGTGCCCAGCATGCAAACGATATACAGACTCAGCCCCTGCTCACCGAACAGCAACAAGGCCAGGGGAATGCCGAAGTAACCGGTATTGCCGGTACCAACCGAGAGGGGAATGAGGTTGGCGCTGGCATCACCGATCCAGCGCCGCGCCAGCCACAGATGTGCCAGCGCCACCAGGGTGCAGAAGCTGAACACCAGAAGTGGCAACAACAGCACCTGGGGGCTAAGTGGTGCACTCAACACGCCGGCAAACACCACTGCGGGAGTAATGATATACATCATGATCCCGGCAATATGCTTGCCGCTGGCCTGGAGGAAACGTCCGGCCAGCCAACCCAGCCCCACCGTCAGGTACAGCGGCAGCAACTTGATCAGCAGTGTCAGGATCGCAGCCATGTCAGTCTGGTGACTGGATCAGATAAACCCGCTCGCTCAAGGCAGTCATGCCCTGAGACGCGAAGACCTGATGATCGGCCAGGACGTCCTGCTCATCCAGCAGGCTGATTTGGCAACCGGCAAAGAGTCGGCGAACTTCGTCGTCAGTTACGCTGAAAGGCGGACCCGGTCGCTGCGTCTGATCATAATCCAGGGTGATCAACAGCATACGCCAGCCGGCCGGCAGCTGGGCGCGGAGATGAGCTGCATAATCCCGACGCAGTTCGGCCGGCAGGGCTATCAGCGCGGCGCGATCATATACCGCAACCACCCCGTCCAGATCCCGTCGATGCAGGGCAAAGAAATCACCACAAAAGAGCTTTAACCCCTGCTGCTCTCCAAGCTGAAAGTCATGACGCTCTCGCCAGTGCAATTGCAGGCCCTGTTCAGCCTCGAAGGCATCCAGTGCCGCGCGCGACAGTTCTACACCGCAGACCTCGTAGCCCTGCTGCAACAGCCAGAGCATATCGATGCTTTTGCCACACAAGGGGACCAGGACCCGCGCGCCGTCGGGCACGGTCAACGCAGACCACCAGCGCGTCAACAATGGATTGACCCGAGATTTGTGAAAGCCGATTTCACCCAACTGCCAACGTTGATGCCAGAACTGCGCGTCCATATGTCCCTCTTGATCTGTATGCAATTAACTGACTATTCGGCTTTTTTCTCCAACAAAGATACCCCAGCCTCTATAGTATTGGGAGTCTCCCACCGTCATGGGTTCCTTGTCTGCATGGATTACATCAACACCCTGTTTCTGATTGGCGCCCTGCTGTTGTGCGCCAGCATCCTGGCCAGTTCGCTATCGTCGAAGCTGGGCATACCCTTGCTGCTGGTGTTTCTGATCATTGGCATGGTAGCCGGCGAAGAGGGTCTGGGTGGCATCGCCTTCGACAATACCAATACCGCCTTCATGATCGGCAGCCTGGCGCTGGCCATCATTCTGCTGGATGGCGGCATGCGCACCAAGGTGGAAAATTTCCGCGTCGGTCTCTGGCCCGCACTATCCATGGCCAGTGTCGGGGTGATTGTCAGTGCCGGGCTGACCGGTGCCCTGACGGCATGGCTGCTGGATCTGCATTGGTTGCAGGGTCTGCTACTGGGCGCCATTGTCGGATCAACCGATGCGGCTGCCGTGTTCTCGTTATTGCAGGGCAAGGGGCTGAATCTGAAACAACGGGTCGGTGCCACGCTGGAAATCGAGTCCGGCTCGAACGACCCCATGGCGATCTTTCTGACCATTACCCTGGTTGAAATGCTGTCCTCTGGGCAGGAGCATTTCAGCTGGAATTTTCTCCTGCTGCTGGTCCAGCAGTTCGGACTGGGCGGGCTCTGCGGCATTGCCGGCGGATTGCTGCTGGTCTGGCTGGTCAACCGGGTCAAACTGGCCACCGGCCTCTATCCGCTACTGATTACCAGTGGTGCGATTCTGGTGTTTGCGGCAACCAACAGCATTGGCGGCAGCGGCTTTCTGGCGATCTACCTGACCGGATTGATTCTGGGTAACCGTCGCGTCCACAACCTGCAGAACATTCTGCATGTACAGGATGGCATGGCCTGGCTGAGCCAGATCGGCATGTTCCTGATGCTGGGTCTGCTGGTGACGCCCAGCGAAATGCTGGTGATTGCCCTGCCGGCGGTGGGTGTTGCGCTGTTTCTGATTCTGGTGGCACGTCCGCTGGCGGTACTGATCTGTCTCGCGCCCTTTGCTTTCAACTGGCGTGAACGGCTGTTCATATCCTGGGTCGGACTGCGCGGTGCGGTGCCGATCATTCTCGCCATATTCCCGTTACTGGCTGGCCTTGAACAGGCGCAGACGCTGTTCAATATCGCGTTTGTCGTGGTGCTGGTTTCGCTCGTGCTACAGGGCTCATCCCTACCGCTGGCAGCCCGCCTGTGCCGGGTGGAAATTCCGCCACAACCGGCACCGCTGCAGCGAACCAGTCTGGATATCGCCGTGGATGGCGATTATGAGGTGATGATCTACCAACTTCAGGATGCCAACTGGTGTGTCGGCGTGGCCTTGCGCCAGTTGAAAATGCCAGCGGATACCCGCATTGCCGCGGTATTTCGGGGCAGCCACCTGCTACACCCCACTGGCAGCACGCGTCTGGCCCTGAATGATGTCCTGTGCATACTCGGCCGCCCACAGGATCTGCCCGCCCTGTCCAAGCTGTTCAGCAAGGCGCATACACCGAGCTATCTGGAAAACCGCCGATTCTTTGGGGACTTTATCCTTGAAGGTGATGCCCAACTTGGTGCCGTGGCGCAATTCTATGGCTTCGTTGTCCCCGAAACCCTGGCCGACATGAGCCTGGCCGGCCTGTTCCGCCGCGAATTCGGCGGACACCCGGTGGTCGGCGACCGGATTGAATGGGAGGGTCATACCTGGGTTGTCGCGGCCATAGACAATGACCAGATACTCAAGGTCGGCCTGAAACTCAGCACTGACACGGATAAACCACCGTTGGGCTTTCTTTGAAAGGACATACTCAGAGCGCTTGACCTTGACATGACGTCAAGCTTCAGACTGTGACCATCCAGAATCGAGGAAAGAACATGATCAGTCTTGACCTGCACATCCAGGGTATGACCTGCGCCAGCTGTGTCCGGCGAGTTGAAACAGCGCTGGCATCGAGTCCGGGTGTTCACAAGGCAGAGGTCAACCTGGCAACCGACAGTGCACGCCTGGAACTTGACGATGCCGCGCAACTGGATGGGGTGCGCAAAGCGCTGACCCAGGCTGGCTACAGTCTGGCCGAGGAAACACTGCAACTGCGGCTGGAGCGTTTGAGCTGCGCCAGTTGTGTTCGCCGTGCAGAAACAGCCTTGCTCGGCGTGCCTGGCGTTCTCAGTGCAGAAGTCAACCTGGCCAGTGAGCAGGCACAGATACGGGTTCTGGCCGGGCTTGAGCATCAGGCTATTCTCGATGCCCTGGCCAGTGCCGGATACCCGGGGCAATGGCTGACAGCGCCGACGGCAAGCGATAAAGCACAGCAGTCTGAGCAACTCAGGCGAGAACGGCGCCATGTGCTGCTGGCCGGACTGCTCAGCGCCCCGCTGGCGCTGACCATGCTGCCACACATGGTTGGTCGACCCGACCTTATGGTACCGCCGCTGCTGCAGCTACTGCTGGCCTCTGTCGTGCAATTCTACTTTGGTGCACGCTTCTACCGCGGTGCCTGGCATGCCCTGCGCAATCTGACCGGGAATATGGATATGCTGGTGGTCATGGGCACCACTGCCGGCTGGTCCCTGAGCACCTGGCATCTGATCAGTGCCGATCCAGGCGTGATGCCCGTGCTCTATTACGAAGCCTCGGCAGTGATTGTCAGCTTTGTACTGCTGGGCAAATATCTGGAAAGCCGGGCCAAGGGCCAAACCCTCGAAGCGATCCGGGCCCTTACCGCGCTCAGGCCCGATACCGCACGATTGCGCACATCCGAGGGTGATCAACTGGTGCCGCTGGGACAGATCAAGGCCGGCGATCTGCTGGTGGTGCAACCCGGTGAGCGCGTTCCGGTTGATGCCCAGGTCCAGGACGGTGGCAGCCATGTTGACGAATCCATGTTGACGGGCGAGAGCCTGCCCGTCAGTCGGCAGCCCGGCGATGCGGTCAAGGCCGGCTCAATGAATCTGGACGGGTTGTTGATAATCGAAACCCTCGCCGTGGGGCATGACACCATGCTCGCGCGTATTGTTCGCCTGGTGGAAAGCGCGCAAGCCTCCAAGGCACCGATCCAACGCCTGGTTGACCGTGTCAGTGCAGTTTTCGTACCAGTGGTCGTGGTGATTGCCTTGCTTAGCTGGGCCATTGGCAGCCTCTGGTTTGGTAACGAACAGGCCCTGTTGAATGCCATTGCCGTCCTGGTCATTGCCTGCCCCTGTGCGCTCGGCCTGGCGACCCCTACAGCCATCATGGTCGGCACCGGCGTGGCGGCCAAACACGGCATTCTGATCCGCGACGCCCAGGCCCTGGAACTGGCCCACAAGGTCGACACCATGGTCTTTGACAAGACCGGCACCCTGACCCTCGGCAAGCCGGAGCTGGTTGGCTTTGATGCATTGAATGGATGTGATCAGCAGCAGGCCATGGCCATTGCCGTGGCCATCCAGAAACACAGTGAACACCCACTGGCGCATGCCTTGCTGCAAAAGGCCGGACAGCTGTCGGACGGGATAGCGGCTGCCAGCGATTTTCTGGTCCAGGCCGGACGCGGCGCCGGTGGCAAGGTCAAGGGCCAACAGGCCTGGCTGGGGAATGCTTTGCTGATGCAGCAACAGGGTATTGATTTGAGTCGCTATGCTGAGCAGATTGCAGCCTATGAAGCCAAGGGTAATACCCTGTCGTGGCTGGCGATCGAGGGTCAACCGGCACAGGTGATAGCGCTTATGGCCTTTGCCGACACCCTCAAGCCCAGCGCAGCAGCCACCTTGCAGCAACTGGATAAACTCGGAATCGACAGCTGGCTGATCAGCGGTGACAGTCAGGCTGCTGCCGATGCCGTGGCCAGCCAATTGGGCATAACGCATGTGGCGGCGCAGGTACTGCCGGAGGACAAGGCCGGGCATGTGCAGCGGCTGCGTGCTGAAGGCCGGGTCGTGGCCATGATAGGCGACGGTATCAATGATGCGCCGGCTTTGGCGGCGGCGGATGTCGGCATGGCCATGTCGACCGGCACCGATGTGGCCATGCACAGCGCCGGCATTACTCTGATGCGCGGCGACCCTCTGACTATCCCGGCCGCCTTGGCCATTTCCAGGCAGACCTGGCGCAAGATCCGCCAGAACCTGTTCTGGGCCTTCATCTACAATTGCCTGGGCATTCCGTTGGCCGCGGTTGGCCTGCTCAACCCGATGCTGGCAGGAGCCTTCATGGCGTTGAGTAGTGTCAGCGTGGTGGGCAATGCCCTGCTGTTGAAGCGCTGGAAACCGGAGGAAACATGAACATAGGTCAGGCGGCCGCCGCCAGCGGCTTGAGCGCGCGCATGATTCGCCACTATGAGGCGGTGGGTTTGCTACCCGCGACTCAGCGCAGTGAGGCTGGTTATCGGCATTACGATGAGCAACAACTGCATACCCTGCGCTTTATCCAGCGCAGCCGCAGTCTGGGTTTCAGTATTGAACAGATTACCCAGTTGTTGGCCCTGTGGCAGGATGCGGACCGCAGCAGTGCCGAAGTCAAGGCCCTGACCGCCGGGCATCTGCGCCAGCTCGAGGAAAAGATTGCCAGCCTGCAGGCCATGCATCGGACCCTGTCGAATCTGGCTGATTGCTGCCAGGGTGATGCACGCCCGCAATGCCCTATCCTGGATACCCTGGGGCAGATCAACGCAACAGGTTGAACAGGCTCAAACTGCTGGTTTTGACGAAACTTTGCTGCGCCGCCTGCAGCACGATGGTTTCAAAGCTCAATCGGCTCAGGGCCTCGGCATAATCCAGTTCGGATAGCTGGGCCTGTACCGTGGTATTGATCAGCGTGACCTCGGCATTTTCATTTTCCGTTGACTCGATCACATTCAGCCGCGCACCGACACTGGTTTGCACATTCAGTACGCTGCCCATGGCATTGTCCAGATTGTCCAGGCTGACTGCCAGCACATCACGACGCTGCAACCGACCCTCAGTCGAATCATCCGCCGTTTCCAGGGTTTCACGCAACAGAGCTATGGTCTGCAGGATGCCGCGTTTCTCGCGGTTGTCTTCAGTGGCAACCGTGGCACCCCGGGTAATCTGGAATTCATCGTTTTCCGCCAGCTCACCATCCAGTGTAACGACCACCCCCGCGACACGGATTTGGTAACTCTGATCCTCATTAGGCTCAATAGTCCCGGAGGCAATGGGTGTGAGCGGATCAAGGTTGCCGAAAATCTCGTAACTCTCACCATCGACACCAATGCGAATGGTCACGCTGTCGTTGGGATAAAAGTCAGTGTCATAGGCCAGTTTGTCTTCCACCACGCCAAGCGAGATGCGCGCTGTACCTGTCAGGGTCTCAGTGACGACACGGTTGACGTTGGGCACATCAACAAACAGCGCCTTGCCATTATCGTTGATGGCAACCTGTTTCGAGCCGGCGATCTGAATCGCCCGCTGCCCTTCATCACCCTCATAGCGGTAACTGCCATCGGGATCCTGAACAAAGGGCGGCGTCTGACTCTGAAAGCCCCCAAACAGATACTCACCACGGGCGTTGCGGCTATTGAACAGGTTGAACAGCTCCTCCTCACGTTCAACCAGTTCCTGGGCCAGGGCCTGACGCTCGACCACCGTCAGCGTGGCATTACCTGATTGCAGGGCGATTTCACGCACGCGCTGCAGGGTATTGGTGACAGCGGTCAGCGTCGCCTCCTCCTGATTCAGGCTGTTGGTCGCAGCAGTCAGGTTATCCTTGTACTGCGCCAGCTTATTGGCCTCCTGATTCAACTGCAGCAGTCGTACGCTGGCGACCGGGTCATCCGCCGGCGACAGCAGACGCTGTCCGGTACTGACCTGCTCCTGGGTACGCGACACCTTGGCATAGTTGTTCTGGATGCCCTGAACACCATTATTGAATGCCTGAATCGTCGAAATGCGCATGGCCGGTTACCTGTCAGCGAAGACTGTTGATCAATGTATCAAATACTGAACGGGCTATCTGTATTACCTGAGCTGAGGCGTTGTAATACTGCTCAAAGCGAATCAGGTTGGCTGCCTCCTCATCGAGGTTCACGGCAGACACGGAATCACGGTTGTTCTGCGCCTGCTTCAGCACCGCGCCACTGGCTTCGGAGTCGGAACGGGCCTGGGCAGTAAAGGTAGCAACCCGCTGAACCAGATCACCGTAACCATCAACGAAGGAGAACCCGGCTGCGCCGTTAGCCTGACCCAGTACGGCGTCGGTCTGCAATCCTGACAGCGTCAGGGCGTTGCGGTTGTCCGAACGCCCGGTGTTGAAATTGACCTCAAAGGTATCGCCATCCAGTGGCGTACCGGTCATGTTCATGCTGAAACTATAGCCGTCGATCTCCCACTCCAGGGCATTGGTCTGACCCGGGGTAATGGCGATGGTTGCCGGATTGACCGGACCAAAGGCGCTGGTCAGGGTGAGCTCATTGGTGGTCTGGTCATAGCTGAAGTCGATCGGTAAAAAGGCCTGCATATCGGCCGGCACAATCGGCTGCGGTCCGTCCACCAGGGTCGGCTGGGTAATCTTGGCGGTGCCACGGTTGTCCAGGCTGGCATCAGAGCGTGCCGGTGCGGCGAATGCCAATGCCTCAGGCTGCTGCATAACCGTTTCCATGCTGCCTGAGCCAAAACGCGTAGGTGTCAGCAGAAAACGATCGCCAGCCGCCGTGGTACCGCCGGTCTCAAGACTGATAGTAAAACCGTCCAGCTCTGTGGGCGTTGGATCGGTTATGTCATAGGGACCGCTAAGCGTGTTGTCAGATACACGTCTGACACTGTATTCGGTGGCACTGGTAAACAGCACTTCATAATCCGAGGTACTGAGTTGGCTGGTGTCACTGATCAGAATATTAAGGCGCGCATTGGGGTCCGAGTTGGTGGGCAAGCCACGGCTACGCAGATCGACCTGATCCTGGCTGTTGATGTCCTTGAACAGCTGGCCGCCAGCCTGGCCGTTGATATCCAGTCCCTTTCCGAGTTGATCGTTGATTTCACTGGATATGGACAGGGCAAGACGTCCCACCGCATTCATGGCCTGATCCAGCACATCCTGCCGATAGCGAATCAGCCCACCGAGTTCGCCACCGCTGACCAGCCGGGTAATGTCCTGCTCGGAGCCGCCGCTGGCGAGCACCAGCTCGGCACGCCCGGGATCCGAACGACCCTGTTGCACTTTAAGGCTCGAGGCATCCTTGCCGACCACCAGAGGCTGACCGGAGCCGACGAAAATATTGATGGTATCGCGGTCCTGCTGCACCACGGTGATACCGATCAGTTCACTGAGCTGGCGCACGGTCTCGTCACGGGCATCGAGCAGGTCGTTGGGTTGCGCACCATTGGCAGCGGCCTTGGCAATCGAATCATTGTATTTGGCAATGGATTCGGACAGGCGACTGACCTGCCCTGCCAGGGTGTTCATCTGCTGATTGATAAACTCGGTTTGTGTCGAGAGGCGCTCCTGCACGGTGTTGAAACGTGAGGACAGGCCTTCAGACTCGGACAAAAACAGCTGCCGTGCAGGCAGACTGGCCGGGTCTTCGATAGAGGTTTGCAGCGCATCAAAAAAGTTCTGCAAACCGGGCGTAATGCCGGTGGCATTGCTGGCAAGCAACGCGGTGAGTTCTTCCATCTGTGACTGAAAGGCCGTCACTTCGGCATTGACCGAGGTACTGGTGCGCACCTGATTGGTCAAGAACTGGTTGTAGACCCGCTGAACATCAACCACGTTGGTGCCGTTGCCGATATAACCGGATCCGGTAAAGCTCGGATTACGCGCCTCCTGCAGGGCGGTCTGACGACTGTAGCCGGGCGTATTGACGTTGGTGATGTTCTGCCCGGTTACCGCCAGTTGAGTCTGGCTGGCGCGCAATCCGCTCAAGCCAATATTAAACAGATCAGCCATGCTTATACCCTACCCTGTGCGGCCGGAGCGTCAGTCTGGCTGGCAACATTGTTATTACTGTTGCTCAGCAACTGCCGAGCAATCTGGGAAATCTTGCGTGCGTATTGCGGATCGGTGGCATAGCCAGCCTGCTGCAATTCACGGAAGAAACTGTCGGGGTTGGATGTGCTGCCCAAGGCCTGCTGATAGCGACGGTTACCCTGCAGGAAATCGACATAATCCTCAAAGCTCTGCTCGTAGGATTCATAACTGCGGAAGCTGGCGCGTTCGTTCATGCGCACGCCTTCACGGTATTCGTGGGTCATGACACTGGCCGAGTCACCCTGCCAGCCACCATGGGATTTGATACCGAACAGATTGTGGCTGCTACTGCCGTCAGACTGACGAATGACTGATTTGCCCCAACCGGTTTCCAGGGCAGCCTGGGCCACCAGGTAATGGGGGTCCACGCCCAACCGGGCAGCGGCCTTTTCAGCCATGGGCAGCATGGTGCTGACAAACTCCTGCGGACTGTTGAAGCGACCTTGACCGGAACGCGGCAACGGCTCGCCACTGGCCACGGCAGGTGCCTGGGCATTCCGCATGGGGTTAGTATCCCGTTCTACTGGAGACTGCCGCAAAGCGGCCTGCAAGGCGCGCAGTGGCTGCATCTCAACGGCGCCAGCCGGTCCGGTCGGCGCTGGGGCAGCGGCCGTGCTGGCGGCGATGCCGGTGTACGCTGAGCTGCCCAGAGCAAAAGCCAGCCTGCGCCGCGCCAGCAGTGCGGAATGATCCTGAGGCGCAGTTGCCTGGGGATTGTCCACTGACAAGGCTGCAGGCGCTCGATCTGAATTAGGCGACAACTGACGCATCATGACTTCCGCCAGACCCACGCCCTGCTTTTCGGCCAGATGCACCGACATCTGGTTGTCGTACATGTCCTGATAAAAACGGGTTTGCGGCGTATTCAACGGGTTGCCCTCTGCAAACACCGCGTTGGCATCGCGCATGCTCTTGACCATCATGTTCAGAAACAGCGACTCGAACTGCTCTGCAACACGACGGATGTTCTCCTGGCTATTGGCATTCGAGCCCGCCTTGAGTGCCGTCATGGCATTGAGATCGGTATAACTGATGCTGTTCGGATTCATGATCCCGTCCTCGCTCAGATTACAACCAGCTCGGCGTTCAAGGCACCGGCTTGTTTCAACGCTTCGAGAATGGCCATCAGATCACCCGGTGCTGCGCCGACCTGGTTGACCGCCCGGACGATTTCATCCAGGGATACCCCGGGATTGAAAACGAACATGCGACTGTCGCCTTCTTCGATATTGATCTGCGAGCTTGGCGTCACCACGGTCTGTCCTGCGGAGAACGGCCCATCCGGCTGACTCACCTGGACATTCTCGGTGATGGTCACGCTCAACCCGCCATGGGTCACGGCCGCTGGCTGCACACGCACATCCTGGCCAATGACAATGGTCCCGGTACGCGAGTTGATGATGATTCTGGCGGAGGCGTTACCCTGCTCGATCTGCAGATTTTCAACCATCGACAGATAGTCGACCCGCTGGTTCGGATCGATAGGCGCGCGGACAGTAATCGAACCGGCATCCTGGGCCTGGGCAACATCCGGGCCGAAGGTACTGTTGATCTGGTCGACCACGCGCTTGGCGGTGGTAAAGTCCGGACGGTTCAGATGAAAAACCAGATGCTCGCCATTGGCAAAGGCACTGGGCACCGCACGCTCAACCGTGGCACCACCGGGTATGCGCCCTACACTGGGAACATTGACGGTGATCCGTGAGCCATCAGCGCCCTCGGCGCCGAAACCACCGACGACCAGGTTACCCTGGGCAATCGCGTACACCTGGCCGTCGATACCCTTCAATGGGGTCATCAACAGGCTGCCGCCACGCAGGCTCTTGGCATTACCAATGGACGATACGGTGATATCAATATTCTGTCCGGGACGCGCAAAGGCTGGCAGATCCGCATGGATCGCAACGGCAGCGACGTTCTTCATCTGGATCCGCGTGCCCGGCGGTACGGTAATGCCAAACTCGTTCAACATATTGCTGAAGGTCTGCACCGTGAAGGGGGTCTGACTGGTCTGGTCCCCGGAACCATCCAGACCAACCACCAGACCATAGCCGATCAACTGGTTGCTGCGCACGCCGGCAATACTGGCGATATCCTTGAGCCGCTCTGCCTGAGCCAAGGGGCTAAACAGAAAAATGCACATTAAAATCAGTAGGCTGCGCATGTGCATGACTCCTAGAAAGGCCACAGTGGGCTAAGGAAGAACTGGCTCAGCCAACCTGGCTGACTGGCATTGGCAAAGGCACCGGTGCCCGAGTAGGCGATACGCGCGTCGGCCACACGGGTAGAAGGCACGGTATTATCCGGGCCCACATCGTCGCGGCGTACCAGACCGGAAATACGAATCAACTCGTCACCATTGTTCAGGGTGATCCACTTTTCACCGCGTACCCGCAAAATGCCGTTGGGCAGCACTTCCGCTACCGTCACGGTAATGGAGCCGGTCAGACTGTTGCTCTGGTTGGCCTCGGACTCGCCATTGGCTGCTCGACTGCCACCCATGCTCACACCCAGACCCCGTCCGAGAATCTCGACCGGTTCGCCAAAGACGGTCGGGTTGGCAATATCAACCGAACTGTCCTTGCTGATTTCACTGTCAGCCGATTTGCGCGCGGCAGTGCGCTCCTGCAGGGTAATGGTGATGATGTCGCCCACGCGGTGGGCCTTGCGGTCGTTATACAGACTCACTTCAAAGCCGGACTGGTAGATGGCGCCATTGTTCAATTCCGGCGGCATAGGGGTACGCGGCAGAATAGGTGCATAGGCTGGATCATCCGGCTTTGGCGGCACCTGAACACAGGCTGCCAACAACGACAGACTGATCAGGGTCAAGGCAAGGCGCAGGGGCTTCATGTCATCTCACTCCTGTCAGAGATTCTGACTGATGTATTGCAGCATCTGATCTGCGGTGGAGATCACCTTGGAATTCATTTCGTAGGCGCGTTGGGTGGTGATCATGTTCACCAGCTCCTCGACGACACTGACGTTGGAATTTTCCAGGGTGTTCTGCAGCACCGTACCGAGACCGTTCTGACCGGGGTTGCCGGCCTGCGGCGCGCCACTGGAGGCTGTCTCCAGGAACAGGTTGTTGCCAATCGCCTGAAGACCAGCCGGATTGATGAAATCGGCGGTCTGCAGAATACCCAACTGCTGCACCGCGGCGTCGCCAAAGACCGCCACACTGACCGTGCCATCTTCACCGACGGTAAAGGTCTGGGTGTCATCGGGCAGAACAATGCCAGGCTCCAGGGGGAAACCGTTGGACGTGACTATCTGGCCATCGGAATCGAGGTGGAAGCTGCCATCACGGGTATAACCAATGTTGCCGTCCGGCATCAGAATCTGGAAAAAGCCGCGGCCATTGATAGCCATATCCAATGGCTGCTCGGTGGTCTGCAGCGAGCCCATGGTAAAAATCTTCTGGGTACCCGCCACGCGCACCCCGGTACCCAGTTGCAGGCCTGAGGGTAACTCAGTGTCCTGGGTGCTTTGGGCGCCCGGCTGACGCTTGATCTGGTAAAGCAGGTCTTCAAACTCGGGACGATCACGCTTAAAGCCGGTGGTCGCCACGTTCGCCAGGTTGTTGGAAATGGTGGTGAGCATGGTGTCCTGGGCGGACAGGCCGGTCTTGCTTACCCAAAGTGCTGCGTGCATGGTGTCTCTCCTTGCGCGTCAGGATGCTGACGCGCGGTCAAAAGATTCAGCTGACCTGTAGAATCCGATTGGTTGTCTGACTGTTTTCTTCAGCGGTACGCATCATCTTGATGTGCAACTCGAACTGCCGGGCCAACGACAGCATGGCGGTCATTTCCTCAACAGCATTGACGTTGCTGCTTTCCAGAAAACCGCTGGCAACCCGCACAGTGGCATCCGCTTCCTGCTCGAGCGCGCCTTCAACACGCATCAAGCCATCCTCACCCTTGCGCAATGAACCCGCTTCCGGCTTGACCAGTTTGATCCGATCAACCTCAGCCAGCACATTGGGCGCTTCGCCCAGCGCGCGGATGCTGATGGTGCCGTCCTGCCCGATTTCAACCTTGTCGGCCGGCGGCAAGGCTATCGGGCCAGCATTGCCCAACACCGGTAAGCCGCTGGATGTGCGCAGCAGACCGAAAGCGTCAATATTCAGACTACCGGCACGGGTATAGGCCTCTGAGCCATCCGGCGCCTGCACGGCAATCCAGCCTTCACCTTCAACCGCCAGATCCAGGTCACGTCCGGTCTCCTGCATGCTGCCGACGGAAAGATCAGTGCCCGGGCGCTCGGTCATGGCATAAGCGCGGGTTGGCAGGGTTTCACCAAACACCGGCATGGAACGCGCCTGCTCAAAGTCACGGCGAAAGCCGGTGGTACTGACGTTGGCCAGATTGTTGGCATGCGCACGCTGGGCCAGCATGTTCTGGCTGGCCCCGCTCATGGAGATAAATAAGGATTTGTCCACGCTCTACTCCCGTATCGACAAGTTATTGCCGCTTTGTCGCTGTTACAGGTAATCAAGCAGATATCGTGCCAAGCATGATAACTATTAAATAAGCAAATAATTTCAATGAGTTGGGTTCAAAGCAAAAAAAATGGCAACACCGGCAGGCGAAAACTTGCCGGTATTGCCATATCGCTTCCGGATGATCCGGAAGGCGGCTTAACGCAGGTTGATGATGGTCTGGGTTACCGCATCTTCAGTCTGGATCGTCTTGGCATTGGCCTGGTAGTTGCGCTGGGCAATGATCAGGTTGATCAACTGCTCGGACAAGTCCACGTTGGACTGTTCCAGCGCGCCGGACTGAATGGTACCCAGCGTACCTGTGGTGGGTGCGCCGACCACCGGCTCACCCGAGGCAAAGGACTGCGCCCAGGCTGTTTTGCCGAGCGGAGTCAGGCCCTGCTGGTTGGCGAAGGTTGCCAGCACCACCTGACCCTGAACGCGGGTCTGACCATTGGTATAGCGGGCAACCAGCAAGCCGGTATCGTCAATTTCAAGGCCAGCCAGCTCACCGGTAGTGAAACCATCCTGTACTACCGCCGTCACGGCAAAACTGGAGGCAAACTGGGTGGTGCCGGTGAGATTGATATCAAAGGCCGCCGGCGAATCTGCGCCGGTGGGCAAACCCGTCGGATCCAGCGGCACCCAGTTGCTGATGTTGCTCAGCGGCTGCGGCGTGGTCAACTGGCCAACACTATTGAAGGTCAGTGCAACAGGCTGTGGATTAAAGGCTGCATCAGTCGGCAATGCATTGTTGGTCAGCGGATCGTTGGTGACCTGACGGCCATCGATCAGGGTGAACATGTCCCAACTATTACCGTCGGTTTTGACAAAGTACTTGGTCAGGGTATGCGGGTTGCCCAGACTGTCAAAAATATTAACCGAGGTTGAACTGTTGTAGGTTGCCGAGTTGGTCGGATCAAAAGTATCGCGACCGGCTGCCAGACCGGCGGCTTCGGCTGTGGCAATTTCCGCTGGCGTTGGGTTCAGCGGGTCAACTGCTCCGGCAATCGATGCGTTATACGCCGTGTCGTAGCCCTGTTGCCAGATAACCGGACGGGTATTGGTCGAGTTCAGATTCAGTGTTGAATCAATAATGGAGGTGGCATTCGGATCAGCCGAACGGGTATCAACCCGCAGGTCGGTCTGCACACCTTGGTTGATCTGGCCAGTAACCGCATTGACACCAAAGCCCTGCAACCGCTCACCAAAGTTGTTGGCAATGAAGCCTTCACGATCGGTGCCAAAGTAACCGGCACGGGTATAACTCAAGGCGCCCTGATTGCTGGTGACAAAGAATCCATTGCCATTGATGGCCAGATCCAGACTGTTCTCGGTGAAATTGATGTTGCCCTGGGTAAACTGCTGCGCAACATCACCCAGCAGAACACCACTGCCAAGCGCATTGCTGCCGGACCCAAGCAGGGATGCACCATAGACATCGGCAAATTCGGCGCGCGAGCTCTTGAAGCCCACTGTGCCAGCGTTGGCGATATTATTACCGGTAATATTCAGATCCGATGACGCCGCCCGAATACCACTCAAACCCACGTTAAAAGACATGATTCTGCTCCTGCCGATACGGGATCGGACGACTGTTATTGACTGATTGAGTACACGTTCGACAGGCTGATACTGCCAAGCCCGGCGACATTCAACATCATTTGCCCGCCGGTACCGTTGCCCAGCGAGACACTGTCCACGTTTGCCGGCAACAAGGTAGCCAACTGTTTGTTACCGCCATCCTGAACCGCCATGGCTTCAAAGGTGTAACGTCCGGGCGGCATGATATTGCCGCTGTCATCCGTACCGTCCCAGACGAAATCATGCATACCCTCGGCCTTGTTACCCAGGTTGATCCGGGTCACCAGACTGCCGTCGTCCGCCATGACATTGACATACACGTTGTTACTGGGCTGCGGCAGGGCCAGCTGCCCCTTTATGCCTTGAGTGGTATCCACCATCGCCTTGTCAGACGGTACTATGACCTTGCGACCCACCAGCGCCGAGGCCTGCAGAGCCTGGGACGACTGGTAACCACTGAGCAAGGCCTCCATGCTGGTATTGAGTGTCTCGATGCCTTCGACCGTACTGAATTGCGCCAACTGGGCAATGAACTCGCCATTTTCCTGGGGCGCCAGCGGATCCTGGTTGTTCAGCTGGGTCACCAGCAGAGTCAGGAACTGATCCTTGCCCAGCTCGTCACCTTTTACGCCACGGCCTTGATCAATCTGATACTGATCCAGCGCGTTGGCACCCACACCGAGTGCGCTACTTATGCTCATTGTTGATTACTCCCTTTATTGGCCCAGTGTGAGAACGCGTTGCAACATGGTCTTGGCCGCATTCATGATTTCGACGTTGGTCTGGTAGGCACGTGAAGCGGCCATCATGTTGGCCATCTCCTCGACCACATTGACGTTGGGGTAGAACACATAACCTTCTTCATTGGCCATTGGATGATCCGGCTCGTAACGCGGTTGCAAGGCTGCATCCGACTCGACCACACCCTGAACCTGAACACCCTGACCGGCCTGCTCCTGATCGGCAAACAGCGACGGCCCCATCCCGGTCTGACTGTTGAACACGGTGGCAAACACCGGATGTCGGGCACGGTAGGTCTGGTCAATGCTGCTGGAGACGGTTTCGGCATTGGCAATGTTGCTGGCCACCGTATTAAGACGAACAGACTGGGCGCTCATGCCCGATCCGGAAATATTGAATACATCACTCAGGGACATGGCTTAGTCTCCTCTCAGGGCGGTCATCAGCCCCTTGAACTTGGAATTCAGGAAGGTGAAACTGGCCTGCAGATCGATGGCATTCTTGGCGAACTCAGCCTGTTCAAGCTGGGTGTCAACGGTGTTGCCATCGATGGCAGGCTGCAAGGGTGTACGGAAACGCAAGCCAGCTGCTTGATCTATGAAGTTTTCGGCCGTGATGTGTTCAGAATGGGTTTGCCGAGCGGCAAACTGTTGCCCCTGATCACCGGCCTGGCTGGCCAACACACTGGCAAAGTCCAGGTCCCGCGCCTTGTAATTGGGGGTTTCGGCATTGGCAATGTTGTTCGCCAGCACAGCAGCCCGTTGCCCGCGGAAGTTCAGGGCTTGCTCGTGTATTCCCAGCGCTTTGTCAAAACTGATGCTCATATCCACTCCTCAGGGCGGCAAAGTCTCGCCACCAACTGTCTCTGTGGAATTACAAAGCAATCAGCGTGCCAAAATTAAAAACATATAAATTTCAAATACTTGAGAAATAAACAGACTGGCAGGTGGCAATCAGTGTCCGGCCACCGGCAAAGCCAATGGCGGTCAGAGAGCAAAAGCAGAAGTAGTGCGATTACCTGGAGGTGCAGGCCCTATTTGGCCTTGTAAACAATGCCCGGGCTGCACTGCACCATCTGGTACAGCTGCGGCAGGCCATTGAGGGCTTCAGACGCGCCCAGCATCAGGTAGCCGCCGGGTTTGAGGGTCGCATGAATGCGGCGCAGGATATCGAGCTTGAGTTCGGCAGAAAAATAGATCAGTACATTGCGGCAAAAGACGATATCGAACTTGCCCAGCATGGCATAGTTGTCGAGCAGGTTGAGCGCCCTGAACTCCACTCGATTGCGTATCGGCTGCTTGACCACCCAACGGCCCGGGCCGGATTGGTCGAAATAGCGTGTCAGTCTCTCCGTCGACAAGCCGCGAGCCACCGACAGGCTATCGTACTCAGCTGATTTGGCGGCGGTCAGAATTCCGCCCGACAGATCCGTAGCAACTATTTGTGCGCCCCCGCGCAATTGACCCAGATTACTGCGCTCGAATTCATCAATGCTCATACTCAGTGAATAGGGTTCCTGACCAGACGAACAGGCCGCTGACCAGATACGCAAACGCTGACCGGGATTGTTTTTGATGAACTCGGGTATAAGCCGGGCCTTCAGCACCTCGAAGGGATAAACATCACGAAACCACAAGGTTTCATTGGTGGTCATGGCGTCTACGACGGCTTCTCGCAATCCGGCACGGGGTTGCGACTGAATGCGCGTGACCAGCTCACCCAGACTGCCGATACCCTGTTGCTCCATAAGCCTATTGAGCCGGCTGGCGACCAGGTACTGCTTGTTATCCCCGAGCACAATGCCACAGGCTTTTTCCAGAAATTCGCGAAAAACCTGAAAATCCTTGTTGGCTGAGGTCACACAGTCCATCCCATTGTCAGTTTGATTCCAACCTCAAGCATCTGGCGCTACCCGCAGTGCATGAATGCGATCGATAACCCGCTGTGCCAACTCATCAGGCTTGAATTTGGCTAAAAAGTCATCGGCACCTACCTTCTTGACCATGGCCTGATTGAACACCCCTGACAACGAGGTGTGCAACAAAATATGCAGGCTACTAATCCGCGGATCGTTACGCACTTCTGCGGTCAAGGTATAGCCATCCATCTCCGGCATCTCGATATCCGAGACCATCATCAGCAGGTGCTTGTCAATCGACTCACCGCGATCAGCAATATCCTTCAGGTAGTTCAAGGCTTGCTTGCCGTCGTTAAGCGCAACCACTTCAACGCCAACCTCCTGCAAACAGCGCATGACCTGCTTGCGAGCCACTGAAGAATCATCAACGATCAGAACCCGACTGGCCTGAGCCTCGACCTGGGTCTGCTGGTCAATGACGCCGTCGGAAATGGTCTCTACCGTGGGCACCACCTCGGCAAGAATCTTCTCAACGTCGATGATTTCCACCATCTTGTCGTCCACACGGGTGACCGCTGTCAGGTAATGGTCACGACCTGTGCCCCTTGGTGGCGGATGAATCTCCGACCAGTTCATATTGACGATGCGTTCCACCGATCGCACCAGAAAACCCTGCACGCGGTAGTTGTATTCGGTAATGATGACAAAAGCCGTGGACAGATCTTCCAGCCCGGGTCCACCGGTTGCCTTGTTCAAATCAATTATAGGCAGGGTACCACCACGAATATGTGCCACGCCTCGAACAACCGGATTCAAACGCGGCAACAGGGTCAACTTGGGGCATTGCAACACCTCCTTGACCTTGAAAACGTTGATGCCATACAGCTGCGAACCGGAAAGCCGGAACAGCAAGAGTTCAAGGCGATTCTGGCCTACCAACTGGGTTCTCTGGTTGACCGAATCCATTACGCCAGCCATAGGAAGCTCCTCATGATTGCTGGGAAAGCGGCACGCATTTTGCTGCTGATTAAGGAAAGCGTCTGTCAAAGACATTATTTTGACAAACCAAACCAAAGGTCATCAGGGTTAATTGTATGCGTTTTCTCACAGGGTGCGCGGTCTTGCCGATATTTTTTTGCGCCGGCCTTTCAGCCAACCCGCTGATCGAACAGCTTATCGGCACGACTGAGCACTTTCTTGAGCAGGAAATACAAGAGCATCTTGCCAACAGTGGACGCGATGCTCGCCACCAGATCCAGGTCAATCGCCTGGATCCACGATTACGCCTACCGCTTTGCCCTGAACAATCCCTGAATGCCAGCCTGGAGAGCCCAGCCGAGCCAGTCGGACGCGTTACCGTGCGGGTAAGTTGCGAGAGCCCGACCGTCAGGTGGCGCCTGTTTGTTCCAGCCCAGGTCAGCCTGTTCCAGCCGGTTCTCGTTCTTACCCGCCCGTTGCCGCGACACAGCCTCATCAGCCCTGCGGACATCGCCATGCTGGAACGTGACGTCGGCTTGCTGGGCAACGCCTATTTGACGGACCCGCAACAGGTTGTCGGCATGCGCCTGAGACGACAGCTTGGGGTCGACACTGTGCTGGCACCCAACGTGCTTGAACAGGACGAAGTGGTCAAGCGTGGTGACAAGGTCGTTATTAGCGCAAGCAACCCACAGATAGATGTACGCATGCCTGGTGAGGCGCTGGAAAGCGGGAATACAGGTAGCCAGATCCGGGTGCGCAACAGCCGTTCCGGGCGGGTTATCTCGGCCCGTGTTCTGGGTCCAGGGCAAGTAGAAGTGGCCCTGTGAAAATGACCTTGATATGGGGTAGACTGAACGCTGTGAGCCATATGGAAAATGTGTATTGGTTCACACTATTTTTTTCTAAAGTTTCTGGCCTACCTGCCGTTATAGAGTTCAGTAAAACATTCAGGTTCTGAGGAAAACAGAATGGTTATCGACTTCAACGCATCCAATAGCAGCAACGGCGCCAGCCGTAGCGCGCAGACAGGTGCAAATAACGGCAAACGCGATGCAGTGGACGCCCCGCGTGCGACAGCACAACCCGAGGTGTCTTCCCCGCCACCCCGTGATGGCGGTGTAACACTCAGCAGTCAGGCCCAGCAAATTCAAACCATTGAAGAACGCCTGCGCGATCTGCCCGTGGTTGACAATGAGCGTGTCGCCCAATTGCGCCAGGCCATCAGCGAAGGGACCTACCAGGCTGACAGCAGCAAAATTGCTGACAAGCTGCTGGCTCTGGAAGAGTAATCCGGATTACCATCCGGAGACTTTGCTTAACCTGTTAAAGCGGAGCATCCGGATGGAACAGTTTGAACACCTCTTTGCCAACGCCAGCCAGAATTGCCTGGACTTTGCTTATCTGCTCGATAGAGAAAGGGATTTGCTGATTGCCCGGGATATGGCAAGCCTGGAAGTTCTTTTGGCCGAAAAGGCCCCTCTGATCAACACGCTGACTGAACACGATCAGCTCATCTCTCGGCTTTGCAAGGAACATGGCATACTTCCCGGGCCTGACCTGGAGCAATGGGTTCTTACCCACGCCAGTGATACTGTCAAACAGCAATTTCAATCCTTCAAGGATGCGCTCGAACGCTGCAACAGTGCCAACGAACGCAATGCCCGACTGGTCAGACACAACCAACAGGCTACCGGCCACCTGCTGGATCTTCTGCGCAACCAAGGCGAGTCCAGCCAGCACGTTTACGACAGTCAGGGCATCACCAGCCGAGGTTCAAACAATCGAAGCTTGAGCAAGGCTTGAATGGATGCCAAAATGCCATCGCATGGCAAACCCCTTATCCTTCTCAGTGATTGAGAGCTCCGTGATTGAGAAACCATAGTGTCCAGGTTATTTGAACAGGAAGCCGGCCCACAGGCGCCCCGAGAAGTCCGCTCGCCGGTAGAGATCTTTTCTCTTTTACGTAACCTGCATCTGGCCCGTGAGCAGCTCAGCATCACCTTCACCGATCGTTCTCAGAAATTTCAAAGCTTCATAATCAAGCTGGACAATGACAGCAAGCGCATCTGGCTGGATGAAATGATCCCCAGAGAAGGTGACCGCTTCGCATCCCAGGGGGAGTCCATGCGTATTGATGCCTGGCGTGAAGGGGTACACATCCGCTGGGACTGTTCAGGCCTGGAAAAGGTCATGCTGGATGATATGCCTGCATACATGGCCAAGTTGCCAACCGAGCTTATCTACCATCAGAAACGTGGTGCCTATCGCGCAGCAATCCGCCGCAGCCTTGCGGTAGGCGTAAAACTGGTCCATGGCAAGAAGACCCTGTCTGTTGAAGGGAGCATGATCGACATCTCCGCGACCGGCTGCAAAGGCCGCTTCAAGGGTGACTGTCGAACCCTGCTGACCCCAGGCGATGTATTCGAATTCTGTCAACTTGATCTGCCGGATATCGGCCAGGTGGCAGTTGAAATCGAAATTCGGCATGCAGTTTTCGATGAGGGCTCAGACGAAACCCAGGTTGGCTTGCGCTTTCGCCAGGTCAGCGCGCTGGCCCAGCGCCAGATTGATCGCTTCGTCAACCATCTGCAACGCGAAGCACGGCGACTGGAAAAAGAAGACCTGTTCTGATTCCGCCAGACAAGCCCTAACCTGGACGGTGATCGTCCTGATCCTCATCATTTTGCGACTGCACAACCGCATATTGATCCATCTCGTCGCGCATATGTTCCTCGACCATCTCCTCGTCAACCCTTGGGTCCAGTGCCGCCGCCAAGGGTGAACTGGCCAGGTTACCGGCTGCCGGCATGAACTGTATCGGCGCATCGTCTACCAGGTGATCGCCCGTGACCGTTTCCGGCCTGACTCGAATCACCAGTATCAAGCTGCAGCAGGCCATGAAGACATAGAGCATGCTCGCATCCAGCACCTTCATTACCAGTGAGCCGAGCAAGGGTCCAATGCTGGCGCCAAGACCAAAGGTCACCAGCAACATCGCCGAGAGCGCAACCCGGTCTGCCGGATCCACATGGTCATTGGCCAGGGCCACGGCAAGCGGATACAGGGTAAAGGCCAGGACACCAAACACGGCGGTGAGCACCAACAAACCAATGCCGGCCAGACCGCCAACCGCAATCAACAGCATGACAGCGACCGATATCAGGGCACTAAGCTGAATCATCCGACTACGATCCATCCGATCGGATAACCAGCCGACCGGCCACTGCGCGATCAAGCCCGCGACAATGGTTATCGCCATGAACACACCAATATCAGCGTTTTCAAGCCCCATCGCTGTAGCAAAAACCGGCGCCAAACCATAGAAAGCACCGAGCAATAAACCGGAGACCAGAACGGTAGTCAGGGCCTGGGGAATGCGACTGAGGAACAAGCGGATTTTAATGGGTGCAGGATGCAGGGGCGCCGGATGCAGCCGTCGGGTCAGTGCTACAGGTACAAGGCACAGGGAAAAGCACATGGATACCAACAGCAACTGGCGAATATCCAGATCAGGCATCAACATCAATACACCCTGCCCCAACGCCAGCCCCAGATAGGTAACCGCCATATAGCTGGCAAAAACCATCCCGCGCTGGTGGCTTTCAGCCTGCTCATTCAACCAGCTCTCAAGCACCATGTACTGGCACATCATCGCCATACCCACCAGCAGACGCAGGACCAACCAGAATTCCACACTGGGTATCAGGCCATGTCCAAGCACCGACGCTGTAACCACCCCGGCACTGGCAACAAAGGCACGGATGTGACCGACGCGCGCAATCAATCTGTGACCAAGGGAAGCACCGAGCACCAGACCCGCGTAGTAGCCACTCATCAACAAACCGATCCAGATCTCACTGACCCCCTCTGCGGTCAGTCGCAGCCCGAGATAGGTACTCAACAAGCCGCTACCCAGCAGCATCAGCAGGGTTGCGAAATACAACGAAGAAAAGGCAAACAGACTTCCGGGCATTCAAACTCCATCACAGATAAAAAGCACTGTCGTCTTACAGGAACAACAATAAGACAGCAATGTTACGCGAACTGCACTAACGACAACACCCGTTCGTCAGCCTGAAACAGGTGCACAAAGGCTGTGCTATGGTTATCTGATCAACAATTCATGTGGATAGCCCCATGCTTCGGATACTCGCATTTGCCTGCCTGCTTCTGACACCCATGCTTGCTGCATCCCAGACGCTCAGCGACTTGACTCAGCAGGAAACCAGCAGCGGACTGAAGGACGCACTTGTTCAAGCTGCCAACAGTGCCGTTCAACAGCTCGGAAGGCCCGGAGGTTTCAGCAACGACTCGCAACGTCGCATCAGCCTGCCGGGGCACCTGGGAACCGCAGCAAGAACCATGAAAATGATGGGCATGGGTGCACAGGTCACGCAGCTGGAAAACAGCATGAACCTCGCGGCCGAGGCGGCCGTACCCAATGCCCAGGCATTGCTGGTCCAGGCGATTCAGAACATGACCCTGAGCGATGCTCGCAGCATCCTGTCCGGGCCTCAGGACAGCGCTACGCGGTATCTGGATAGCAGCAGCAGACCCGCACTGCGAACTGCCCTACTGCCTGTGGTCAGCGAAGCGACAGCACAGGTCGGACTGGCTCAGCAATACAACCAGTTTGCCGGACAGGCCGCGCGCTATGGTGCAATTCAGTCTCAGGATGCCAGTATCGAAAGCTATGTCACCGAACAGGCACTGAATGGCCTGTTTGCGATCATGGCAGAGCAGGAAGCAGAAATCAGAAACAACCCGGCCGCAGCAGCGACCAGCTTGGCGAAAAAGGTATTTGGCGCGCGCTGAGCCGCTCTGCGCAGAGTGACTAGGACAAATGGTGCGCGAGCCCGGATTCGAACCGGGGACCTACCGCTTAGGAGGCGTTAAAAATTCCGTCCCGCCGATTCCGTCAGCGTCCATATTTTTCAGCCTATCTCTGAAAAATCAGCAGCTTACAGAGTGGCGTTTGTCCTGCCGAGTCCGACCGGATATGATGCCAACCCGACTCTAACTGCCACCAAAACTGCCACCAATGAAAAGACTCACAGACAAGGAAGTGAAGGCGCTCAAGACCCAGGCAGCTGAAGCTGTGGGTGGGCGCGGTGACGGGGCGCTGGTGTTCAAGCGCAGAGACTCGCAGACCATCGAAGCATACTACCAGTATTTTTTTGACGGCAAGCGACAGATGCTGAAGCTGGGAAGGTATGGGCAGATCAGCCTGGCCGAGTGTCGAGCAAAGGCCACGGATCTGGCAGCGCAACGCGGGGAGCATCCAGACCTGAAGGGCTGGCTGGCTGAATCAGAGGAGGCAGAACAGGAGGAAAGCCGCAAAGCAGCCCAGGCTGCAGCGGCTGAAGCACAGCGGGGATCATTGCAGGATCTGCTGCAGGACTACGCCAGCAACCTGTTGGCCACCGGCACCACCTCAGCAAAAGAGATTGCGCGGATCATCCGCGTGGACTTCATCGACAAGCACCCAGACATAGTAGCCATGAAGGCCCGGGACATTGAGCCTGAACAAGCCCTGCAGCTGCTGGCCCCAGTATGGGAACGCGGTGCCAAGACGCAGTACAACCGCGCCCGCACCTACCTGCACGCCGCCTTTCAGTACGGACTGCAGGCCGAGTATGATATCGGCCGCAAAAGTAGAAAGGTGTTTGGCCTGGTGCACAACCCGGTGGCCGCCATACGCAAGCAGCCCGAGGGCGAGACAGCGCATGAACGCGCTCTGACAGACGCCGAGCTGCACCACTTCTGGCACAACTGCATCAAAGCCAAGAAGGTAGGCGAGCTGACCACCCTGCTGCTGCAGTTTGTTATAGCCACAGGTGGCCAGCGCCCGTACCGGCTGATCGTTGCGCCTTGGCCAGACTATGATCTGCAAGCCAGAACCGTTCGCACGGCCAGCCTCAAGGGCCGAGGCAAGGCCCGCGTGCACCTGATCCCCCTCACTGATCGCGCCATAGAGATAATGCTGCGCGTCAAAGAGATCACCGGGCACCACCCGTGGCCGTGGAGCTTTACCAGCCAGGCACCCATCAACATCAGCACCCCACGCAATGCCGTGATCCGGTTCTGTGATGACAAAGACGCCAGCATCAACAAGGAAACCGGCGAACGCGTACAACCCTTCACACCCCGCGACCTGCGCCGCACTGCCAAACAAATCATGCAGCGCGCCGGCATTGAGCCTTACCTGCGTGACCTGCTGCAGGATCACAACCAAGGCGGCATAGCCAACAAGCACTACGCCAACAACCCGGACGCAGCCATGCCAGACAAGTGGCGGGCGATCAATGCGTATGACCAAGCTCTGAACGATATCATCAGCATTGATCACTGAGGGGCAAGGGACTGCCTCTCAACACACCCCAACACCTGCACCGCACACGACTCAAGCGCACCCTCCACATCATCCAGCGCCTGCCGCCAATCGTCAGTCACCACCAGCGGCGAGCGGCCCGGTAGTTGGCACGGCACCAGGTTGCACGTCACCGGCGGCGCGGTAGGCGGCGGGATCGGTTGTGTTGGGGCGGGCGTAGAGCAGGCCGAGATCAGTAGGCACAGCAGTGCGCAGGTAATCGCTGATAGTTTCGTCATTGCGTTTTAGCTCCTCGAGCGCGCGGCCATGCTGCCGGGCATTAGTAGCGATGGTTTGACCCATTTGCCGGATCTGGCGGTCTAGCTCTGCCAGGCGTTCCTGTTGCCTGTGATGCCCTTCCAGCACTTGCGCTTGCAACTCGATCTGCAATTGCGCTTGGGCCAGCTGCTGCTCTGCTGTATCAGCACGCTGCACATGCAACTCAATGCGCGGGCTGACAATCCACCACGCACAGGCCGCGACCACAAGCAGCACAGCCAGCCAGGGCAGAACCTTTTTCATCACACTCATTGCGCTAAGCATTGATCACATCCTGCGGGCTGAATGCCCCGCTCCAGGTACCGTACAAGAACACCGCGCGCGGCAGGTTCGGCAGGCCGAGATCCCCGCGCCGGTCAACGTGGCAAAAGCCGTCATGCAAACCGACCGCCCAACCGAGCCGCCAGGCCAGCCGAGCAAAGGCCAGCTTTGTGCGCGTTGACCAACTGCGCCACTGAATGTCTGCACCCATGGTGCCCAGCGTCGGCCACTTGGGGTTCTCAGTCAGATGCAAGCTGTTCGGGTGGCCACCGGCCCCGCCCTGCTTGACCGGCAGATTGTTATGGCCGGGCGTTCGGCACACGCTGTTCGGACTCAGCGGCCGGCCCCACTCACCTCGCAGCACAGGCAGGGCCTGAGCAAAGCGTGGGTCCATCTTGATCACACCCGTACCAGCTATGCCTCTGCCACTTGCATCCCGCTTGCGACTACCTTTGCACTCAAGCTCATGCGCAGGGAAAAACTGAATGGCCGTAGTGACCGGCTGCATAAAACCTCCAGGCATAAAAAAACCGCTTTCGCGGTTATGTTTTGTGACTCAGTTCAAAGCACTACCCTGCCAGGCTGCTATTATTGCCCCGCATCCACACGGAAGTGGGGCAAGTTTGTGCCGCGCCGGGTTTAGCAGTCCCGGCCTTATCATGCACATTCGACCATATCGACCTGCGCTGTCCATCGAATAGACTGGCCAGAAATGCCGGTCGCATTAACAGAAAAAGATCCAAGAGTCGTATTAACACCGAACGCCACGACGCAGGCAGATAGCCCGGACTCTCCGTAGTCCCCGGTGATCGTACTTCCGATTATGGTAACGGATGAGGCAGCCGTAAGGCGCTTCACGAGCGCCTTCCCTTCCCAGCTCTTACACGTATTGGTGACTGTGTTACGCGCTACCACTCGTACCCGGCAATGGAACGCAGAGTTGACGGGCAGTATTATGGTATTGCTACCTGACTCTGACCCACCGTTCGCTGTCAGCGCAGTAGCCGTAGCGTCCGCCGCGATGCGCCGTAACGTAACCCGGCGTACTTGGTTCGCTCCGCGCGCGGAGTCCGAGTTCCCCTCCGCCACAGCGCTATTTAACCCGCGCGTCGTCAAGTACTGCCCACCAACACACGTCGCGTTCGAAGCGTCTGCGAGGTTGTCGAACCCCCACGACATCGAGTTGACCCCCGACGAAGTGTTGCGCTCTCCCCCTACCACCGCGCTGTACGACCCACCCGCAGTGTTGTACCTCCCTGCCCCGATGAAAGAGTGGCCGCCGCTCGCTACCTGCGTCGGGTTGAACCTTAGCATTTGCAGGTCTACCGCCCGCGATCCCCGCTTGTTACCCCCCGCGCTCGTGCCATCCGGTACGCTGAGAGTGAGCGCCCCGCTACCCTTGCTGACAATAGCAAAGTCGATGCTCGTCTCCGACCCTACCGGCGTTATCGAGTGCACGGGCGCAGCGTCATTAGGCGACTCGTCGTGGCGCTCTTCGGTGAACCGAACCATCCCAGCACCGGCGAGCGTATCAGCCGCCGGCAGCTGCGTGACCCGCCCGTTAATCCTGACTAGCGCTCGCCGCGTAGCCATCAGAGCACCACAAAGCTGTCATCATCAGTCACAAGCTCGGTTGTGCTTTTCGCTACGCCGAGGTACTGACTGACCTTGTTGACGTTCGCCACGTCCGTTTCATCAAGCGGGGTGGCTGTTACAGCGCCTGCGGTCCCAAGCCAGTAGCGCACCCCGGGCGTGAGTCCTGTAAGGGAGGCATTTGTGCCGTCAAGGGTATACACCTCTGCGATTGCCGCCTCTGCGACCTCAGCCGCCACGAACCCGTCAGCAAAGCGCCCGTTGCTGTTATCCGCCAGCCGCACCGAGAACGTGCCATCATCATCAAAGAACTGCACAAACTTGCCCGCCGTAAGCAGCTCGCTGGCCACCGCCGGGGTTGTTTGCGCGCCAATACCCAGCGGCATCACCGACATATTGAAGCGCCCATCCGTGTCAAGCGCAGCGATTTTCCCCGCGTCCGCCGCGCCCAGTGAACTGACCACCGCGAACAGTTGTTTAGTTTTACCCGCAACGCGGGCCAGAAAGCCTTGAGCCATGGTATTTACTCCAGTTCTATGGGGAATTGCAGGTTTAAGTTCAGTCGCGTTGCTGATACAGCCACGCCTATCGCCACATCAAAGCCGTCACTGGGCGGGGTTTGTGTCAGCGCCCCGTTTGCGCCAAGCCAAACCGGCCCGGGCGTCCAACTCCAAGCGCTATCATTTACAACCCCACTGCGCTGGATGTTGAGCGGGTTTCCCTGGTCAGCAGCTGTAAGTGCTATACCAAGCAGAAACTCGATGTTTTCATCGTCCAAGTAGCTGAGGGGGTATACGGCCCCGCTTGCTTCGTACACCACTTGCAAGGCGCTGATAGCGACACCTGCAACACGTTGGATTGCAGACCCACCCGCAGGGCCTGGTTCACCGGTTACACCTGGCGGCCCCTGCTCCCCATCCGTGATCACAATCACATCCGGCTCAGCATCCACCGTCACCGCATAGTCGCGCTCTACCTCCAGGGCATAGCAATCGCAGCAATCCATCAGCCTGCCTCCACTGTCAGAGGCCCCCGCCAGTAGCGGTGCCGGGTGCCGTCGCTGTATGTCACGTCCAGGCGGTAGCGGTACCGGCCGGGCGCGGGCATTTGCCCGGGGGTTATCAGCCGCTCGATGGTGCCCGGGCCGGTCACTGTCAGGCCCTCACCCAATGTGAGTTCCAGCACAACCTGATCACCCTGCTCTGGCAGGATCTGCATCACCACATCAGCCCCTGTCAGATCAACCGGCGGGCGGTACCGCAGCTCACCACCTGCAGGCTGCTGGCCCGTGGCGCTGATGCGGTCAATGATCAGGGTGTCTTCATCCACCACGCTGACCCGATGCGGGCGCTGCTGTGGCGGTTCGCGGTTCAGCGCAGTCATGCGCTGCACGTCTGTCAGCCAGCAATGCCAGCTGTCTGACTCAATGCCATGGCCTGGCACTGTCAGGCGTACCGGGGCGCCTGCGGCAATAGCCGTGACGGCGCGGTAGACCCAAGGGCCGGGCTGCATAATGCGTAACGTGCTGCGGTGCGTAGTGCCAGCGGTCAGGCACAGGGGTACGTTAGCCGGCTGCATGGGCAGGGCTCCTAATCAAAAAGGTGGCAGACTTAAAGAATGGGCGTGAGCGTTAAGGTTATTTCATCATCGTCCGGCCAGCTGACCGCAGTTTCACCCAGGTCAATTTCCATGGCCCAGCCAGGCAACCCGCCGAACTCCTGATACAGCAACTCACCCTCCAGATCGGTGGGCAAGTCGGTACCCGTGACGGTATAGAAACCGGAGGTGATCGGCTCATCTGAATACCCCGACAGGCTGAGCGCATAGGTGGTAGGCGAGCCCGTTGCATCGGTGAACAGCAGCGCGCGATCGAGCAGCAAGCCAGGCGAACCCCCGATAGAATCTGATGCCGACACCAGCACACCAAAGGAGCCGTCACGGTAGCCACTCTCGGTGAACCCAGAATCCGTGAAACTGCCGGCCTCAAAAACAAGCTCAACAGGATCAACTGCACCGCCGCCCTCAAGCGCATCCAGCCTTTCAAGAATGCCGGCGATTACTTCGGGCGCAATCTGCGCCTCCTCCAGATCTTGAATGCGCTGTATCAGCCCCGTCAGTACGCCGGCCGTCAGGTCGGCAAAGATCACACTGCCCGCCGGCCAGAGTTGCGCATCTGTGCCCTCCAGGCCGCGCTCAAGGCCCGCTGTGCCATCCACGACAACGGCCTCCAGAATCTCCCAGCGGGTGGGCTGGGTTTGGCTATCGGTCACGGTCAGGCGATAGGTGCCATCGGGCAAACTCAGCGCAGCCGAGGTTGCTCCGGCAGTCAGTGTGATTGGCTGCCGGTAGTTGTTGATAAAGTTCATAGAGCCCTCAGACGTATACGCAATTGGCGGGGGTATCCCGCACGTACTCACCGGTTACTGCGTTGTAGGCACCAAACAGGCCAAAGCCCGGGCTGGCAAACAGCGTCTGCTCACCCTGGTAGCTGAAGCTGCCCGGTATAGTGATATCCCTGCAAGCAATGGCCTTGACCCGGTAGTGGCTGTCCGCTGCCACATTGGTGTGGCTCTCGCACATCAGGGCCAGCATGTGCGTGTTGTAGCGGCAGGGCTGCACACGGGTGCCGGCGTTAAGCACACCCAAAAACCCGATGCTTTGCACAAAACTGTTAACCGCATCGCCTGCGTTGTTAATCGCGCTGACCATTGATGCCAGCCCAATAGTGCTAAAACCATCATTGTCGCCAGTGCTACTCACGGTTTTGCTGTCAAGCTCTGCACCATCAAAGCTATGCGTGGTCGTCCTTGTTACAGATGCTGTAATGCTGCTGTCATTTGGCGGCAGCAGGGTGAAGCCAGGCGGGTTCACAATGTCAAAGTTACGAAAGTCGTTTATCGGCCCGGCCTGCGTCCATGTCCTGTCTGTTGTACTGCTGCGCGAGCCTGATGCAGTGGCCGTAAACTCGCTGACGGTAACCCCGTCATTGCGCAACCGAATGCTGAGCGTGCTGCTCATGGTCAAACCAACTGTGCTGGTGACCGTGTAGCTAGGCATAACCAGCCCATCCTCAATCCGAGGCGGCCAGTTATAAGCTGGCGACGACCCAGAAGCCCTCTCCTCTACAAAACCTTCGCCGGGAGTCGATGAGGTCACAGAGTGGTTAGCCGTGGCCACAGCCGTACTGTGCGCCTCAACATCCAGCGTGATGTACTTGATAGCGCCTTCAAGGTAATACGCACCAACAACCCTGCCCGGAATCTTGCGGGTAACTGTCCGGGCAAAGGGCGCATAAAAGTTCGGACTACCACTGGCAAAACTGATCGGCTGCACCTCAAACTCAAAATCGGTGACGATGTTAACCCCGCTGGGCGTAGTGCTATCCACCTTCCAATACGGCGCGCCACGCGGTCCTTCATACGGCGGGCCATCAGGTAGATCGTCTGTAAACTCATAATCATCAATCAGATCATCATGACTCCACAGCAGCTCCCGTTCTGCCGTTATCTCTTCACCTGCTCCGCTGAGACGGTATTCCCACACCTCATAAAGCCGGCCCCTGTAGCCGTAATACTCAGGGAAGCCAGCAATGCCAATCAGAATGCGATCGCCCTGCTCGGTGGCATCCAGCACAGTCCAGCCAAGCGCCACACCTGCCAAGGCAGATCGATACGCGGGCAGCGCATTCAGCGAGTTCACCGCGCTGGTATACAGCGGCGGGTCTGCGGGAAAGGTCTGCGGCAATCCGAGCGTCAAGGTACCGCGCACCTGCAGCGTGGGTTCAGCTAACAGCTGGTTGGTAAAGTTGATACGCCAGCCCTGTGTGCCGTCAAAATACATCAGCACAATGCTGTTGGTACCCGTAGTCCCGTAGCGGTATGGCATGAGCATGTCTGCACGCCAGACCGCCCCTGCCTCATCAGCCTGCGCCTGCTCAACAGGGTCCAGCTCTGGCACGTAAGCGCGCGGGTCCTTGTAGCGGTAACTGGCCCCGCTAATACCGCCATGCCCTGCCACCGGCGCAAAGCCCACTGGCAACTGCCGAGCATTAGGCAACGTCAGAATGTACTGCTGGCTGGGCACCTGCGGTGCCGACTGCAAAGCCAGTCCATGCCACGGCAAACCAAAGTGGCTGATCTGCCCAGGCATGTGCCAGGTAAAGCGATCATCAAACATGGCTACACCTGTGGGTCAGCAAAGTTAAGCACCACCAAATCACCGTTGGCGTCATACATCTTTAGCGACTCCAGCGGGCGAATGGCCACGGCAATAGCAAAGTCATTGGCGTAAACAAAGCTGCTGAAAGGGTGGTACGTGCGCTCAAGCTGCGGCACACCAGCCAGCCCCTCGGTCAGAGGACTGGCAATACCGCCGCCCGTACCACCCTGCCCCGGCTGCAGGTTCACCTCGTTATACCCCCGGCGTGCAGGTATACCCCCGCGTGGTTCCTCACGCGGTAGGCGTGGGGGTTGGCGTGGGGGTGGCATGATATCCACCAGGTCATCAAACAACCCGCCGCGCAACCGCACATGCCGGGAGTTCAGCTCTGATTGAATGTTGTCTGAGCGCTCTTGCAGGTTGCTTCTGATGCCACTACTGCGATCATTTAACCGATCACGAATGCCGGCTTTACGCTCGTCTGATCCTGTCGTCATGCTCAAATCTCCAGCTCATCAACCGGCGGCGCCACGCGGTACACCACCAGCTGCTCTGCGGTGTTTTCATCGCGCCACTGTGCCGGTATTTCAGGGGTGTCCAGGGCAAAGCGCCGTGGGTAACGCAGCGCGGGGTCACCATTGCCAATAGAGTAAGGCCCAGCAAAGCCGGGCAACTCAGGGTCATACAGCGGGCTATCTGCGCGTAGACCCAACTGCGTGGGCTGGGCGACTGTCACACCAGGCGAAAAGTCATCAACAAACTCAGGCGCCGCCGGCACAACCAACGGATCGGCCACTGCCGCACTGGCACCGCGGCTAACGGCCAAGGTTATGGTCAGCAGAGCGGCGCCGGTTTCAATGTCCAGATCATCGTTCAGCTCTACCACCGTGCCGGTAATGCTGGCCTCATCACTCAGGCTCAGGCGCTGGCCAAGGTCAACGCCCAGGGCGTGAGCCAATGGCACCTGCCACGTCACGCGGTTGCCACGCTGCGCTGACAGCAGCTCAACAGAGGCCCGGCGCAGTGCCGTGGACACGGCAGCATCAAGCCGGACCTGGTCGCGCCGGGGTAGTGCATCTACCGGATCATCACCCGCCTCAGTTGCCACACCAAAGCGCGTAGATTCCCAAATGCGATCCGTGTCTGTGTCGGTATCCAGCACCACCCTGTTGCGCTTTATCACCTCGCCTACCGCATCCACGGCGGCGGTAACCTCCACCCTCAGGCGGTAGGCCTCTATCACGCGCTGGCTCCAGCGCAAACTGGCGCCCACGTCACAACCCAGCAGCAAATCAGTGTTTTTGTTGTACCAAGGGCTAGGCAGGTCTGGCAGATCGCCGGGCAGGCGATACCAAGCTGCCGAGGTTACAAACCAGCCAGCCGACTCCACAGCCTCTATAACCATGGGTATGTCGGGTAGCTCGGTGGAGTCCATGCGCCAAAACTCAAAGGTATTGGCCGGGTGGCGCCACGTGTAGTTTTGTGACCGCTGGCGGTACCGCGAATAGCGATAGTCCAGCTCAAGCTCAACCACGTTCACGGTATCCACCAGCGAGGCCAGCGCCACGTCCAGGCTCTGGTACACAGTAGTGCCAGGGCCAAAGCTGTAGCTGATGCCCGCCGGGTGCCACGGCGTAATGCGCGGTGCGCCCTGCATGGTTACGTTCAAACTGGCAGCGCGGGTGCTCAGGCGCTCTTGTGCGTAGTCCCAACGGCTGCGACCCTCACGGGCCTCAAACACATCAGCAGACCACCAGCCACCTACCAGCAGGTCAATGGCGTCAAACTCCATGGCCTCTACGCTGGCGGCCAAACGCGTGGTCGCCTCGCATACCAGCACACGGCTGAGCACATCAAACTCAGGCTGCACCAGGTAGCCGGTAAACCGCCGCACGCTTACCTGCGGATCACCCTGCACCACAAAATCCATATACACCGGCGCACCGGTAAAGGCCGCCACGTCTACAGGGTCTGGCCCCAGCCACAACGCAAAGCTGAATACGCTGTCACCATCCTCTGCGCGCATCACCCGCAGCGCACCCGTCAGGCGGTCGGTGTAATCCTCACCGCCCAGGTACAAAACCAGGCTCCAGGCAAAAGAGCCGCCCTGCACCACAGGCACCGGCTCAGCGGCATCAGTCACCGCCAACCCGTTCAGCGGTACCGTGTTTAACGGGTAGGCATTAAACATCCGTCATACCTCCTCACAGACGATCTGCCACTCGTTGTCACGGCCAGAGCCTGATTCGCTGGGCCTGCTGGCCTGCACCATAAAACGCGGCAACCAGCCCACGCTGTAAAACACCGCACCGGCCACCGGGGTAATGGTGACCTCACGGCCCACCACCACAATGGGCGTGCGGTGGTGGCTGTGGTCAGCAAAAATGGCATCACACCAGGCGGGCACATCCGGGCGCACATCCGAGGTCAGGGTGCAGGTGAGCGCCGTGGTGTTCAGGCGTCGGTCCTTGGTGCACAGCAGCTCCAGATCCTGGCTGAAATCAAGGGACTCCAACCCCGGACCCATCCAGCCGGCGCCATTGATCACAATGGTCATCCTCTCCCAGTGCGTCATTTGCACCAGTTTGCCACCGTGCATGCGCACACCTGTTTTGCCGCCCACTGGCTCATAGGCAACAGGCGCCGGGCCAGATAACACAGGCACGACCACACCACCCAAAACCAAGGGATACTCAGGCTGACTCATGGTTAACGCCTCTTCAGTTTTTCGCGCCGCACATAATCAGCCAGCTCAGCCAATGCACCCGACTGCGCCATAACAGGTAGCTCACGGCCACCGGGCAGCTTGATCACGGCGGGGTTGTTGAAGCCGTCGCCACCACCCACCAGACCACTGGCAATGCGCGCAGACTCATCCGCGTTATAGATCCGCTCACCACCGCGCAAATTGATCAGCTCAGGCCCCATTTCACCCACCCACGCCAAGCCGGGGGGTGCGCTACTGGTGCCGGTAGCAAAGCCTGGTATGTCAAGGCTTGGGGCGGTGCCGGGCGCTGTGACGCGCACAGGCAGAATCAGCTCCTGCCCCAACTGATTGGCAAGCGCAGTAATCCGATCACGCACGGCATTCAAACTAGCCTCATCCATCTCAAAAGAGATAGGCGCGTTTTTAAGCTCCTCGGCCTGCGCGGCAAGGTCAGCCATTTCCAACTTGATGGCGTTCAGCTTTTCTTCGGCCTGGCTCTGCTCAATGTCATTTGCGGCCAACTCAATTTGCTGAAGCTCGGTTGCAAGGCCTGCAAAGCCGTAAGTATTTTCTCCCGCCCTTTGCAGATCCAGCAGCATTTCAAGCGCTGCCGCTGCCTGCCGCTGGGCATTCTCATAGTCACCAGCCGCAAGCGCTTGCCGAGCACCAAGCTTGAGAGATAGCGCATTACGCACGCTGGCATCTTCAGGCTCACCAAATCCCCGCAAGCGGGTCAAGGCGTCTGAATAGCGGTTCTCGATATCCAGGCGATCTTTTCGCACATCCTCAATGGCTTTAAGAGCATCCTGCTCAGCCCTTACCAGCTTTTTAGCCGCTGCCTCAGCATCCTTTACCTGCTGGTCTTGCAAGGTCCGCAAGCTGGCAAGGTACTCGCGCCGGTCAGATAACTCAGCATCCTGCCGCTCTCTGGCCTCCTGTGCCGCAGCATCAGCCACAGCCTTGACCTCTGCCGTCATCCCTGTCTGCTGCTCAACGATGGTTTCACGCAGCGCCACCAAAGCCTCACGCTTGGCTTTCAGCTCATCATCACTGAACCACAGGCCAGCCAGGGTGGTGCTGAAGCCCGTGCCGTTAATGCTGCGGTCAATGTCGGATATCTGCTGATCAATCTTGTCCAACTCAGCGACCATGCCCGCCGCGTTGGCAGTAATAAAGGCAATGCGCTTGCCAAAGTCCACAAACTCGTTGGCGCCGTTTACGGTCGCGGCCGCAAGAGAAGTCAGCGCACCGGCCAGCCGTACTAGGTTGTCAACCACAACGGGGTCAGACAGCGTTTTTTGCAGGTCTCCCAGAGCATCAATCAGCGGCGACATATCGGCATTGCCGAACGCCTCCAGCAGTGCATTGTCCAGCCGCACCAGGGCGTCACCCACTGTGACGTTCATATCGTCAACAGCTTTGCCAAGGTTATCCAGCTCACTGTTCAGCGCCGGAATGACCCGCTCACTGGTCAGCTCTCCCGCCTCTGCCATGCGGATCAGTTCCTGCCGGCCCACGCCCAAGCCCCGAGCCAAGGCCTCAGCCAGCGCCGGGGTCTTTTCAATCACGGCGTTAAAGGCATCGCCGCGCAGCACCCCCGTTTGCATGGCGCGGCTGACTTGCTGAATCACCGCCTCAGCGGCCTGCCCTTTGGTGGCACTGGCCACCAAGCCAAGGTTAACGGCCTCGGTAAAGTTCAGGATTTCATTGTTGCTAAAGCCGCGCTCACGCAAGGGCTGCAGCGCATTGATAAACAGCTCGGCATTGTTGGTCATGCTGGTGAAGGTGCGGTTGCTTATGTCCCGCAGCCGCGACAAACCGCTTTCGTAATCTTCCTGATTACCGGTAGCCAGGCGAATCCGGTCTGTCATCTCCACCCAGTTATCAGACAGCGACGTAACCGTGCGCAACGCGCCACGCAACGCCTGAACACTGAAGTAGGTTGCAATGGCTCTGCCGGCGGTACGCAACTGCTGATCCATGGACTTCAGGTCGTCATTGACTTCCTTGAATGCCCGGCGGGAATTGTTCTGGCCATCAATAACCAGCTGAGTGCGCACCTTAGACACTAGCCAATCTCCTTCATGGTTTTCTTGAAGTCACCCGGCTTGGCATGGGCAGACCGGGCAACGATCATCGCCATCCGATTGGCGCGGCGATCTTCCTTGTCTATGACATCCATAAAGGCATCAACCTGTTCGCGGGTATAACAAGCAATCTCAGGTAGGCGGTGCCCTGCTCGAATCAGTCGCTGGACGATATCGCTGTATTCAGGCTTTCGACCATGTCCGGCAGGGCGCTTGCGAAAAAACCGCTATTGGCACCCACCACCGCCACCAGCAACTGCACAGCCGTAGCAGCAGGCAGCGTGCGCCTTGCCAGCCAGCCAAGGTCCGTGGTCACCTTCAGCACCTCGCGCAGCTCATCGGCATGCTTCTCGGCATACTGGTTAATCTGCGCAACGCTGGCCCCGTTCAGCAGTTGGATCAACGCAGCTGCAGCCTTACCGTAAAGGTCAAAGTGCTGCAGCTGAACCGGTTTCAGCTTCACCTTCTTGCCATCTACCGTGACGCTTTGCGCCACAGGAAACAGAATGTTCAAACCTGCCATGCGTTTCTCCAGGCAATAAAAAACCCGCCGTAGCGGGTTTGTGTTCAATCAGGGCTTTACAGCAGGTGGGTTCTTAGAACCCTCCGCGCACGCACCATTCGTAAGTCTCTTTCTTGAATGTGTCAATCTGCCGCACCCGCTCCTCAGATCTACTATGGCGCGGACGCTCATAAGCAGAAGTCACAAGCCGACTCATTACCGAATCATTGTGGCTACCATGCCCCACCACAGCCACCAAAGCATCAGCCATCCGCATGCCGGCCTGGTGACCAGACATAACAGAAGCACCCACTTCCTCCATCGTCTTGCATCGGGCTGCAATATCGGCCTGAGAAGGCACAGCAACTCTTGGCGCCAATGCCGCCACAGAATCAGAAATGCGCTGCTCGAAAGACTCAGTGGAGGGAGGGGCAGACGGTGTAATGCCTGCAGCAGAGTACTGCTTATAGCTAGAGATAACGGTTCCAAAAAATGTCGCGAGAGCAAAAACAATAAATGCCGCAAGCAACAGGGCCGGAATAGCGGCCAATACAATTTTGGTCATAAGCCAAACAAGACTTAAAAACGGTATACGTACCGCAACAAGCACACGCTCTGAGTTGCGCTCACGCTCTTCAATAGCGCTGCGACGCGCACGCCCAGCAGCCACATCCTCCCTTGCAGCCAACATGCGCGCACTAACCTGCTCTTTTAAACCAGAGTCGCGGGGGGCGCCCTCAGCGTTTGCAGCGGCCTCCTCGGCTTGCCGAGCCAACACCTTCGCATACACGGCGCCACAACTGGGGCATATATCTGGGCTGGCTGATTGCTCGGCCAACGTCGGCTCATAACTGCACTTTGGGCATTTCATAGAATCCTCCCTGATCAACTCAGGGAGAAATATAGCCCAATGCCTTCAGCCCGTCACGCCGGGAACTTAAGCCTCAACCGCCTGGTGCTCGATCTGCCAGATTGCAGCCTCACCCGGTTCAAAAATGTTCGGGTCAGAGAGCAGCCGAATACTCACCGGGATCACACCAAACTCAGCGCCTTGGTTCAGCGGCATGCCGCCATTCAGGCTGATGCGCGCATAGTGGCACTTGACCCGGCGGCGCTCGTTGGCACCACCCTCGTTGATCTGGCTGAAGGCCACGCGGAAGTATTTGCGGCCCTGAGTAAAGGGCTTGATCAAATCCACCGTGGGGTAGGCATAACTGATCAGCACCGGCAGTCTGTTCTGCTGGCCCGGTACCGGGGTCACCGCAGCAATGGCGGCGGCCAGAGCGCCACCATCCAACACACGAATGCCACCATAGGTCAGGGCATAATCCTCACCGGGCTCGTACTCGGTCTCGCCGTCCTCAGAGGTCAGCGCCGTGACCTCCATGGGAATGTGAGCAGTCAACATGGTGCCACCAACATAGGCATCATGCGGCTCTTCAACTGCCGAGCCAGAGGGCACACGCTCAACCGAGCCGTACAGCGCAATGGCCGCAGCGCGCGGGCTGAAGTCAACCGCCTCACCCACCACGTTAATGGCCGTGGTAGAGGTCACGCCATCCAGCTCAGGCTGACCGATGCGGGTGGGATTATTAACCAGAATCTCAGTTGTTTCTGGCTCTGCAGAGACGTTCTGCAACTTGAAGATTTCTTCATAGTTGTGGCCAGGGTAGTTCGCCACCTCGGTGATGCCACGGAAAAGCTGAGTGTAAAGCTGAGTCATAAATGCTCCTGGCCATCGGCCTAGCGGTAGGTTTCTACGTAAGTCACTGAAAAGTTGAACAACAGGCGCATGGTGTGCACCCCTTGCGCGGGATAGACCGGCGTGGCTTCCTCCTCATCACCAACCAACCCAGGGAACTGCCGGTCAACGTCAAGCTGGTCAAACCCAAAACAACGGATCAGATCAACGTGAGCATCACTCAGGGCGCCGTGTGCTGCCGCCTTACTGAAGAACACTTCAATCTGGTAGCTACGCATGCGGGTGCACTGCTTACCCGCCCGCCCTGTCCGTGAGTCGTTGACCACAGACCATTGGCAATAGGGTGTTGGCTGGTTGTCTTTTGGCGAGTCCAGCGGGCCAAAAACACCTCGCAGGTCTGTGATAAAGCCATTGCCGGGCACGATGGTTTTCAGGCGATCTTCAAGCGCCTGGTCAACTGCTGAGGATCTGGGCATGGGTACTCTCTTTGCCGGTGCTATCGCGGCCCTTTGGCCAACTCGATCTTGATGCGGCGCTCAAACTCACGCCGCAAAAAAGCATTGGTCCAGCGCAAGGTATTTCCCTGCGCCAACCGCTTGAACCAGTAGGCCACCGAGGGTGCCAGGGCCTCACCCAAAGCGCGCTTGTAGGTGTAGGTCCGCACCCTGCCGATCTTCTGGCTGCGCGTGCTCAGGGGTAACTTGCGTTGGGCGCCGGGGTTTACAAACCCTGCCGCCACCTTCTTGCCACCCAACCCAACTACCCAGACCCGCGCCCGGGTCTTATCAATCGCATCAAAGCCCCAGCGCGAATACTCGGTAACAGGTATGCCAGAACCGGACGGGATAAGCCGCGCATCCATACGCCCACGGCGGGCACGCTTGATGACCATGCGCCTGTTGGCTCGCCTTGATGACAGCACACCCCTTAGCGGCTTGGTGAAGCGCTCACGGCGGGTAGCGGTCACCGTGGTATTGAGCGTCCCGCGCAGCACAGGATCAACGCTGCGCTGCACCGTCTTCAGCAGCGCCTCCGCAAAGGGCCGGCCTTGCAGCTTGAGTGATAACTCCATTACGGCCGCTCCAGCCAAAGCCCGCGCACAACGCCGTCATCGGTGTCATCCGCGTAGTCGGTGACGTTATACAGCTCACCATCCACCACCAGCTGATCACCCGGCTGCGGACGCCCCACCTCAATCACCGCCACTTCTGCGCGGGTCTTGTAAGCCGTCACTCGCTGCATTTCATCCAGCACCGGCGCCTCATGCATCAGGTGCACCCTGCAACCAACCGGCACACCCTCGGCGGGCCGATACTCACCCACCAGGCCCACCAGCTCAGAGCAGGCAATCTGCATCTCTACCTGCTGGCCAGTCACGTCGCGGGCATCATCAATCAGCAGCAGCCGACCCTCAGCCCTCAAGTACCGCCCAGCCACCAGCCGGTCATCCCACCAGGCCCGCACCGTCACCTGCGCCGCAGCCCGCAACCCCCGCTGCGCCGCCACCGGCCCCTCCCGCGCCCGAATCCCCACCCACAGCCAATCCAGAGTCTGGGGCTGCAGGTCGGGGGTCAGTTGCAGGAGGTCGGCGGGGGTGTCTAGTTGTCCAATGCGCATGGCTACCTCGGCACAATGTATTCATTCAGCAGCCCATCAATAAAGTTGAGCCGGGCTGTAATGGTGCCAATGACCACAGCAGATGGGTTGGCATAGGCATCAGCAATCTGCACCAACATCCAGTCAACCAGGCTGGCCGGCACATCACCAGGGGCATCGCCGTAGCCAGCCTGGTAATGCACAACCACTTCACCAGCGGGCCAGCCGTTACCAGTTGGCTCAACGCATGCCTCATCGCCTGCAATAGCCACGTACTGCTCTTCAACCAGCGGGACGCCTGCTACCGTTACAGAGAGCACCTCCTGCACTGGCCAGCGCTGCAATGGGATTGACTCGTGCGCACACGGTGTTTGCACCTGCCGCCACTCCTGAGTTATCAGCGCGCGGCGGGTTCTGGACTCGGCCTGCTCCCTGGCCGACTTGATCAAACGGACAAGCCGGTCATCAGCCTGGGTGTGTCGCACATGGCACTGGGCTTTTGCCTCAGGCAATGTAATCGGCTCCACCTGTGGGTCCGCGACGCGAACAGATCGAATGTGCATGATTCATCCCTTATTCCGGGAGCTTGTCTTTTGCTGCCGCGCCCTTGCCCTTCCCGCCCGTAGAAGTCTTGGCCGGGGCCTGTTCTTCAAGGGATAAGGCCTTGCCAATGCGCACCAGCAACTTGGCATCATCAAGCGACAAGTCCTGCGGGGCTTCGTAAGTTTCCCCAGTGACAATGTCTTTGCCTGATGCAGTGGTATTGCGAATCGCTTTGATCTTCATGGGTTCACCATTTCATAAGACCGCCGGGCTACCCGGCGGCCTGCGCTAAAGAAAGGATCAGTTGGTGCTTGCGTCCTTCATGGCTGCAAACGACTCTGCATGGCGCACTGCAAAGTCAACCGACTGGAAGGCCACCACACGCACCTTGCCAGAAGAGGCACCGGTGTAAGGGTCAACCAGCAGATCCAGGCCACCCCACAAACCCATGACCAGGTCAGCCCAGTTGCCGAACAGAATGGCGCTCAGATCTTCGCCGGTACCCTTGGTGATATTGCCCGGTACCTGATTGCTCACTGCAGTGCGGTAGCCGTTCAGCGGGGCTTGCGGGCTCATGCGGTCCCACACAAACATGCCGGATCCGTCATCCACTTTGGTGGTCTTGAGCTTGCCGCGCACCTTGGCGTTGGTCAGATAACCAAGCGATCCGATGTCAGCGTTATCCACTGCAACCTCGGTCTCCAGCTGCACAATGTTGTCCCAGGTAGGCGCAGCACCGTTGGTGCCACCCAGCACACTGCCGATGCCAGTCTGGTTCAACACGCCGCGCGGCTGGTTGGATGCACCGGTGCCGGCGATACCTGCCAGATCAATGCCCAGCGCAATGGCGCGCATCAAGTCCATGCGCACAAAGCTCTCAACGCTGACGCTGGCCTGCTGGATCAAAGCGCGGCTGAAGTCAGTCAGCGCGCCAATAGTCTTGGGTGTCAGCGGTACCTGGCCAACGCTCATGCCGCTGGGGGTAGCGTCATCATTTTCCGCAAGCCAGTAGGTCTGGCCAGAGCCGGTTTTCTTCGGGATCTGGACATTACCCACCAAGCCAGACAGCGTGGTGATACCCAGGCCAGTCAGAGCCAACTGGTTCTCAAGGCTGTCAATGAAGCTGCCAGAGAGCAGGTCAGTGGAGATCAGGTTGCCACCAGCAGTGGGCGTACCCGCCGTGAGCTGTGAGCGCTTGGCCAGCACCTCTACCGGGATCAGCATGCTGCGGCCTTCACGCTCAAGGCGCGCCATCACACCAGGACCAACACCCATGTCAGATGGGATGATGATGCCCCGTGCATTGCGGCCTTGCAGCTTGGCGGCCTCTTGGCAGGCTTCGATCTCGAAGGCAGCTTCTTTCTGAGCCTGCGGATCCTGCGGGTTGGACAGGGAGCGAATCAGGCGCACAACGCTAAAACGGTTGATTTCACGCTCGGACAGGCCCAGTTCAGAACCGGTAACACCCAGACCAGCCTGCTGGCGGCGCTGTTCTTCCAGCCCCTGATGACGCGCGATATCAGCACCGAGCGTTTCGGCCTCTCGCATCAGGTTGTCAAAGTTGCTGCGCTCTTCGTCACTCAGAGCGCGTTTGGCGGTTTCGGCGGCATCAATGATTTTCTGCGCGTCATCCAGCTTGGCTGCGCGTTGGTTGCGCAATTCCTTCAGATCTTTCTTCATGGTTTCCTCGCGGGCACAAAAAAGCCCGCACATGCGGGCTGGTATGGGTTTTGGTTTGGTTAAGCAAGCCGCTGCATTCGCAGCCGCAAGCCTCGCATTTCATCATCCAGCAGCTGAGGATCAGCCGGCGGCTGCTCTGCTACTTGAGCTTCTTTCCAGCGATCCAGGCTGCGGGCAGATACCGTGGTCTGGCCATAGGCCGGGAAAGTAACCGGGCTAATTTCAAGCACATCCACCTCAAGCAGTGTGCGCACCCACACGTCCTCTACTTTGGCCCAGGCATCCTCAATGGTGATGAAGCCGAATGACATTTCCTTCACGTCACCTCGACTCATGCTCACTGTCAGATCACGGGCATAAGTTGTATCAGGCGGGTCAATCTCAAAGCTCAAGCCGGTCTCATCTTCTTGCAACCGCAAGGTGCCAGCACTCGATCTGCCCAGCACCATGTCAGCGTTGTGGTTCAGCAGCGCACGCACATCGCGGCTGGCCAGGCTTTTTGCAAAAGCGCCAGGGGCGATCTGTTCAACAAAGCCGCCAAGATCCTCAGAGCGCTGGTTAAACACAGCGGCATGACCAGCAATGAGCGCTTTGGTCTCTTCACCAGCAGCCTGCAGGCGCAGCTCTTGCGGCATATAAAAGCGCCGCTCAAAGTCTTTTTTCACACATCACCCCCTTTGGGCTGGCTTTTGTACGCAGCTGGATCCACAAACGCATCCAGCCCGTCCCTGTGGTTAAGGTCTTCTAGCGCCCGCACTTCATTGCGGTCCATCCAGCCAGGCCCGTTGTTGCCACCAATTGCCGCTTTGAAGTATTCAGCCTTGGTTTTCATGTCTACCCGCAGCAGGGCATTATCCGTGAAGCGCAGGTAATGACCTGAGTCCAGGTCACGCTGACCGAGCAGGTCACGCTGCATGGCCTGTTCGATCATGCGCAGCAAAGGCGACAGGGTGAACGTAAGGTGGCCAATAGTGATCTGCTCTACACCCGTACCCCATGTTGAGGTCTTGTCACCATGCCCAATCAGCATGGGATTCATGCGCCAGATGCTGCACACCTCTGAGACCTGGTGCACGCGGGTTTGCAACATCTGCACTTCATCGGCAGACATGGTCAGCTTCACAAAGTCCATGCCCTCCTCAAGCAACATCGGCTTGTGGTGGTTGGCCAACCCCACGTACTTCTCGGCAAAGCTGTCACGCAGACGGTTATAGGCCGGATCACTCAGGGTCTTGGGATGCTTGAGCAAACCCGTTGAAACAGCGCCATTGCTGAATACGCGGGCACCGTGCTCAAGCGCCGCCAAAGCCAGCCCGATAGTTTCCGCATGCAGCCTGATAGGCGACGGCGCTGCCAAAAGATCACCACCAAAAGCGCGCCAGTGGTGAACCTCCTCCTGCAGCAGCGTGACCGGTGCGCCCCGCAGCGGGGTGTAATAGTAATAAATCTCACCATCTTCACCCTGGAACGGCAGCACGCGATCCGGGTGCATGGGCACCAACTCATCGACGCCACGCACCTGGCTCACAATTCGGCTGTAACCATTACCACGAAACAACATGTGGCCAGCCATCATGCGGCGCCACTCAAAAGAGGTTTGCCAGCGGTTAGGCCTATGTTTGATCAGGTTGTACAGCGGGTGATTCTTTGCATACTCAGCGTTCTTTTTGCCGTCGTCTGAGTTGTCTTGGTAAAGATTGAGCGGAAGCATGGCAATACTGTCTGCCAGATGGCTTACGCAGGCATAAGCCGTGGTCAGCTTCATGGCCAGATCCGGGGTAACATTCATCCCAGATGCCGTGCCGCCACCCAGAACGCTGCGCCACATATCCTGCGGCACCACACTTGCGCTACGGCGCTCTGAGCGCCGCAAGGTATTAAATATCGCCATCAGGATTGCTCCTCATCCGGCAGGGCTGGCTCATCACGCACACCACCAAGCAGCCAGGCAAAGGCCAGCAGCAGCAGACCCATGACAATAAAACCTGCCGGGTTGTAAATGAGCCAAGCGCCGTAAGCTAGCAAGGCAGCACCTGCAAGCCCGCCAATATCAGCAACCACATCCCGCGCTTTGATCTTCATAGTGAACGGACTCCTCTGGTCTCGTAGACGGAAGGGCCGTCAGTTTCGTCCTCTCGAATGGTCAACCCGGTGGCCATGATGCCGGCCACAATGCCATCCACACGGCCAGTGGCCTTGTCTTTGGCCACCTTGCGATTACCTGCCGGGTCACTGGTGGTGACCGCGTTCGCAGCGTTCCAGGTCAGAACCGGGTTACCGTTATGCCTTACCTTCTCGTTTACCAATCGAATCTCAAACTCATCAAGCGCGGGGCTCATGTCCTTGTAGCCCTGACCGAATGGCAGCAGGGGCGGCAGGCTGCAGCCCTCCTCTTCAATGAGCATCTTCAGGTCTTCAATGCGCCACCGGTCATAGGCGATGCCCTGCAAGTCAAAGAGATCAGCCAGCTCAACCATCTTGTGAATCACATGCAACTTGTTGATGGCACGGCCCGGTGTTGTCATCAGCCAGCCGGCGTCCTTCCACGCCAGGTAGGGCACGCGGTCACGCTCAGCCTTTTCGTACAAGCCATCCTCTGGCAACCAGAAAAACGGCAGCAGGCGCCAGTGAGCGTCAGCCTCAGTCGGTTCAAAGACCAGCACCAGCGAGGTCAGATCCTGCGTACTGGACAAATCCAGCCCAGCCCAACAGCGACGGCCGCGCAGCAGCTCGGTGTCAATCGGATCTTCTGCCGTATCCCATACGTCACGGCCAATCCATGGGCTGGCCGATTCCACCCACTGGCAGAAGTTCAGGCGCCGCACAGTGGCCACCTTGCTGGGCATGCCCTTGGCTTCTGTCACCTGTTCACGCAGGTACTTCAGGCCGGGGATGCCATCAGCCAGACTGGGGTTGGCCTTGTACCAGCAGGCCTCATCCTTGAACGGATCATCAGCCTCATCCATCGAGCAGATGAAGGCAAAGAAGCTGTCATCAAAGTGGCCGTCATCAGGCCCAGCACCCGCAGCACCAGCACGGCAAACCCGTGTACCGTATTCGTGGTATTCCCAGCACACGCTGTGCTTGTCGGTCCCGCTGTTGGTGATCATCAGGATCATGGCCTGACGGCGGGACTTGGTACCCGCACGCATCATCCCAACCACAGTGCCGTTCTTGTGCTCGTGAATCTCATCAAGCAGCGCAATGTGAGGGCGCGGCCCAGACTGCCCGTCATCAGCGCTCACAGTGCGAAAGAAGCTGCCCGACTCCAGATGCGCCAGGTTCCACTCACGGCCAGACGCGCCAGACTTCTCAAGTCGGTGCGCAAGCAGCGGCGACTGATCAACCATGGCCACCGCGTCACGGAACAGAATCTGCGCCTGATCCTTCTTGGTCGCGGCAGCATAGATCTCCGCGCGCGGCTCACCATCAGAGGTCAACCCATACAGCCCAATGCCAGCAGCCAGAGGCGACTTGCCAGAGCCCTTGGCCGTCTCAATGTAGGCTGTTCTGAATCGGCGGTACCCGTCCGGCGCTTTCCAACCAAACAGCGACCCGATAACAAACGACTGCCAGCCAAGAACCTTGAACGGCTGACCCTCATAGGCGCCCCCGTTGAGCCGCAGCACTTCACGGAAGTAACCAATGGCGTGGCTGGCCGCATCAACATCCCACCGCAGGCCACGCTTGGGGCCGTGCTCCAAATCCTGCAGGTGTCGCTTGCAGGCGTTGCGCACATCAGGACCAGCAACAACCAGCCCGGCAACAACTGCCCGAGCCCAATCAGAACAAGGGTCAGAAGTATTTTTCTGCGACTTCCTTTTGCTCATTGGGGAATAGCTCACCTTGTGGGGTAGCGACCTTCAGGTTGCGCCGCGCCATCGGTGAAAATCCGAATAGCGCGCCAGCCTGGTTCGCGCGTTTTTCAGCGTCATTGCGCAGCTGCCGCCAGATGGATATCTGCTTTGCGCCGGTAGAGAAGGTCATCACGTCACCGCGATCAGCCTGCTGCGCGTTCACCTGGGCGATACGCTGCGAGAATGTCTTGTAGTCCGCGACCGCCTCGCAGTATGTGACCAGCGCCATCATGTCCAGGGTGGAGATCAGGCCAAGCGTAATCAGATCCGGCACCACACGATCCCACTCCTCAGCGGCAGCTTGAGTCAGCCACTCAGGCTGAGGCGGCGCGCCAACCGGCACCGGTGGGTTTTGAATCTCATCATGCAGCGCAGCCAAGCTCTTCTTGCTGCGGTTGCCAGTAACCAGATGGACCACCGCAGGTTTTGCGCTGCGCCCAGAGTTAGAATTTCCAGCCATAAATCACCTCAGATTTCACACAGCAACACCCCCGCCACCAATACCCCCCCTCCCATTTTCCCCGCTCTTACAAACGAGGTTCCCCCCGTCGTTCGAGAGGTTTCGAGGTTTGGACTTTTGGGTGCCCCCACCCTTGCTGGGCTGGGAGACTGCAGAGCCGTGGCAGCAAGGGATTGCTGTGACTCACGATCAATCAGGTTCGGTTCCAATGGTGCGATGCGTTGTGCGGTATGCCATCGAGTGAGCAGCCTGGTTCACCAGACTTCTCTACTCGCTGCTTGTAACTGTCATGGCAAGGCTTACACAGGCTCTGCCAGTTGGTTCTATCCCAAAAGAGTCGGCGCGCTGCAGTGATCCTGTCAGGGTCACCAGACTCAATGGCTTGACCAAGGCGGTGAGGCTTGACGTGATCCACGACCGTGGCAGGCACTACCAGCCCAACCTTCCGACACTCAACACAGAAGGGGTTGGCCTGTAGCCATACGATCCGCGCTTTCTTCCAGCGGTTGTCGTAACCCTTGGCCGCCGAGCTGGTCAGCTTGGTCATCAGCCTCTCAACGCCTTGCGTATTTCAGTGATCATGTCAGTCAGGCTCATGGTCTGGCGTTTGTCCGCATACACAAACCACGCCCTGACAAACACCCAGGCGGGCAATCCGCACACAAAGTGCAGGCCAGCGAGGGCAACCGAACCTTCCCAGACCTCAGCCCAGGCATGCAGCTGCAACCACTGGACAACGAACGCACCACCACAGATCGATGCAATGACCGTACAGATCAAAGCCACCACCCATTCACGGGTGCTTTTCGGCTGGGTCATTGCCATAACGACAATGGCCGCGAATGTTGCGCCGAACAGAAAGCCGGCAATCTTGACCAAGCCTACACCTGCCAGGCCACTGCTAACCGGCTCACTCATGTGCTTCATCCTCATGCTAAGTCCCCGGCAATCGCCTGTTGTCGGATGGTCATAAATAAAACCCCGCTCACCAGGTGAGCAGGGAAAGGCACCCAGGAGTGCCGGTGAAAGGTGGCGCCGTTCCTTGGCAGGGTGACCACCCGCCCGGCGCCAGAAACAGAAAACCCGGCGCGGTGGCCGGGTTTCGGTGTTGATCTTTGGGTGGTCTATTCGGACGCACCTATACAGCTTGCCTACTTTGTACCCTTCCATTGCAATGGCAGCAAGTAGGATTTAATGCCATGCGCCAATAACCCATAAACGCACAAACAATAACCCCCAAACACACCACAAATAACCCTATTAGCCCGGCTTAACATTGTGTGCTGTCCCACTGTCCCGCCAACAGAAAAAGCAGCGGGACAGCGCAACCCACTGATATTTATATAATTGACTGACTGTCTAACTATAAATAATAAATTGGGCGCGTAGGGGTGCGCGTGCGCGTGTGAGCGCCTATGCGGGTGTGTGTGTCCATGTGTGCGCTGGGTGGAAATGGTGGGACAGTAAGACAGAGCCAACAACGGCGCGGCCTTGCGTTGTCCCGCTGGGCAAAACCCCAGTGAGACAAGGCAAGACAGGGCATGGAGTGGCTGCATGTTCATGCCGCCAGCCTCACACTGAGGGCCTGCCGCACATGCTCATGCGCTGTATCCAGCGCGTTGTAGTACGAACGCACGCACCCGTAACCCAGCGCCCGTGCATTGTTTGCATAGGCGCCGGGGTGCAGCAGGTAATGCTCATACACCACCCGCCGCAGATCCTCCCGCAACTGGTTGACCACCAGGTCAGTCACCGGGAAGTAGGGATCACCCTGGCAGCCTCCCCGCGTGGTGGCCGGTATCACCACGCCCTTGGAATCAATCGCTGCCGCCAGGCTGCACTTCACGGCCTGCGGTCCTATGGGCTCACCACGCAGCAACATGCGTTGCGTCTCAGCCCAACTCAACAACAGATCATCGATTGGCTTGATCAAAACGGATCCTCCTCTTTGCGGGCTTGCTCAGCGGCGTCAGCAATCTCACCAGCAGCTGCCCACCTGGCCGGCTTCACATAACCCCAAGGGCGAACGCCACTACGGCTAGCAGCAGGCAGGCGCTTACGCTTCCAGCCCAGCCGCTGCAGGATGTGACCAACCCGCATCTGCTCAGGCTTGCCCCAGTGACCCAGATCCAGCTTGAGCGCATTGGCAAAGACCTGGTCACCGGTAATGATCTCGTTGCGGTCAGGCTGCTCAAGCCACTCCCTGATGGGGTGTTCCCACACGTCAACCATGTAGCGGGCGTCCTGCTCCTCGGCAAAGTCTGCCGTCTCATCCCGCTCCACCCACCAGCGTTCGCCAGCTCGGTAGCGGTGCAGCGCCTCAGCCCATAGCTGGTCCCGCATCGAGCGCAGCAGCTCAATATCCACGTACTTACACAGCACCGGCCAGTAACGCCGGTTGCCGGTAGTGTCCTTCAGGTATTCCTCCTGGTTGGTGGTACCCGCGAACACACACTGGCGTTGAACATCGACTGTTCTGCGGCCATAGCTTTCACGGTAGGTATCCACATAGGCGCTGAAAAACTGCTTTGCCTTGGTGCTCTCGGCCTTGTTGAAGCTGTCCAGTTCGCCAAGCTCAATGATCCATTTGCCACGGATGGCCTGATAAGCGTCTTTGTCACCCAGGCTGAATGGTGAATCCATGAACCACGGCCCGCCCAGCACTGACAGCGCGGTTGACTTACCCTCACCCTGCCCGCCTTCAAGGATCAGCACACTGTCGGCTTTGCAGCCAGGGTGCATGACCCGCGCAACAGCACTGATCATCCAGCGCGCGGCCACCTTGACGCTATAGGCGCTCATGTCCACACCCAGACACTGATGCAACCAGAAGTCCAGGCGGCCTTGCTTATCCCACTCAAGGGCATCCAGGTATTCACGCACCGGGTGCCAGGCATTGTGCGCAGCAGCTACAGCCACCGCCTCAACCACCACCCGCGAGGTAACCCGAAGGTTGTACTGCTCAGCCAGCCACATCACCACCATGGAGTCATCCAGATCACTCCACTCGCCAGCCGACCCGCCATAAGGCGGCGTGCGGCGCTTGACGATCTTGCTGCTGAACTCATTGAAGGCGATCACCTTGGCCCAGCGCTCGTCATTGGTCAGGATCAGCTGCACGTTGTAGGAATGCACATGCAGGGCGCCACTGTCAGCGCGCTGCAGGCTATCCTTCCAACCACCGGCAGCAGGCGGGCGAACCACCGCCATCACCTGCCGGCGCACCTCCTCAAGCCCACCATTCAGGTGCAGGTCGTTGAAGTCGGTTTCTTTATCGCCACGGTCACCCAGCCAAACCGGTTTAACAACCATGCCACCCAGAATGGTCGCGGCTTTGCTGGCCTTCTCAACACCCGTGTTATAGGGCTCATCATTGGGCAGTTTGGTTTTCCAGTCATCGTCAGCGCAGAAGATCAGCTGCCGACCGGGGAACTGCTCACGCAAAACCGTCCCCACTGGCAACAGGTTGCCAGCATCAAAACAGATAGCCACCGCCAAGCCCGTAGCCATGTGCAGGCTGACGCCCGTGGCGTAACCTTCAGCCACCAGAATGGCCTCACCTGGTTCAGGGTGCGGACCAACCATGTGAAAGGCGCCCTCTTTGGCCAGGCCGTATGGCCAGTAGGTTTTATCCCTGCCCAGACTCTCCTGCACCGTGGGGTAGATCACCTGCAGGCCAACGATGTTGCCGCGACCATTGCGCATAGGCACCAACATGGCACCCGACTTGGGGGCATAACGCACACCCAGCCCGATGATCTGCTTGCGCTGGAGGTAGGCGCTTTCGCCCTTGGTAGGCAACCGCTCCCACATCCGCGCCGCGCGCTTCGCCGCCCTGCCGGCCGCCCGCTCTTGGGTCTCAACCTTCTTGGCCTTGGCCTGCTCCATGCGGGCCTTCATCAGCTGCCTGTCTTCATCAGACAGCTTCACACCCTTGGGCTTGATCTTCTGGGTCTCACCCATGCGCCAGTTGCCGAATGACCCAAAGATGATGGTCTCGCCAGCATCAGTGCGCTCATCATAGGCAATGTACCAGCCGGTTTTATCCCGGCCCTTATCGCCCTCAGCCCTTACGCGGGTGAGCTTGCCAAACACCAGGGGCAGATCAACCTGCAGGCCATAATCAGCAAACTGGGCCAGCACATCGTCTGTCACCTTATCCATGCTGCCGCACCCTCTGCTGATAATCAGACTCACAAGGGGTGCAACGCTTACACCCAGGCGCCGCCAAACGGCGGCCCTCAGGGATAGGCTCGTCACAGTCAATGCAGATAGTCAAAGAGGGTCCAGCAGGCGGGGTCGGCAGTGAGGCTTTAACCTGAGCCTCAAGCCATTCATCAGCATAATCGGTAGCGCGGTCTACGGTATCAGTCATGGTTACCGTCCTCTGCATCACTAGTCAGCACCCTGGCCAGAGCAATCAGCGCGCCATGGGCTTGCTGTATTTTCTTCAGGCATACCGCCAACTCATCCCGGTCAATGCGCGAATCATTGGCCAAGCCCTCAGCCACACCCGCCATCAATGCCGACTTTTTCTGCAGCACATCACCCACAGCCTGAATCACCGAACCCAGCGTGGCACAGGCCTCACCCTCAGATGGCACCACCCCGCGCAGATCAACCCAGGCAGCATCGCCAAAGGCCTGCACAACCGAATCCAGAATGCGCGGATCACGGGTAGCCGTAATGATCTCTTCAATGTCTTCAGGGTTGGCTGAATGGGTAGCCTGCGTGGGGCTGACCTTGTGCTGCAGAGTGGACGCACTGCGCCCGTAGAGGGCGGCAATACCAGCGGTGCCCCCGTGGGGGTAGTCGCGGCAGGCGTGGTACAGGGCCAGATTCAGCGGCAAAATCTCCCGCTTGGCCCGCTCAAGACAACTCTTTGCTTCTCGGCTCATGGCAGTAACTCCGAAAGTCTGCCAGTGCCACGGGCTCACTGTTTTGCTACAGTCAGTCCCGTGAACACTGCGTGGTGGTCACAAGTAGGGCCGCTCTTTGCGGAAAGGCCCTGCACCGGTGGCAGAGCGCTTGCATGCGCCCTACCCCCAAACGGCCAGTTGCTCTGTGGTGGAGAGACTGGCAAGCCTCGGCATCCGTGCCGAGACGCAACGGCAGGTCAATCTGTGGTGGAGAGACCCGCAAGTCCTGGCTTACGCCAGGGCGAAAGCCCCAGCCCCGGTAACGGGGCTGAGGTCTTTTATCTAAGCAGCCTGGTCAAGGTCCATGTCTTCCGGCGGAAACACATCATCCAGCGTGCACTTCACACCCTGCTCATTCAGCGCAGCAACAATCGCCCGGCACTCAGCAAGGCCCGGCTCACGCCTGTTCGCCTCGTAGTTGCTGATGCGCCCCTGGGACCAGCCGAGAGAAGCCGCCAGGGCAGTCTGGGTAATGCCAGCCTGGCGGCGCACTTCAGATATTCGGTTCATGGCTCAACCTCTAGTCGTTTCTGGGACAAAGCTAACAACGTTTCGTTTTGCTTGCAACACGTTTAGTTGCCAACAAACAAAACAGCACGTGATAATTTTAGAAAATGGAAACACTAGGTGAACGCATAGCTCGATTACGCCGCGCCAAAGGCCTCTCACAAGTAGCCCTTGCGGCTGATTGTGGCTGGGAAAATGGCCAGGCACGCATTGGCAACTATGAGAGAGACAAGCGCGAACCTTCGCTTACGGATCTGCGCACCCTGGCCAACTCGCTGGGCACCACCCTCACCGGCCTCATCTCGCAGACCGTCCTTGAATTGAACGAACCACAAGGCTTATACCTACCCACGCCCTCTGCCGATGACTACGCGCTGGTGCCCCAGTACACAGCAAGAGGTGCAGCGGGCAACGGCCAGATGAATGAGCACGTGGAAGTCAAAGGCGGCCTGGTATTCAAAAAGGCCTGGCTAGCTCGTATGGGCCTGCGAGACCGTCACCTGCACGTCATATACGTTGAAGGCCATAGCATGGACCCCACAATAAGTGACGGCGATGTGCTGCTGTTTGATGAGAATCAGCGAGAGCCGAAGGACCGCAAGATTTACGTAATCCGCAAGCCTGACGGCCAACTGATCATCAAGCGACTTGTTCAATCGCTCACCGGGGGCTGGGTGATCCGCAGCGACAACGAAGACAAGCGCAGCTACCCCGACCAGCCGATCAGTGATGCCGAGATAGACCAGATCGAAATCATAGGCCGCGCCGTATGGCACGGTGGCGCTCTCTGATGGCTGCACTATTCAGGAGTATCAGCCAGCCGATCAGGACAGATGCAGACTGGAAACTGCTATGGCTGGGCCCAGACAAAGGCCTGATCAAATGCTGGGAAACCGGCCTTCAGGACGCAAAACGCGAAGACAAAAAGCAGCTTGCAGACGCCGCCCTGCTTGGCGAACTACCCGTAGCCAGCTGGAAAGGCGGTGTAAGCCGCAGACTGAAAAAGCTGGAGAAGTACGGGACGCTGCAGTACTTGGCCTACTGGCAGGGCTTGCGCTACCAGGATCTGTGTATTGATCCAGAAGCAGAGGTAACGATCAGCTGCACTAAGACAGGAATGAAAGTCACCTTCACGCCAGACCTTAGCAAGCTCTCGAACCAGACACAGGATGACGACGCAAACGGAGATGCAGAAAATGGTGGATCTTTACCAGGAATTTGAGAACAGCCGCCTGTTCCACCAGGGGCGAATCGACCGCCGCTCAGCTGACGCCCTTGTTGGCATAGCAGCGGGCATAACGGCAGACAACAACGTCAGCCAGCAGGAAGCAGAGTTCCTCAAGCACTGGATAGAAACCAACCTAAACCACTACGCCGACCCAGTGGTAAACATACTGTACCGCCGCCTGGCGGACATGCTCAGCGATAACGTACTAGACCCTGCCGAATCGGCAGAACTGCTAAGCATGCTCAGGCAATTCTCAGGGCTGGAGATAGCCGCCGCAACACATGTACAGCGCCCCTCCTCGCTACCGCTGGACCAGCCACCCCCTTTACTCGACTGGCAAGACCGCGCATTCATGTTCACCGGGGTCATGGCATACGGCCCTCGCAAGAACTGCGAAAGCCTGGTAACAGAGCGGGGCGGGCGAATCTCCCCTTCAGTCAGCAAGAAGCTGAACTTCCTCATAGTCGGCAGCATTGGTAATGACCAGTGGCTGCACAGCAACTACGGAACCAAAATAAAAAAGGCCGTTGAATTGAGGGAAAGCGGAGCGCCTATCGCGATCATCAGCGAGGACTACTGGCAGGCTCAAATCTTCCCCTAGCAAAAATAACAACATTTTGTTTTGACAACATAACAACAGTACGTCATATTTGCCTCATCTCTCCACCACAGAGCTGAGGTATCACCATGCAAACCGCCACCGTTCACATACTCCCCACGTGTGACATAAACAGCATTTTCCACATCCGCCAGGCCGCCCGCGACACCGGCGCAAAGGTGGTATCTGAAAAACCCAAGCTGGTCAGCCGCCCGCAACCCATCGACCCTAACGATGGAGGCCGTGCAGCATGAGCATGCTCAAACTCAACACCGCCAGCCTGCAGCGCCTGCCTGCCCAGCTAACCCTCAACGGCACCTTTCAGCACACCCTGCGCAATGCCAAGGGCGTGAGCTGCGCCATTGAATTTGACGTACTGCAGTGCAGCAAGGCAATCCAGTTCAGCGTAAAGGGCGGCCCTATGTGGCTCAGCTGCACACTGGCCCGCCCAGTCTGCCTGCAGCGCGTTGTCGGCTTTATCGAGAGCGCCACCAATGGCACGCACTGGGCAGACGCACCCTACTCAGAAGAATCCGACCTGGTCACCGAGATCGAAAGCACCCTGCGTGAAGTTGCAGTAAAGCGCCAAGGCACTTACCACCTCAGCACTGATGACGATATCTGGGTATCCATTGGCGCCATTGGCAATCGCTGCCGCATCGAGATCGACAGCACCGCATTCAACATGCAGCTGCCCACCAACACAGATGAAGCCTACAGCCAGCTGCACCAGAACCTGCACGCCTTCATCAACGCTTGTCGCGCCACAGCGCACACCGCGTAGGAGGCAACCATGCAGCGCACCCTTGCCCAAACCGCCCGCGTGCTTGGCGTCAAACGCAAAGACCTGATCAGCCTTATGCAACAGGCCGGCCTGCTCAACAGCCAGAACCTGCCCGCCAACCCCATGCGGGACAAGTTCTACCTCACCACCAAGCACGGCCAGTGGTATCACCCCCAGCTCGGCTTGCAGTACAGCGAATCCACCAGGGTGAGCCAGTCCGGCATCAACTGGCTGGCAGACAAACTGGGGCTTGAACGCCCACCGGTCCCACAGGAGCGGCGCCGTGTCGCCTAGACAGTACGCCGCCCAGATCCTCGGCCTGCCCACCAAAGCAGAACGGCAGACCGCACTGAATCAGGTACCCCAGGAATGGCGCGAACTGGTTAAAACCCACGTGCGCAATGGCTGGCACCACCCCGCCGCCAACAAGAACAAGGCAAGCCGATGACAGACACAGCACAAAAGGCCATCCCACTGCGGCTGGCCCCAAACTCAGGCACCCTCGAAAGGCTGTTTGCCACCTTTGGTGATGAACTCATCCCCCTTGAAGAGCTGCGCCTGCGCTACTTCCGCAACCTGAATACCGAGACCTTCAACAAAGCCCTCGGCACCGAGCGCATACCCCTGCCGCTGATCACCCTGGACGACAGCAACAAGGCGCCCAAGTACGTCAGCATCCGCCACCTGGCCACCTACATCGAGCAACGCGCCTACCAGGCAGACCAGATAACAACCGCCCGGATCACCCCGGACGACACCACCCGCTGACCGCCACCACCGGCAGCACACCACCACGGAGAACCAACATGCAACTCACCTACATACTCATTGCCGTCTCTTACATTGCACTCGCCCTTGGCACCTATGCCTTTGGCCTTATGTGCGGTCGCGCCCAAGAGCAAAAACGCATCAAGCCCTATCTGGAAAAGCAACGTGACAACCTCATGATGCAGCGCCACAGCGCCTACATAGCAGGCAAAGAAGCTGCCGAGGCAATCGCAAACCACAGCCAAAAGCTACTCAACACAGAGGATTACTACACCCTCACCCGCGCCGCCCATGAGCTGCAGCTGGCCGCCAAAACCTTTGAAGCCATGAACAGCCAGCACGCCCTCACAGCCGCCAACCTGTCTGCCGGCACCCTGTCCATCGCCCAACGCATGGCACCCAAAACAGCCGCCAACGCCGCCGCCATCAACCAACAGGAGAACGCAGCATGAGCTGGATACTCACCGCCACCGGCAAACGTATAGACCTGCTGCGCCCAGACCCCAGCATGATCTGCGCAGAAGACATAGCCCACAGCCTGTCACGCCTGTGCCGCTTCAACGGCCACACCGCCCCCCATTACTCAGTGGCAGAACACAGCCTGCGCGTGGCCGCTATCGTGCCCGAGCAATACCAGCTGGACGCCCTGCTGCACGACGCCACCGAGGCTTACGTAGGCGACATGACCCGCCCGCTGAAACAACTGATGCCCAAGTACCAGGACATTGAGCACGGCATCTGGCTGGCCATCTGTCAGCGCTTCAACCTCAACCCAGTCTTGCCCAGCTGCGTCAGAGAGGCAGACATGATCATGCTGGCCACCGAGCGCCGCGACCTCATGCCCCACCACCCGGATGAATGGCTATGCCTCAACGGTGTAGATCCGCTGCCAGAGACAATCAAGCCGCACGCCGCACCGGCAGCCAAATACCTGTACTTCCAGAACCTGACCGACCTGCTGGCCAACCGCAAACCCACACTCAAGCTAGGGGGTGCAGCATGAGCATCGCCATGATCACCGCACTGCGGCAACAACGCGCCGCCCACCTGGCTAATGTTCAGCAGGTCCAGAACAGCCCGCGCAAATTCATCCCACAGGATGCCGACCGGGCAGAGAGAACCATTGCCACGCTCAACAACCAGATAGCAGAGATTGACGGGCAGATCAGACGACTCGAAGGGAGGCCGGCACTATGACCAACAGCACCAAACAAGGCAGTGCCAGCGCACATGCATCCAGCCCGGCAACAAAGAGCCACTGCCCCGCAGGGGCAGGCCTTATCAATAACCCACAGGCCAGCGAAGGGTCGCATACCCCACCGCAAGCGTGCGCCACGCCCGCCCATGACCCTGCTTGCCAGCTACCCAGCGCAGCACAGGCAGCGCAGCTTGCTGAGGGGTATAAGCACTCCATCCCTGTAGTGAGATTTGGTCAGGGCAAGAACGTCACAATCACATCGGGCTCTTATCCCCTATCGGATGACGTAGCCAATCGCCTGACTATCGAAGTAAATGGCGAACCCATCGTTGCCCTAACATTTGCCACTGCAAGCCATGCTTCAGACGTTCTTAAGGCGCTGATTTGCCAACGGCCTGCCGATCCATCAAGTGCCAGATCCTGCGGTTGCCAGAACTGGACCCGCGAATGCAACAAACGCACCGGGTGCCACATGACCACCCGCTACATCAACATGCGCAGCGACCACCCACTGACCCCCAACGTATTGGTGGGCATCGACAGCGAGGGCGGCAGCCATGACTAGCCCAACCGTTTCACCACGTACCACCAAAACCACACTCTCCACCACAGAGGCAACAACCATGACCACCACGCAAACCGTACCAACCGTACCCGGCACCCCCTTTGAAGGCGGGTACTATGCCGGCCGCTTCCAGCTCGACGGCCAGCAGTATGCCCTTATCGTCTCACCCAAGGCCGCTGGCCAAGTGAACAGCGCCGAGTGGGGCAACTACGGCAATAGCATCCCCGCCACCAGCTGCAATGATGGCCTCGCCAACACCCAAGCCATGGCCGAGGCAGGCAGCGACCTTGCCAAACAGATGCTGGCCCTTGATATCAACGGCAACCAGGACTGGTACCTGCCCAGCCGTGATGAGCTGGAACTGTGCTACCGCAACCTCAAGCCAACAGAAGAGCAGAACTACTGCACCTTCCGCGACGGCGACAACCCCAGCAGCTTGCCAGCGGGCTACCCCTACACGGCAACCAGCCCCGGACAGTGTGCCGATGCAGCCTTTCAGCAGAGTGGTGAGCAGGCATTTGATGACGCCTGGCACTGGTCCAGCACGCAGTACAGCCCGACCAGCGCGTGGATTCAGCACTTTGGTGATGGCATCCAGGGCAGCGATCGCAAGGACTACGCCCTTCGGGCTCGTGCCGTCCGCAGATTCATTATCAATTCAGCCCTTTAACAATTTCAGCCGAGCGCGCAGCGCTCGGTCGCGCACCTATTGAGGCAACCACAATGAATAGCTTGATCACAGTAGAAGTCGGCACCACCCGCGTTGAAACAACCAACCCCGCGCTGGCACGCAATGTATTGGAATTTGCCACCGGCCTGCAGGTAGACCAAGAGCAGTCTTTCGCCAGCCTGCTTGAGGAAATCTGCCCACCCCGCATCGGTGAAAAATGGCGCGGCCAGGGCGGCATCTATGTTGGCTTGGTACGTGGCGAGAGCGGCCAGCCGGATTACCACCTGGTGGTATCGGAGAGCAGCGCAGGCCAGCAGGATGAAATCCAGTGGGGCTCAGCAGGCGAGAACGAACCAGATGCCACCAATGAATGGGATGGCAAAGCCAACACTGAGGCGCTGGCCAACTCAGAGCACAGCCACCCCGCAGCCGAATGGGCAAATGGCCTCAACATCGAAGGCCATCAGGACTGGTACCTGCCTGCCCGCCGTGAACTAGCCCTGTGCTACGCCAACGTGCCAGAGCAATTCGAGAAGAAATGGCACTGGTCCAGCACGCAGTCCAGCCCGCTCGGCGCGTGGGGTCAGACCTTTGTTGATGGCCGCCAGAACGGCGCTCACAAGGACTACGCCCTTCGGGCTCGTGCCGTCCGCAGATTCGTTAACCATTCAGCCCTTTAACTATTCAGCTGCGCGCTAGCGCGCAGCTTCGCGAGTTTTCAGCATGGCCCTACACCACCAATTACCGATCTACAAACTGGCCAGTGATCTAGCCAGCCTGGCAACTGACCTCATCAAGAACATGCCGCGTGATCTCAAGCGGACCCTTGGCGAGAAGGTGCTGATGGAATGTATCGACGTAACCGTCCTGATCCTGCGCGCCAACGTCGCACAGGGCCGGGGCAAGGTACCGCACATAGAGCAGATCCTGGAACGCATCCAGGTCATCCAGCTGATGCTGCGCCTATCCGTTGATAAACGCCTCATCAGCACCGCCCAGTTCGCCAGAGCTGTAGAGATAACCGACTCAGTAGGCCGGCAAGCAACGGGGTGGAAAAAACATGCCGCAACGTCGCCCGCTGCGTGATCGCCAAGGCGGTCATGCCTGCGCGATTTTGAATCTGGTCGTGCCGCTGGCCAACCCGGCCACCGCCATGTGCACCAAGGGAACCGCCCGGCACCGTCCGCGCAGGCCCTGCACAGTTGCCCCGCTGACAGGCTCAGGCCCTCGGCAGGGCAACGTAAATAGCACGACTTGGCGCAGTACAGCCCGAACAACGCGTGGAATCAGAACTTTGATGATGGCAACCAGAACAACGATCACAAGGACAACGCCCTTCGGGCTCGTGCCGTCCGCAGATACTGCCGATGCCGCACCGGGCCATGCTGATTTTTTATTTCAAGAGCTCGTCCAAGCCTACCTGGACTGCCGCCGCAGCAAACGCAGCAGCCGCAGCGCACTGGCCTTCGAGCTCAACCTGGAGCACAACCTCATGCAACTGCACACCGAACTGCAAACGGGCACCTACCAGCCCGGGCGGTCAATCTGCTTTGTAGTCACCCAGCCTAAACCCCGTGAAGTATGGGCCGCAGACTTCCGCGACCGCATTGTCCACCACCTGCTCTACAACCAGGTAGGCCCAACCATAGAACGCCGGTTCATAGCCGACAGCTGCGCCTGCATCAAAGAGCGCGGCACCCTCTACGCCGCCAAACGGCTTGACGCCAAAGTGCGCAGCATCACCCACAACTGGAGCCAGCCCGCCCACTACCTCAAGTGCGACCTGGCCAACTTCTTTGTCAGCATCAACAAAACCGTGCTCGAGCAGCAACTGGCCAAGCACATCACCCAACCCTACTGGCAAGCCCTCGCCCTGCAGATCCTCTGGCACGACCCACGGCAGAACTATGAACTGCGCACCACACCCAAACTGCTGGCCAAGGTACCGCAACACAAACGCCTTGCCGAGCAACCCGCCCACCTCGGCCTACCCATTGGCAACCTCAGCAGCCAGTTTTTTGCCAACGTCTACCTCAACGCCCTGGATCAATTCATCAAACACCAGCTGCAGGCCAAGTACTACATCCGCTACGTGGATGACTTTGTACTGCTGCACCAATCACCGCAGCAGCTAAACCAATGGCGGCACCAGATCGAACAGTTCCTGGCCACACACCTGCAAGCCCAGCTCAACCCCAGCAAAACCATATTGCAGCCGGTAGACAGAGGCATCGACTTCGTTGGACAGGTCATCAAACCATGGCACCGCGTAACCCGCCGCCGCACCCTCAAAACCGCCTTGCGCAAAGTCACCAGCACACCGCAACCACAGCTACGCGAAACCGCCAACAGCTACTTTGGCTTGCTGAGTCAGGCCAGCCACAGCCAGCGGGACAGAGAAAAGCTGGCCAAGGTGCTGCTGATGCGTGGGCGGGCTGTGAATGCGGGGATCAGCAAGATTGTCGGGAGAAGAGCATGAAATACCAGCCAGATATGTACCTGACATGGGACCCCTTCGAGGGCGACATGGACGTGGATATCCGCTGCCGCAAGGTCAAGCTTGTGCGCGTCCGGAAAGCCCACGTATGCCACCTGAGCATGGGCGGACCAGAGCCAGAACACGAAATCCAGCCGGGAGAGATGGCGCGCCATGAAAGCGCATTTGTGGATGGCAGCCACTGGGGCAGCTACTACGCCTGCATACCCTGTATGGATGCCTGGTTCGACGAACTGAACTACGACCTTCACGGCGACGACATGGACGAGCTGGAACCAAAAGAACCAGAGGGCATGCCGTACCGCTGCGAACTTACCCCTGATATGTTCGGGGGTACAGCATGACCCGCCGCAAACACCACAACGCCCAAAAGCGCAGCCAGGCAGAAGCAACCGCCATCCTCCGCGATATCGGCATACTGTTCCACAGCGCCATGGCCGACAAAGAGGTGCGCGTGGTCAACATCAAGCGCGAACAGGTGTGCATCCTCAACCGCTACAGCGCAGACCTCATCATCCAACGCCACTGGCGCTGGACCGTAGCCCTATCCATCTTCACCACCGCCCGCGTAAACCGCATGGAAATCATCCAATACAACACACCCTGCCTGCAGGCCGAGCTGGTCGAAGCACTCGAAGAAGACCACCAAACCCTACTGGCAAAGGTGAAGATTGAACTGGCACTGGAAGGCAAAGGCGAAGAGGTCCACAGCTTTGGCTGGATAGCCATGCCCGTCACCACCGATCTGGAACTGGACAAGGCAGAACGCCTCTACGCCACAGCACTGGCCACCATCAAACCGCATCAGGAGGCGGCATGATCAACTTCATCCACACCACCGGTGCAAAAGAGTTCCTACCACCAGAGCATCAAGAGCGCCGCTTTGAAGTGGTACGCAAACCATCAATCCACAGCCGCGCCCTGGACCTGCAGCGCATCTGCGACATATGCAACCGCGCACGCAACCAAGGTAACCACCAAAAATGCTCGAAACTACGCCAGGCAATGAACAGGAGCAAATCCCAATGAACACCAAAGACTACCGCTACCTGGACACACTGCCAGACAGCTCAATGCTCAGCCCCGATGAAGTGCTGGCCTTGGTGCGCATCTCCAGATCAACTTGGTACGCCGGCATAAAAAGCGGCCGCTACCCACCAGCCACCCACATCGGCCCCGCCTCACCACGCTGGAGGCTGGGTGTGATAAGAGACGTAATGAACGGAACATACAGCCGACCAGAGGACCAAAATCAGGCGGCATGAAACTGCCACCAAAACTGCCACCAACGGGCAGAAACAACAAAGGCTTGCACGGTTAACAACCTGCAAGCCTTTGTTTTTTATGGTGCGCGAGCCCGGATTCGAACCGGGGACCTACCGCTTAGGAGGCGGTCGCTCTATCCAGCTGAGCTACAAGCGCACAGGGAACTTGCCGACAGATTTACCCTCTGAGGAAGGTGGCCAGTCTTGGCGCCGGAATCATAACTGATGCAGGCGCCGCTTGACCACCTTGGCTAAGCAAGCAGACAGATGGTTGCAATATGCCATCTGTCGGAAATACGTCACAAAAATGGGCCATAATTCCGTCACATGCTGCCCAAGTGTTACAAAACCAAGTATAAGTTAGCTTTAGGCCTTGCTCGCAGCACAGATCACGCATCAACAAGGCTATAAATGATGCCGTAAGCTATACTGGCAAACAGGGTGTCTGGCAGATTTCAATTGGCCAGTATCGATTTTATTCTCACAAGCGATTAATGTTGCCCATATGAAAACTGCAACCCAACATTACACCAGCCGTACCGCTGACAAATTCGTGGTTCGCCTCCCGGAAGGGATGCGTGAACATATCGCTGAAGTTGCCAGACAACATCACCGCAGCATGAATTCGGAAATCATTGCCCGGCTGGAACACAGCCTGCTGGATTTGCCCACGCTGCCGGAACATCCTACTCGACATAGTCTCAACGACAAGCAACTGGATACGCTGACGCATCCAGAGCGTGAGTTGCTGCTACGCTTCCGCGAAATGTCACGGCGCCAGCAGAATGCACTCCTTGCCTTGCTGCCTGGTGAAGAGCAAAGCGCCTGAGACTCACCCCTTTCTTCAAACATAAAAAAACCGCTCATTGAGCGGTTTTTTTATGTTGCTTTAAAGGGCGGCTGGAACTGCTCAACCGACAAAGTTGAGCAGAATACCGGCTGCCACAGCAGAGCCAATCACACCTGCCACATTCGGGCCCATGGCGTGCATCAACAGGAAATTCTGCGAATTGGCCTCCAGACCCAGCTTGTTGGATACCCGCGCAGCCATGGGTACCGCAGACACCCCGGCGGATCCAATCAGCGGGTTGATCTGCTGCTTACTCAGCAGGTTCATCAGCTTGGCCATCAATACACCCGCAGCCGTACCGGCACAGAAGGCAACAGCGCCCAGGACCAGAATACCCAGCGTGGTCAGCTGCAGGAAAGCCTCGGAGTTGAGCTTGGAACCTACAGCCAGGCCAAGCGCAATAGTGACGATATTGATCAAGGCGTTCCGCGCAGTATCGGCCAGACGCTCAACCACACCGCATTCACGCATCAGGTTACCAAAGCACAACATGCCAACCAGCGGCGCCGCTGACGGCAACAGCATGGCCACTAGGAGCAGCAACAGGATCGGGAAGATGATCTTCTCGGTCTTGCTCACCACCCGCAACTGGGTCATGGTGATAGCCCGCTCTTTCTCGGTGGTCAACGCGCGCATGATCGGCGGCTGCAGCATAGGTACCAGCGCCATATAGGCATAGGCCGCTACGGCAATCGGACCAAGCAGGTGGGGTGCCAGTTGGCTGGTCACATAGATGGAGGTCGGGCCATCCGCACCACCGATAATGGCAATCGAGGCCGCTTCCTTCATGGTGAACTCAAAACCCGGAATGCCCCAGGCGGTAAGCGCCAGTGCACCCAGCAAGGTACCGAAGATACCAAACTGCGCAGCCGCACCCAGCAACAGCGTGCGCGGGTTGGCAAGCATCGGACCAAAATCGGTCATAGCCCCCACACCCATGAAGATCAACAGAGGGAACACAGTGGTCAACAGACCCACTTCATAGAACATGTACAACAAACCACCACTTTCGGCCATGCCGGCAACGGGCATGTTAGCCAAAATACCGCCAAAGCCGATCGGAATCAGCAGCAAGGGCTCAAAACCCTTGCGGATAGCCAGATAGATCATCACCAGACAGATCAGGATCATGATCAACTGGCCCAGCTCGATCTGATAAATGCCAGTGGTCTGCCACAACTCAAAAAGCTTATCCATGAACGGGCTCCCTTAACCTATGGTCAGCAAGGTATCGCCGACGGCAACTGCATCACCGACCTTGATATTGACTGAGCCAACGGTGCCGCTCTTGAATGCACAGACCTCGGTTTCCATCTTCATGGCTTCCAGGATGATAACCACCTGACCTTCTTCCACTTGCTCGCCAGGCTGCACCAGCACCTTGAAAATATTGCCAGCCAGTGGCGCAGCTTGCGGAGCACCCTCACCTACCGGCGCCGAGGCCGCGGGGGCAGTGCTTTCGCCAATTTGCTTGATACCGGTAATGTCACCACCATCGGCAACCTGAACCACATAGTCCTTGCCATTCACTGTCACAGTGTAGGCTTCCGGCTCACCGGACTTGGACAGGACTTCCTTGCCAGTGGGTACCGGCTCGAAGGCATCCGGGTTACCACGATTCTCGAGGAATTTCAGACCAATCTGCGGGAACAGAGCGTAGGTCAGCACATCATCGATCTCGTCGGCAGCGAGCTTGATACCCTTTTCCTTGGCCAGCCCCTGAAGCTCGGCCGTCAACTTGGCCATTTCCGGCTCAAGCAGGTCGGCAGGGCGGCAAGTGATAGGCTCGGCACCATCCAGAACGCGCTCTTGAAGAGCCTTGTTGAAGGGGGCTGGCGCAGCGCCGTACTCGCCCTTGAGGATACCGGCAGTTTCCTTGGTAATGGACTTGAAACGCTCACCGGTCAATACGTTGATCACCGCCTGGGTACCAACAATCTGCGACGTTGGAGTAACCAGAGGGATAAAGCCCAGATCCTCACGAACACGTGGGATTTCGGCCAATACGGCATCAAACTTGTCACCTGCACCCTGCTCTTTCAACTGACTTTCCATGTTGGTCAGCATGCCACCCGGCACCTGAGCAACCAGAATACGTGAGTCGACACCCTTGAGGTTGCCTTCGAACTTGGCGTATTTCTTCCGTACTTCACGGAAATAGGCTGCAACCTCTTCCAGCAGTTCCAGGTTCAGTCCGGTGTCACGCGGGGTATTCTGGAAAATCGCCACCACAGACTCGGTCGGCGAATGACCGTAGGTCATGGACATGGACGAAATTGCCGTATCAACGTTATCAATACCAGCCTCTGCAGCCTTGAGGATAGCGGCAGTGGACAATCCAGCTGTAGCATGGCACTGCATGTGCACTGGTATGCTCAGGGTCTCTTTCAGACGGGTTACCAGATCAAACGCCAGGTAGGGGGTCAGAATACCAGCCATATCCTTGATCGCGATGGAGTCGGCGCCCATGTCTTCGATCTGCTTGGCCAGGTCTACCCACATTTCCAGCGTGTGGACCGGGCTGGTGGTATAGGAAATCGTGCCCTGGGCATGCTTGCCCTGTTGCTTCACGGCCTTGAGAGCTGTCTCCAGGTTGCGCGGATCATTCATCGCGTCAAATACCCGGAATACATCTACACCATTTACTGCAGCACGCTCGACAAACTTTTCCACCACATCATCAGCGTAGTGACGATAGCCAAGCAGATTCTGGCCACGCAGCAGCATTTGCTGGCGGGTATTGGGCATGGCTTTTTTCAATGCACGAATACGCTCCCATGGATCTTCACCCAGGTAGCGGATACAGGCATCAAAAGTCGCACCACCCCAGGATTCCACAGACCAGAAACCAACCTGGTCGAGCTTGCCGGCAATCGGCAGCATGTCGTCTAAACGCATGCGGGTGGCGAGGATGGACTGATGAGCGTCGCGCAAAATGACGTCGGTAATGCCCAAGGGCTGCTGCTTGGTATCGGTCATAGTGTTATGGCCTGTCTGATTTTAATAGTGAGTAAGCTACGGGTGCGATGAATCAGTTGCGTCGTGCGCGATGCTGCTTGATGGCGGCACCGATCACGGCAATCACTTCGGGTTCAATGCTGGCGCTTGCCGCAGCCCGCTTTGGGGCAGGCTTGGGTGCTGGCAAGACCTCGGGGAAAAAGCGGGTCAAGACCGAAGACATGATATTGGTGACAAACACCAGGGCAATCAGGAACGCAAATACCGAGCCCATGCCCAGCACCATGAGTTCTACGCCTTCTGTCAGCATTTCAGATGAAGTCATTGTTTCTCTCGCAGTCTATAAGCTATAGCGCGCGGAAATCGGCGCACTCTGGCATCATCAACCAAAGTGATTTACCAAGCGGCTGCACGGGTTTGTGCGGCGGCATGGGTCGAAGCGACTTTGGCTCGTTGCAAAACCGGCCTAATGTATCCTGATGTGACATTTTTGGCAAACAAGGCGACATCCCCTAGAGCAGGAACAGCGTCGCCAAACCAAGGAAAATAAAGAACCCACCACTGTCGGTTATAGCTGTAATCAGTACGCTGGAACCCAGCGCAGGATCACGGCCCAGACGCATTCTGCAGAGGGGTATGAACACACCCATCAAGGCGGCCAGCAGCATATTCAAGACCATTGCCGCCATCAATACGATAGATAGTGCAATATGCCCATAGAGCAGATAGGCCACCAGTGACAGCACGCCACCCCAGAACACCCCGTTGATCAATGCGACACCGGCTTCCTTGCGCAGCAGACGACGCCCGTGAGCCACCTGCACCTGCCCCGTAGCAATACCTCGAACAATCATGGTAATGGTCTGGTTGCCTGAATTACCCCCAATCCCAGCCACAATGGGCATCAATGCGGCCAGCGCTACCAACTTTTCTATTGACCCCTCGAAAAGGCCGATTACCCGGGAAGCAATCAAGGCCGTACACAAATTGATCGCCAACCAGGCCCAGCGATTACGCACCGACTTCCAGACCGAGGCAAAGATATCCTCTTCCTCGCGCAAACCGGCGGCGGCCAACACCTCAGCCTCACTCTCTTCGCGAATGTAATCGACCATTTGGTCAATGGTCAGGCGGCCATACAAGGTGCCCTTGGCGTCCACCACTGGCGCGGATACCAGGTCATAGCGCTCGAATGCCTGCGCAGCAACGCCGGCATCATCCTGCGGATCAAATATCACCGGATCATCTGCCATCACATCGGCCACCAGAGCGTCCGGTGAACTGACCAGCAGCTTCTTGATTGGCAGTACGCCCTTGAGCCGCCCCTCGTTGTCGACCACAAACAACTTGTCCGTATGGTCAGGCAGCATCTCGAAGCGGCGCAGGTAACGACTGACCACCTCCAGGCTGACATCATCACGGATGGTCACCATATCAAAGTCCATCAGCGCACCAACCTGATCATCCGCATAGGACAGCGCCGACTTGAGCCGCTCCCGCTGCTGCGCATCCAGCGTATCCATCAGTTCGCGAACCACATCCCTGGGCAGGTCCGGTGCCAGGTCAGCCAGTTCGTCGGCATCAAGATTGTTCGCAGCCGCGATCAACTCATGACTGTCCATATCGGCAATCAGCGTCTCGCGAACGGCATCGGAGACTTCGAGCAGAATATCGCCATCACGGTCCGACTTGACCAGTTGCCAGATGGCCAAACGTTCTTCCAATGGCAGGGATTCCAGAATGTAAGCTACGTCAGCCGGATGCAGCTCCTCCAGCTTCAACTGCAGCTCATTCAAATTCTGCTCGTGCAATGACAGCTCAACCGACACAGGCGCGTCGTCATGGTCGTCCTGCACCTGCCCCTCAACCGGGTCATATTTGTGCAGCAGGTAGGTGACCTGCTCAAGCCTGTCCTGCAGGCTTTCCGGAGACTTTCTGTTGGGTACTGACATAAGCGCACTTCCCTGACAGGCGCACCCGGTTATCTGCCTGCCCGGCAGATGGGTACTGATGGCAACTCTGATAAGCCTAGCAGGCTTAAGACGGGTAATTGATGACGCCCGGAAGGCGTGCAAAAAAAAACCCACCGGATAACCAGTGGGTTTCTTAAATGGCGCACTCGGGAGGATTCGAACCTCCGACCGCTCGGTTCGTAGCCGAGTACTCTATCCAGCTGAGCTACGAGTGCGTTGTGGGGCGTATTATAGGGAGAGAATAAACTCTGTCAAACGATTATTTCCTTTTGATTCAGAAACTAAGCTCGACATTCCCAACAATACTGAAAATGGCGGAGAGGGCGGGATTCGAACCCGCGATACCCTTTTGAGGTATACTCCCTTAGCAGGGGAGCGCCTTCAGCCACTCGGCCACCTCTCCGTAACACGCGCAGAATAGTAACTGCGCGCATTCGCTAATGCAATGAAAAATTCAATGAAATTAGCTATTTGGTTCGTCATCCTTTTCTTTCTGGATGCGCTGATAGATTTCTTCACGGTGAACAGCCACTTCCTTGGGGGCATTGACCCCAATTCGCACCTGATTACCCTTAACGCCTAACACGGTTACGGTGACTTCATCACCGACCATCAGGGTCTCACCGACCCGTCGAGTCAAAATAAGCATTCCATTTCTCCTTGCTTATGATCAGGACACAGCTGTCTGCAAAAAAACCGGCTTGTTGCCCATCAGTCCTCTGCCACTCCACCCTTATGACAACGACCTGGGAGAAACACTCCCTGCTCATTTTCAGTGTAGTCGACAGCGACTGAAACAGGCGGGCACAGCAGCCAGAAACCGTGCCCTTGATTGCGTCTCAGGACGCAACCATCAACGCTCAGAGATGGTCTTCGCTGGGTGCGTCAGCATCCAGTTCAAAAGCGGTATGCAGGCCACGAACGGCCAGCTCGAGGTATTTCTCGTCGATGACTACGGAAATCTTGATCTCCGAGGTGGAGATCATCTGGATATTGATCCCATCGTTGGACAGGGCCTCGAACATCTTGCTGGCAACGCCGGCATGCGAACGCATGCCAACACCGACAATCGACACCTTGGCAATCTTGTTGTCGCCCGCCATTTCGCGCGCACCAATAGTCTCGGCCACGGTACGCAGAATCTCTTCTGCACGGCGATAATCATTTCTGTGCACGGTAAAGGTAAAGTCAGTTGTTCTGTCATGGGAGACGTTCTGAACAATCATGTCGACTTCAATATTGGCGGCACTGATGGGCCCGAGAATCTTGAATGCCACGCCGGGGGTATCCGGCACACCACGGATAGTCAGCTTGGCTTCGTCACGGTTGAAGGCAATGCCGGAGATAACGGGTTGTTCCATTGAAGCACCTTCCTCAAGGGTAATGAGGGTACCTGGACCCTCTTTGAAACTGTGCAGAACCCGCAGCGGCACGTTGTACTTGCCGGCGAATTCAACCGAACGTATCTGCAAAACCTTGGAGCCCAGACTGGCCATCTCGAGCATTTCTTCGAAGGTGATCTTGTCCAGTCGGCGGGCACTCTGTACCACGCGCGGATCGGTGGTGTAGACGCCATCGACATCGGTATAGATCTGACACTCGTCGGCCTTGAGTGCCGCGGCCAGAGCCACACCCGTGGTATCCGAACCACCACGACCCAGCGTGGTGATATTGCCCTGCTCGTCCACACCCTGGAAACCGGCGACAATCACCACCTTGCCCGCTTTCAGTTCAGCACGGATCTTGGCATCGTCAATCTGCTGGATTCGCGCCTTGTTGAACGCACTGTCTGTGACAATGCGGACCTGCGGGCCAGTGTAGGACACCGCTGGCACACCAATGGACTTCAAGGCCATGGCCAACAGACCGATGGTCACCTGCTCTCCGGTCGACAGAATCACATCCATCTCGCGCGGATCGGGCTCAGCCTGAATCTGCCTGGCCAGTTCGATCAAGCGGTTGGTTTCACCGCTCATGGCCGAAACAACCACGACCAGATCAACCCCCCTGGCACGGAACCCTTTGATTTTCTCGGCAACCTGGGCGATGCGCTCTACACTGCCAACCGAGGTACCACCAAACTTCTGGACAATAAGTGCCATTTTTGTGCACCAACTCCCATGCAAAACATCGGTTATCCGACGGATCCATCAGCCTTCCGCAGAAGGCTGTTCTCTTTTTACTGCGACTGCAACCTAGCCAGACACTGTGCCAGCGCGGCATCCAGGGCGGCAACCTCGGTCCCGCCACCCTGCGCCATGTCCGGGCGACCGCCGCCTTTACCGCCCACGGCAGCGGCAACGTCGCGAATCAGGTCACCGGCCTTGATGCTGCCGGTCAAATCCTTGGTCACGCCCGCTACCAGCACCACCTTGCCTTCGACCTCACCGCCGAGCAAGACTACCGCTGAGCCGAGCTTGTTCTTCAATTGATCTATCAGCGCCAGCAACGCCTTGCCATCCAGGCCATCCAGACGCTTGACCAGCACTTGCATGCTACCTACTTGCAGTGCTTCAGAGGCCATATCCGATCCAGCCGCGCTTGCCGCCTTGGCCTTGAGTTGTTCAAGTTCCTTTTCCAGCACCCGGCTGCGCTCAACCAGCACAGCCAGCTTGTCGACCAGATTTTCGCGACTACCCTTGACCAACTGCGCCGCTTGACGCAATTGCTCCTCGGCATCACGAACGAACGCCATCGCACCCTGACCGGTAACCGCCTCGATGCGCCGCACGCCGGATGCAATCCCGGTTTCGTTGGTAATGCGGAACAGGCCGATGTCACCCGTGCGAGCCACGTGGGTACCACCACACAGCTCGACGGAAAAACCACCGCCCATGGTCAGCACCCGCACTGTATTGCCGTACTTCTCGCCGAACAGGGCCATCGCGCCCTTGCGCTTGGCGGTTTCAATGTCCGTCACCTCGACATCCACAGTCGAATTCAAACGAATCTGGGTGTTGACCAGGTCCTCGAGCTCGCGCAGCTGTTCCGGCTTGATCGGCTCGAAATGACTGAAGTCAAAGCGCAGACGCTGACTGTCCACCAGTGAACCCTTCTGCGAGACATGCTCACCAAGAACCTGGCGAAGTGCCGCGTGCAGCAAATGGGTCGCGGAGTGGTTCAGCTTGGTCGCCTGACGCACATCGGCATCCACCACCGCCTTGACCGAGGTGCCAACCGAGAGACTGCCGCGCACCACGACACCGTGGTGCAAGTGGGCACCGCCAGCCTTGGTGGTGTCACGCACATCAAAGCGCACACCGGCACTTTCAAGAAAGCCGTTATCACCCACCTGGCCGCCAGACTCGGCGTAAAAAGGTGTCTGATCCAGCACAACGACACCCTGCTCACCGTCACTCAGGCTGTCCACCGCCTGGCCATCACGGAACAGGGCAATGATCTTTCCGGCCTGCTCTGTATGGGTATAGCCCTCGAAACGGGTATCCACATCGACCTTGACCAGGCTGTTGTAGTCCAGACCAAACTGACTGGCAGAGCGGGCCCGGTCGCGCTGGGCTTCCATGGCCGTTTCAAACCCGGCTTCATCCAGCGTCAGACCGCGTTCGCGGGCAATGTCACCGGTCAGGTCCATGGGGAAGCCATAGGTGTCATACAGCTTGAATACCAGGTCACCGGGGATTTCACTGCCCTGCAGGCTGGCCAGATCCTGCTCGAGGATTTTCAGGCCCTGCTCCAGGGTCTTGGCAAACTGTTCTTCTTCGGCTTTCAATACCCGTTCGATATGCGCCTGCTGCGTCTGCAGTTCCGGAAAGGCTTCACCCATCTCCGCTACCAGGGCGGCAACGATGCGGTAAAAGAACACCCCTTCAGCACCCAGCTTGTTGCCATGCCGACAGGCGCGTCGAATGATCCGGCGCAGCACATAGCCACGGCCTTCATTGGAGGGCAGCACGCCATCGGCAATCAGGAAACTGCAGGACCGGATATGGTCAGCAACGACCTTGAGCGAAGCGGCACCGTCATTGGCACATCCAATGGCCTCGGCAGCAGCGCCAAGCAGACGCTGGAACAGGTCGATCTCGTAGTTGGCATGCACATGCTGCATGACCGCACTGATGCGCTCCAGGCCCATACCGGTATCTACACTCGGAGCTGGCAACGGGTGCATGACGCCATCGGCGGTGCGATTGAACTGCATGAACACGTTGTTCCAGATCTCGATATAGCGGTCCCCGTCTTCTTCGGGACTGCCTGGCGGCCCGCCCCAGATCTCGGCGCCGTGATCAAAGAAAATTTCGGTGCAGGGACCGCACGGCCCGGTGTCGCCCATGGCCCAGAAATTATCCGAGGCATAGGGCGCGCCCTTGTTGTCGCCGATCCGCACCATACGCTCGGCCGGTACGCCAACTTCGCGGGTCCAGATGTCATAGGCTTCATCGTCGCTGGCATAGACCGTGACCCAGAGTTTGTCGGCCGGCAGATTCAACCACTGCGCCGAAGTCAGGAACTCCCAGGCGTAATGAATGGCGTCACGCTTGAAGTAGTCACCGAAACTGAAGTTGCCGAGCATTTCAAAGAAGGTATGGTGCCGCGCGGTATAGCCGACGTTTTCCAGGTCATTGTGCTTGCCGCCGGCCCGCACACATTTCTGGCTACTGGTGGCGCGGGTATAGGCACGCTTTTCAAGGCCGAGGAAGCAGTCCTTGAACTGGTTCATACCGGCATTGGTGAACAGCAGGGTCGGGTCGTTATCCGGGATCAATGAACTGGAGGCCACACGGGTGTGTCCCTTCTGTTCAAAGAAGCGGAGGAAGGCTTCACGGATCTCTGCGCTTTTCATAGGTCCCTTACCAGAATCGGGTCAACCTGCGTCGCACGCAGGTATGGTCAGGGGCGCATTATATAGGCATAGGCACGCCACATGCATCATGCCTTGAACTGAATATAGCTATCGGGTCAATAGTCACAGGGCCGCTTCAAGCGCCTGGATGAAGGCCGGATCATCCGGCCGGGTCTCACTGGGGAAGCTGGCGACCACACGCCCCTGACGATCGATCAGGTATTTATGAAAATTCCAGCGCGGGGCCTGACCGCTCTGCGCTGCCAGCTCTTGATAGAACGGATGAGCCGCCTCGCCAGAAACCGACTGGGTTTCTGCCATCGCAAAGGTGACGCCATAGTTGACGAAGCAGACATCGGCTATTGCCGCACTATCGCGCGCTTCCTGACGAAAGTCGTTTGAGGGCACGCCGAGGATTTCCAGACCCTGGTCGCGGTAACGCTGGTAGACCGCCTCCAGACCCGTGAACTGCGGAGTATAACCACAGAAGCTGGCGGTATTGACCACCACCAGTGGCTTGCCGGCATAACGCTGACAGAGGTCGATCTGGTCACTGGAGCGCAGGGCGGGCAATTGATGTTGCAGTATCGCGGGGCAATCAGCAGCGCTGACCTGACCAGCACCAAACAATGCCAGCAGACCCAGTATCAACAGAGAAACGCGTTGCATGGCAAAACCCCGGCTAGTCTATAAGAAGAAGACTGGAGTATAGGCAGCCGCTCCTTGGCAACCAAGCAACAGGCTGTTACCCGGTGTGTACCTGCGCATAGGGGTCGCCCTTGGCCAGTCGACCGACCAACGGAACAGCACGCACCGGTGTCCCGGCACGCAGCCCCAGACGCTCTGCCGAGGCCGCGGAGACCACCAGGGTGCCGGCGGCCTGACGGGCCGGGGTACTGATCATCCGGCAATTGTGCCGCCCTCGGTTGTGAATCAGATAGTCCTCGGCCTCATCACCCGGCGTGCCAATTGCCAGTAGCAGCACCTGACTGTCCTGCACTATGCGGATCTGCGACAAGGGCGCTTCCAGGGTGGCGCCACCATCAAAGATATCAATATAGCCCTGATAGCTCATGCCCTCCTCCAGCGCCATGGCCAGACCCGGTTCGGAGTCAGGATGAACCCGACCTATGGCATCCCTGGCGGCCTGGCTGAGGAGACAGGCATACAAGGGGAATTTGGGCATCATCTCGGCGATAAAGGCCTTGTTCCCCATGCCGGTCAGGTAGTCGGCACGGGCAAAGTCCATGCGGAAGAAGTGTTGCCCGAGACTGTCCCAGAAAGGTGAGCGCCCTTCGACATCAGACAGGCCACGCATCTCGACTATCACCCGCGGGGAAAAGTCGGCGGCAAACTCGGCCATGAACATGAACCGCGCCTTGGCGATCAACCGGCCCTTTTCACTCTGCCGGTGGCCCGCCGGGACATACAACGAGCACAGCGCGGTAGCGCCGGTCAGGTCATTGACCAGAAACAGCGTCGGGTGCTGGCGATAGACATTCAGTTCGCGACTGGCCGTCACGGTCAGACCCATTCGGTAGCTGTACCAGGGCTCGCGCATGCCGGCAGAAGCCAGCATGCCGCTGGTGCCTATGGCGTTGCCCTGCTCGTCTTCAAGTACAAATAGATAGTCGGCATCAGCCCGGTCAACCTGACCGAGAAAGCTGCGCTCGACATTCTGCAAGCGCGCCGCCAACCCGCTTTCACTGGCCGGCAAGGTGGTCAGACCGGCACCCGCTGCTGTCGCCAGCTCAAGCAAGGTTTGCAAATCCTGCGTTCTAGCCGCCCTAACCAGCATCTCAGACCTCCCCGACCAGGCGAACCTGATCGCCACTGGCAACACCCAGCAGATCGGCCATCTGCTGAGTCAAGATCAACGGCTGACCAACCAGCCAATCCAGCGCCAGTGTACAGGCGCGAAAATCCCTGACCTTCTGGTTAGCTACCAGCCAGCGCTGGCCGGATACAGCCGGCTCACCTATCTGCACGCTGGCGATCTGACTGGTGCGCAGGCTATGCAGATCAGCGGTACGCGCATGCATGACCGGACCGCCGTCAAAGATGTCGACGTAATTGTCGGATTCAAAACCTTCAGCCAGGAGAATGTCATAAACCGGGTCAACATCCGGGTGCACCTGGCCTATGACTTCCTGAGCCGAGTCCGACAGCATGGGCACATAGATCGGATAGCCCGGCATCAGCTCGGCCAGATAGCTGCGTCCGCGACTGCTGCCGATCTGCTCGGCTTCACTGTAGCTGACCGCAAAGAAATGCCGGCCAACCGCATCCCAGAACGGCGCATTGCCCTGCTCGTCGCTGACACCGACGATTTCCACCGCCGTGGACTCGGCAAAGCGTGACGGGTGGGCGGCCATGAACAGCAGACGCCCGCGCGCATTCAAGTGCATGGCCGTTGGATCCTGCCAGCCCGGCTGCATATGAAAGCCCGAAAGCAGACTGTGGCCGGTCAGGTCGTGACACAGCGACAGCACATGAATACGGTTATGCAGGCCGAGCTCACGCGAGGCATGCACAAACATCTCGTTGCGAAAGGTATAGAAAGGTTCACGAAAACCCGCCGAAGCGACAATACTGCTACAGCCGAGCAAACGCCCGGTATGGCTGTCTTCAGTCACGAAGAAGTAGCGTTCCTCGCCACTGAAACTGACGCCTTCCGCCAGTGACGCTTCGGACATTTCGACAATGGCGGCCAGCCGCGCAGGATCAGTTGGCAATGAGCTGACGCCGACCGGACTTGAAGCCGCCAGCCGTTCGATCTCGGCCAAATCACTCATCCTGCTCAGACGTTGCACCAGCATCGGTTTTCTCCGCCCTACTTGACCAGTCTTTCCAGCGCCCGGCGCAAACGCACCAGCGCTTCCTGAATATCCGCCTCGGGAATGATCAGGCTCGGCGCCAGACGCATGACATCCGGCCCGGCCTGCAGCACCAACAGACCTTCCTGCTGAGCCGCCTCCTGAACTTGCCGCGCCTGCCCCTTCCAGGGCTCCGACAGAACGGCACCCATCAGCAAGCCACGGCCACGTACCGAGGCAAATACCGGCAGGTCTTCGGCTATCGCCAACAATCCCTCGGCCAGCAGCTGATGACGCCGCTCGACACCGGCCAGCACCGCCGGCGTGTTGACTATATCCAGCACCCGTTCGGCCACCGCACAGCCCAGCGGATTGCCGCCGTAGGTGCTGCCGTGGGTCCCCACACCAAAGTGACTGGCCAAGCGGTCAGTGGTCAGCATGGCGGAGATGGGAAAGCCGCCGCCCAGGCTCTTGGCGCTGGTCAGAATGTCCGGCTGCACCGCACTGTGCATATAAGCAAAGAGCTTGCCAGTACGACCCATGCCGCTCTGCACCTCATCAAAAATCAGCAGCGCACCGTGCTTGTCACAGAGCGCCCGTACGGCCTCAAGATAACCCGGCGCAGCGGGGATCACACCGCCTTCACCCTGGACTGGCTCAACCACCACCGCACAGGTGCGCGGGGATATCTGCTGCTCAAGCGCTGCAATGTCGTTGTAGGGCACATGACTGATGCCGGCCAGCGCCGGACCAAAGCCCTGGGAATATTTCGGCTGGCCACCGACGCTGACGGTAAACAGGGTACGACCGTGGAAACTATTGGTGCAGGCGATGATTTCGTGCTTTTCCGGACCAGTGGTTTCGTGCGCCCAACGCCGCGCCAGCTTGAAGGCCGCTTCATTGGCTTCAGCACCGGAGTTGGCAAAAAACACCTTGTCGGCAAAGGTCGCCTCAACCAGCTTGCAAGCCAGCCGCAGGGCCGGCTCGTTGGTCAGCACATTGGATACATGCCAGAGTTTGCCAGCCTGCTCGGTCAGCGCCTCGATCAGTGCCGGATGAGCATGTCCCAACGCATTCACGGCAATACCACCGGCCAGATCGATATAGTCTCGTCCCTGCTGATCCCACAGGCGGGAGCCCTCGCCGCGCACCGGAATCATATCCACCGGAGCGTAGTTGGGCACCATGACCCGGTCAAAATCCGACCGGCCAACCTGCATTGAATCTGACATTACCTGCTCTCCTGTGTGCACCTGTGGGTGCGGGTTGTTAACTCAGTGTTCCGACCTGGCGGAAACATCCATGGCTTGCTGGGCCCGACGCTGATTGCGATCCTCACGTGGGGTCATGCCAAAGCAGTTGCGGTACGCACTGGAAAAATGCGGCCCGGATGAAAAACCGCAGGACAGACCGATCTGAATGATCGACTTACTCGACTGCAGCAACATCTGACGGGCCCGATTGAGCCGCAACTCCAGATAATACTGTGAAGGTACGCTATTCAGATACTGCTTGAAGATGCGCTCCAGCTGTCGCCGTGAAACACAGACGTGGCGGGCAATTTCATCGGTCGTCAGCGGCTCTTCGATATTCGACTCCATCAGAATCACCGCCTGTGTCAGCTTCGGGTGAGTACTACCCAGCCGGTTGCGCAGCGGCACCCGCTGCTTTTCACTGGCATCGCGCAGGCGCTCCACCACCAGATCTTCGGCCACCAGGGCGGCCAGATCAGGGTCCTGCTCTTCGGCCAGCAGGTTGAGAAACAGATCCAGACTGGCTTGCCCGCCACTGCTGCTGGGGCAGGCGTCATCCTGTTCAAACAACTCATTACCACTGACAACAGCAGGGAAACGCTCGCGGAATTCGTCGATCAGGCGCCAGTGCACGGCACACTTGCGCCCATCCAGCAGCCCGGTCAGGGCCAACGGGAAGACCCCCGCATCCAGGCCGCCAATAGCGACACTCTCACGCATCAACGCCCGGCACTGCTGAGCAAGACCGCTATTTATCGTGGCGGGTATGGTGGCAGCATCGGCCACCAGCCAGAGCCGTGAGTAGCCTGACACCTGCTCAGGCCATACGCGCGCTGGCAGGGTCCAGCCTTCGGGGCTCTGCAACGGATGTTCATCAAGGGTAAAACAGTCAACCTGGTAGAGCTCTGCTTCGGCCATGCGGTTGGCTGAACGCAACACCGAGAGCGCAGGCATGATGCTGGCGGGATGGGTTCCCGGCCACAGCAAAAAGGCTACCCGACGCAGCTCACCGGCCATGCCCTGATTCCCTCCTGCCCATGCCCATTGCTCTCAAGCTCCAACGCAAAGGCGCATTGTGCCACAAGCCCCGGATGCTGGCATGCCGTAAGGGGGCAAAATGCGCATCAAAAGTGCAAAAAAAAGAGCACCTCACATTACGTGAAGCGCTCTTTTTTCAGTCCCGCCCTGACTTAGCGATAGGCTTCGAACAGACCGGTTGCGCCCATGCCGCCACCAACGCACATGGTGACGATGCCGTAGCGCAGCTGGCGGCGCTGCAGCTCACGGACCAGATGACCGACCTGGCGCGAGCCGGTCATGCCAAAGGGATGGCCGATGGAGATCGAGCCGCCATTGACGTTGTACTTCTCGTTATCGATACCGAGGTAGTCACGGGCATACAGACACTGGGAAGCGAAGGCTTCATTCAGTTCCCACAGGTCAATGTCGGCCACGCTCAGACCGCGTGCTGCAAGCAGCTTGGGCACCGAGTAAACCGGACCAATACCCATTTCGTCCGGCTGGCAACCGGCTACGGTGAAACCACGGAAGTAGGCCAGCGGCTTGAGTCCCAGTTCCAGTGCCTTGTCGAGACTCATGACCAGGGTCATGGAGGCACCGTCAGACAGTTGCGACGCGTTACCGGCAGTGACTGAACCATCTTCGGCAAAGACCGGCTTGAGGCTGGACAGGGCTTCCAGTGTGGTATCCGGGCGGTTGCAGTCGTCGGCATCAACCACGCCTTCGACAATACTGACTTCACCGGTGTTCTTATCCTGCACCTGATACTTGACCGCCATCGGAACGATTTCATCGTTGAACAGACCTTCAGCCTGGGCACGGGCCGTACGCTGTTGGCTCTGCAGGGAATAGGCGTCCTGCATTTCCCGGGTCACATTGTAACGACGGGCAACCACTTCAGCAGTCTGACCCATGGGGTAGTAGATACCCGGCAGTTGCTCCTGCAGGATGGGATTGTACAGGTGGTCGGTATTGCGGCTCTTGGCCGTCAGGGTAATGGACTCGACCCCACCGGCAACGATGGCATCGGAGCAACCCGAGGCAATCTGGTTGGCCGCAATGGCAATGGATTGCAGACCGGAAGAGCAGAAACGGTTGAGGGTCATACCCGCCGCATGAATACCCAGGCCCGACAGCACAGCGACATTACGACCGATGTTGTAACCCTGGGCGCCTTCATTGGAGCCAGCGCCGACGATGCAGTCATCGACCAGCATGGGGTCGATACCAGTGCGCTGCAGCAAGGCATTGACGCAATGCGCTGCCATGTCATCCGGACGGGTGATATTGAATTTGCCGCGGAAGGACTTGGCCAGGCCGGTACGAACACTGTCTACGATAACCACTTCGCGCATGGTAAAACCTCAATCATGGAGTCTAGGCAAAGCCGGAACAGGAAAGACCCGGCCAGTTCAGGGGGCAAAGCTTAAGTGCCCTGACCGGCCGGAGCAAACATTATCAGGCTGGGTGATACGCCGAGCTAAATCGACGACTGCCCCAGTTGCTTGCCCGCTAGGTGCACCATTTCGTCGTAGATCACCTGGGGGTTAGCCTTTTTCAGTTCCCAGGCCTGAGCACCGCGCTCATGCGGCAGAATCATGAAATCACCCGCCTGACTGCGACTGAAGATGATCTCGGCCACGTCTGCCGCACTGATCGGGGAGTTCTCCAGCAGCTTGGCGATCTGCTCCTTGGACGCCTGATCCGGGCCACGGAATGAATCCAGCAGATTGGTCTGGAAAAACGACGGACAAACCACATGCACCTTGATACCCAACGGCGTCAGCTCGGCCAGCAGGCTCTCGGACAGCGCCACTACGCCGGCCTTGGCAACGTTGTAGTTGCTCATGCCGGGGGCCTGCATCAGGGCGGCCATGGAGGCAATATTGATGATACGTCCCGCACCTTGCCCGAGCATGTGCGGGATGAAGGCCTTGCAACCTTTGACTACACCCATGAGGTTGACACTGATCTGCCACTCCCAGTCTTCCAGGCTCAAGTCCCAGAAATAACCGCCTGACGACACACCGGCGTTATTGATCAGCACATCAATGCCATCCATGCGTTCAATACAGGTCTGGGCCAATGCCGCCAACTGGCTGAAATCACGCACATCACAGCGCTGGACAAACGCCGCCGCACCCGCCGCCTCAACCATGGTCTGGGTCTCTGCCAGGCCCTTTTCCTGCACATCAGCCAGCGCCAGACGCGCACCAGCCTTGGCATAACGCAAGGCCAGCTCACGCCCCAGACCGCTGCCGGCCCCGGTAATGACCACGCGCTGCCCACCTGAATGCATATTCACCTGCATAGCTGTCACCTCAGTACTTATTATTGTTTTCAGCTTCAGTCTACTGTCTTGGAGCCAGTCTGGGCGGCAGAAGCGGGCATTATAAAGCAGGCGAATACAACACCGGCCTCCGCACTTGGGGCAGACAGCGGGCAGTCAGGGCTTGTGGTTCTGCTCAAAGAGAGCCTCGCCCATGGCTTCGATCTGGCCGTCGATCAGCGCCTCGAAGGGACGGAGCAGCAACGCTGCCTGAATGCCCGGGTCGATGATCTGCAACGCCCGCGCTCCCGCCTCGATGCTGGAAAGGCCGCCAGACAGACAACTCTTGCGCAACCGATAACGTGACGGTTCCGCCACTGGCAGGGTGACCCGTGGCAACTGCTGCAGTACAGGATTCATATGGATCAGTTTTCGGGCCTTGCGCCAGGTGCCATCCAGCAGGACCAATCGACGTGGGCGGGGATCATCTGCATCCGGCTCAAGCATAACGGCGGTCTCGCCGGGAAAAAGCAGCTCGGTACGCCAGGCCCTATCCTGCAGTCGCGCAAGCCAGTCCGGATGCTCAGTCAATTCTTCAGCCACCAGCAAGTCGGCGTTGACCAGACCCTCCACCAGTAAAACCGCGGTATTCAGGGCATGGCCGCACTCGCTAGGGTGCTGAATGACCAGCACATGACAGCGGCTTTGCAACGCCGGGATCAAGGCACACAGGCAGTGTGACAAGGGACGCAGGCAGCGTGGACAGCGTGGGCGCTTTGCAGACATGGGCAGGCCAATCCAACAGGACAAGCCAGCATGCTAACCCGGACAGGTCCGGGTGCAAAAATAACGCATAAAAAAACGGACATCCCAGGGACGTCCGCAAAAGGCCTTGCGAGCCATGCTCAGTTGCAGGTGACGGCTTTATCGGTCACCTCGACAATTCAGGAGTTCTTGGTCTTCTTGTCCTTCTTGTGGCTGTCGTGCCAGATAAACCAGACCACACCACCCAGAAAGGCAACCATCAGGCCTACAGTCGCGATTCCAGCAATAACCACTTCATCGACAAACATGGCATCTCTCCTCAGTCGGTATGGGAGCAGATTAACCTTACGCAGTGTCCGGGTTATTGACGCGGATCAATTAGTACGAAAGAAACCACAGAGGCTTTATTTGCGGGGCTTTTTACGTTTGCGGGCTTTGGCTGAAGGCTTGCCTGCGGCAGGCACCGGGAAGGCCTTCTCGAAGCGGCTGCGCACTTCGTTCAATTTGGCTTCATGCACCTGATGCAGGCGCTCACGGCGCTCGGAAGCGAAATCAATAATGGGAGCAGTATCGGCGGTATCTGACATGGGCTGCTCCTGCGGCAAGGTGGCACTCAACAATTTGCCAAAGAGTAGCATTGCCTCAGACTTGGATGTCAACCAGCAGACCTTTGCTGCGCAATTCGGAGATGGGCTCCAGATCGTCATCCGCAGGCTGACGGCGGGCGCGATTGCGGCGCCGTTCAGGGTAACGTCCCTCATCACGGCGGCGCCGCTCGCCAGCCTCGGCGATTGCTTCATGCACGCGCTCGGACTCGGCGGTAGGCTGAACCTGCCGCTTGGGCTTGACCACATCCTGTTGCGCCCCAACCATCGGGAGCCCCGGTATAAGCATGACCGCCTCGCTTGAACATCATCCCCGGCCAGCCTGATGACTGGCAAAATGGCGCGCCAACCCGAACTGATACAGTCTGAAAAAATGTTCGGGTAACACGTACTGTCATTATATCGACAACAATTGATCAATCTTTATCCAATCAAAAGTGAACAAGGTCACATTTCTGAGATAAATAGCGAATTTAGTCCTCACCCGTCCCTGGCGCTTTGCAGTTTGTCCCCGCTCCAGCTTCAGTTAAGATAGCCGCCTTTTGTGGATGGTCAGGAGTATGGCATGAGCGTATTTACCCCGGGACAGCGCTGGGTCAGTGACAGCGAATCGGAACTCGGACTGGGCACGCTGCTGTCGCAGGATGACCGCCTGCTGGTGATGCTGTTTCCCGCCAGCGGTGAAACCCGTCATTACGCGCTGCGCAATGCGCCTCTGACCCGCGTCCGTTTCAGCCCGGGTGACAGCATCAGTCACCATGAAGGCTGGCAGTTGACGGTCACCGATGTCCGCGAAGAGGCCGGCCTGCTGGTCTACAGTGGCCTGCGTGAAGATGGCAGCCCGACCGAGTTTGCCGAAACCATGCTGGATAACTTTATCCAGTTCCGGCTGGCCAGCGACCGTCTGTTCGCCAGTCAGATTGATCCGTTGCCCTGGTTCAGCCTGCGCTATGACAGCCTGCGGCACTACTGCCGCATCCAGCAATCCAGTTTGCTGGGTTTGGCCGGTGTGCGTACCCAGCCGATAGCCCATCAGTTGCATATCGCCCGCCAGGTTGCCGACCGCATTGCGCCGCGCGTACTGCTCGCCGACGAGGTTGGTCTGGGCAAAACCATCGAGGCCGGCCTGGTCATCCACCGGCAAATCCAGACTGGACGCGTGCGCCGGGTACTTATTGTGGTACCGGAGAACTTGCAGCATCAGTGGCTGGTTGAAATGCGCCGGCGCTTCAATCTGCGCTTTGCCCTGTTCAATACCGAACGCTGCCAGGGCGCCGAGGAAAACCCCTTTGAAGAGGAACAACTGGCGCTGGTGGCCCTTGAGTTCCTGCTCGACAACCCCTTCGCACGCCAGTGCCTGCAGGCCGCCGATTGGGATCTGCTGGTAGTTGACGAGGCGCATCACCTGGTCTGGGATGAGGATGCACCAAGCCCGGAATACAGCCTGGTAGAACAACTGGCCAGAGCCATTCCCAGCGTTCTGTTGCTGACGGCCACGCCCGAGCAACTGGGGCAAGCCAGTCATTTTGCCCGTCTGCGCCTGCTGGATCCCGACCGCTTCCATGATCTGCAGGCCTTCCGTGCTGAAACCGCAGGCTATCAACCGGTTGCCGAAGCCGTTCAGCAACTGCTGGATGCGCACACACTGGAATCGGAGCAACAGCAGGCCATCAGCAACTGGCTGGGACAAGGCGCGGACCGGCTTCTGCAGGCCCTGGGTCACGCCGGCACCGAGGCTGAATCAGCCCGCGACAGCCTGATCCGCCAATTGCTCGACAGGCACGGCACTGGTCGTGTGCTGTACCGCAACACACGGGCCGCTATCGCCGGCTTTCCGGTACGCCATCTGCACCCGCAGCCCCTGCCCTGCCCCGACTTGTACCAGGATCTGGAGGGTCGCAGTGCGCTCTATCCGGAAGTCGGCTTTCAAGCCCAGGCTGGCGGCGAGGAACAGCCCTGGTGGCAAGTGGATGCCCGGGTTGAGTGGCTGATTGATACCCTGAAGATGCTCAAGCGCAGCAAGGTACTGGTGATCTGTGCCCATGCCGAAACAGCCATGGACCTGGATGATGCCCTGCGCGTGCGCAGCGGCATCCCCGCCACGGTATTCCATGAAGGCCTGAGCATCATTGAACGGGACCGGGCTGCCGCGTTTTTTGCCGACGAGGAGTTTGGCGCCCAGGTGATGATCTGCTCCGAGATCGGCAGCGAAGGACGCAACTTCCAGTTTTCTCATCATCTGGTCATGTTTGATCTGCCCAGTCACCCCGATCTGCTCGAGCAGCGCATCGGCCGTCTGGACCGCATCGGTCAGCAGCACAGCATCGAAATCCATGTGCCCTACCTGGAAGGCACGGCCCAGCAGCGCCTGTTCGAGTGGTATCACCTGGCACTGAACGCCTTCGAGGCAACCTGTCCGACCGGCAACGCCCTGCAGCACGACTTTGGCCTGCGCCTGCTGCACCTGCTTGACCACCCCGATAGCGACAACTGGACAGCCTTGCTTGATGAAGCCCGCAGCAGCCGTCTGGCGCTGGAGCAGCAACTGCATGATGGCCGCGATCGCCTGCTGGAAATCCACTCCCGCGGACACGGTGATGCCGAGCAGATGATCAAGCAGATCGAGCGGCTGGATAATGATCCGCAACTGGCCATCTATATGGAACGCCTGTTCGATGTGTTCGGCATCGACAGCGAGGATCACTCCGATAACGCACTGGTTCTGCGTCCCGGCGAGCGTATGCTGGATTCCAGCTTTCCGCTCGGTGACGACGAAGGCGTGACCATTACCTACGACCGCAACACCGCCCTGACCCGCGAAGACATGCAATTCATTACCTGGGAACACCCGATGTTGCAGGGTGGCATGGATCTGGTGTTGTCCGGCAGCATGGGCAACAGTGCGGTCGCCATGCTCAAGAACAAGGCACTGAAGCCCGGCACCATGCTGCTGGAGTGCCTGTTTGTCAGCGAAGCCATTGCCCCCAGACACCTGCAGCTTCAGCGTTACCTGCCGCCCACGCCGGTACGCTGTCTGCTGGACATGAGTGGCAATGACCTGGCAGCCAAGGTCAGTTTTGACACCCTGGATGGTCAGCTCGAGAGCGTGCCAAGACACCTGGCCAGCAAGATTGCCAAAACCCAGCGCGATGTTGTGCAGGCCATGCTGAACAATGCCGAGCTTGCCGCGGCAGGCCAGCACGCTCAACTGGTCAGCAACGCCTGTGCGCGCTTCAGCCGCGATCTGGAGGATGAGATCGAGCGCCTCACTGCCCTGCGCGCAGTCAACCCGCTGGTACGCCAGGAGGAATTGGACTTTCTCGCCCGTGTGCAGCAGGAAGGCCTGACCCAGCTGGGCCAGGCCAAGGTCAGACTGGACGCACTGCGTATTCTGGTAGTGGGTTGATCAGAGCGGGCAAAGCAGTCCGAGAAACACTTGCAGCGCCTCACGCTTGGCCATCGCATCACGGTGGCCAAGCGCAATGAGTTCGCGGCAGTACTCTGCCTCGAACAGCAGGTAACTGAGCACACTGCCGCCCGAGGCACGGGTGGCGCCACTACCGCGCAGAAAGAAGCGTATTGCCCCCGGCAGCGCACGGCGGTGTCGGGCGGCAATCACATCCAGCGGTTCGCTGGGCGAAATAATCAGCACATCAACCTTTTGCAGCCCGCGCCCATGCTCACGGGCACCACTGGGCAGATAGCCCGCCAGCCGGTTCATACGCTCCAGCAACTCGACATCGGTCTCCAGATTATCGACAAAGGTGCTGTTCAGCAGATGGCCGCTGATTTGCGCCAGACTGGGCGGTGCTGCAGCGCGCAAACGCGGGCCACGCCGTCCTGCAGCGGGCTCATTGTCCAGGTTATCCGATACACCAATCACCAGCACCCGGTCTGCCCCCAGATGCAGGGCCGGACTGATCGGCGCACGCTGGCGCACCGCGCCGTCACCAAACCATTCGCGGTTGAGTCGCACCGGCGGAAAGACCACAGGAATCGCCGCCGACGCCATCAGATGATCCAGTCCAAGGCGCGTTTGCACACCCACACGGCGATGCCGGTTCCAGGGCGCAATGCGGTCAAGACCCTGATAAAAACACACCGATTCAGCAGATTGATAACCAAAGGCACTGACCGAGATCGCCTGCAGCTGACCGCTTTGCAGGGCCTCATCAATCTTGCCGAAATGCAGGCTCTGATCCAGCAGATGTCGCAGTGGCCGGTTATCCAGCAGCGAGGTTGGATGCTGCCGGCCAATCCCCAACAGGTTGGCACCACTCCAGCGCATGGCCTGGGCCAGCACACCACGCCAATCGGTGCGGTAAACCTGATCGCAACTGAAATTCGACCACACCCCCGCTATGCGCTTGACCGCATCCGGGAAATCACTGGCGTTGGTAGCCAGCGCCAGTGCATTGATGGCACCGGCCGAGGTACCGCAGACAATGGGAAAGGGATTACGCGCGTGATCCGGCAACAATTCAGCAATGGCCTGCAGAACACCCACCTGATAGGCGGCACGGGCACCACCACCCGAGAGGATCAGTCCGGTACTGCCAGGCCCACAGCCGGTATTGCGGATCAACTGCGAGACCTCCGGCGCTGCCGACGACGGCGCTTGGCATAGGGCCGCTGCTCACCCTCGGGGCGGGTTTTGAAGCGCCGGTGAACCCACATGTACTGTTCAGGCTGGGCCAGGATCGCCTGCTCTATCCACTGATTGATGCGCAGGGCATCGGCTGCTTCGTCTGCTCCAGGAAAGTTTTCCAGCGGCGCATGCACCGTCAGTTGATAGCCCTTGGCACCGGGCAGACGGGTCTGGGTAAAAGGAATCACCAAGGCCTTACCCAGACGGGCAAAAGTGCTGGTAGCGGTTACGGTCGCTGCAGGTACGCCAAACAGGGGGACAAAGACACTGGCCTTGCGGCCGTAATCCTGATCCGGCGCATACCAGGTGGCGCGACCGGAACGCAGGGACTTGAACATGCTGCGCACATCTTCGCGCTCGATTGCCTTGGCGTCGGCATTGTGTCGCTCGCGACCCCGTCGCTGAACAAAATCAAACACCGGATTGGCGTGCTCACGGTACATGCCGTCAATGGTGACTTTCTGACCCAGCAGCGATGCGCCAATCTCCAGTGTGGTGAAATGCATCGACATCAATACCACTCCCTTACCGGCGGCAGCCGCCGCCTGCAGATGCTCAAGCCCTTCAATATAAGCCAGCTTTGCCAGACGCGGCTTAGGCCACCACCAGGCCATGGCCATTTCAAACAGGGCAATACCGTTGGACTGGAAGTTCTCACGCAGCAGCGCCGTGCGACGCGCGTCACTCCAGTCGGGAAAGCACAGAGCCAGATTGATTTCACCAATGCGTCGGCGCTCGGCCATCAGGTGATACATGCCCATACCCAGCAACCGACCCGAGGCCAGCAACAATGGATAGGGCAAACGCACGAACAGCCACAGCACGCCTAATCCAAGCCACAATAACCAGTATCGGGGATGCAGCAGTGCCCTGGTGAAAACCGAACGACTCATACCTGTGACCATAGCGGGAAAAACTGCATTCTACCCAAGCTGCGCAATGCTTGCGATCCGCGCGGGCAATCTATATAAGTGTGCGCATTAAACCAGCCCTGTGGACATGACATGACTGCTGACCAAACGCCTGACCTCCTCGACAATGATCCGGTATTCCAACTCAAGGGTGGCATGCTCACGGTTACGGTGATTGAAGTACTGCGCCTGGATGCCGGCCGCTTCGCCAAACAGCTGTCGGAGAAGGTCGAGCAGGCGCCGAATTTTTTCAACGATACCCCCCTGGTAATCAGTCTGGAAAAGCTCGACGCGCATATGAACATCAGCACCCTGGCCGGCCTGCTGCAGATTTGCCGCAACCGTGGCCTGCAGCCGGTAGCCCTGCGTGGCAATGAAAACTTCAGACCACTGGCCCAGCAGAGCAACCTGGTACTGATGCCCCCTGCCCGGGGCCGGGAAAAACCGTTGGAAAGCCCAACTGAAGCTCCGGTAGAAGCCAAAGCTGCCGAGCTGCCCGCCAGCAGCGGGCCAGCCCGCATCATTACCCAGCCCATTCGCTCCGGCCAGCAGGTCTACGCGCCAGGCGGTGATCTGGTGGTGCTGGCGCCGGTCAGTGCCGGCTCGGAACTGTTGGCGGATGGCAACATCCATGTATACGGGCCACTGCGCGGCCGGGCCCTGGCCGGCGTGCGTGGCAATACCGACGCGCGGATCTTCTGCCAGTCATTGGAAGCCGAGCTGGTATCCATCGCAGGGCAGTACAAGGTCGCTGAGGACCTGCGCAAGCAGTGCTGGAAGCAGGCCGCCCATGTCAGCCTGGAAGGTGACAGCTTGAAGATAGCGCCCCTATGACAGATACTGTGCAACCATCACAGGATGCCCAGCGGCAGTAGCCTTGCGCCATTTCACTGGCTTGCGAGCATCCCCATGGTCTGACTGCAAGCCAGCCATGCCTTGAACATATCAACCCGATTTCACACTACCGGACAGGAAGGTCATTTTGGCTAAGATCATAGTCGTAACCTCAGGCAAAGGCGGCGTTGGCAAAACCACCACCAGCGCCGCCATCGGCACCGGACTCGCCCTGCGCGGCTTCAAGACCGTCATCGTCGATTTTGACGTCGGTCTGCGCAATCTTGACCTGATCATGGGTTGCGAACGGCGCGTGGTCTACGACTTCGTCAATCTGATCAACGGCGATTCCAACCTGAACCAGACCCTGATCAAGGACAAGCGCTGCGACAAGCTGTTTATCCTGCCGGCCTCGCAAACCCGCGACAAGGATGCCCTGACCGAGGAAGGCGTTGGTCGGGTACTGGATGAGCTGAAGGAAAGTTTCGACTTTATCGTCTGCGATTCCCCGGCCGGTATCGAAAAGGGTGCGCATCTGGCGATGTATTTCGCTGATGAAGCGGTGGTTGTAACCAACCCGGAAGTCTCCTCGGTACGCGACTCCGACCGCATGCTCGGCCTGCTGGCCAGCAAGTCCAAACGTGCCGAACAGGGCGAGAAGATCAAGGAACACCTGCTGCTGACCCGGTACAATCCCGAACGCGTGGAAAATGGCGAAATGCTCTCGGTCAGTGATGTCGAGGACATTCTCTCCATCCCTCTGCTCGGTGTGATTCCTGAATCCCAGGCGGTACTCAAGGCCTCCAACCAGGGTGTACCGGTGATCATGGATGACACCAGTGATGCTGGCCAGGCCTACAGTGATGCGGTTGACCGCCTGCTCGGCGAAGAACGCCCGCACCGCTTCCTCGAAGCCCAGAAAAAAGGCCTGCTGCAACGCCTGTTCGGGAGTCGCTAATGAGTCTCTTTGATTATTTCCGTGACCGCAAAAAGCCCCAATCCAGCGCCTCTATGGCCAAGGAGCGGCTGCAGATCATCGTCGCCCACGAACGTGGCCAGCGCTCACAGCCGGATTATCTGCCGCAGCTTCAGCAGGAAATCATCGATGTCATCAGCAAGTATGTGAAGATCGACCGGGATCAGGTGCATGTTGCCCTGGACAATCAGGACGATTGCTCCATCCTCGAGCTGAACATTACCTTGCCTGAACGCCCCTGACCCCGATAACGGCGCCCGAACGGGCGCCCTGGTACGCGCATGCCCCTCAGTTCCATCGGAATTCTGCATGAAGATCCGGACTTCCTGATCGTCGACAAACCCTCCATGCTGCTCTCGGTCCCGGGCCGCGCCGAGGATAACAAGGACTGCCTGATCACCCGCCTGCAGGACAATGGCTACCCGGAAGCACGGATTGTCCACCGCCTCGACTGGGAAACCTCAGGTCTGCTGGTACTGGGTCGCAACGCCGACAGTCACAGAGAGCTCTCGCGCCAGTTTCACGATCGTGAAACACGGAAAATCTACATTGCCCTGTGCTGGGGTCAGCCGGATGCCGACTCAGGGCAGATCGATCTGCCCCTGCGCTATGATCCACCCACCAAGCCCCGGCATGTGGTCGACCATGAACTGGGTAAACGGGCACAGACCTTTTGGCGTATTCTTGAACGCAAGGATGACTATTGCCGCGTTGAACTGACGCCGATAACCGGGCGCTCCCACCAGCTGCGTGTGCACATGCTGGCCATCGGGCATCCACTACTCGGTGACCAGCTGTATGCCAATCCGCAAGCGCTGGCGGCTTGTCCCCGCCTGGCGCTGCACGCAGCGAGCCTGGGCATCCAGCACCCGCGCAGCGGCGAACCCATGAACTTTGTCAGCCCGGCCCCCTTTTAGGCTGGACGGCACCCAAGGAGTACTGCATGAGCACGTCCCTGACACAGCAACTGGCTGATTTCATTCAAGCCTCACCAACTCCGTTCCATGCCACACGGACCCTGGTTGAACGGCTCAAGGACGCTGGCTATGAACAACTCGATGAGCGCAATGAATGGCACCTGAAGGCGGGCGGCAACTATCTGGTTACCCGCAATGACTCCTCGCTTATCGCTTTCAGCCTGGGCACCAGGCCCCTTGAGCAGGGTCTGAGGCTGGTCGGCGCGCATACCGACAGCCCTTGTCTCAAGGTCAAACCGCAGCCTGAGCTGGAGCAACAGGGCCTCTGGCAACTGGGCGTCGAAGTCTATGGCGGCGCACTGCTGGCGCCCTGGTTCGATCGTGATCTGTCGCTGGCCGGCCGGGTTACCTACCGCAATCGACAGGGGCAGCTACAGAGCCGTCTGATTGATTTCAAACGCGCCATTGCCAGCATTCCAAGCCTGGCCATCCACCTTAATCGCGGCGTCAATGACGGCATTTCGATCAATGCCCAAAGCCATCTGCCACCGGTGCTGGCACACAGTCTGACGTCGCCCCGTCAGCTCCGCGAGCTGCTGGCGGAACAACTGCATCGCGACTATCCGGATGCCGACGTGGACCTGGTGCTGGACTATGAGCTGAGTTTCTACGATACCCAGCCGCCCGCCATCATTGGCCTGGAAGGGGATTTTTTCAGTGCTGCCCGGCTGGATAACCTGCTGTCCTGCTTCTGCGGCATGCAGGCCTTGCTCAACAGCGACGGACAGCAGGCCTGCGTACTAGTGTGTACTGACCACGAAGAGATTGGCTCCAGCTCCGCCTGTGGCGCAGATGGTCCCTTCCTCGAGCATGTGCTACAACGCCTAATACCCGATTCGGACAAGCGGTTGCGCGGCATTCAGCATTCCGTGCTGGTATCAGCCGATAATGCCCATGCCGTGCATCCCAATTATGCCGACAAGCACGATGCCAATCATGGTCCCCAGCTGAATGCCGGCCCGGTGATCAAGATCAACAGCAATCAGCGCTATGCCACCAACAGTGAGACCGCCGCCTTGTTCCGCCAGCTGTGTCTGCAACAGGCTGTGCCGGTCCAGAGTTTTGTAGTGCGCAGCGACATGGGCTGTGGCAGCACCATTGGCCCGATTACCGCCAGTCGTCTGGGGGTACGCACTGTGGATGTGGGTGCACCGACCTTTGCCATGCACTCCATTCGAGAAATGGCGGGCAGTCGCGATATCGACTACCTGGTGCGGGTATTGACCGGCTTCTATGACAGCGCCAGTCTGATTTGAGCTGAGGGTGCCGGCCTGCAGCCGACACCTTCAGACGACCTTAATCGCGCAGCAGGACGATCTTGCCGACGATCTGGTCTCGTGCCAGTTCGGCAAAGGCCTCTTCCGCCTGATCAAAACCATAGGTTCTGGCCACCAGTGGCTTCAGCGCACCTGAGGCAAAGTGTGGCCAGAGTTTGGCTTCCATACGTGCCAGCAAGTCGGCTTTGAACTCGGCACTGCGGGTACGCAAGGTGGAGCCGGTCAACTGAATGCGCTTGACCAGCAGCTTGGCCAGATCCAGATGTGCCTCGCGGCCACCCATCAGACCGATCAACACCCAGCGCCCATCCAGACCGATCAGGTCCAGATGATCCTGAGCGTAGGTCGCCCCTACCGGATCCAGAACCACGTCAAAGGGACCGTTGGGCATCAGGGTCTTGATGCCATGCTGCCTCAGCACCCCACCCTCGGCGCCCAAGGCAACGCAAGCAGCGAGCTTGTCATCGCTGCTCAGGGTCACCCAGCAGGGGTTACCCATAACCTTGCACAGTTGAATGGCTGCTGTACCAACACCGCTGGCGCCAGCATGAATCAGCACCTTCTCACCCGCTTTGGCGGCACCCAGTTCAAAAATATTCAACCAGGCGGTACTGAAGACTTCAGGGATGGCGGCGGCATCTGCCCAGCTCAACTCGGCCGGGACCGGCAGCAGATGTCCTGCATCGACCACAATTTCTTCAGCCATACCGCCACCCGCCAGCAAGGCACAGACCCGATCACCGACTTTCCAGCGAGTTTGTCCGGCGGTCTCGATTACCTCTCCAGCACACTCCAGGCCCAACACCTGGGTTACACCCGGCGGGGGTGGGTACATACCGGCTTTCTGCAATAGATCTGCTCTGTTCAGGCCAGCCGCTTTGATTGCCACTCTTACCTGCCCGTCTGCCAGCTCTACTGCGGGCTGTTCACGCCATTGCAGGGCGCCGCCCTCGGCTTGCATTCCTCTCACAGTGCCTCCATAGTGAAATATCAGTTAATCAATAGGGGAACTCAGGCTCCCGTATTGCGCCTAAACTAGCAAGTGAAATCCTCAGCCTTTCCGGAACGCTACCTTGATGAAACGCTACAATCTTCTGCGACAGACCTGCTTGGCTGCCCTTGTGGCTATTGGTGGCAATGCCTTTGCCGCCGACAGCCCGGCGCCGTTGGATCTGGATAGCCTGCAACCCACCCGTGACCAGGTGATTGCCAGCTTGAACACGATTGAGCTGTTGCGGCGACATCACTACAACCGGATTTCACTGGATGACACGCTATCCGGGGCCATGTTCGATAATTATCTGGGGCAACTGGATCCGCAGCGCAGCTTGTTTACCAGCGAAGATCTGCAGGCCTTTGAGCCCTTCAGGTATCGCCTCGACGATCATCTGCTGGCGGGTGATCTGAGCCTTGGATTTGCCCTGCACAAGCGTCAGCTGGAACGCTTGCAGCAACGCGTCGACTTTGCCCGCAATCTACTCGATAACGAGCTCGAAGGCATGGATTTCACCTCTGACCAGAGCATCATGGTTGACCGTGAGAAAGCGCAATGGGTAGCAGACGAAGCCGAGCTTACCAGCCTCTGGCGGCAACAGATCAAGGATGAAATTCTGCGTCTGAAACTGGCCGGTCGGGATATGGACACGATCAAACAAACCCTGACTCGCCGTTATGACGGCCAGGCTCTGCGCCTCAGTCAGACCCGTGGCGAGGACATCTTTCAGAACTATCTCAACGCCTTCGCGCAAAGCTATGACCCGCATACGCAGTACATGTCACCTGAGAATGCCGAGAACTTCGATATCAACATGAGTCTGTCGCTGGAAGGCATAGGTGCTGTGCTGCAAAGCGATAACGAATATACCAAGATTGTTCGTCTTGTCCCTGCCGGGCCTGCCGCTAACAGCCAGCAATTGGCACCTGCTGACCGTATCATTGGTGTTGCCCAGGGCGATACCGACATGGTCGATGTGGTGGGCTGGCGTCTGGATGAAGTGGTCAAGCTGATCCGCGGTCCGAAAGGCTCCAGTGTGCGCCTGGAAGTCATACCGGCCAGCAACCCTGCCACCGACCTGAGCAGCCGTGAAGTGCTGCTGGTACGTGAGTCAATCAAACTCGAAGATCAAGCTGCACAATCCTCGGTTCTAGAATACGGCGAGGGCGACCAGCTGCAGCGAATTGGCGTTATTCACGTGCCGGGTTTCTACATCGACTTCAGAGCCCAACGCCGCGGCGACAAGGACTACCGCAGTACAACCCGTGACGTACGCCGACTGCTCAGCGAGCTAACGGCCGACGGTGTGGACGGTATTGTCCTTGATCTGCGTGACAATGGAGGCGGGTCATTGCAGGAAGCAACCGAACTGACCGGCTTGTTTATTGACCGCGGCCCAACCGTGCAGGTACGCGATACCCAGGGCGAGATCCAGGTTCTGGATGACACTGATCCCGGTATTGTCTATGGCGGGCCAATGGCCGTCCTGGTCAACCGCCTGTCTGCCTCGGCCTCGGAAATCTTTGCCGGCGCCATGCAGGACTATGGTCGCGCTATCGTTATCGGCGAGCCGACCTTTGGCAAAGGCACAGTGCAATCGATTCAGCCGCTCAATCATGGCGAACTGAAGCTGACCCTGGCCAAGTTTTATCGCGTATCCGGACAAAGCACCCAGCATCGTGGCGTGGTACCGGACATTCTTTACCCCTCTCTACTTGAGACCAGCAAGATTGGCGAGAGCAGTCTACCCGGCGCGCTTCCCTGGGATACCATCGCACCGGCTGATTACCGTGTCGATAGGCAGCTTGCGCCCTTCATGACCCTGCTTGGCGAGCGTCATCAACAACGTGCTGCAAATGACCCTGACTTCTCCTATACCCTGGCGCGGCTTGAACTTAATCGCAGCATGGAGGAGCGCACATACCTGCCGTTGAATGAAGAAACGCGCCGCGAACAGCAACAGGCCTTTGAACGTGACTTGCTGGCACTCGAAAACCGTCGTCTGCAAGCGCGTGGGGAGCCTCTACTGAGCGAACTGAAGACAGAGGAGGATGTCATGGCTGAATCCTCCATGATGCCGCCCGAAAACGATGAAGCGGCACAGGACGATCCCTTCCTGAGTGAAACCGGTCAAATCCTCATTGACCTGCTGGAGCTGAAACAACAGGTAGCAAAAGCCAGTTAAGCCGTACCGGCGGTGCAGATGATCTGCACCGCCTGCCCCCCTCTTCAGGCTCGCCGACTCGCTCACCGATATTATTGTTCTCCAACCCTGACTAACCAGAACGATCTTCAGCTATGCTTGATGGCAGGCAGCCTATCTCGGGGTCAGGGTGAAGTACTTTCTTGTTTCCATCAGCATCTGGGCATTACTTCCGGTTGAAGCTCTTCATGCGGCTTCTCTGAACTGGGGTTTTTCTCCAACTGATCCACCGCCCTATGTGGTTACCCGTGATGGTCAACTGGGAAACAGCCTGACCCGTGCCATTGGTGAACGTGTTGCGCAGGAACTGGGGTGGCAGCTGCAGTTTGTCGATACGCCCAATGCGCGTATTGATGAGGCCCTGGAAACCGGCCGTATCGACCTGATCTGTAACACTCAACCAGACTGGCATGCACGGGCAGAACACCTGCTGTGGACGAACGTGCTCTACCATGACGCTGACGTTCTGGTGGTACCTGAGGGCGAACCTGCTCCGCACAGCGTCAGCGCACTGCATGGCAAGATAGTCGGGACCTCTCTCGGTTATCACTATGCACCGGCCTTGACCGAGGCCTTTGACAAGGGACTGGTTCAACGACTGGATGTCCGGGATATAGAAACCCGTCTGAGAATGCTGCAACGCGGCCGTCTGCACGCATCCGTTGATCTGAGACGGGCTGTCAGCCACTTGATCCGACAACATCGCCTGGAAGGCCTGCGAGTCAGTCAGTGGAGCCTTGAGGAAATGGCCTTGAGCTGCGTCATTGGCATCCAGGAACAAGCCAGAGCAGAGCAGTTGAGGGATGTTATCAATAGGCTCCAGGAAGAAGGCGAAATCAACGAACTGGTGAGCCTGTTCGATTGAACAGTTACCCACAAGATCTGTGGATAACTCTGTGGGCAAGGTCTGAGAAAGAAGCCAAAACCCCTACAAGACGCGCTGCGACTCAAACTGCGCACTTTTTGATCAAATAAAAAATGCTAGCAATATCATGCAGTTGCGATAATAGCGAAGGATTCATGGGGCGTAGGAGCAGACTTGAGGAAGTGTTACCGCAAAATGTGCATAACAGTAACACTCCGGAGCCTGCACGCTCTATTTCAGGGCTCCGGAACTGTTACCTGGCAGACTACTCGCCGAGGTTGGCGATTTCCAGCAACTCGATCTCAAATTCCAGAACAGAGTTCGGCGGAATAAGCGGGCTGGGTGAACGCACACCATAAGCCAGATCACTTGGAATGGTTACCTTCCACTTGTCACCCACCTGCATCAGTTGCAGCACTTCTACCCAACCCGGAATGACACCACCGACCGGAAATTCGATTGGCTCGTTGCGACTGATTGAACTGTCGAACACAGTACCGTCCAACAACTTGCCTTCGTAGTGAACTGTCACTACATCACTTTCTGTCGGGCTGGGGCCATCACCTTCAGCCTTGCTCAGCACTTCATACTGCAAGCCGGACTCGGTAGTAGTCACACCCTCACGCTTGCCATTCTCTTCCAGGTAAGCCTCGTTGGCCGCAAGGATTTCACCGGCCAGCTGCGAAGCACGCTCCTGAACATTTTTCTGATGTTCTTCAAAAGCGATTGCCAGCTCTTCCTCGCCCAAGCGCGCAGGCTCATTGGACAAGGCATCCTGGAGACCCAGAGCCAGCGCCTGGACATCAATATCAGTCAAACCATCTTCACGCATGCTGGTACCGATATTCATGCCCACACCGTAGGAAAAATGCTGTGCCGGGGTTTCCAACTCAGGCTCTTTTTCACAACCGGCAAGAACTAAAACACTTAATGCAACACTGGCTGCCAGAAAATTACGCTTCATGCTTACCTCAATAGACTGACCCTGAAAGGGCATGGGAAAGCGTCGAGCTTAGCAGGGCTTGGGGTATTCAGGCTACTGGGCAATTATGGAAGTGTGAACACAGGCAAAGAACAAGAAGGGGTATCGCGAAGAGCATGGGGAAAAAATGGCGCAGCGGACGGGACTCGAACCCGCGACCCCCGGCGTGACAGGCCGGTATTCTAACCAACTGAACTACCGCTGCGCTATACGACGAGTGCGAGTGGTGGGTGATGACGGGATCGAACCGCCGACCCTCTGCTTGTAAGGCAGATGCTCTCCCAGCTGAGCTAATCACCCATTTGCTCTCGAAGTGGGGCGCATTCTAGGCAGCTTTTACTGCGCTGGCAATACCTTTTTGAAAAATAAATTCAGCCATTATCAATATGTTAATAATCAAGACGCATTGACTGGCCGAAGCATCCCCGCTCAGGCAATATTGTCCCCTTTTGTGCCGCACGAACAAGGACAAGCCCCCATGTGGTTTCGTAATCTTCAGCTCTATCGCTTCAGTCAGACCATCCCCTTTTCCGAATCCGAACTGATCAGCGCACTTGAACAGCGCCCTGCCCGCCCCTGTGGCAGCCAGGAAACCCATACTCTGGGGTGGACCACGCCCTTTGGCCGCCACGCCGAGAATCTGCTACAGGTCAATGCAGGTTACTGGCTGCTGGCTCTGCGCAAGGAAGAGCGGATTTTGCCTGGCAGTGTTGTTCGTGATGGCTTGAGCGAGAAGGTTGAAGAAATCGAAGCGCGTGATGGCCGCAAGGTCTACAAGAAGGAACGCGATACCCTGAAGGACGAGCTGGTCATGTCGCTGTTGCCTCGCGCCTTTACCCGCACCCAGACCACCTTCGCCTGTATTGCGCCACAGCATGGCTGGATTGCCATCGACACCTCCAGCAGCAAGCGTGCAGAGGACCTACTAAGCCTGCTGCGCGAGTGCACCGGCAGCCTCCCCGTTCGCCCTCTGAACGTCAAGACAGCGCCCTCGGCCTGCATGACCGAGTGGGTCAAGACCGGTACCGCACCAGAGGGACTGGAAATCGGTGATGAATGCGAACTGCGCGATACCAGCGATGACGGGGGTGTCATCCGCTGCAAGCGCCAGGATCTGTCCAGCGAGGAGATCCAGCAGCATCTGACAGCCGGCAAACAGGTCAGCCAATTGGCCCTGCAATGGCAAAACAAGCTGGCCTTCAGCCTCGACGATAAGCTCGGCATCAAACGCCTGCGCTTCGAGGACCTACTGACCGAGCAAGCCGAGGAGCAAGGTGGGGACGATATGGCCAGCCAGTTGGATGCCAACTTCAGCATCATGACGCTGACGCTGTCCGAGCTTATCCCGTCCCTGACCGCAGCCCTCGGCGGCGAAGACATCCCCGAAGGAATCTGAATCAGCCCGGACTCAATAGCTATCCACAAAATCTGTGCATAACTTTGTGGATAGCCTGATAAAAAGCCGCTAAGAGCCCTGAAACACGGGGTCACATCTTAGAATGGCTAAAAAATGACCAAAATAATATCCATTTAAATCAATGAGTTACGATCAGCAAACAGATATCAATGACTTACGTGGGTTTTTGACAGTGAGATTGCAAGGGTGCGCACAAACTGTGCACAAAGTTGGCTCAAGCACACCGAAAGGCTGGCACTTTGCCCTAAAACATGGCAGGCAGACCTAGGTCTGAACCCATCACAACGCATCACGGTTCCTGGTGCAAATCCAACCAGCGACGTGCATCAATGGCCGCCTCACTGCGCGGATAATGTTGCAGCACATAGCGCAAACGTGAAACACCCAGCTCGCGCTTGCCACCCTCGATATCAGCCAAGGCTATGTGGTATTCGGCTCTGGCCATGCCTTCGTGAAGCGCCTCCAGCCGCGGCACGACCTCCTGGCGGTAAGCTGAATCCGGATAACTCCGTACGAAGGCAACCAACTGTTCATGGGCTTTTCGACCAGCGCCAAGACGGCTATTCGGATCACCTTCGGCCAGCTCGAACCGCACATAATCAACCAGTGCCAGCAGGTAGACTGAGTAATCCACGTTGGGCGGGTTGCCGTGTCGCGACTGATAATCCGACAGCAACTGCTCGACCATCAACACCTGACCTTGCTGCAGACAGGCATAGGCCGCCTCCTGCTCCAGGCCAGGTCGTGCCAGCGCGCGAACTTCTTCGACCAGTTGGGCATCGCATCGCCCGAGCCCCAGCTTGGCTCGAATATCGACCAATACAGCATCGGGTCCAGACTGCCTGTCTTGACTTGCACAACCGGCCATCAGGACAAAAGCCAGGATCAGAATCTGATAGCGCATACCGCGTACTCCCCAGTGGTGGTTCATCGGCTATTGCAGCCAGGCTTGCCATTCTATCCAGCCATCGGGCCCGGGAGTACCCAAGAGTCCCAGACCACCAACCAGTCCCGCGTCGGCCGTACTACGTGCCTGCAGGCGAGTATTGAGCTCCATGGGCTGCCCCGGACGCCAGCGTGCCGTCCCTTGAAGACCCAGCGGGCCGCCCTGATCAGACAGGGTGAAATTCAGCCAGCCATCCACACCTTGCAGTTCCGCACTGAGATGCCCCAGAGGAATAGGCTGTGGCAAGCCCCCTGCAGCGCTGTCCCAGACCAGGCGACCGCTGGCCTGGCCAACATGCTCAAGATTGTTCAGCTCCAGCAGAGGGACATCGAGCAACCAACTGCCTGCCAATACGAAAGGCGCTTTATTGACCGCCGCCATGCTCGCCGCATCCAGCCGCCCATTGACCTCACGCAAGGTCACACGGCGCAAACCGGCATGCAGTTCGGCATTGACCTGGCCATTACGCGGGCGCCAATCAAGATCGAGGCTGATGGCGCCTTTGAGCAAACCAGCTGGCCGCCAGTCCCAACTCAGTGCGCCCTGATCAATGCCATCCACCTCAATGCGGCCTACCTGGCCTGACCATAGGGTGCCGGTCAGGCCGTGCAAGGTGACAGGGACCGGAAGTCGATCTGCAAGGCCTTTCCAGACGGTTGCTGCGGGCAGGTTCCATAGCAGTGACAGAACATACAGGAAAATTGCCAGGATCAGACTGCGTTTCAAGGTAATAGCCTCAAGCATCAGCGTGGCTCCACCAGAATGCGCGCTGCGACCATGCCAGGCTCCGATCCGGCATCCACCGATATCTGGCTGACCTTCAAGCCCTGCCGCTGTTCAAGCTCGGACAGCCAGGCCAGCAGTTGATCGAAACCAACCTGCTCAAACCACAGCCTGGCGCCCTGTCCCTCTGGCTGAACCCGATCCATGACAGACTTGATCCCGGCTGCATTGGCAGATACTTCCACCAACGTCAGGACCGAGCCAGCACCCGCCGCCGCTGAATTGTTGTCACGCTGCATACCCGCGCGCCGACGAACTTCAACGGCATGTTGCTGCATGAACTGATAGTCCGATGACAGGGCTTCAACCTCGGCCCGCAACGCTGCTCTTCTGTCGGCGATGGGCTCCAGCACCATCAACCAGAGGATGATCAGCAGCAACATAAGTGAGCCAACCATGACTATGACACGCTCACGCGGGGCAAGACCCGCCCACCAGGCATTCATGGTGCACTCCTTGAAATTTTCAGCCGTGCAGTGACGCCCTCAGGCGTTGAGTCGGCACCCTGCAGGCTCTCACTGAGCCCGGAATTGCCGGCCAGATTCGCACGCAAGGTTTCCAGCTCGGCAAAGGAACTCAACTGCAGCTCGATATCCAGTTCTGTCGGCGAAGCACGGAACTGTACGACCTTGGCACCAGCACTGGCCTTGACCGCAGACAACACCTCATACAGGAAGCCGCCACCACTCTCCTGTGTCGTTCCCGTGGCACCACTCAGTACCTGTCGAAATTGCTCGGCGGGAAAGGGCGTCATGCGGCTGTTCGGCAAGCTGCTATTGAATACAGACTCAATGCCGGCAACCAAACGATCACGTTCACGTGATAATGTCAGCCATTCGACCATGACCTGTGCCAGTACAATGGCCAGAACGACTCCGGCGGCGACCATCAGGGGCCTGAGTTTGCGCCAGGGCGGCGCAGCCATGCTTGCCGCATACGGGCCGGACAACAGATTGAGTGCCGGGGACGCGGCCAGACTGGCGGTCAAACCAGCCTGCAACACAGCATTGCCACCTGCAGCAGCATCATCACCACTGAAATCCAGTACCTCAATCTCGGATCCCAGACCCAGGCTCTCTGCACTGTAACCACGCAACTCAACGCGCTTCTGGGCTTCCGGCAAATCAGCCAAACGACGCTTCAGCCACAAGCCCAGCAATCCGGATTCAATCAACACTGGCTCCTGATCTTGCGCCGTGACCAGAGCCAGTGGGACAGCAGAGGGCCAAGGCGAAGGCACTACTCGCAGGCCCGAAGCCGGAGGCTGCTCAGCATGCAGCGCGGGCAACGGCAGCAGGGCCTCAAGGCGCCAGCCAGAATCGGCGATCCAGGCCTGCCATTGTTGCATGCGACTGTCATCGATCACTGCCGCCGCTATCAGACCATCATCGCGCCGCGGACCGGCCACGCAATGCAACATCTCCAGATCCTGACTGAGCTGATCTTCCAGCGCGAAAGGCAAAGCGGCACGAATCGCGGCGGCGCGCCGCACCGGCATGACCAGACGGTACAAGCTCACGGCCATGGGCGGAGCCAGTGCACGCAAGCGTTCAGTCGGGAAGCGTGCTTTCAAGGTGCTTAGCGCGTCCTGGCCCTGACTCACAATCTGACCATCACGTTCAAGTTGCCACCAGTACAGTGGCAACTGCGCAAGGTCTTCTTCCTGCCGGCATTCGGGTAACAGCACTATCAGCATAGGATCAATCCGTTATTGTCAGGGCTCGCAGGCCGTTTGTTCTCTGAGGACCACTTTGCCGTTGGGGGCATCCAACAGCGAGCATTGATAAAAGCGCCGCTCGCCAAACTCTGCTACCAGCTCCAGACGCATAAACCAGGGCGCCTCCTCAGGCGCTGCCCGGCCTTCGAAGACCTCCTTGATCAGTTCAGGGCTGCGCTCCAGATCGATCGGGCTCGACTGCCCCGGATAGGCGGTAACAAAGGGCGCCAGAGCCTGCCAGGCTTCTGTATTCATACCCACCACTGAATTCAACTCGGAGGCCAGCAACATCTCGCGATTACCCGCCAGACGGGACGGTTCATCCAGCCGGTAGACCGGATCATCCGTCTCGGGATTCATCCAGTCGGTTACCGCCACGGCCAATTGCGCACCTGCTGGCATGCTTACCCCGCTTTCAGTCCCAACGCGATCAACCAGACGGGCAAAGTAGCCCTGTTCAGCCTCATCCGCGCCAGCCAACGCATTCAGGTTGTAGCGACACTGCATGTTATCGAGCGTTGCCTGAAGTCGCACACCGTCCACCGTGAACGGCAGTACCGGCGAACGACAGGTTTCCCATAACAAATCCTCCGGGCTTTCAACACGCTCCAACAGTTGTAACACCATCTTTTCTCCACCCAGGGACACCTGTCTGGAAAAATCGCGTTCAAATACTGCGCTGGTGCGCCGAACATCCACCTGTCCACGCATGGCCATGGCCACAGCCGCACTCACAGCCAAGGCCACCACCAGCAACGCGGTAATCAGCGCCACCCCCCTTTGCTGGCGGAAAGGCGTCATAACCCCACCGCCATAAGCCGTCTTATTTCGCCGTAACCAGGCAACTCCAGCGTCACTTCAACAGCCAAGGGCAGGGTCGCCGATAACGCGTCAGTGTTGACCGGCGGCCAGGAATCAAGACGATCAAGGCTGCCGTCTTCCAGTCGCACTATGACGGCAAAGCCACTTTCCAATCCCATTGCTTCATCCGCTTCAACCAGCGTACCAAAAGGCTGTACCCGGGCACTTTCACTGTCGGCAATATCCACGCCCGGCCATAGCTGGCGCTGCAAGCCCTGCTCGGTGATCAGCCAAGCGGTGCGCCGCAGACGCTGATCGCCGCCAGCACCCGCACGTACCAGTTCCAGCAGCTTGGCGTCGCCACCGGCGCGCAGACGCAGCGAGGGCATGCGGTCGCCGAACTCATCACGCACCGCCAACTCAACGACCTGGGCCAGGTCACGTTCCAGTACACTCAGCGTGACTTGCAGGTCTGCCAACCGCTGTGCGTGCCGCTGGGTCACTTCATCGGCGGTCAGGACCGCACGCAGTCCGCTGTAGGCCATGACACTCATCATGGCAAACACGGCCATCGCCACCAGCAACTCCAACAGGGTAAACCCCCCTTGAGATCGCTTCATGGCAGGGCAAACCCGACGACAGATGCCCGCTGTTGCTGCTCACCCTGTTCAGCCAGCCATACACGAATATCAATGCGCTTGACCGCCGGCAGGGGAATCGGTGCTTCAGGCGTGTAGTCGCTGATGCTGACCTGATAGCCGTATCGAAACGGCCCCATGGTCACATCACCTGAGCGGTTGCCTTCAGCCAGCGGACGCATGCCCGCCTCGTATTCGGCCAACAGATTCTGCCCGGCCCAATGCGCCAGCGTTCGCTCCTGCAGGTACAGCGTATTACGCGAGTGATCCGAACCACCCTTGATCAGGGCCGCCAGCGCTACCGCCAGAATGGTCAGCGCTACCAGCACCTCCAACAAGGTGAAGCCCTTATTCCGGCAAGGCATCCAGCACCTCGATGCGGCCTTCAAGACCAATCTCGATATAGCGTCGAAGGGGCTTGCCGACGACTTTCAGGGTAATCAGGGCCGGTGTCATTTCACCGGTATTGCCAAGCCGTATGTGGGGTTCCCAACCCAGTGTCTGGGGCAGCGACCTGCGCTGACCGTCCATTTCCAGTTCCACTTCAATCAGGTCCCGTTCAAACTGCCATGGTCCCAGTTGGACGTCATTCAACGGTTGCCACTCGCGGGTTGAATCGTCAAGCACGACCAACTCGAGAAAACTGTAGGCGTCCTGACGCAGACCTAACGCACGCTCTGCACTGCCGGTAATAAGAGATTCGTCCCGGGCTAGTCGCAGCACACCGGCCAGCCGCTGGGTTTCAGTGCGTAATTGCCGATCTGCGCCATCACCTATTGCCAGGGTTGCCAGACTGGCAACCACGCCGACCAATACCAGCACAACCAGCAGCTCGATCAGAGTAAATCCTGCATAACCGGAGCTGAGGCGTGGGTGCTGGCGCTGCATGTTCAGCGAGCCTCGGCGCGATCAACGTTCCAGTTGCCGATATCCGCGTTCGCGCCTTCACCGCCGGGGCGCGCATCGGCGCCGAGGCTGAACAGATCATATTCCCGACCATCCCGACCGGGACGCATGTACTGGTATTCGTTACCCCATGGATCCTTCTGCAAGCGGTCGATATAGCCACCATTACGGTAATTACGCGGTGCATCCGAGCCTGTCGGACGAACGACCAGGGCAATCAGGCCCTGCTCGGTACTCGGATAAACGAAATTATCCAGGCGGTAGAGGTTGAGCGCGCTTTCAAGCGCACGAATATCGTTCTGTGCCTTGGTTGTGCGCGCCTGATCCGGACGATCCATGACCCGGGGCACGACCACAGCCGCCAGAATCCCCAGAATCACCACCACCACCATGACCTCGATCAGAGTGAAACCACGCTGGGCCGCTCGGGCCATATAGCTTGTCTTGTGCATCATCAGTTAACCAGTTGATTGAGTTCAAAGATCGGCAACAGGATGGCCAGCACGATGATCAATACCACGCCCCCCATTGCCAGGATCAGCAGCGGCTCGAATACCCCCATTACAATGGCAATACGGGCTTCGAGTTCACGCTCCTGGGTTTCAGCTGCCCGCTCAAGCATGGTATCGAGCGTGCCGCTACTCTCCCCACTTTTGATCAGGCTCAATGTCATCGGCGGAAAATAACCGCTGCGCTCCAGCGCATGACCCACCCCGGATCCTTCTCGCACCCGTTTGGCGGCATCGGTTACCGCATCACGCATGGGCACGTTACTGATCACGCTGGCACTCATGTTCAAGGCATCCAGCAATGGCACGCCGCTGCCAGCCAGGATGTTCAAGGTGCGGGCAAAGCGCGCGGTGTTCAGGCCGCGAATCAGTCGGCCCAACAACGGCACCTTCAACAACCAGGCGTCCCAGCGGTATCGAGCCTGGGGGCGCTTGAGCAATTGTTTGAACGCAATGAAACCGACAACCCCCGCCACCAGCATCAACAGCCCCCAGTTACGCATTGCATCACTGGTTGCAATCAACGCACGGGTCAACCAGGGCAGCTCCTGATTCATGCCTGCAAACACTTGCACCACCTCAGGTACCACATAGGTCAGTAGTGCCACGGTAACCAGCAGGGCAATGACCGTCAGAATAGCTGGATAGAACATCGCCAATTGGATCTTCTGGCGCATGGCATTCTGCGCCTCGACATTATCAGCCAGCCGCTCCAATACCAGATCCAGACGGCCGGCCTGCTCGCCTGCAGCCAGGGTGGTACGGTAGATCGCCGGAAACACCGAGGGAAATTCACCCAGCGCATGGGCCAGCGGCAAGCCTTCCATGACGCGTGTGCGCACCGCCGACAGGGTGGATTTGACCTTCTGGGTTTCACTTTGCCGGGCAACCGTACCGAGTACTTCTTCAATCGGCATGCCGGCCCTTGCCAGCGTCGCCATCTGCCGGGTTGCCAGCGCCAGCTCAAGGGGTTTGATACCGCGTTGCATGACCGGCATGCGCATCACGGTCTTGCGTTCGGCAACCTGATTGACTGACATGGGCATCAGGCCCTGATCCCTCAGCCGCCCACGAACCTGACGGGACGAGTCACCCTCCTCGACACCCTTGCGGGTGCGACCGGCCTGATCGACTGCGACGTATTCGAATGCCGGCACAATCAGTCCTCCCTGGTAACGCGCAGCACTTCTTCCAGGGTGGTCTGACCCGCCAGCACACGCCGGATACCATCCTGCCGTATGCCGGTTTGTGCCAGACGGGCATGCCGGACCATGGCCTGTTCACTGGCACCGTCATGGATCAGACCGCGAAGGGTATCGTCCACCTCAATCAGCTCATAAATACCAGTTCGTCCTTTGTAGCCGTGGTTATTACATTCGTCACAACCGACCGGGCTATAAATGGTTGGGGCCTCAGCGGCATCCACGCCCATCAATCGGCATTCGCTGGCTGAAGCCGGATGTGCGCGCCGGCATGTCGGGCATAGCGTCCGTACCAGTCGCTGGGCCAGCACGCCGTTCAGGGTCGAGGACAACAGAAAGGGTTCCACGCCCATGTCACGTAATCGGGTAATGGCACCCACGGCGGTATTGGTGTGCAGGGTGGAAAACACCAGGTGGCCGGTCAAGCTGGCCTGAATGGCAATCTGTACCGTTTCCACATCGCGAATTTCACCGACCATCACCACATCCGGATCCTGACGCAGGATGGCCCGCAGACCACGGGCAAAGGTCATGTCGACCTTGGTGTTGATTTGTGTCTGGCCAATACCATCGAGGTAGTATTCGATCGGATCTTCAACCGTCAGAATATTGCGACTGCGGTCATTCAATTGCATCAAGGCCGAATACAGCGTGGTGGTCTTGCCCGAGCCGGTGGGACCGGTAACCAGGACAATGCCATGCGGGCGACTGATGACCCGCTCCATGGCTTCGTAGTGATCCGCACCCATGCCCAACTGGCGCAATTCCAGCCGTCCAGCCTGCTTGTCGAGCAAACGCAATACCACCCGTTCACCATGCCCGGAGGGCAGGGTCGAGACCCGCACATCCACTGCGCGTCCGACCAGGCGCAGACCAATACGGCCGTCCTGGGGCAGCCGCTTCTCGGCAATATCCAGCTTGGCCATCACCTTGATCCGCGAGACGATGACCGGCGCCAGTGCGCGCGGCGGTTCGAGAATATCGCGCAACACACCATCCACTCGCAGGCGGATCGACAGGCGGTTTTCGAAGGGCTCAATGTGGATATCCGAGGCATTTTCCTTGACCGCCTCGGAGAGCAGCGCATTGATCAGGCGAATGATTGGCGCTTCGTCCTGTGACTCCAGCAGATCCTCAGGCTCAGCCAGGGACTGGGCCACCGACATCAGATCGGCATCCTCGCTGAGCCCCTCGACAAACTGCATGGCATCATTGGCTGAACGCTCGTAGCGATCACGCAGCCTTGCAGCAAAGGCATCATCATCCAGAACATGGGGTTTCAACGGGTGCTCGGATCGCCGCCGCAGCTCAATCAAGGCTTGCGGATCACAGTCAGAGCGCACATACACATCCAGAAAACCCTGAATCACCGAACCAGGCAGCACGCCAAAGCGCCGGGCAAAACGGTAACCCGTTTCAGCCTGAGGGCCGTCCGTAGCCGGCAGCATGTCACTCAGCTCTGCGTCACTCATGACAGCACCCCATCTTTATTCCACCACCGGTGGGGGCGGTGCAGGCAATGCAGCACGTGCCGGAACACCACCCATGATGGCATTCTCGAAGGGCGCCGGAAGTGACATCAGATAACTCCAGTCGGGGAGAACCGGTGTGTCGTTGCGCGGCAACAGATTACCGGCGCGGTTGCGCTCCTGCAGTTGCTGATCGCGGATATAGCTGTACTTGGAATGGGTCAGATCCTGGGCTACAGCACTGTCACGGATGATCACCGGGCGCAGGAACACCATCAGATTACGCTTTTCCATGCGCGCCGTGTCGTAGCGGAACAAGCGACCCAGGCCAGGAATGTCGCCCAGACCCGGGACCTTGTCCCGGGTCTCGACCAGTTGATCATCAATCAAACCACCGAGCACAATCAGCTCGTTGTCATCGACCATGACATGGGTTTTCAGGCTGCGGGTATTGGTGATCAAGTCAGCTGCACCGGTCACGCCCTGGGCAATCTGCGAGACTTCCTGCTCGATCTCCAGGCGCACTGCATTGCCTTCGTTAATTTGCGGCTTGATCCGCAACTTGATACCCACGTCCTCGCGCTGAATGGTGTCGAAGGCCTGACCCGAGGCCTCAACCGAACGTCCGGAGATAAAGGGGACGTTCTGACCGACCACAATCTCGGCCTCTTCATTGTCCAGCGTCATCAGCGAGGGTGTGGAAAGAATATTGCTGGAACTGTCGCTTTGCAGCGCGTTGATCAGCAGCGCAATCTGGCTGCTGCCGATGCTCGCCAGGCCACCCAGAGCCAGACCATTGCCAAGTGACGGCGGTGTCGTAACAGTGCCTTCGAGGAAGGCGTTGACACCAGAGGCCAGATTGACGATGCCATTGCCACCACGGTTGAAGTTGATAATACCGACGCCCGCACTTTCGTTACCTATGCCCCACTGCACACCCAACTCCTTGGCACGGTCATAGGACACTTCAGCGATGACCGCCTCAACCAGAACCTGAGCACGGCGAATATCCAACTGACGGATAATGGAGGCCATTTCTCGGGACAGCTCGGCCGGGCCGTAGATCACAACCGAATTGGTGCTCTCATGCGCCTGAATACGAATACTGCTGTTTTGTGTTCCATATTGGCCGCTGCCCATACTGCCCATGCTGCCATCAACACCTTGCTGGGTCGGAGCCTGCTCCTGCTCCAGACCTTCGGCAATCCCGCGCAGCACTTCTGCAACGTCCTCGGCCTTGGCATAACGCAGATAATGGACCTGGGTTGCGCCGTCGTCCGCAGGCGTATCCAGACGTTGGATAATGCCGCGCAAGGCCAGACGATTTTCCGGATCGCCTCGCAGGATCACGGTATTGGTTCGGTCATCGGCAATCACCCGCGCCCGCTTGGTGAAATCCTCGCCAGGAATCGGCGCATCAAGGGTTTGCACCATGCGTACCACATCAACAGCTGACGCATGTTCCAGCGAAATTATCTCGAAATCTTCCATCGATTCAGTATCAATTTGCTGTATCAGACCCTGGATCCGACGCACATTCGCAGCGGTATCGGAGATCAGCAGCGTATTGGACTCCACCGCTGCCGCCAGATGCGCAGATTTGGGCATCAATGGGCGCAGGATACGCACCAGCTGTCCGGCATTGACATAACGCACGCCAATAACATGAGTGATGATGTCATCCGATCGGCTGCCTTCGTCCAGCGGGGCAATCTCGTTTTCCTTGGCTTGAACATCCGGCAGGATACGCACTACCCCATCCGGACTGGTGACTGCGGCAAAACCATAGGACTTGAGCACACCAAGAAACAGGTCGTAGAGTTCACCCCGGCGAATAGGTTGACCCGACACCACATTGACCTGCCCTCTGACCCTGGGATCAACGATGAAATTGATGCCTGTCTCCTGGCTGACAATTTCGATCAGCCCGTTGATTTCAGCATCACGCAGATTGAGCACCAGCTCTTCATCCGGGTCACCAACGGAGTGCACTGCAGTCTGCGCCTGCACAGCCGCACTCAGAAGGCTCAAGCCCAGCATCAAAGGCAGGGTACGGCGGGTCATCTTGGACAACATCAGCATCGTGTCTCAATCCATCGTTATCGTTATAGACAGGGGCTCACCGCCTCTTTCAAGCAACAGGGTCACAGTGTCCCCGGTCAGTTCCTGAAGAATGTCACGGTAGTCGTTGATTTCTGCTACTGGCGTGCCTTCGACGGCAATCACCACATCACCAGACTGCAAGCCGGCAGCCTCAAACTCACGGGCATTGCGCGCCGGGCTCACTTCAATACCGTACATGGCGCCGTCAACCATCACCGGACTGGCGCTGATCACGTCCATGAAGCGCTCGGGGTCGGACATCCATGCCTCGCGGTCAATACGGGCAACGCCGCCATCCTCGGCCAGGCTCAGATTGGAATCGACGGGAGGTAAATTGGCTGTGCGTCTGGATGGCGATCGAGCAGCCCCAGGCTGGGTACGCTGCAAACGCAGGGTTTCAAGCTTGCCATCACGTGCCAGAATGACTCGATCAGACAATACCTGCTCCAGTCTCACGTTACCCGGCAGGCTGGCACCCACGCGATAGGCGCGCTCAGGTTGTCCCTGAGGCGCAAGAATGGCTGCACTGCGCTGCGGATCCGGATCTGACAGCACACCCTTGAGCACCCAGCTCAAGGAGGTATCGGGGGCGTTGACCACCGCAGTACCGCTTTGCGCCGCAGCACCGAACACCGAAAGGGAGGCAATATCGAGATAGCCACGCTGGGCACCTGAAGGGGTCGCGCTTGAGCTGTCAACACCCCCGACCGAGATGGGCGGCAGCACGCTGTCCGGCTCGACAATAACCCAGGTCAGCCGTCCAAGCAGCACGGCAGCCAGCAACACCAACACCAGCGTCAGCAGCTTGAGCAGAGGGTCAATTGACAGGCGGGCATCCAGGGGCATGCGTTCTCCAGAGCAAAGACAGGGGCCCTTCAAGGGGCCAGATCATCAGCAGCAATACTAATGACCTTTCTTTGCAAAATTATTGTTATAGGTCTGAAACAAGGGTTACAGGCGAACCGATTGTCACGAAATTGCCATCCCCCGACAACCCCCTGAACGGGTTAATCCGTCACCCGCTGACAGAAAAGACAAAACCTGGGGGTCAACCAGGCCGCCAGCATCACCCAAAAGGGTGATATTTCCGATACAGCGATCAGGACTATCAATGAGGCGCTATCCATTCGACTGAAAACCACGCCCAGTTACAAACTGCTGTCTTGCCGTGAGACAGCTTACAGGCTTTACTAATGCCAGCATTGCCAGCATTAACACCGCATCAACATAACAACAATTTTTGGCCTTGCCGTCAGGAGAATAATAATGCACGTATTAAAGAAGTCAGCCTATCTGGGCCTTGTGATCAGCGCCATCGCCTTGGGTGGTTGTTTGAGTGGCGGTGGTGGCGGTGGTGGCGGTGGTGGCGGTAGCTCCGCAGCACCATCTGCACCTTTAACGCCTCAGCAGCAAAGAATTGCAAACGATGAGTTCCAAGTTAATCTCGCGCAAGTCAACAACTTCACCGCGCTGGCTGAAACTGACACCGAGCTTTTTTCCGGTGCTTACTTTGTAGATGAAGAAGAAACCCGCGAAGCAGGATTTCGCATTGAGGTTCCTGCTGACTGGAACGGCAAATTAGTCATGTGGACACATGGGTTCCGTGGCGAAGGTACTGACCTGACAGTTGACTCACCACCTGAAGAGCTTCGCAGATGGCTTATAGAAAATAACTACGCTTGGGCAGCGTCTTCATACAGTGCTAATAGCTATAACGTTCAAGTTGGCGTCGAAGATACCAATGCCCTTGCACTGGCATTCAACGAGCTCACCGGTATTTCAGACGTACCGAGTCAATACCTAATCAGCGGCGTTTCCATGGGTGGACATATAGCCGGTGCTGCCGTTGAGCTTGAAACACGCAATACCGCAAATAACTATGTTGAATACGCGGGTGCAGCCCCATTTTGCGGAGTTATGGGTGATACCGCATTATTCGATTACTTTACAGCCTACTCTCTTGCTTTGTATGAATTGGCAGGTGTTGGTGCAACCAGCTTCCCTGTATCGCCGGAAGACGCCTTAGTCAAACTTGGCACAGCACGCTCCACGCTATGGACCCCTGCACTGGGAGCCCCGGTTGCCAATACATCCCCAGGCTTTTTCCCTTACATACAGCAAGTTTATGGAACGTTAAACGAAGATGGCCAGCGGCTGTTTGAAACACTGAAAAATTTGAGCGGTGGAGAAAGACCCTTTTACAACTCCGCCTATTCTTTTGGTGCATTCCAAGATTTGCTTCAAAGCTTTGCTGGCGCCGATGGCACTGTAACTGGGATTCTCTTCGATAGCGTTGTTGACACTAGAGATTTTACCTACCGATTTGAAAACCCTCTCACGCCAAGCTTGAGCTTCCAGGAAAGGCTCTTCAATCAGACTATTGTCCAGGCAGAAGCAGTTCCCGGCGCTAACGGTTTACGTGATGACGGCTTGCGCCTGATCCCTGTTATCAATGGTGAGTTTGATGTACCCGTTTTAACCATGCACACATTAGGAGACTTGTTCGTCCCATTCAGCATGCAACAGATCTACTATCAACGCGCCTTGGAACGTGGGAATGAGGACTTGCTTGTACAAAGAGCAATTCGATCCCCCGGTCACTGCGAGTTTTCTCAAGCTGAGTTCGTCCAGAGCTTTTCGGACCTGGTCAGTTGGGTAGAAACCGGCGTACGACCGGCTGGTGATGTGGTTAACGACCCCGAAGTTGTTGCCGATGCCAATTATGGATGCACCTTTACTATCGATGGCCCTTCTCCAGTACCGGGTTTCCGGAGCTTAGCCTCAGCGGCAGAGCCCTGCGAACCATAATCTCAATCAATCCACACCAACCCAGGGCTGCCATGCAACGCATGTCAGCCCTGTTTTTTTTCACCATCCAGCTCCACCAACTCCAACGCCCTGCGCCGAATATTGGTGGTTCGCAAGCACTTGACCTGCTGATCCAGCGCCTGCAGCTCATCATTGGGCAGTTCTTCCGTGACTTGCCGCTGCACATCAGCAAAGGCCGCCTTGGCCTTGCCCAGCATCAAACCGAGCATTTTCAGCAATGTCATACAGCGCTGCGGGCCCAATACCAGCAGCGCCACCATGACAATCACCAGCCACTCCATCATGCCGCTGTCAAACATGCTGCTACCTCCTGTCAGGACGTGCTGCGTTCGCTGTCGCGGCCTGCAGAAGAAACCTGCACCGCTTCGGCCTCAAGGTTCAAGGCTTCGCGACTGTCCTCACCCTCTTTGACTGCCTTCTTGAACCCGCTCAAGGCACTGCCCAGATCACCGCCGATGCTGCGCAGCCGCTTGGTACCAAACAACAACATGACGATCACCAGCACGATCAACAGCGAGCCGATACTTACGCCGCCAATACCCATAATCCAATCCTCGGAAAGCAGGATGCTGATAGAGCACCCTGGTAAAAGTAAAAACCCGGGCTGACCATGCGCGGCACACTCAGCCCGGGACTTATCAGCTACCTATGATGCCGCCGTCATCCTTGGTAATGACGATGGTCGCAGAGCGCGGGGAAATGCTGTCGCTGTAGTCCGGGAAGCGGCTGCGCACTGTTCCCTCGGACCACTCGGTGGCCGTAGTGGTGGCGCCTGGATGCTGTACGTTGATAAACAAGGTACGCTGATCCGGTGTGCTGATGCAGCCGGTAATTTCCTGACCAACCGGGCCGGTCAGAAAGCGACGAATCTCGCCCGTGACCGGGTCCGCTGCAAACATGCAGTTGTTGCCCATGATCTGATAAACGCCCACATTCTGGCTGCCTTCACCGATATCAGTCTGAATCCAGACACGGCTGTCATAGTCAATCCACAGACCGTCCGGCGAACTCATGTAGGCCTCAGGCGTCAGCACATCACCGTTGAGATCGCGGCCGATCAGGTTGCTCTGACCTTCTTCACCTCCGTCACCACCCAGCAGGAACAATTCCCACTCGAAGCGTAGCGACGTATGGTCAGCGTTTTCCTCCGTCCAGCGTATAATCTGGCCATGACGGTTGGTCACCCGCGGGTTCACCGCATCGATATTGCCGTCATTACGACCGCTGTTATTGGTCAAGGTGAAATACACATCGCCGTTATTCGGGTCAACCGCACCCCATTCCGGGCGATCCATCGGCGTAGCACCGACGGTATCAGCGGCCAGACGGGTATTGACCAGCACATCCGCCTGACTGCTGAAGCCATTGGCATCGATCAGACCGTTCTGGCCATAGACCAGCGGCAGCCAGTCACCCGTGCCGTCCTCGTTGAAACGGGCAACATACAGAATGCCGTTATCCAGCAGGCTGCCGTTGGCCGTTGCGGCGTTGAACGCCTGGGCGCTGACGAATTTGTAAATGTACTGGAAGGTGGAATCATCACCCGAATAACACACCACTGAGCGCCCTTCGACCGCCGGCGCAAAAATCACGCCTTCATGGGCAAAGCGGCCCATGGCAGTGCGTTTCTTCGGCACATCCTCAGGATCGAACGGATCAACCTCGACCATCCAACCAAAGCACAGCGGCTCGTTACGATAGTCTTCAGTGGCATTGGCACCCTTGATGCTGGCATCAAAGCGGATGTACTGATCTTCGCCGCTTTGTGCCAACTCCCAGGCATAACGGCCGGTGCCGGTCGGGCTGGAGTTGACACCATAGCGTGAATGCTCACGGGGATTAGCATTCCCGCCATTACGGAAGTAACCGGCCCAGTTCTCTTCGGAGAACATGTAGGTATTCCAGGGCGTCACACCATGTCCACAGTTGTTCAAGGTGCCGCGCGTCATGGTGCCGGTCGGGCTGTAGAGGGTTCGCACAAAGTCGGTACCACGGACCGGACCCTGAATCTCCATGGGTGTCAGCGCGGTAATACGGCGGTTCAGTGCATCAGCCTGAATGGCCCACTGGTTGTCCAGGTCCTTGCGAATACGGAAGATACTGATGCCATGAGCGTTCATTTCCTTCAACACCTCATCGGTGTCGCGGAAGCGATTATCCTCAGCGTCGGTGTATATCCGCACCGCACCTGAATTCAGCGACTGACCCACTGAGTCGGCATGCATAAAGCGCGGCTCAACATACTCATGGTTGATCACCAGCAAGCCGTCATCCGAGCTGCCCTGATAGGGATCCTGACCCTCAATCGGGAAAAAATGCATGCCATCGTGGTGACTGCCAACCTGCAGTGCCTGGTCAGCACCGGTCGACTCAGTCAGGCTTTGCGCGGCCAGACCACCAATGATTGGCGTGCCCCAGGGGGCCAGCACCTGAAAGCTGTAGCCTTCTGGCACAACGATGGTATCGGCTTCGCTGGCCGCTACCGCTTCGAAACCCAACAGCGCCGGAGCGGGTGTGCCACCATTGTCATTGTCGCTCGAACTACCACCACTGCTGATACAACCAGTCAGACTGGTGCCCAGCAAACCCAAAGCAGCAGCGCCGACTGTGCCCTTGAGCACATCGCGGCGAGCCAGTCGAGCCTGCAAAACCGCGGCAAAGGTCGGGTTCAGTGAGTAATTGACCTGCGGCTCGTCGCCTTCGCCATGATCAACTACCAGCACCTTGTTCATATCTGTGGTCATGCGTCTTTCCTCATCAGGGGTTTGTTATCAACCCAGCTATGATGAAAAGCGGTTATGACAAGTCGGCGGCGACAAAATGAAGCTTTGATAAGCGTTTCACTACCAAAGCACTGATTTTTTATGACATGAGAAATTGCCAGTAATCGCGATGAGTTATTAAAAAGCGGAACACTGAATTGAAATATGCATGGCTTATGGTGAATCGACTGTCCATACCCGATGAACTGCCATGCCCTTAACCCTGCAACCTGGAGACGCACTGCCCGATTTTCTTCTGCCAAGCGAGAACGGTGTCAGTCGCTTTTTCTATGAGTCCTGCTGCGGCAAGGCTACCGTCCTCCTGCTCGCTAAGAACATCGCGGCGGTGGCTCATCTGCATCCCACTGATACCTTCAATCTGGTTGTGGTCTTGGGCAGTGAGCGCCATGGCGACAAACCGGCATGGCCTGTTCTGGATAATGCTGCATCACTTTGTCTGCGCCTGAGCGGCCATGAGCAACCAGACTTGTTAGCCTTGGTCCTGGGACCGGACCTGCGTCTGGTAACCACCCTGCAAGCCCCCGGCCAGGCCGAGCTTGTGGCTGAGATAGACCGCCTCCCTAAGCGCCGAGACAGCCAACTGATCAGCGCGACTGCTCCGGTATTGATGATCCCTGAAGTCATAAACACAGACATTGCTCAGGCTTTACTGAGGTGCTGGCAGCAGAATCACTCACCCAGCGGCATGCCACGGCGACAAGGGACTGAAAGGGTGCTGATGCCGGATCAGACATACAAGTCCAGACTCGATCACAGCCTGCAGGATAAGACCCTTGTGGCAGCGCTCAACAGTGCCCTTCAGCAGCGCATTCTGCCGGTCATGGCCCGCAGCTTTCATTATCTGCCCACCCGCACTGAAGGTTTCAAGATCGTGGCCTATCCAGCTGATCAAGCCGGACACTTTGCCGCACACCGGGACAATATCAGCCCAGAAACACGGCACAGACACTTTGCCCTTAGCCTCAACCTGAATGACGATTACGAAGGTGGCGAACTGGTTTTCCCGGAATTCAGTGACGACCGCTATCGTCCGCCAGCCGGCGCTGCACTGGTGTTCTCGGGATCATTGTTGCACAAGGTTCAACCGGTTAGCCGGGGTTGTCGGTATGTCGCACTCAGCTTTCTGTGGCAATAAAATCCAGCGGGTATCGGGCCCTGCCACCCATAGCTGTGTCAAAAAACGGTAAAAAATCCATCCATACGGGTGATTTCGTCCAAATCTTTACAGTCTTATTATGAGACACCTTCGCGCGGCGAGACATTTATTTATCTCGAGACAGTTCTTTCATGGCAGTGCCGGAAGCCCGTTCTCCGCAACAGCCCATCCGCCCGAGGCCAAGCAGTTAAAAACCAATAAAAAGGATAAGGTAATGAAAACGCGTACAAAAATGCTGCCCATGCTGGCCATGCTCGCTGCACTGCCCTTTTCCGGGGTGGCCAATGCCTGTAATGCGGACCCCATTGTATTTGTTCACGGTTTCTCCGGCTGGGGCGGTCAGTTCGACAACATGATCAACCGCTTCAGAAACGATGGCGTTCCAGCCTGTTCCATGTACAAATTTGGCTATAACAGCCTGGGCGCCAGTAACAAGACCAGCGCGCGCAATCTCGGAAACTACATCAGTAACCTGAGACCGGCCCACAACAACCGCCAAGCGAAAATCATCGCGCACTCCAACGGTGGCCTGGTATCACGTTGGTACCGCGTATTTGAAGGCGGCTCAACAGCCACCAACCGCCTGGTGACACTGGGTACGCCGCACTATGGCACATCCTGGGCCTATGGTTGCTTCAGCCCGGCCTGTTTCGAGATGCGTTACAACTCCGACTTCCTCAAGTCCCTGAATGGTCGCGGTTGCGATGTATCGCTCTGGTCTGACCGTGATGAGATCATCATTCCCAACAGCAGCGCACGCTGTGGTACCAGTCGACAGACAGCCAACACGTCACACCTCGGCCTGCTCAACAACCAGACGGTCTACAACGATATCAGACGCTATCTCTAAACAGCCATTTCGCAGCTTATTTCTCTGGACAACAGTTCACAGACCCAGGCCTGGGCTGTGAACTGTACGGTCTCAACCCTTCCGGTCGTCCCAGGTAATGACGTGAAAAAACCCACTTTAGCAATCAGCCTCGCCAGCCTGCTTGTGTTCGCAATGTCAGCACAAACAAGCGCAACGCAGGCCGACCAGCAGTCAGGCAACATCACCGATCCGGCCATTTTTGCCCAGGTCAACGGCGTCAATCTGAGCAGTGACATCTATGCTTTTCTACTGCAATCAAGGGAACAGGAATACGCTGTCGAAGGTGCAGGACCCGAGAGCGAACAAGCCAACCTCTCTGCGCAGAAGAGCAAGGCGGCCAAGGACTTGATCATGACAACCCTGCTCGCCCAACAGGCTATCAGCACCAACATGCATGAAACGGATAGGTTCAAGCTTGAGCTGGAGCTGTTCGAGCAGACGCTACTGGCCCAGCTATATGTTCAACAACTCATGGATAACATGACCATTGATGAGGCCTTGATTCGTGAGCGTTATGAGCGCCAGCCGCAGCAGACCCTGTACCGTTTCATGATCTGGGAAACAGATAACGCCGAGCTCGCCTTATCAACGCTGGATGCACTGCTAAACCGCAGTAGCCCACCTGCAATGAACCCGCAGTTAACGAAAATCGAAACGCCCTGGTTGCTCGGCAGCGAGATAGATCCCGAGGTTCAAGAGAAAATTGCCCTGCTCGGCACAAACGAATTCATCGAATCGCCGGTCTTTCAGGATGGCGTCTGGAAAGTAGTCCAGCTTATCGATAAAAGAGCGCTCGACAGACAAAGCTATGAGGACGAACGCGACATTCTCAGAGCCGAGATCGTCTCCGAAAAGCTGGAAGTGTCACTGGCCAGCCTGTTGGAACAGGCGCAGATTACCGTCAATGAGGGGCTTTCAACTGAGCTGAGCCCTCGCTGAGGCTGCCGAAAGCGGGGCCTCAGCGAGAGCTCGCCTGATAAAGCACAAAGCCCAGCTGGGCAAGTGCGTGCAAGCTGCACCTTCATGTCAGGGATTATTCGGCGCTATGCGCCTCACCCCTGCGGGCTGGGCCGGCACACCGGCCAGCGTCGCTCCGCTGTTCCTTCGCCTGCTGCGCAGGCTCGGTCGAACGAGGGCTCTCACCGAGAGCTCGCCTGATAAAGCACAAAGCCCAGCTAGGCAAGTGCGTGCAAGCTGCACCTCCATGTCAGGGATTATTCGGCGCTTTGCGCCTCACCCCTCCGGGGCCAGCGTCGCTCCGCTCCGCTGTTCCTTCGCCTGCTGCGCAGGCTCGGTCGAACGAGGGCTCTCACCGAGAGCTCGCCTGATAAAGCAAAAAGCCCAGCTGGGCTGGGCTTTTTGCTTTATTGGCGGAGAGTCAGGGAACATAAGACAAAGACGCTAGAAGCCAATAAACTTGATGCTTTGTGGGGAGCGGTAGTATTTTAGGTAAAAACCTTAGGTAAAATTGGTGAAAGTTCATGGCTGATCATTTAGTAAATCAAGGCGGCACTTGGCATGTCAGGCTGACCGTTCCAAAGGACATTCAACCACTTTTGGGTAAATCTATTTTGTCAAGATCAATGAAGACAAGCTCACGGATTGAAGCAAAAAATAAAAGCTTAAGGTACTTAGCAATATGGAAAGCACAATTTGAATTTTACAGATCAAAAAAAGAAAGCTTTAAAGACCATCCAAAAGAAATTGCAATTGAACGCGCCATTGAAAACGAAGAAAGATACAAAGAGAACTTTAAAAGAATTGTAAATAAAGATAGTCACGCCCACATCTCTGAAAGTGAATATTTAAACTTGGTAGAATATCTAGTAAGCCAATGTGAAGCGGGACAGATTTCATATGAAACGATGTTTAAAGCAGGGCAATTGCTGAGAGATGGAGTAAATCTTGAAGCCAAGGCAAGGAAAGAAAAAAGAGAACTAACTGACAGCGAACGACTGAACATACATGAGATGCAGAAGCAATATAACATCATACTTAATTTGGACAAGATTTCTTCAACCTTCAAACAAAATGAAGCAGAAAGAGAAGAAATTCAAAGAATATTTAGAGAACCTGAAAAATACATAAAAGAACCGTTTAGCAAAAAACTAATTTTAGATTACAAGAACTACATATCAAAAAGATTAAAACCCAAAACAGCTGATCAGCAATTATCACGACTAGAAAAAATATCCTCTTACTTTGAAAAGACAAAAAAGGAATTTAATTTTAGAAACGTTAGCAATTTTATAGAGTCCGTATCAGATTCAATTTCAACAAAAAAACAATATCTATGGGCTGGCAATGCATTTTGGGCCTGGGCAGTAAAGTTTGATGACAAATTTGAAGAAAAGTACTCCAAGATAAAAAACCCGTTTGAGAATCACGCATTGCCCAAAAGAAATAAGCTGAACACTAATAGCTATTTTGAGTTCTCAAAAAATGATTTAGAAAGAATCTATATTGCCGCGAAAAACACAGATCAAAACTTAGCAGATGTTATTGAAATAGCAGCATACACAGGTTGCAGAATTGAAGAAATTGGCAGATTGAGAAATCAAGATATAGTCAACATTAAAAGCGAATCACCCTACATAATAATTCATGAATCAAAAACCAAGTCTGGCGAAAGAGAAATTCCAATTAACCCTAAACTCATAAAAACATTGATTCGCTTAATGTCTGGAAGAGCCAAATCCGAATACCTTTTTTCAGGCGGCAAAAACCTTTACGGAAACCGATTTGACTACCTAAGCAAAAGGTTTGGCAGGCTAAAAACCAGCCTTGGCTTCGATAAAAAATACACCTTCCACTCCATAAGAAAAACCACAGCAACACAATTACATCAAGGTGGAGCATTCATTGGTATCATTCCTTACATATTAGGCCACAAAATCGGATCAATTACTTACGATACATACTCTGCCGGTCCATCACTCGAACAGAAAAAAGTAGCTATAGCAATATTAGATTTTGAATTTATTTAAGACAAAAGAATATACAACCAGACGTCACCCTGGAACGGGTATAAAATATAGCTCTGTAAGCGCCCACAGCCACCCTTTAAGAGGCAGCAATACAACGCCCTATAGGGTGGCATAGGGCCATACGTCAAGCGCGCTTATAGACCCATTTAAGCGCTATCTATGCAGCACGAATACTCAATGTATTAACTATTCGCTATTGACAAAATCCAGACTTGTGGTATTTTGAAAGGGTCTTGGTTAGTTTAAAAAATTAACTCTGACACCAAAATTCAGACCATTTTTTAGCTCACCCCCGCGTAGTATTTGATGGGAGTGTGCTTTTTTGCGTCCTAAATTTGGCGGGTTTTCTTTACTATCTAATATTAAATCTAAATTAAATAGAATATAAGGGTGTTTTTTAGAATACAAACAGCTTTAAAATCATCTTCAAATTAAAGAAACCAAATACATACTAAGGCTACAAGATAGCCTAAGGAGTTTCAAAGAAACAGAAAGATAATAGGAGGTAACCAATGTCCACATATAAAGGATATCCAATAAACACTGGCAAAAACAATCAGTATGAAATGATTCCAAAAATCCTTGAAGAAACGTACCTTAGATTTGAATACATGACACAAAAGCTAAAACAATGCTTTCTTGTCAGGTTTGATTTGCACTTACCTGTTACTAATACTTATCAGTGTCCACTAGATGAAAACAGGCTTGTAAGTGAGTTTTTTAACAGGCTTATCCACAAAAAACTAAAGCCTAGATGCAACAGAAAACCATCAACTAGAAAGCAAATCTCACCAGCACCTAGACCAAAACAACTTGGCATACACAAGCATATTCAATATTTGTGGGTAAGGGAAGTTGAGAAAAGCAAACGAGCACATTACCACTGCTGGATCCTTGTTGATCGTCATAAAATGGCTACAGCAGGAAGCCACCTACGTCGAACAGGGTTTTATGGTATAGCCTGTGACCTTTGGAATCAGGTTAGTAAAGGGGGTCATCTTCAGGGAGTTAAGGACAACAAAGCCAAATATGGACTGAGCATTAGAAACAAACTAGAGAGAGATTCAGCTTTTTATGCCATATCTTATCTGGCAAAAAAACGAGGAAAAGGCTACAGAAAGGGTACGTCCGTCAGGGATTATGGCGGCTCAAAAACACCCTAAAAACAGGACGCCTGCTTAACCCTAACACGTAATTATTTTAATTAATTCTAAAACTAGGCCTTGTTATTCAAGGCCTATCCATAAAAAACTAATATCATAATTCTATACTATGAAATTCAATCAAATTAATTTACGCACTAAATTTCAATATCCTTATCTACTGCTACACTAGCCCCGTAAAATTCTTTTATATTAATAATAGATCCGTTAACAACAAATTTAACAACACTATCATGCGGCCCATCTCTCCAACGGCCCCACTGTCTATCAATAAAACCTCGCCAAATTACAGTATCGCCACTAAATTTACACTGATAGTCGAATTGCTGCCCATCCATTGGTCTTACATAGCTAACCTGAGCAAAACCACCCCTCATCATTCCGAAAGTTATGTTCACTGGTTGAGACATAATAGCGCTAATTGCAGCTCTACAGGTACGTACCATCTGATCGTCAGATAGCGAAGCAGTGGTTACTGCGTTTGATGTTACCGATCCAGATGTCGACACCCGTGATGGCTGGCTTTGATTAACAGCACCATCAGAAGCTGAGCTCTGCTGGCGTGTTTCATTTGTATTTTTTTGTGCTGCTGAAGTAGACTCGCCTCCCCTAGAAGTAATACTTTCAAAACCTTTATTCAAAAATGAAATAACCCAAGATAATGCTATGAAGGCTAATATATAAAACATTGGCCCTCTTTTTTTCTTCACTTCTGTAGCTTTAAAATTTACTGGTTTATCCTTAAAAGCACTTGGATTAGCGCCACAGTGAGGACATGCATTTGCAGTTGTGCTTACGGTTCCACCACATTCTTTACAATTAATCACAGCCATTTTTATTTCCTTTTGACAAGCCAGTGGCTATTCCCCTGCCCTTCTAACTCATAGAAAATTGTCCAGTTGTTACAGCTAACTCTAAAACCATGCCTGCGTCTGAGTTAGGACACAGTACTTAGACTGTTGCTGGCATAACCATACCCACGAATCTTGTTAACCACAGCAACCAAAAATTCAATATACCCCTCAAAGCTATATTGTGTTTCTGAATCACGATCTAATAGGACTGAATTTTATACTTGAATTAAAAATGATAACCTTTTATCGCTATTATTTTTCTCATACTTGCATCCTTTACTGCAATACGCAGGTTCAATTAAAACGATAATTAATCTTAACAACACAAATTTACTGTCTTTTACCAGTCCTTGTTTGCCATCTGATATTAGTGTGTTTCCCGTAGTTCGACTACCTGATCCGAGCCAACCACAGAATATTTACTCAGAAGCCTCTAATGCAAAGATCAAAAACGACCATATATGACACCAGCAAAAATCCCTATCCACATTGGCATCATAAAATAGCCTTTACTTTTTTGATACCATGATTTATTATGACACTACGTTTTTGCCACCTAGGATGAATGACATGTCACGCACTTTTGCATACTGCCGTGTTTCAACTTTAGATCAAACCACTGAAAACCAAATTCATGAAATCCAGAACGCTGGCTTCAATATTGATAGTCAGCGAGTAATTGAAGAGACGGTAAGTGGATCTGTACCATCTGCTGAACGCAAAGGCTTTATCAAGCTATTGGAGCGCATGGAAAGCGGGGATGTGCTGGTAGTTACCAAGCTAGACCGGCTAGGAAGAAACGCTATGGACGTCAGATCAACAGTAGAACGGCTGGCGCTTGCTGGAATCAGAGTTCATTGCCTAGCCCTTGGTGGAGTTGATCTAACCAGCCCAGCAGGCAAGATGACAATGAGTGTTATAGCTTCTGTAGCAGAGTTTGAGCGTGATTTGCTGATAGAGCGTACACAAGCTGGGCTAGAGAGAGCTAAAGCACAAGGGAAGATCCTGGGGCGTCCACAATCAGTTACCTCCGGAAAAGTCCAAGAGTTAAAGCAGACTGGCCTGTCTCAATCCGAGGTAGCTAAAGAGCTATCAGTATCAATCAGCACAGTTAAGCGGAAATGGGCTACAGAATGACTCTGTAAATCCAATGATGGATATTTTGAAATTACCGGAAGGTTGAGGCATCGACCACTGCGATTGCTAAGCAGCGCTACTGTTTTTGATTGAGTAACGCTGATGGTAGCTAGAGAAGGAATAAATCAGTATTGAAGGTAGCCTTTAAGGGTATAAAACGCATTACCACTTGGTGCGATGAAATTTGCGTAATCTGCATTTTCTTGAAAAACGGAAACCCTGATATTTCTGCTTGCTATGGCGCATTTTCCTTCATTAACCATCCTTGTCGCACCCCTTTGATCACCATCGAGCGCATATCCACCAAAATCGTCTAGATTGCCTATGCTTGTGCAATAAACTCCACCTGCGGGAACAATTGCAGATTTTGATACGTCCTGCCATCCGAATGCAGTGCTGCTAAATACAAATAGACCAACAGCTATCCAACGAGTCTTCATAAATCATCCTCTGATTATTGAAACAACAACCCTAACCCCACCAACCGAGGGTAGCTTAGATCCAGATCCTTAGCCAGCTTCAACCCACTGTCTTTATAGAAACCTTGCCCGACAATCTCAGAAAGCCCTAGCTACAAATTAGGTAAATTTTCTAGGTAAAACTAGCTTACCAAAAGACATTTATCTACTTGAATTATAAGGCTTTCTTAAAAATGGCGGAGAGTCAGGGATTCGAACCCTGGGTACGGTTGCCCGTACAACGGATTTCGAATCCGTCCCGTTCGACCACTCCGGCAACTCTCCTAAGTCGGCGCGCATCATAGCAGTTTGGCTATGGCTGCGGAAGGCTTTAACTGAGGGGTACACCGAGGCGCTGGGCGACTTCTTCGTAGGCTTCGATAACGCCACCCAGGCCTTGACGGAAACGGTCCTTGTCCATTTTCTTGCGGGTTTCCTTGTCCCACAGGCGGCAGCCGTCCGGGCTGAATTCGTCGCCCAGTACGATCTGGCCCTTGAACAGGCCGAATTCCAGTTTGAAATCCACCAGCAGCAGGCCCGCCTGATCAAACAGCTGCTTGAGGATGCCGTTGACCTGGAGGGTCAGTTCCTGCATGCGCGCCAGTTGCTCAGCCGTCGCCCAACCGAAGGTCACAACATGCGAGGCATTGATAAAGGGGTCGCCCTTGGCATCGTCTTTGAGAAAGAGTTCAAAGGTCGGCGGCACCAGGGCCATGCCCTCCTCCACACCCAGTCGCTTGACCAGACTGCCGGCAGCATAGTTGCGCACCACACACTCTACCGGGACCATATCAAGCTTCTTGACCAGGCATTCGGTGTCTGACAAGAGGCTGTCGAACTGGGTGGGAATGCCAGCTTCTTCAAGCTTTTGCATGATGAAGGCATTGAAGCGGTTATTGACCATACCCTTGCGTTCAAGCTGCTCGATCTTCTTGCCGTCAAAGGCCGAAGTATCATTGCGAAACAGCAGGACCAGGCGATCTGGATCGTCGGTGGTGAAGACCGATTTGGCCTTGCCACGGTATAGTTCAGTACGTTTTTCCATTATCGGCTCCCGCTCTGGGCAATAGGGTGATGATCTGTCAGGTTGTCTGGTCCGGCAATGGTCTGCCAGGGCAACCCTTGATTCTGTTCGGCCAGCAGCAGCTCGCCGTGCCAACCATTCATGGCCTGCTGGAGTGCACCCAGGGCCAAATCCGGTCGATTGTTCTTCTCGCTGATATGGGCTATGGCCACATGCCGCAAGCGATTCAGGTTCAGCTTTTCCAGCAGAGCGGCGGACTGCTGATTGCTCAGGTGACCCAAATCACCCCCCACCCGCGCGCGCAGGGAAGGCGGGTAAGGTCCATTGGCGAGCATCTCTGGATCATAGTTGGCCTCGAGAAAAAGACCGTCCAGCTCGCCATAGGACTCGACAATCCAAGGCGTAATGGCACCGGTGTCGGTAAGAATGCCAAAGCGCTGTTGGCCACTGTCAAATACAAACTGGCAGGGCTCATTGGCATCATGTGGCACCGCCACAGGTAAAACATCAAGTTCACCAATGCGCAAAGGGCAGTCCAGCTCAATCCGTTCAAAGGCCAGATCAACACTGCCCATGGCGCGCCGAGTCCCGGCTGTCATGTAGACCGGCAATTGGTAACGCCTGGCCAGACGCTCAACCCCCTGCACATGGTCTGCATGTTCGTGGGTGACCAGAATCGCCGTCAGTTGCCGAGGGCTCAGGCCGGCTATTGCCAAACGCTGCTCAGTAGCCTTGAGGCTGAAGCCACAGTCGATCAACAGCCGCGTTGTGCCGTACTCAACGACCGTGGCATTACCACGACTGCCACTACCCAGCGAGCAATAGCGCATGCACTGAAGTGCCTTGCTCAATCCAGACTGGCTCTGATCCGCTCGAGCAGGCTGCGTGCCTCAGCTGACCCGGCAGCGGTATCAATATCTTTCTGTACCGTTACCTGCACAGCGTCACCAAAGGAAGTCAAACGGACCTGTAAGCGCTGTTGTTCATCAGTTTCAGTCTCGCCGCGGCCAAAGAGACGTGAGAAGAAGCCGGGTTTTTCCTGGCTCTCGCGGGCACTTTGCGCCAGATCGACATAGTACACACCCACACTGCGATTCAAGTCAGTGACCAGAATGTCAGCATCCGCCAGCGCCTGACCGACCGCCGTCCAGGCGCGGTTGAAATCAGCAGGCACATTCAACAACGGATTACCGGCACCATCCACACCCAGCGTTGCACGTTGCGCCGAGCTGATACGCTGAGCGACCAGCGAGGCACTGTCACCAGTGCGGCTGAGGCTGAGGTAGCTCTCCATTTCCGCCAGTACTGCACGTTCAAGATTGGCGTTATCCGAGCTGTCGGGCCACTCCGTGCGACTGCCACCCTTGCTGCGATCCATATGCAGGACAAAAATCTCACTACTGCCTGACTGAACGCCAGGCTCAACGCGAACGCGAAAACGCTGCTCCTGTCCATCCACTCGTCGCCCCTGTCCAACCGCAGGCAGAATCCGACGCAACAAGGGATTATCGGACTGATCATCAAAGGCTAGCCAACCTGTCTGCAATTCACCCAGGCTAGGTGATTCGCTGACTACCGGAACCTGATAATCGGCAAAAAACTGGCGTACCTGAGGCCAGGTTTCGGCTTGTGAGCGTTGCGCCTGAACCCAGCGGACTGCACCATTCTGCTGCAAGGAAAACTCGACGCCACTGGCAGCGATGGACAGGGTCTGAGGACGCGGCACTTCAAACTTGCCCGGCTCATCGACCACCGCAACCTGACCGGGTACCGGCAACAGATCACCCAGCGGCTTGCTCTCAATCTCCTGCGGTACAGCCATGCGCGGCTCGATCACCGACTGTTGATAATCAGAACCCCGATCGCGGAAGTAACCACTATCGCCGAAGATATATCCACAACCGCTCAGGCTGCCAATTACGACCACCGTCAGCGCACCGAGTACAGGCTTCATAAGTATTTCCTTGATTAGGTAAGGACCAGATCCAGTCACAGTAAACCGCATTGCTGCAGCGCCTGCCGGACAGTCTCGTGGCAACGTGCGCTCAGGGGGGTCAAAGGCAGGCGCATGCCATCGCCTATCAAACCCATTTCCTGCAGCGCCCATTTGACCGGAATGGGGTTTGACTCGATAAAGAGCGCCTTGTGCAGCGGCATCAATGATTCGTTGATGCGCCGGGCAAGGTCAGCGTCGCCCCGCAGTGCTGCGTTGCAAAGATCATGCATGGCCTGTGGTGCAACGTTGGCAGTGACTGAGATGTTGCCCTTGCCGCCCATGAGAATCAGCTCTACGGCAGTCGGGTCATCACCGGAGTAGACGGCCATACGATCACCAACCCGCTCGATCAGTTCACGTGCACGTTGCAGGTCGCCCGTGGCTTCCTTGATACCGACGATATTGCTGATGCCAGCCAGACGCTCAACGGTCTCGGGCAACAGGTCACAGGCTGTACGACCCGGTACGTTGTAGAGAATCTGCGGAATGGCTACAGCTTCGGCAATATAGCGATAGTGCTGATACAAGCCCTCCTGGGTGGGCTTGTTGTAATAGGGCGTGACCAGTAGACAGGCATCCGCACCCACACTGCGGGCAGCCTCGGTCAGCTCGACTGCTTCACGGGTTGAATTGGCGCCGGTACCGGCAATCACCGGGATACGCCCTGCAACCTGATCAACCACCCGGCGGATGGCTTCCTTGTGTTCGTTCATATCGAGCGTAGCCGACTCGCCCGTGGTACCCACGGCAACGATGCCATCGGTGCCTTTGTTCAAATGAAAGTCGATCAGGTGCTCAAGCGCCTGCCAGTCAAGGCCTCCACGAGAATCCATGGGTGTTACCAGCGCCACCAGGCTGCCTGAAATCATGCAACTGCTCCACTTGAAACATTGACCCGCAATGGTACTTTCGACCCGCTGCCAGCACAAGGGAAGCGCCAAAGAATTCAACATCTGCCAAGGCTTTTCGGATTGACTGCCAAGGGGGCCATGATGACGACCACAAGACGGTTGAACCCATAGCCTGAGACAGCCACAATATGCAGGCCGCAGCGGTGCTTTTCTGCAACTCCGTACCGCTTTCCAGCCAAGGAGCAACATGTCTACAGTCATCGCCACCCGGGATCAGTTTCTGGTCATCAATGCCCTGGGCACCCAGACCACCAGCATGGTCACCACGCTTACCCGTCTGTGTCTTGAACAGCGCTGCCTGATCGTCAGCAGCCGCATGAGTCGCCATGGCACCTGCACCTCACTGTTGCTGCAGGTCAGCGGCAATTGGGATGCGCTGGCGCGCCTGGAAAGTCTGATGCAAACCGTGGCCAAGCGTGAGCATCTGTCACTGTCCATGAGTCGCAGTAAAAGTCTTGAGGAGCGCCCCCAGGCGCTGCCCTACAACGTGTTTGTCACCGCCGCACAGCGGCCGGAACTCTGTGCCGAACTCTGCACTTTTTTCCAGCAGCTCGAGATCGACATCGAAGAGCTCTACAGCTTCACTTACATGGCCCAGCATACCGGTACCGCGATGCTCAACATGACCTTGACCATCGCCATTCCTGCCCGCACCCAACTGAGCTGGCTGCGTGAACAGTTTCTGGATTTTTGTGATGAGCTCAATCTGGATGCGGTTATCGAACCCTGGCGCCCCATGCACTGAGAGGTAAAACCATGACCCTGACTACCGGACAATCCCTTCCCGATTTCAGCGCGAATGCAACCAGCAATCAAACACTCTGCCCGGCGGACCTGCTTGGCAAGCAAGTGGTGATCTACTTCTACCCCAAGGACAATACCCCCGGTTGCACCACTGAAGGTCAGGACTTTCGTGATCTGCACCCGGACTTTGCTGCAGCCAATACGCTCATTTTCGGGATTTCCAAGGACAGCTTGCGCACCCATGAAAACTTCCGCAGCAAACAGCAATTTCCGTTTGAGCTGATCAGTGATCCCGATGAGCACCTTTGCCAACTGTTCGGCGTCATCCAGAAAAAGATGCTGTATGGCAAGGAATACATGGGCATTGAAAGAAGTACTTTTCTGATCGATGCCAAAGGTGTCGTACGTCGCGAATGGCGCAAGGTCAAAGTCAAGGGCCATGCCGCCGAGGTGCTCAAGGCGGCACAGGAACTCAACGGCTGATTACTCAGCCGTGATCACCACCTGTTGCTGGGCCGTCTCCTGGACGGCCTCCAGCCCTCGGGGCCAGGCATACAGCACCGCCTTGAACAGGGTGGCCAGCGGAATGGCAAAAAATACCCCCCAGAACCCCCATAAACCACCGAATATCAGTACAGCGGCAATAATGGCAACCGGATGCAGGTTGACCGCTTCGGAAAACAGGATAGGCACCAGCACATTGCCATCCAGTGCCTGAATTACCGCATAAACGATCATCAGCACCATGAACTCGTTACCAAATCCCCACTGAAACACCCCAATCAGCGCCACCGGGATGGTAGCTACCGCAGCGCCTATATAGGGCACCAGGACCGACAGGCCCACCAACACGGCAAGCAAGGCGGCATAATTCACGCCCAACACCGCAAAGCAAATGTAGGTAACCGCGCCGACAATCAGGATCTCGGCAACCTTGCCGCGTATGTAATTGGCAATCTGCTGGTTCATTTCAGTCCAGACTTCGGTCATCAGACGCCGCTCATTGGGCAGATGACCGACGATCCAACCACTGATCTTCTGGCTATCCATCAGAAAGAAGAACACCAGAATCGGCACCAGTACCAGGTAAACCAGAATGGTCAACAACATCGGTAGGCTGGCCAGTGACTGGGAGAGCAACCATTGGCCGAACTGACCCAGCTCGGTATTCACCGAGAGCATGACACGCTCAATCTGCCCTTCAGAGATAAAAGCCGGGTACTGCTCTGGCAAATGTGCCAACTGCACTTGCCACTCAGTCAGCATGCGCGGCAGCTCGTTGAACAGATTGATTATTTGTTTCCAGACCAAGGGCAGGACAACACCCAGCAAGGCGGCCAGGGCACCAATGAACAACAAGAACACCACCCATACGGCAATCCCGTGGGGTACATGCCAGCGCCGCAACAGGGCAACCATGCCCTGCAGCAGATAGGCAACCACCAACCCGGTCAGCAGCGGGGCCAGCTTGCCGCCAAAACTGATGATGATAGCAAAGCCCAGCGCCAGCACCACGGCCAGCACCACCGCTTCCTCATCGGAAAAATAACGCTGCACCCAGCCCTGAAAAATCCTCAACATGCCTTTTGATCTCACGACTTACGCAACCAATAATGAAATTCGCCGTCCAAGATATCAGTTGCCAGTAATTGATGCCCGGACAACTCGGCAAAACGCTGAAAATCGCGTTGCGACCCAGCGTCGGTAGCCATGATATGCAATATTTGCCCGACCATCAGCGTATTGAGCGCCTGCTTGGCCTTGAGCAATGGCAGCGGGCAGGTCAACTCCCGAGCATCGAGAGTATGATCAACATGCAGCGTTTCGGATAGATCGGACATTCTCTGGCTCCAGGCTCTTAGGTGCTACAGTATAGCGTCGCCAGGTCAGGGCCAGACAAGCGAATCCACGCAGTTAAAGGTTAGCCATGCATTTCAGAAAACAGCTTGTTCGTACCCTTGTTCCGGTCTTGATACTGGGTGGCAGCCTAGGCCCGCTGCCACAATCCATGGCCAGCAGCGAATTCAATCTGCCTTCCCTGGGTGATACCAGCGCCTCGATCATGTCACGGGAACAGGAATATCAGCTTGGCCGCGCCTGGGTCTCCATGCTGCGGGGTGCCGTGCGGACCATGGATGACCCGCTACTCAAGGACTATGTTGAAAGCCATGTCTACAGTTTGGCTGAAACCAGCCAATTGACCGATCGGCGTCTGACCTTTGTCATAGTAGAAAGCCCGCAGTTGAATGCCTTCGCTGCGCCCGGCGGGGTCATTGGAGTCAATGGCGGGCTGTTCCTGAACGCCCAGACCGAAGCCGAGTTTGCTTCGGTTATGGCGCATGAATTGGCTCACCTATCGCAACGTCACTTCGCCCGCAACCTTGAACAACAACAACGCATGCGTATCCCGGTCATGACCGCCATGCTGGCCAGTGTCATCCTGGCAGCGGCCGGGGGTGGCGACGCCGGTTTTGCCGCCCTGGCCTCAACCCAGGCTGCCGCCATACAGGAACAGCGGCGTTTTTCCAGGCAAAACGAACAAGAGGCTGACCGAGTCGGCCTGCTTAATCTACAGCAAGCCGGGTATGACCCCAGGGCCATGCCGGACATGTTTGAGCGGCTGGCACGCATCAGCCGCTTCAGTCAGACGCCGCCTGAATTCCTGCTGACTCACCCGGTCAACCAATCGCGTATTGCCGATTCACGCAATCGCGCCGAACAACTGGCCGCCGAAGGTCGTCTCGACAGTATCGACTACCAGATGATGCGCGCCCGGGTGCAGTTGCACCATGAGCAAAGCCCTGGTTTGGCGGCACAACGTTTCCGATTGCTGCTCGATGAGCATCAGGGCGAACATGCCGCCGCCCGCTATGGCTTGACCCTGGCCCTCATTCGCGCCGGTCAGTATGAAGAGGCCGGTCGCGTCCTTGAGCCGCTGCTGCAGGCTCGCGGCAACAGTGTTCCGGTGGTCATGGCGGCGGCTGAACTGGATGCCAGCGCTGGGCGCATGGATCAGGCCTTGGCCCGCATTGAGTCTCGTCTGCAGGTCAATCCGGACAATTTCCCCTTGCTGCAAGCCAAGGCAGACCTGCTTTTGCGCAGTGGCAAGCACGCGCAGTCGGCTCAGGTCATCGACCAGTTGGCACGTCAGCGGGCTGATGATCCGGATATATGGTATCTGGCCGCTGAGATTCGCGGCCTGGCCGGCAACATACTCGGCGTGCACCTGGCCAGGGCGGAATATTTCATGCTCACCAGTGATCTGGATCAGGCTGAAGAACAATTGGGGCTGGCCCTTGATCGCGCAGGCAATGATTACGTTCAGGCCGCCCGGATCAACACCCGCATGCAAGACCTGAGCAACCACAGAGCCCTGCTCAAGAGTTTCTGATCAAGCGTTACCACGCGCGCTGAGGCTGGCCTGTCGGGTAAAGTCGAGCATCCGCTCAAGCGGCTGGACGGCCTTCGGAATCAATCCGGCATCAACCTGAATCTCGTTGGTGCCCATCTCCAGACTGTGCAGCATGGCCTGCAGCGTATTCATGGCCATCCATGGGCAATGAGCACAACTGCGACAGGTGGCGCCATTACCTGCGGTGGGCGCCTCGATCAGTAGTCGGTCAGGTGCGCCCTGCTGCATCTTGTAGAAAATGCCGCGGTCGGTGGCCACAATAAAGGTCTTGTTCGGCAGCGTCTGGGTTGCCTTGATCAATTGACTGGTCGAGCCAACCACATCGGCCAACTCAACGACCGACAGTGGCGATTCGGGATGCACCAGAATCGCCGCATCCGGGTAGACCGCCTTGAGATCAAGCAAGGCCTTTGCCTTGAACTCCTCGTGGACAATACAACTGCCCTCCCAGAGCAGCATGTCAGCACCGGTTTCGCGCTGTATGTAATTACCCAGGTGCTGGTCGGGTGCCCATAGAATCTTTTCGCCCTTGTCCATCAGGTGCCCGACAATCTGCAATGCACAGCTTGAGGTCACAACCCAGTCCGCCCGCGCCTTGACTGCCGCCGAGGTATTGGCATAGACCACCACGGTGCGGTCAGGGTGCTGGTCGCAAAAGGCGGAAAACTCATCTATCGGACAGCCGATATCCAGCGAGCAGGTGGCCTCCAGCGTGGGCATCAGCACGCGTTTTTCCGGACTGAGGATCTTGGCTGTCTCGCCCATGAAGCGCACACCGGCCACCACCAGCGTAGTGGCTGCATGATCACGACCGAAGCGCGCCATTTCCAATGAGTCCGAGACGATACCACCGGTTTCTTCAGCCAGAGCCTGCAGCAAGGGGTCGGTATAGTAATGGGCAACCAGTACCGCATTATGCGCTTTCAGCGCCTTGGCAATGCGTGCTTTGTAATCCGCCTGTTCCGTTTCGGTCAGGGGTGCAACCTGCTTGGCAGCCAGATGGGCTTGTACCAGCAGACGCTCTGGAATCTGTGACATGCTCAGTTGTCCTGTGACTATCGCTAGGCGCGCATAATAGCACGGCTTACGCGGGCAAAATCAGTCAGGGGAAAAGGCCAGGAAGCGAACAGAGCGGAAGAGCATCGGATACAGCGGGGGAAAATGGTGGGTCGTGTAGGATTCGAACCTACGACCAATTGGTTAAAAGCCAACTGCTCTACCAACTGAGCTAACGACCCGGAACGCGCGCTATAGTACTGATTTGGCAGATAAAATCAAGAAAAAATTCGGCTTTTTTACCACCTATGCTCTTGCGTAGGCCGTTGGATCAGGCACCCCGGCAGCTGCAAAGCCGGCCGACCTGAGCCGACAACTGTCACAGCGACCACAGGCTCGTCCCTCCGCATCAGCTTGATAGCAGGACACGGTCAAACTGTAATCCACGCCAAGACGCACGCCTTCAGTAATGATCTGAGCCTTGCTCATAGCCTGTAACGGGGCGCGGATTCGAAATCCCTCCCCCTCTACACCGGCCCGGGTTGCCAGGTTGGCCAACTGCTCAAAGGCATGAATGAAGGCCGGACGGCAATCCGGATACCCCGAATAATCCACCGCATTGACACCAATGAAGATCTCCCGAGCATCAAGCACCTCGGCCCAGCCCAGGGCCAGCGCCAGAAACACGGTATTGCGTGCCGGCACATAGGTTACCGGAATGCCCTCCTGCGGGGTTTCCGGTACCGCGATACGCTCATCAGTAAGAGCTGAACCGCCCATGCCATCCAGATCCAGCCCTATTACCTTATGTGCGTGCACGCCGGCATACGCGGCCAGGCGTTTTGCCGCCAACAACTCAGCGCGATGACGCTGGCCATAATCGAAGCTCAAGGTATGGCAGAGATAGCCCTGCGCCTGTGCCATGGCCAGGACTGTGGCTGAGTCCAGCCCGCCCGACAGCAGAACTACCGCCTTCTTTTCCGTCTTCATTGATCAGTGTCCCGGCTCGTCGTTCCAAAGGTACTTATGCAGCTGCATCTGAAAGCGCACCGGCAGATTGTCCTGAACGATCCACTCGGCCAGGGTCCGCGGCGCGAGCTGACCATGGCTGGGGGAGAACAGAATCTCGCCGACCCGGCCAGGTAGCTGCAACTCGTCCAGTTTGAAGCGTGCCCAGTCATAATCAGCGCGACTGCAGATCACGAACTTGACCTGATCCTCCGGCCCGAGCAAAGCCATGTTGCCATACAGATTACGCCCCACCTCCAGCGAGTCCGGGGTTTTCAGGTCCACCACGCGACTGACACGCGCATCCACTGCACCGACATCCAGCGCGCCACTGGTTTCCAGTGATACCGCGTAACCGGCGTCACACAGCGCAGCCAACAGCGGTATCGCATTGGGCTGGGCCAGTGGCTCACCACCAGTCACACAGACGTATCGTGGCGCGTGGCGTGCAACCTCAGCAAGAATCGCTTGCAGCGTCTGCAGCTCACCGCCGCTGAAGGCATAGGCCGTATCACAGTACTGGCAGCGTAGCGGGCACCCGGTCAGACGGACAAAAACGGTCGGCAGACCAAGGCTGCGACTTTCGCCCTGAATGGAATAGAAAATTTCGGTGATGCGCAGTGTTTGCGACAACAGGCTGGTCATACAAGGTTCCCGGGCTGGACTGCAAGACAGGCAGAGGCCCACTGGGATATCCATGCCACATCAGACGAGTTCCGAGGGCAGTATAGATATCGTGGATTCAATGCGAGGGAGTGTAGCGGAACACGCTGCAAAATGCAGCGGCCAGTGCTATCACTGGCCTGGGGAACTGAGCCTGTTCAGCTCAAGCTGTCGAGATCGCGACGTGCCAACTGGGCAGCAGAGGTATCGGGATGCTTGCTCAACACCTCGTTATACAGCTGTCTGGCCTTGTCGTTATTACCCAGCCGACGCTCAACATCAGCCAGCTTGTAGAGTGCGTCTGCTTCCTTGCGATGACCGGGATACTGGCTGATGACCAGTGCAAAGGCCCGTCCAGCAGCCTCCAGATCGGACTGTACCAGGTGAATCTCACCCAGCCAGTATTGTGCGTTACCGGCATAGTCACTTTGTGGATAACGGCGGACAAAGGCCGTAAAGGCCTGAATGGCGGTATCAAAGTCACGCTGTCTGACCAGGTCAAAAGCAGCGTCATACATCAGTTTTTCGCGCTCGGGATCGGCTGCCACTGGGGCGTTGCCATTACCGCTCGCTGAAGAATCGGTCTGAGTGGGCTCGGCATTGTTGCCAGCAGCCGGTTCAGGGGTCGTGCTTTGGGAGGTCGCAACCGAACCTGATTGCAGGCGACGATCGAGATCCTGATAACGCTCAAGCTGGTCACGCTCCATGGTTTTGAGGCGATGATCCTGCTCCTCAACCAGGCCACGCAACATGGATACCTCTTGCTGCAACTGATAAAGCTGCTGCATGAGCTGGCCTTCCATCGAAAGGCCAGCCCCGGTCTGGGTCACAGGGAGTTGGTTCTGAACAACAGGGGCACCGCCCCCACTGCCTTCATATACCGGAACCTGCGCTGTTGCCGCCAACGGCAACAACAGGAAGATTGAGGTAGTTAACGCCCTGAGACCCTTCATACGACCTCTTACTTACGCAGTTCTACGCGACGGTTCTGAGCCCAAGCTTCTTCGCTTGAACCCATGGCAGCCGGCTTCTCTTCGCCGTAGGAAACCAGTTCCAGCTGGGCAGGAGATACGCCCTGCAGAACCAGGTAACGCTGAACGGAAGCAGAACGACGCTCGCCCAGAGCCATGTTGTACTCGCGAGTGCCACGCTCATCAGTGTGGCCTTCCAGAACAACGCGGTTACCAGCGGCTTTCAGGTCCTTGGCGTGAACATCCAGAGCGCGCATGGCCTCTGGCTTCAGATCAGCACTGTCGAACTCGAAGTAAAAGGTAGTGATAGCGCGCAGTGCAGCTTCTTCTGCGCTCATGTCAGAGGAGGTAGTGGTGCTGGTGTAACCGGCATTCGGATCAACCGCGCCAGTACCAGCGGTGTCACCGCCCTTGGAGGAACAGCCAACAATTACGCCGAAGGCAACAACCAGCGCAGCAAACTTGCCAAATTTAGTTACTTGCATCATAGAACTCCTGGAAAACCCCATATGGTTTAGTGTTGTTTCACCCTAAGGCAGGTATGGGGACCATGATGGCACGCGCAGGTCAGTGAATTGAGTCGGAATCTCCGACCTAGCACGACCGTTGGTAGATACCAGCATGAGTACACCCCGTCCCTGTTGACGGGTAGCATAAATTAACATAGTGCCGTTAGGAGCAACAGTGGGCGACTCATCTAACGACGTTTCTGTTAAGACCCTCAGGTTACCGCGCTCAAGATCCTGCGTGGCAATCTGAAAATTACGATAACCATCCTGGCGGTGAACCATGACCATGGTACGGCCATCCACCGACAGTTTGGCATTGGCGTTATAGTTGCCGACAAATGTCAGCCTCTCGGACACGCCCGTCCTGAGATCCTGTTTATAAACCTGTGGCCGGCCACCGCGATCCGAGGTAAAGACGATGGTGTTGTTATCCATCCAGGTCGGCTCGGTATCAATCGCAAAGTGGTTGGTAATTCTGCGCATCTGCTTGCTGGCCAGATTCATCACGTAAATCTCCGGGTTGCCGTCGCGCGACAACACGAAGGCCAGGTGCTCACCATCAGGCGACCAGGCAGGTGCACCGTTCAGACCCTCAAAACTGGTAATACGTTCCCGACGGCCAGTCTGCACATAATGCACATAGATTTCCGGGCGGCGCGATTCAAAGGATACGTAGGCGATACGCTGACCATCCGGGGCATAGGACGGGGTCAGAATCGGCTCGCGGGACTGCAGCAAGGTAACCGCACGGGCACCGTCATAGTCCGAACGTTGCAGGGTAAAGCGGGTATTGGTTGGCGAGTAGCGCTCGGCTGCGACATACAGCAGCTTGGTATTGAAGGCACCGCGAATACCCGTGATCTCTTCAAATATCTGATCACTCAGGTGGTGCGCCATATCACGCAGCTGTACCTGACTGCCGGTCACGGTGCGGGTCAGCAGAACCTCTTCACGCAGCACATTGTAAAGACTGAAGACCACTTCAAAACGGTCAACCGCCGGATCACGCTTGATTTGCCCGACGACCACATACTCAACCCCGAGAATTTTCCAGTCACGGGCAAAAAGCTCACTGGCCTGGGTCGGGTAACTGAGCATATTGGCCCGATCAAAGGGCGCAAACATGCCGGTATTGCGTAGATTGTTGGCGGTGATCTGTGCCAGATCCTCTGACAAGGGCGTACCGCCCTGCCAGCCGAATGGGACTACCGCAATCGGCGTCGCCTTGTCACTACCCCGGGTAATTTCAATTGCACCCTGGGCCAGCAACTGTTGCGAACATACCAGCAGCGCCAAGGCTACCACCCACTTCTTGAATAAATTCATCAGTATTCCAAATCCTCTGGTCTGAAGCGCAAATCCCGCTTGCGGTACATACGGTCAAAGGTCGATGGGTTTTCCTGGGATAGTTGCTGCATCTCCGGGATTCGACCCACATTTCTGACAGCCTGCACCGCCGATTGATCGAAGCCGGCATCGCCGCTGGAGCTTTTGACCACCACATCGGTGATTTGTCCGGTCGGCAGCATACTAATAGTCAATACAACAAGCATGCCGTTGCGCGCGGAAGGTGGCCGACGCCATTGCTCACTGACCAATCGACGAATCAGATCGTCGTAACTGGCCGCAACCTCATCGCCAATCTGGTCAGCCGGGGCCTGCTGATACTGCGGTTCGTCAGACAACAATTCTGCCAGCGCCCGGGCACGCGCCTCTTCCTGTTCGCGACGTTCACGCGCCTCACGATCAGCCTCGGCCTGCCGGGCGGCGGCAGCGCGTTGCTCCGCTTCACGGGCACGTGCCTGTTCAGTTGCCCGACGGGCCGCCTCTTCCTCTGCACGCTTTTTCGCTTCCTCTTCAGCCGCCAGCCGCCGTGCAGCATCGGCACGGCGTTGTGCCTCTGCCTCGGCCTGCTTTTGCGCGTCGGCCTCGCGCTGCTGGGCTTCAGTTCTGGCCGCCGCTGCAGCTGCAGCGGCTGCATCAGCCTGGCGTTGCTGTTCGGCCCGGGCTGTTGCCTCCTGTGCTTCCTGCTGCCGTTGCTGCTGCTGACGCAACTCCTCTGCCTCATGGGCGGGGGCTGACGTGCGAGCGGCTTCACCGGCAATGTTCTGGTCGGTTGGCGTGGTCGCCGGACTCTTGGAATTCAGTTGCACCAGTGTAGCCTGCACTATGGGTCGCGCCGGTTCAAACTCCGGGGCGATGCTGAATGAGGCAAACAGCAGTATGGCCACCAGCAAATGCACTGCCAGGGCCTTCAGCAGCGGTGCTGCGTAGCCGGCGGACCGAACCTGAGGTTGTTCGCGAGTATTCACGGCGCCTCGGTAATCAATCCAACATTGGGCACACCGGCCTGCTGCAAGGCCGCCATTGCGGTCACAACAACACCGTAATTGGCCTGCTGATCACCACGGATGTACACCAGCGTGTCAGGGCGTGCACGGATGATCTTGGTCACCCCTTCAGACATCTGTTCCAGGCTAACGGCACTGTCGGTCTGGTTTTCCGTATCAACTGTCTCGCCCAGATTCCAGTAATAGGTGCCGTCTGCCAGTACCGACAGGGTCAATACCTGCTGATTGGTATCCGAAGGCAAAATTTCACTGGCCACCTGCGGCAGGTCAACCTTGACGCCCTGGTTGAGCATGGGCGCGGTGACCATAAAAATAACCAGCAAAACCAACATCACGTCGATATACGGCACGACGTTCATTTCAGCGACCGGCTTGCGTTTCTGGCGTCTACCTTGCACCTGCATCAGAGCCCCCGATCAGTCTTCGCTGCTGTGAACACGACGGTGCAGGATGCTGGAGAACTCGTCGGCAAAGGTGTAATACCGGCTGATCAGCATCTCCGAGCGTGCAGAGAAACGGTTGTAGGCAATCACCGCAGGAATCGCAGCAAACAGACCAATGGCCGTGGCAATCAGTGCTTCGGCAATACCGGGAGCCACAGTCGCCAGTGTTGCCTGCTGTACGGTAGCCAGGCCACGGAAGGAGTTCATGATGCCCCATACGGTACCAAACAGACCGATATAGGGACTGGTGGAACCGACCGTCGCAAGGAAGGGCAAATGCTGCTCGAGGCGCTCTTCTTCCTTGGAAATCGCCACCCGCATGGAGCGCTGCACGGCGTCCATTACCGCATCCGGGTCAACACCCGGCTGCTGACGCATGCGTGAAAATTCCTTGAAGCCAGCGCGGAAAATCTGTTCCAGTCCGGAGTTGTTATCCGGGTTGCCGGTGATCTGGCGGTATAGCTTGGACAGATCGATACCCGACCAGAAGCGGTCTTCGAAACCATCCAGCGCTGATTTGGCGGCACGCAGAAAGCTGCTGCGCTGAAAAATCATCACCCAGGACACCAGAGACGCTGCCACCAGGGTCAGCATAACCAGCTGTACCAGCACACTGGCACTGGATATCAGGTGCCACATTGACATTTGATCAGCTTGCACTCGCCACTTCTCCTTGCTTGATCTAACCGCTCACTGCCTGACAGCTGCTGAACTTGACGCTCAATGCCGCCGGAATGGCCCGGGGTTTGTACCTGTCGGCCGAGACACAGGCCACCAGCACTTCACCTTCACACAACAACTCACCGTCAGCCCGTTTCACCTGCTGGCGGAAGCGAATACTGGCGCGCTTGAGTTCCAAGACCTCAACCGTCACCACAAGTTCATCATCCAGACGCGCAGGGGCGTGATAGCGGGCGGCCACCGAATGCACGACAAAAATGATGTTTTCACGTTGCAAGACGCTTTGGTCAAACCCCAGTGAGCGCACCAACTCGGTTCGGGCGCGCTCCATGAACTTGAGGTAATTGACGTAATAGACGATGCCGCCGGCATCGGTATCTTCAAAGTAGACACGGGCTCTAAGCTCGAATGGCGGCCCTGAATTGTCAGCGCGCATAATGTAGAGCCAAGTTGTCGCTTTGCATAGTACTTCCCCAGCTAAAAACCAAGTATTTTTTTCACTGCTCGGTCTGACCACCCTCATCAGCAAAAAGGTCCCCGACGTTCGGATTCATTTTTGCTGGCAGATTCAGACCAAAGTGCTGATAGGCATGCCGGGTCAACATGCGCCCGCGTGGCGTACGGGTGATATAACCCTGCTGGATCAGAAAGGGTTCAAGCACATCCTCGATGGTATTGCGCTCCTCGCTGATCGCCGCGGCCAGGCTGTCGATACCCACCGGACCGCCGTCGAACTTGTCGATCATGGCCAGCAACAGGCGCCGATCCATATGATCAAAGCCCTTGTCATCGATATCCAGCAGGTTCAGTGCCTGATCCGCCACCTCCCGACTGATCACGCCGGAACTGCGTACCTCGGCAAAATCCCGTACCCGGCGCAACAGTCGATTGGCGATCCGCGGTGTGCCCCGTGAGCGGCGGGCAACCTCCAGGGCGCCGTGCGGGTCCAGATTCAAGCCAAGAATCGAAGCCGAACGCCTGACAATGGTCGCCAGATCCTCCACACCATAAAACTCCAGGCGCTGCACGATACCGAAACGATCACGCAACGGGTTGGTCAGCATGCCCGCGCGGGTGGTGGCGCCCACCAGGGTAAAGGGTGGCAACTCCAGCTTGATCGAGCGCGCCGCCGGGCCTTCGCCGATCATGATATCCAGCTGATAGTCCTCCATGGCCGGATAGAGAATTTCCTCGACAACCGGCGATAACCGGTGAATCTCGTCGACAAACAGCACATCCCCAGCTTCAAGGCTAGTCAGCATGGCGGCCAGGTCGCCGGCCCGCTCAAGCACCGGCCCCGAGGTACTCTTGATCTTCACACCCATTTCCTGGGCAATGATATTGGCCAGGGTGGTCTTGCCCAGACCCGGCGGGCCAAAAATCAACACATGATCAAGCGCCTCACCACGCCCCTTGGCGGCCTTGATAAACAACTCCATCTGCTCGCGCACGGTCGGCTGGCCAATATAGTCTTCCAGCCGATAAGGCCGTATTGCCCGGTCTATGACTTCTTCCTGCTGGCGCGGGCTGGCGGCAATCAGTCGATCTTCTTCCAACATGGGGTTATCCGTAGGCTCTTGGCATAATTACACCATGCCCTTGAGGGCACGGCGGATCAACTCTTCGCTGCTCAATCCGTCTTCTTCCACCGCCGCCACGGCGCGACTGGCCTCCTGCGGCTTGTAACCGAGGGAGATCAGCGCACTCACGGCATCACCCGTCTGCGAAACGGGCGTTGCCACTGACGCCACGCCGGACAAAGGCTTGACGCTGCCCGGCAAGGCTTCCCAGGCCTTGAAGCGATCACGCAACTCGATCAGCAGCCGCTCGGCGGTCTTCTTGCCGACCCCCGGCACGCGTACAAGTGCACTGGTATCCTGGGCCTGCACGGCGCGAATCAGCTCATCGGTCTCCAGACCGGACATCAGCGCCAGTGCCAGCTTGGGCCCCACGCCGTTAAGACGAATCAGCTCGCGGAACAGCTCACGACCGCGCTTGTCGGCAAAGGCATACAGCAGTTGAGCATCCTCGCGCACCACCATGTGAGTGTGCAAGGTGACCTGCTCGCCCAGTACCGGCAGATCATAAAAGGTGCTCATGGGCGCTTCCAGCTCGTAACCCACGCCCTGCACATCGAGCAGAATATGCGGTGGCTGCTTTTCCAGCAGAATCCCTTTAAGACGTCCGATCACACCCCTCTCCTGTCTTTTTCTTAAGCTTCAACGCCGCCGCACTCGGCCACTGCGCAAACCCAGCACACCGCCGCCCAACTGCGCGGTCAAGGCGCTGGAATGGGCATGACAGAGAGCCGCGGCGAGCGCATCGGCGGCATCAGCCTGCGGCGCGCCCGACAGGCCCAGCAACTGCGTCACCATATGCTGAACCTGGGTCTTGTCGGCAGCCCCGGTACCAACCACAGCCTGTTTGATCTGCCTGGCAGTATATTCATGCACCTGCAGGTTGGCATGAACCGCCGCGACAATCGCCGCGCCTCGGGCTTGCCCGAGCTTCAAGGCAGAATCCGGATTACGCGCCAGAAACACCTGCTCGATACTGAGAATGTGCGGCTGATGCGTGGCAATCAGCTCGCTCAAGCCTTCGAAGATCATCTTCAAGCGTTCGGGAAACGGGCCGCCACCCAGCCGGATGCAGCCCGAGGTAACGTACTCGCAGCGCCCAGCGCTTTCGCGCACCAGTCCAAAGCCGGTCGTGCGTGAGCCGGGGTCAATGCCCAGTATCAGAGCCATGCGTTGCGGCGTTCCCTGTAATTGATTGCCGATAGTGTGCCACAACCCATGGTATCGGCGGACAGAAAGATCAGTGCCAACAGAACGGGTCGATGCGATGTTTGTGGGAGCGCCGGCCTCGGCGCGAATGGATGCAACTGCACAATGCGATGCCATTGAATTTGCGCAGGCTTTTCGCGGCGCCGCAAGCTCTCTCATGCAGCTTGCGGTATGTATCCTTGCTGATGCTTCAACACCCCATAGGCGATGTGCACCAGTTTTCGCATGGCGGCCACAACAATGGTCATCCCTGCTTTGCCTTTGGCCTGCATCCGCCTTTTCAGTGCGCTGATATCAGGGTTGTGCTGGCAAGCCGTTACCGCCGCCATGTATAGCTTCTGCCGGATAGCGCTTCGACCCGCCTTGCTGATTCTGGCCTGCCTGCGTATGGAGCTGCCAGACTCTACTTGTACCGGCACCACACCAATGAAGGCTGCGCACTCACGGGCAGAGACGAAGTCTCTGCTTCGCAGCAACGCAAGCAGTTGGACAGAACAGACCTCGGCAACACCAGGGATGCTCTTCAGTAGCTCCCGATCATCTTTCAGACGCGGGTGCCCGTTAATGTGATTATCGATGTCGTCCTTGAGCTTGCGAATCTCTGCTTCAAGCGCTGCGATCATGTCCTCGATCGAGGCCATCACGCGTTCACTGGTGTCAGTGGCCAGCGCTTTCTCGTGCCGGTTCTTCTCCCGCTGCAGATCCTTTTCCAGTGCCTCCAGTCGTGCCATCAGTGATCGCAACTGTCTGATTTCTTTTGCTTCAGGCTGCCATGCCGTCAACCTCGTGTGCTTCTCTTGGGCATAAAGAGCCAGCACCAACGAGTCCTTCTTGTCTGTCTTGTTCAGCACGCCCTCGCTGCGGGCGAACTCCTTCACTCTGGCTGGATTGGCTACGTACACCCGGAACCCGACACCGTGCAGCGCATACGCCAGGTTCTCGTGATAGATACTGGTCGCTTCCATCACCACATGAATCTCGCCTGGCACCTTACCCGTTTGTTTAATCAGCCACTGTGCCACGTCTTGGAGTTGCGGGCGGTGGTTGCGAAAAACGCGGGTCTTAACCTTTTGCGGAACGCTCTGACGCAGCCACAGCACGTCCAGCTTCTCTTTGCCAACATCGATGCCAATAAAAGCCATCTCTCCATTCCTCGCCTTGTCTATGCGGCTTCATCCCGCCAAGGGGAGAGCCCGGATACCGTTCAGGGTTGAGAGAATGGGTCGGAGTCTGATCTACATCGCAGGGTCTATGCCCTCAGGAGCGCGACAGACTTCCGTCCGACCCGAAACGCTAGTAGCTAACCAGCGTCCGGGGAGAGATACAAGGAGCG
>PGZJ01000010.1 GCA_002840055.1 Gammaproteobacteria bacterium HGW-Gammaproteobacteria-11 | reverse complement strand
GAAGTTCGGATGGGTAAAGGTAAGGGTAATGTCGAGTACTGGGTTGCCCAGATCAAGCCTGGCAAAGTCCTGTATGAGATTGAAGGTGTTTCCGAAGAGCTGGCGCGCGAGGCATTTGCCCTGGCCGCTGCCAAGCTGCCTCTCGCTACCACCTTTGTTAAGCGGACGGTGATGTGATGAAAGCGACAGAACTTCGTGAAAAATCTGCCGAGCAGCTGAACGAGCAGCTGCTCACCCTGCTGCGCGACCAGTTCAATCTGCGCATGCAGAAGGCAACCGGTCAACTCGGTCAGAGCCACCTGCTGAAGCAGGCAAAGCGTGATATTGCTCGAGTCAAGACCGTGCTCAACCAGAAAGGTGGTAAGTGATCATGGCCGAGACCAAAACAGTTAGTAGTGTTACTGGCCGCGTGGTCAGTGACAAGATGGATAAAACCATCACCGTGCTCATCGAGCGTCAGGTTAAGCACCCACTGTACGGCAAGTACGTGAAGCGCTCGACCAAGTTGCACGCGCACGATGAAAACAACGAATGCCGCATCGGCGATACCGTCACCATTAAGGAAACCCGTCCCTTGGCCAAAACCAAGAGCTGGACCCTGGTGCAGATCGACGAGCGCGCGGCGCAAGTATAAGCCCCGCGCGTTTAGCGGAATTTTCAAGGGTCGGAGAAAGTTATGATTCAGACTCAATCCATGCTGGAAGTGGCTGATAACAGTGGTGCACGTCGTGTTATGTGTATCAAGGTTCTGGGCGGTTCTCACCGTCGCTACGCCGGCATTGGCGATATCATCAAAGTTACCGTCAAGGAAGCGATTCCACGCGGTAAGGTAAAGAAAGGCCAGGTGCTCAACGCGGTCATCGTGCGTACTCGTCACGGCGTACGCCGTACCGACGGTTCGCTGATCCGTTTCGATGGCAACGCCGCCGTTCTGCTCAATAACAAAAATGAGCCGATCGGTACCCGCATCTTTGGGCCAGTGACGCGTGAACTGCGTAATGAGCAGTTCATGAAGATCGTATCCCTCGCGCCCGAAGTGCTGTAAGGAGCCCGGTCATGCAAAAGATTAAACGTGAAGACGACGTAATCGTCATCGCCGGCAAGGATAAAGGCAAGCGCGGCAAGGTCCTCAAGGTCCTGGCTGATCAGCGTCTGCTGATTTCCGGCGTCAACATTATCAAGCGGCACACCAAGCCAAATCCCATGGCTGGTTCGCAAGGCGGTATTGTTGAAAAGGAGGCGCCTATCCACGTCTCCAACGTGGCAATCTTCAACCCTGAGACCAGCAAGGCCGACCGCGTCGGCTTCAAGGTCGAAGACGGTAAGAAGGTTCGTATTTTCAAGTCGACCCAAAAAGCCGTCGACGCTTGAGAATCTAGGTGCTTACCATGGCAAGATTGAAAGAACACTACCGGACTACTCTCGTTCCACAGCTCAAGGAAGAATTGGGCCTGAAGAACGTGATGGAAGTACCGAAAATCACCAAAATCACCCTTAACATGGGTCTTGGTGAAGCTGTTGGCGACAAAAAGATCATCGAAAACGCACTGGCTGACCTGGAGAAGATTTCCGGTCGCAAGGGCATCGTCACTTACGCTCGCAAGTCGATTGCCGGCTTCAAGATTCGTGATGGTTGGCCGATTGGTGTCAAGGTGACTCTGCGTCGTGAGCAGATGTATGAATTCCTGGACCGTCTGCTGGCAATTTCCCTGCCACGCGTTCGTGACTTCCGTGGTCTGAATGCCAAGTCCTTTGATGGTCGTGGCAACTACAGCATGGGCGTCAAGGAACAGATCATTTTCCCGGAAATCGATTACGACAAGATCGATGCCCTGCGTGGTCTGGACATTACCTTGACCACAACTGCACGGACGGACGATGAAGGCCGCGCTCTGCTGCGTGCATTCAAATTCCCGTTCCGTAACTAGGAGTAGGTCATGGCTAAAGTCAGTATGAAGAATCGTGAAGCCAAGCGTAGCCGCCTGGTTGCCAAGTTCGCCGCCAAGCGCGCTGAGCTCAAGGCCACCATCGGTAACGTAAATGCTTCAGTTGAAGAGCGCTGGTCCGCCCAGGTCGCCCTTCAGAAACTGCCGCGCGATGCCAGCCCGGTTCGTCAGCGTAACCGCTGCCGTATCACTGGTCGTCCGCACGGTGTATATCGCAAGTTTGGCCTGAGCCGTATCAAGTTGCGTGAAGCAGCTATGCGCGGTGACGTCCCCGGTCTGGTTAAAGCCAGCTGGTAAACCAGACCTTAATTACTCAGTTTCAGGAGCACAAAGCCCATGAGTATGCAGGACCCGTTAGCAGATATGCTGACCCGCATCCGTAATGCCCAGATGGCTGAAAAGTCCAGTGTCAGCATGCCTTCGGCAAAGCTGAAGGTGGCTGTCGCCAAAGTATTGAAAGAAGAAGGTTACGTAGCCGGTTATGACGTACAGGGCGATGCAAAGCCTGTACTGTCGATCGAGCTGAAGTACTTCGAGGGCAGGCCGGTAATTGAAGATATCAAGCGCGTAAGCCGTCCCGGTCTGCGCCAGTACAAGTCCGTTGACCAGATTCCCAAGGTCAAGGGTGGATTGGGCGTATCGATTGTCTCCACCAACAAGGGTGTGATGACTGATCGTGCTGCTCGCGCTGCCGGTATCGGCGGTGAAGTGCTCTGTACCGTATTCTGATAGGGGGTTACGATGTCTCGCGTCGCTAAGAACCCTGTCAAATTACCACAGGGTGTAGAAGTTAAACTGAACGGTCAGGAACTCTCGATCAAAGGCGCCAAAGGCAGCCTGGATCTGAACCTGCACCCTCAGGTTGAAGTTGTCCAGGAAGATGGCGAGCTGCGTTTTGCCGCCCGTTCTGGCAGCGTCAACATGGCCATGGCCGGTACAACCCGCGCCCTGGTCAACAACATGGTTGTTGGTGTGTCTCAAGGTTTCGAGCGCAAGCTGCAACTCGTTGGTGTGGGTTACAAGGCACAAGCCAAAGGACAGACTCTGTCCCTGGCGCTGGGCTACTCCCACCCCATCGAATACCAGCTGCCGGATGGCGTTACTGCCGAAACTCCGAGTCAGACTGACATCATCATCAAAGGTATCGACAAACAGCTGGTCGGCCAGGTAGCCGCGGAAATTCGTGATTTCCGTCGTCCCGAACCCTATAAGGGCAAGGGTGTTCGCTACGCCGATGAGATCGTGCGTCGTAAAGAAGCCAAGAAGAAGTAGGGCATAGCAAAATGAGCGATAAAAAAGTTATTCGTCTCCGTCGCGCTCGCCGTTCGCGTCTCAAGCAGCGCGAGCTGGAAGCCGTACGTCTGTGCGTGTACCGTTCTTCGCAGCACATGTACGCACAAGTGATCTCGGCTGATGGCGCCAAGGTTCTGGCCAGCGCTTCCACGCTGGACGCCAGTCTGCGCAGTGGTGGCAGCACGGGCAATATCGAAGCTGCCAAGAAAGTCGGTCTGCTGGTTGCAGAGCGCGCCAAGGCCGCCGGTGTAACTCAGGTCTCCTTCGACCGTTCCGGCTTCAAGTATCATGGCCGCGTGAAAGCGCTTGCCGACGCCGCTCGTGAAGGCGGGCTGGAATTCTAAGGGTAGAGCTATGGCTAATTTCGAGCAAAAGCGCGACGAAGGTTACATTGAGAAACTGGTTCAGGTAAACCGCGTTGCCAAGGTAGTAAAAGGCGGTCGTATCTTCGCTTTCACCGCACTGACTGTAGTCGGCGATGGCAAAGGTCGCGTGGGTTTTGGTCGTGGCAAGGCGCGTGAAGTGCCTGCTGCCATCCAGAAGGCCATGGAAGCTGCACGTCGTAACATGATCCAGGTGGACCTTAACGGGACCACGTTGCAGTACCCGGTCAAGGCTGCTCATGGTGCCTCCAAGGTATACATGCAGCCGGCTTCCGAGGGTACCGGTGTTATTGCCGGTGGTGCCATGCGCGCCGTCCTCGAAGCGGCTGGCGTACACAACGTACTGGCCAAATGTTACGGTTCCACTAATCCGGTCAACGTCGTTCAGGCCACATACAAGGGCCTGAAATCCATGCAGTCGCCCGAGTCTGTTGCGGCCAAGCGTGGCAAGACCGTCGAAGACATCGTGGGGTAAGCTGACATGGCTAACGCAACAATTAAAGTGACCCTGTTCAAGAGCGTCGTCGGACGTCTGCCGAACCACAAACTCTGTGTCAAGGGTCTGGGTCTGCGTCGCATCGGCCACACTGTCGAGGTCGAAGATACGCCAGCCGTTCGTGGGATGATCAACAAGGTCTCCTACATGGTTCGGGTAGAGGGTTAAGACATGAAACTGAATGATCTGCGTTCCGCACCGGGCGCCCGTCGCGAGAAGCATCGCGTCGGTCGTGGTATCGGTAGCGGCCTGGGTAAGACCGCTGGTCGCGGCCACAAGGGTTTGACTTCTCGTTCCGGTGGCACCGTAGCCCCTGGCTTCGAGGGTGGTCAGCAGCCTTTGCACCGCCGTCTGCCAAAGTTTGGTTTTACCTCCAAGATTGCCATGGTAACTGCCGAAATTCGTACCAGTGAGCTGAACAAGCTGGACGTTGACGTCATTGACCTGCAGGCGCTCAAGGATGCCAATATCATTGGCAACAAGTTTGTACGTGCCAAGATCGTCCTCTCTGGCGACGTGACCAAAGCGGTCAATGTCAAAGGGCTGATGGCCACCAAAGGTGCGCGTGCAGCAATTGAAGCAGCTGGCGGCAAGTACGAGGAATAAATGGCTAAGCAAGGCGCTCTCTCAGGAATCAAGCAAGGCGGCCTAACGGAATTGTGGGGGCGCTTGCGCTTTCTGTTCCTGGCGATCATCGTGTACCGGATCGGGGCGCATATCCCGGTCCCTGGTATCAACCCTGATCGTCTGGCTGATCTGTTCAGACAGAATGAGGGCACCATACTTAGCCTGTTCAACATGTTTTCGGGTGGCGCCCTGGAGCGGATGAGTATCTTCGCTCTGGGCATCATGCCTTACATTTCTGCATCGATTATCATGCAGCTGATGACGGCGGTGAACCCCACCCTGGAACAGTTGAAGAAGGAAGGTGAGTCTGGACGACGCAAGATCAGCCAGTACACGCGTTACCTGACATTGGTTCTTGCTTTCATTCAGGCCATTGGCATGTCTGTGGGTCTGGCCAGTCAGGGCGTGGCTTTCAATACCGGGTTTGGTTTCTACTTTATTGCGGTTACCACCTTCGTATCGGGCGCCATGTTCATGATGTGGCTGGGTGAGCAGATTACCGAGCGCGGTATTGGTAACGGTATTTCGATGCTGATTTTTGCCGGTATTGTTGCAGGTCTGCCGAGTGCCGTTGGCCAGTCCTTCGAGGCGGCACGTCAGGGTGATATCAATATCTTCGCCTTGATCACAATCGCCTTCCTGGCAGTTGCGTTGATTGCCTTTGTGGTCTTTGTCGAGCGGGGTCAGCGACGGATTACCGTCAACTATGCCAAGCGTCAACAGGGCCGCAAGGTGTTTGCCGCTCAAACCAGTCATTTGCCCCTCAAGGTCAATATGGCCGGTGTTATTCCGGCAATTTTCGCCAGCAGCATATTGCTGTTCCCAGCATCATTGGGTACCTGGTTTGGTCAGGGTGAGGGTTTGGGCTGGCTGCAAAGCATCTCCCAGTCTCTGGCGCCTGGTCAGCCCCTGAATATCATTCTGTTTAGTGCGGGGATCATTTTCTTCTGCTTCTTCTATACAGCCTTGATGTTCAACCCGAAGGATGTGGCTGAAAATCTCAAGAAGTCAGGTGCTTTCATTCCGGGTATTCGTCCGGGTGAGCAGTCAGCCCGATACATTGATGGTGTGTTGACACGCCTGACCATGTTCGGAGCCCTGTACATGACCGCGGTGTGTTTGTTGCCGCAGTTCCTGGTGGTATCGGCCAATGTGCCCTTCTATCTGGGTGGAACTTCACTGTTGATCGTTGTAGTGGTTGTGATGGACTTCATGTCACAAGTACAATCGCACCTCGTTTCTCAGCAGTACGAGTCTCTTTTGAAAAAGTCCAACCTCAAAGGCTATGGTGGCAGCGGTATGCTGCGCTGAGCTGACAGGTTCTAGGAGTCAGTTATGAAAGTTGGAGCATCGGTCAAGAAGCTTTGCCGTAACTGCAAGATCATCCGTCGCAATGGTAGCGTTCGTGTGATTTGTGCAGCTGAGCCCCGTCACAAGCAGCGCCAGGGTTAATTCCCTAACCGCTCTGATTGTCGACTACGTCTCAGGATAACCGCCACCCGGCCAATTAATGGCCGGGTGGTTGATTTTTATATTTGTTAGCGCTACCCTACTGCACCCTTTTTCACACAACCTGTGAACTTCTGGTTGAGTCAGGTAGCTGTCAGACGGAGTAAATTTGGATGGCCCGTATTGCAGGCGTCAACATCCCGGATAACAAACATACTGTTATCTCTTTGACCTATATCTTTGGTATCGGTCAAACCAAGGCACAGCAAATCTGTGCTGCGACTGGCATTGCGCCAGATGCAAAAATCAAGGATCTCAGCGAGGAGCAGGTTGATCTGCTGCGCACCGAAGTGGGCAAGTCGAACACTGAAGGTGACCTGCGTCGTGCGATCAACATGAACGTCAAGCGTCTCATGGATCTCGGTTGCTATCGTGGTCTGCGTCACCGTAAGGGCCTGCCGGTCCGCGGTCAGCGCACCAAGACCAATGCTCGTACCCGTAAGGGTCCGCGCAAGCCGATCCGTAAGTAATCGCGAAGGAATATACAGATATGGCTAAGCCTGCTGCTCGTGTACGTAAGAAAGTAAAAAAGACGGTGGTTGATGGGATCGCCCACATCCATGCGTCTTTCAACAACACCATCATTACCATTACCGACCGTCAGGGCAACGCTCTGAGCTGGGCGACTTCTGGTGGTTCCGGTTTCCGTGGTTCGCGTAAAAGCACCCCCTTTGCTGCTCAGGTTGCAGCGGAGCGTGCTGGTCAGGCTGCTTTGGAATACGGCTTGAAAAACCTCGACGTTAATGTGAAGGGCCCAGGCCCGGGTCGTGAATCTGCTGTGCGTGCGCTGAACTCTTGTGGTTACAAGATCAGCGGCATCACCGATGTCACCCCCATCCCACATAACGGCTGTCGCCCGCCTAAAAAGCGCCGCGTGTAACCAGGAGACGGAAATGGCTAGATATATTGGTCCCAAGTGTAAACTGTCTCGTCGCGAAGGCACTGACCTGTTCCTCAAGAGTGGCGCCCGCGCCCTCGAGTCCAAGTGCAACCTGGAAACCCCTCCTGGTGTGCACGGTCAGCGTCGTGGTCGTCTCTCAGAGTACGGCACCCAGCTGCGCGAGAAACAAAAAGTACGTCGCATCTATGGCGTTCTTGAGCGTCAATTCAGCAACTATTACAAGGAAGCTGCCCGTCTGAAGGGCGCAACCGGTGAGAACCTGCTGCAACTGCTCGAGCGTCGTCTTGATAACGTTGTATACCGTATGGGCTTTGGTGCAACCCGTTCCGAGTCGCGTCAGTTGGTGTCCCACAAGGCAATCAGCGTTAACGGCAAGACTGTGAACATTGCTTCTTACCTGGTTTCTCCCGGTGATGTTGTTGCCGTGCGTGAAAAGGCCAAGAACCAGTTGCGAATCAACAGCTCTCTGGAACTTGCTGCCCAGCGCGGTCAGGCCGAGTGGCTGGAAGTTGATTCCGCCAAGAAGGAAGGTGTCTTTAAAAGCCTGCCCTCACGGAGTGATCTGTATGCCGACATCAACGAAAACCTGATCGTCGAGCTCTACTCCAAGTAAGTGACAGACAGCAAAAGGTGCCCCCATGCAAAGTTCGGTTACCGAGTTTCTAACACCGCGTCATATTGACGTACAGGAAACCTCACCCACACGTGCCAAGATCACTCTTGAGCCGTTGGAGCGTGGTTTTGGTCATACCCTGGGCAATGCGTTGCGTCGCATTCTGCTCTCCTCCATGCCCGGTTGTGCTGTGGTAGAGGCGGAAATCGACGGCGTTTTGCATGAATACAGCGCCATTGAAGGCGTTCAGGAAGATGTCATCGAGATCCTGCTCAACCTGAAAGGGTTGGCGATCAAGATGCATGGCCGCGATCATGTGACGCTGACCCTGACCAAAAAAGGTCCGGGCCAGGTTACTGCAGCTGATATTCAGCTGGATCACGATGTTGAGATCATCAACCCTGATCACCTGATTGCAACCTTGTCCGACAACGGTTCGCTGAGCATGAAACTGACCGTGGCCCGTGGCCGCGGTTATGAGCCTGCTGATGCACGTCAGTCCGATGACGATGAAAGTCGTTCGATTGGCCGTCTGCAGCTGGATGCGACTTATACCCCGGTTCGCCGTGTGGCCTATGTCGTTGAAAGCGCGCGTGTTGAGCAGCGTACCAACCTGGACAAGCTGGTTATCGATCTGGAAACCAACGGTACGCTGGATGCTGAAGAAGCTATCCGTCGTGCAGCGACCATTCTGCAACAGCAGTTGGCCGCCTTCGTTGACCTGAAAGGTGACAACGAGCCTGTTGTAGAGCAGCAGGAAGACGAGATTGATCCGATCCTGTTGCGTCCGGTAGATGACCTTGAGCTGACTGTACGTTCAGCCAACTGTCTGAAGGCCGAAAATATTTACTATATTGGCGATCTGATCCAGCGTACCGAAGTGGAGTTGCTGAAGACCCCGAACCTGGGCAAGAAATCCCTGACCGAGATCAAGGATGTTCTGGCCTCACGTGGTCTGTCACTGGGTATGCGTCTGGACAACTGGCCGCCTGCAAGCTTGAAGAAGGACGACAAGGTTTCGGCCTAATCGTCTCGACACCGAGGAATTGAGAGATGCGTCATCGTAAAAGTGGTCGTCACCTGAGTCGGACCAGCTCACACCGTAAGGCCATGTTCCAGAACATGGCGGTGTCGCTGTTCGCGAACGAACTGATCAAAACCACTCTGCCCAAGGCCAAGGAATTGCGCCGTGTAGCCGAGCCTCTGATCACCCTGGCGAAGGAAGATACCGTCGCCAATCGCCGTCTGGCATTTGACCGCACCCGCAGCAAAGAAGCTGTTGGCAAGCTGTTCAATGACCTGGGCAAGCGTTATGCAGACCGTCCCGGCGGGTATGTGCGCATCCTCAAGTGCGGCTTCCGCGCTGGTGATGCTGCGCCCATGGCCTACGTCGAGCTGGTTGATCGCCCTGATCTGGCTGCTGCCAGCGAAGAGTGATAGCAAAGCGTTAGAAAAAACCGGACCTAGTGTCCGGTTTTTTTGTGCCTGAAATAGCGCTTGCGCGCTAGCTGCAAGCCGTTAGCTACAAGCTACAAGAAAAACCCTGAGAGCAGGCCTAGACTTGTGCTTGAAGCTTGAAGCTTGAAGCTTGAAGCTTACGGCTTTAGTCGCGATCTCGCTCAAGCAAAGGCCCCAGGAACTTGCCGGTGTACGATGCCTCGACAGTGCAGACATGCTCCGGTGTACCAGTGGCAATGATATAGCCACCCTTGGAGCCACCCTCGGGTCCCAGATCCACCAGCCAGTCAGCAGTCTTGATCACATCCAGGTTGTGCTCGATTACCACCAGCGTATTACCGTGGTCGCGCAAACGGTGGAGTACGTCGAGCAACTGCTGAATATCGGCAAAGTGCAGGCCGGTAGTGGGTTCGTCGAGGATGTACAGGGTCTTTCCGGTATCGCGCTTGGACAGCTCGCGGGCCAGCTTGACGCGTTGCGCCTCACCACCGGACAGGGTCGTGGCGGACTGGCCCAGGCGAATGTAGGACAGGCCCACATCAATCAGGGTCTGCAGCTTGCGCGCCAGCGCTGGTACAGCATCGAAGAACTCGCGGGCTTCCTCGATGGTGAACTCCAGTACCTCGTGGATGTTCTTGCCCTTGTATTTGATTTCCAGGGTCTCACGGTTGTAGCGCTTGCTTTTGCAGACATCGCAGGGCACATAGATGTCCGGCAGGAAATGCATTTCAACCTTGATCAGGCCATCGCCCTGGCAGGCTTCACAGCGCCCGCCCTTGACGTTGAAGGAAAAGCGTCCAGCCTTGTAGCCACGCGAGCGGGCTTCCTGGGTGCCGGCAAAGAGCTCGCGAATCGGGGTGAAGAGCCCGGTATAGGTGGCCGGGTTGGAGCGCGGTGTGCGGCCGATCGGGCTCTGATCAATATCCACGACCTTGTCGATATGTTGCATACCATCAAAGCTGTCATAGGGCGATGCTTCGAGGGTCGTCGCACCGTTCAGGGCAGTGGCGGTAATCGGGTACAGGGTATTGTTGATCAGGGTTGATTTGCCCGAACCGGAGACCCCGGTAACACAGGTCATCAGGCCAACCGGAATATCCAGATTGACCTTGTGCAGGTTATTGCCACAGGCACCATGCAGCTTCAGCCACTTGTCCTTCTTTGGCGGATTTCGCTTGGCCGGAACGGGAATCTTGACCTTGCCGGACAGGTACTTGCCGGTCAGCGAGGCCGGGTTGTTCATGACCTCTTCAGCCGTGCCGTGGGCAACAATCTGGCCGCCATGTACGCCAGCTCCGGGGCCGATATCCACGACATAGTCAGCCAGGCGAATGGCATCCTCGTCATGCTCAACGACGATAACCGTATTGCCCAGGTCGCGCAGGTGAATCAGGGTCGAGAGCAGGCGCTCGTTATCGCGTTGATGCAGGCCAATCGAGGGTTCATCAAGGATGTACATGACGCCGACCAGACCGGCACCGATCTGGCTGGCCAAGCGAATGCGTTGGGCTTCACCGCCTGAGAGGGTGTCGGCGCTGCGATCAAGCGACAGATAATCCAGGCCGACGTTGACCAGAAACATCAGGCGTGCACGGATTTCCTTGAGAATCTTTTCGGCAATATCACCGCGGCTGCCATCCAGGTGCAGTTGGCTGAAATACTCGGCGGCTTCACCGACCGGCAGGGTAGTTACCCCGGGCAGGTTGCGACCATCGATAAATACGTGACGGGCCTCGCGGCGCAGCCGGGTGCCACTGCAGGAAGGGCAGGGCTGGGTGCTCAGGTACTTGGCCAGCTCTTCACGCACGCTTTGTGATTCGGTCTCGCGATAGCGGCGCTCAAGGTTCGGCACAATGCCTTCAAAGGGGTGCTCGCGCTTGACGATATCGCCGCGGTCATTCAGGTAGCGGAAGCTGACCAGCTCGGTGCCGGTGCCGTGCAATACCTTTTGCTGATGCTTGGGGTCCAGCTCGGCAAAGGGTATGTCCAGTGACATACCATAGTGGTCGGCAAGTGAACTGAGCATCTGGAAGTAGTAGACGTTGCGTCGGTCCCAGCCGCGTATCGCGCCCTCGGCCAGCGTCAGTTCGCTGTTGACCAGGCGCCGGGTGTCAAAGAACTGTTTGACGCCCAGGCCGTCGCAGGTCGGACAGGCGCCAGCCGGGTTGTTGAAGGAGAACAGCTTGGGTTCCAGCTCGCTGATCGAATGGCCGCACTGCGGGCAGGCAAAACGCGCGCTGAAGGTCAGCTCCTCGCCTTCTTCACCGTCCATGGGTGCAATGATGGCGATGCCGTCAGCCAGATTCAGTGCGGTTTCAAAGGATTCCGCCAGCCGCTGTTGCAGGTCGTCACGTACCTTGAAGCGGTCAACCACCACTTCGATGGTGTGTTTGCGGTTCTTTTCCAGTGCCGGTGCTTCGTCCAGATCATGGATGCGACCATTGATACGCGCACGCACGAAACCCTGGGCGCGCAGTTCATCAAACAGCGCCAGATGCTCACCCTTGCGCTCACGCATGACCGGCGCCAGCAGCATCAGCTTGCTGCCCTCGGGCAAGGCCAGTGCCTGATCCACCATCTGGCTGACGGTTTGAGCCGCCAGCGGCAGATCATGGTCCGGGCAGCGTGGAATGCCGACCCGGGCAAACAACAGGCGCAGGTAGTCATAGATCTCGGTAATGGTGCCGACCGTGGAGCGCGGGTTGTGCGAGGTGGACTTCTGTTCGATGGAGATCGCTGGAGAAAGGCCTTCGATGTGATCGACATCGGGCTTTTCCATCATCGACAGGAACTGTCTGGCGTAAGCCGAGAGCGATTCCACATAGCGGCGTTGGCCTTCAGCGTAAAGCGTGTCAAAGGCCAGTGAGGACTTGCCGGACCCGGACAGCCCGGTAATCACAATCAGCTTGTCGCGCGGCAGATCAAGGTCAATGTTCTTCAGGTTATGGGTGCGAGCCCCACGAATCAGGATGGTATCCACAGTACATTTACCCGGCAGCCAGCAAAGCCGCATAGTATACGTTGTCCACGCCAGCACCGGCAAAAGCCGCATTGAGTCAATCCGGATATTTGCTCGCCGCTTTGCAACCAGACGTGTCGGTAACCGCGGGTGTACAGCCACTGTCCGACCGATTGAAGCGTGCTAGAATTCGCGCTTTTCCAGAATCGGGATCCATCATGCATCAGGCCGACAGAATGACATCAGCCGAGCAGCGCGCCGCCAGCTCGCTGGCGGCCGTATTTGCCTTTCGCATGCTTGGACTGTTCATGGTCCTGCCGGTACTGGCCACCTACAGCGACAGTTTGAGTGGCGCCACACCGCTGTTGATCGGTGTGGCTATTGGTGCCTACGGTCTGACCCAGGCGTTTCTGCAAATTCCCTTTGGCATGCTGTCGGATCGCATTGGCCGCAAGCCGGTGATTATCGGCGGACTGATTCTGTTTGCCTTGGGTGGCTTGCTGGCGGCGCAAGCCGACAGTATGGCTGGGGTGATTGCCGGTCGCATTCTGCAGGGTGCTGGTGCCATTGCGGCGGCGGTCATGGCCCTGGTCGCCGACCTGACCCGTGAACAGCATCGGACCAAGGCCATGGCCTTGATCGGCATGAGCATCGGTCTGTCCTTTGCCGTGGCCATGGTGGCGGGGCCGGTCATTGCGGGTATGGCCGGACTGCAGGGCGTGTTTCTGGTCACCACTCTGCTGGCACTGATTGGGATAGTGCTGGTGCTCTGGGTGGTGCCCAATCCGACCATGGCATTGCCGCACAGAGAGGCTGGGGTGGCCAAGGGTGCCTTTATGGCCAGCCTGCATAATGCTGATCTGCTAAGACTCAATTACGGTATAGCGGTACTGCACGCCATTCTGATGGCCAGTTTTGTTGCCATTCCCCTGGCCTTGCAGGAACAGGCAGGCTTGCCCCGCGAGGAGCATTGGTGGGTGTATCTGGCCGCCTTGTTGTTGTCATTTTTTGCCATGGTGCCGTTCATTATCTACGCCGAACGTCAGCGTCAGGTAAAGCGTGTAGTACTGGGCGCCATTCTGCTGTTGGCCCTGGTGCAGCCGGTACTGTGGCTGAGCACGTCGTCCTTGCCCTGGCTGGTAGCGGCGATTGTGCTGTTCTTTGTCGGCTTCAATCTGCTTGAGGCGACCATGCCGTCGCTGTTGAGCAAGATTGCACCGGCCGGCGCCAAGGGGACGGCCATGGGGATTTATTCCACCAGCCAGTTTGCCGGTGCCGCTCTGGGCGGTGTGCTCGGTGGTGCGGTGTTCGGGGTCTGGGGCTTGGGCGGGGTTTTCCTCTGCTGCATGCTGCTGGCTCTTTCATGGTGGGTGATTGGTGTTACCATGGGCGAACCGCCCTATGTGACAAGTTATCGTATGCCCTTGGCTGCCCATTTGCTTGGGGATCAGGCCTTGCCTCAGCGGATTCTGGCGGTGCCGGGGGTAGTGGAAGCGGTGGTGGTGGCCGAAGAGGTCGCCGTCTATTTAAAAGTCGATTCACAGGTGCTGGATGCTCAGGCCCTGGACCGGGTTGTCAATCCGGCCTGAGCCCGTCCCGCATATCAGGAGAAGAACAATGGCCAGAGGCGTCAACAAAGTAATTCTGATTGGTAACGTTGGGGGGGACCCCGAAGTCCGCTACCTGCCCAATGGTAATGCCGTTGCCAACGTCACCCTTGCCACCAGCGACAGCTGGAAGGACAAGCAGACCGGGCAGCAGCAGGAACGCACGGAATGGCATCGGGTAGTGTTCTTTGGCCGCATTGCCGAGGTGGTTGGCGAGTACGTGCGCAAGGGCTCGAAAATGTATATCGAAGGCCGCCTGCAAACCCGCGAATGGGAAAAGGATGGCGTCAAGCGCTACACCACTGAGGTGGTGGTCGATATGGGCGGTCAGATGCAGCTGCTTGATGGTCGTCCTGGTGGCGGCGAACAGGCGGCAGGTCAAAGCCGCCCGCAGCAGCAGCGTCCGGCCCAGCAGTCTGCGCCGCAACCGGCTCAGCAGGCACCGCAACAGGCTGCTCCGGATTACGACAGCTTTGATGACGATATTCCGTTCTGAGATAACGCTGTTCGCTAAACCCGGTTTGGTCGAGGATGGTTATTCCTCCCGCCAGCCGGGTTTTATTTTGTCTACAGCAAGGACGATTATCTGATGTCCGAGATCTACTTTGTGCGCCATGGCCAAGCTTCCTTTGGCTCAAGCAATTATGACCAGCTTTCACCCCTCGGCCATCAGCAGGCGCGTTTGCTGGGTGAGTATTTCCAGCAGCGCAACATGCAGTTCGACCACATACTGACCGGCGACATGGTGCGCCACCGGGAAACCGCCGAAGGCATCTGTGCCGGCCTGGGTCTGGATGCTGTGCGCTTTGAGGTGTTTCGCGAACTCAACGAATTCGATTTTCACGCCATACTGCATGCCTATCTGGCACAGTTCCCGGCTGAAGCCTTGCCTGACAAGCCGGCCGTGGCGGATTTTTTCAAGCGTCTGAAGCGCGCCATCGTGATGTGGTCGCGCGGCGAGCTGCAGGGTGACCTGCCGGAAACCTGGGCCCACTTTGAGCATCGGCTTGACTCGGTGCGCGCGCATATACAACAGCAGTACAAAGGCAAGCGCCTGCTCGCGGTCAGCTCCGGCGGTGCGATTGCCATGCTGGTTCGGCAGTTGTTGCAGGCTCCCAGCGAAACCATGGTGGAGCTGAATCTGCAAACCCGCAACACGGCGCTGATTCACTGTGTCTTCAATAGCCACAACATGCGTCTGAGCAGCTTCAATACGGTGCCGCATCTGGACAGCAATGAGCGCCAGTCGATGATCAGTTACACCTGAGCATTCAGGGGGCGTGACGTCGGCGCGCAGTCACTGCACAATGTGTGCCTATCAACCAACACGTGATCAGGAAAACGGCATGCGGATGCGCATCATGCTGCTGGGTGCAGACAGCCTTCTGGGGCAGGCTGTCGTGCAACTGGCCGCCCAGGACGGGATAGCTGTTGCCGCACCGCAGACGCCGGTCGGCGGTTGGCAGTCGTCCGAGCTGGCTGCGCTCTTTGCTGCGCACACGCCGGATTGCGTGGTTAATCTGACTTACTACCATGAGCAGTTTCAGTTGGGCAGTTGCGACGATGCCACGCTGGCGGCCATCCGCGATTTCAATCTTGTGCTGATCAAGCAATGTGCCGAACGCCACACACTGTTATTGCAGCTGTCCAGTGCCCGTGTATTTGACGGCCTGAAACAAAGCCCTTACGTCGAAAAGGACGAGTTGGCGCCGGGCGATGCCCTTGGCAAACTGCAAAGTGAGCTGGAGGGCCGGTTACAGACCAGCTGTGAGCGCCATCTGCTGTTGCGCCTGAGCTGGGTGCTGGACAGTTCTGCTGATGGGCAATTGGGCAAGCTGATTGGCCAATTGTGCAGCAAGCAGCCGGTCCTGCTGGCGGAAGAATGGCGCGGCAACCCAACACCCGTGGCCGATGCGGCACGGGTTATTATGGCGCTGCTGAAGCAGCTTGATTGTGCAGCCCCCCTGTATGGCGTCTATCACTACGGCAGCAGTGAAGTATCCAGCTGGATCAGTTTTGCCAAAAGCCTGGCCCAGGAGTTGATGGCCAGCAAGCGACTGGACCATGACCCGTTGATCCGATCGGTACCCTTTGATCAGCAAACCGATACGGCCTGGGAGCCGCAAAACGCGGCATTGGCGTCACGCAGAGTGCTGATGAGTTTCGGCATCAAGCCGCGGGCCTGGCGAAGCCAACTGTCCGAGTTGCTCAGGCAATTCGACTAAGGATGTGCTGAAAGCGAAAACGGCCGCATAAGCGGCCGTTTCGGTTTGTATGGCAGAAGCTCAGAACAGGTAGCCAAGGCTGACCATGTAAACCATCGGGTCAATCTCGACATCGACCTTGCTCTTCACGCCGTTGAGCCTGAAGGAGGCTTCTGTCTCGATATCAACATACCAGACCGAGGCGTTAAGCAGCATATTCTCGGACAGCTTGTAATCCATGCCGGCTTCCAGCGCCAGGCCCCAGGAGTCGCTGAGTGACAGACCGCTGAAGCCTGCGGCTTTGTTGGCCGAGGTAAAGTCTTCGCTGAAGAAGGTGGTGTAGTTCAGACCAGCACCAACATAGGGCTGCAGGGTTGAGCCAGCGGCCATCGGGAAATACTGCAGGGTCACAGTCGGTGGCAGGTGCTTGATGTCGGCCAGCTTGCCTACGCCATTCAGATTGATGCTGTGACTGAACGGGGTGGCGCCCAGGATGCCAATGCCCAGATTATCGCTCAGCATGTAAGTGCCGGTGATGCCCAGCTGTACATTGCTGTCGACGCCCACTTCCAGCCCGGTATTGGCGCCGCCGACAATGACGTTGCCACTGTTTTCCTGCGGGTCAACGGCAACCACGCCGACACGGACGATAGCGTCGCCAGTCTGGTGGGCCTGGACTACGGAGGCAGCCAGCAGGGCAGGGGCAAGCAGAAGGCCGGCGGCCAGTTGAGTAGTAAAGCGTGACATGGATGATGTCTCCTTGCGGTAGGTTGATGGGGCTATGGTAGTGACGGCAACGAAGTGGGTTATTGATCTGGAGCAAGGGAAGCGCTGGCGGACTGCGACAGGCTGTCACAGCTGCAGTCTTGGCTTGACCGCTGATAGCGCTACAAATGATAATGCTTCTCTTTTATTATTTGTGAAGACAAGCTTTTTGGAGACCCTATGAAAGCGGTCAGTGTGTTACTGCTGCTCTGTTTGCCGGCTATGGTGCTGGCACAGGAACCGATCAACCGCCCACTGACGGAGAGTCAGGCGCTGCAGCGAGAGGCGGAGGCCTCGCAGCGTCGTGTAGAAGCACTGGATGATGCTACGCGGGAAGCGGTGCAGCGTTACCGGCAGGCGCTGCTGCAGCGCGAGTTGCTGGTTGATTACAACGCCAGGCTGGCCGAGATGGTCAGCAGTCAGCAGACTGAGCTGCAACGGCTGCAGAGCCAACTGGACAGTATTGAAGGCACCCAGCAATCACTGTTGCCCTTGATGCAGCGCATGCTCGATACCCTGGAGCAGTTTATCGCTCTGGATTTGCCCTTTCAGATGCAGGAGCGGACGGAGCGGGTCGAGCAGCTGCGCGTTCTGATGCAGCGTGCCGATGCCAGTGTGGCGGAAAAGTTTCGGCGGCTGATTGAGGCCTATCAGATTGAAAGTGATTACGGCCGGACTCTGGAAGCCTGGCGCGGCACGCTGGATGAAGATCAACAGTCGCGCTTGGTGGATTTTCTTCGCGTCGGCCGCTTGATGCTGTTTTACCAGACGCTGGATGGCCGCGAGCAGGGGGTATGGGATCCGCAGTCCGGTACCTGGATCGGCTTGCCGAGCAGCTACCGACGCACCCTTGAACAGGGCTTGAACATTGCCCGTCAGCAACAGACCCCGGTCATGCTGCGTTTGCCCTTGCCGCCTGTCACTGAACTGCGAGGTGCAGAATGAAAACCTGGCTTGCTTTTATCGGTCTGGCAATGATGCCCCTGCTGGTCAGCGCACAGCCGCAGAGCATCGATCAGTTGCTGCGCGAGGTACGTGAGCTGCGCAGTAACGAGCAGGCACTGATGCGCGAACGGGAGGCGCAATTTGTCGCTGAGCGCGATCAGCAGCAACAACGTCTGCGCGAAGCGGAACAGGCAATGGCCGGCGTCAAGGCTGAATCGGAGCGTTTGACCGCCGCTTTTGAGCAACAGGAGCAGGCTATTGCCGAGGCCCGTGCACAACTACAGCAGCGCAGTGGCAATCTGGGAGAATTGTTCGGCGTGGTGCGTCAGGGCGCCGGCGACACACGCAGTCAGTGGCTGGACTCGCAGCTTAATGTGGCCTTCCCGCATCGACTGGAGCAGCTCGATGCGCTCAGTGAAAGCCGTGACATCCCGACCACCAGCAGCCTCGAGCAGTTCTGGCTGCACCTGCTGGAAGACATGAATGCCAGTGGTCGGGTCAGTCGACTGGAAACCACGGTAGTCGGTCGTGATGGTCAGCAGCGACAGTTGCCGGTCATACTGGTTGGCCCTTTTGTAGCATTGCAGGGTGAGGATTACCTGCTCTATCAGCCGGATCAAGGGCACTTGCAAGTGGCCGCCAGACAGCCAGCCGAACGTGGCTTGATCGACGATTTCAGTGCGCAGCGCAGCGGGCTGGCTGATCTGAATCTGGATCCGACCCGTGGCACCGTGCTGGCGCAAATGCAGCAGACCCCGAGTCTGCTCGAGCGCATTCACCAGGGTGGCGTGGTCGGTTATGTGATTCTGCTGTTGGGGGCCTTGGGCCTGTTGTTGGCGCTAGGGCGTCTGGCCTGGCTGCATCGGGTGCAGCGCCGGGTTGATCGACAGGTTGGCGATCTGGACCAACTGCGTACGGATAATCCCCTGGGGCTGGTGTTGGGTGTCATTGGCAGCCGTCCGCGACTGGAGCAACTGGATACCCTCGAACTCAAACTGGATGAGGCCATTCTCAAGGAAACGCCGGCACTGGAGCGCTGGCAGGGGCTGATCAAGCTGCTCGCCGCCGTGGCGCCGCTGTTGGGCCTGTTGGGCACGGTAACCGGCATGATTGCGACCTTCCAGGCCATCACGCTGTTTGGTACCGGTGACCCGAAACTGATGGCCGGCGGGATATCCCAGGCCCTGGTAACCACGGTTCTGGGGCTGATCGTTGCGATTCCATTGCTGTTCATGCACAGCCTGGTGGCGGCGCGCAGCAAGGCCCTGATCCAGCTGCTGGAGCAGCAAAGTGCCGGCCTGATTGCGTTGCACCTGGGCGGCGAGGACAAGCAGGATGCCTGAAGCGTTCTGGCAGCTCAGGGACTTTCTTGACAGTGGCGGTTGGGTGCTGTGGAGCATCCTGTTTGCCAGTGTGCTGCTGTGGACCCTGATGCTTGAGCGGCTGTGGTACCAGGCCAGGGTCTTCCCCCGTGAGGCCAAGGCCCTGCAGCAGCGCTGGCTGGCCAGGCAGGATCGAGACAGCCTGGTGGCGAAGCATATTCGTGCGGCCTGGTTGTCACGCGCGCAACTGCGCTTGCAGCAGGCCATGCCGATGGTACGGGTGCTGATTGCGCTATGTCCTTTGCTGGGGCTGTTGGGCACGGTCAGCGGCATGATTCAGGTCTTCGATGTCATGGCCTTGAGTGGCAATGGCAATCCGCGCGCCATGGCTGCAGGGGTCTCGCGGGCAACCGTCCCGACCATGGCCGGGATGGTGGTTGCCATCAGTGGCCTGTTCGTCCTGGCCCGGCTGGATCAGCAAGGCCGCCGGGTACTTCAGCGCCTGAACGATAAACTCAGATTTGAATAGGATGTAATCGATGCGCATGCGCAGGCACCACGCAGGCAGTGATGATGAGGCCGGTATCGACATGACACCGATGCTCGATATCGTATTCATCATGCTGATCTTCTTTATTGTCACCAGCTCCTTTATCAAGGAGTCCGGCATTACCGTACAGAGTCCCTCGGCGGCCAGCAGCAGCGAGCAGCCGAAGGGTAATATCCTGATTGCCGTAAGTGCCGAGGGTGAAGTCTGGATTGATCGTCAGCGGGTTGATGTGCGCCTGGTGCGGGCGGCAGTCGAACGCATGCGGGTGGACCTGCCGGATAGTAGCGTGGTGGTTCAGGCTGATCGCGATTCGCGCAGTGGCTTGGTCGTGCAGGTGATGGATCAGGTACGGCTGGCGGGCGTGCAGGATGTGGCCCTGGCCGCCACCATCGAGTCGCGCTGATGCGTTTGTTGCTCAGTTTTTGCACGGCCCTGCTGATAGCCTTGTTGCTGTTCGCCTTGATGCGCCTGCTGGTCATGCCACCTGAACAGAACAACCTGGATGAAGAGGAGTTGGTCAAGATCAGCTTTGTGCGCAGTGTCAGTGATACGCCCAGCCACAGCAATGATCCGGCCCGTGAATTGCCGCCCCCACCCGAGCCGCCGACCCTGCCGACGGCGCCGCAACCACCCAGCCCGGTGATGCCGACCTTGACGACGCAGCCGCTGTCCATCGCCGTGCCCGCAATCCCTACGTCGATTACTATCAGCTCGGCGGCGACCCCCTTGCAGACGCTGACGGCCTCCGCTGAGCAGGTGTCGCTGGGACAGCCTGCAGAGCGTAGCGAGGGTTTGGACGAGGAGGTCACCCCGCTGGTGGATATCCCGCCAACCTACCCGCCGAATGCGTTGCGTTCCGGGCAGGAAGGGCAAGTAACGCTGGCCTTTACCATTACCGCCGAGGGCCGGGTGGAGAACCTGCGGGTGATCGCCTCGGACCCGCCGCGGGTATTCGATCGTGAAGCGCGTCGCGCCGTTGCGCGCTGGCGCTTCACACCACGCCAGGTCAATGGTCAGCCCGTCGCCCGTGAAGCGACCAAAACCCTGCATTTCAGAATCGAGGGGCGACGTTGATGCGCGCGTGGCTGCTGTTGTTGATGTTGTTCAGTCTGCCGCTGCTGGCGCAGCAGGTTGACCCGTCCATACTACGGGCATTGACTCAAGCTGATCAGTCGCAGCAAAGCGGCGACCTCGGCACCGCCGAGCAACTGTTGCGCGCGCAACTGGGGCAGGCTCGGGAGGGCAGTCTGGAGCTGGCGCTGCTGCAGCAACGACTGGGCTATCTGGCCATCGCCCGGGAGCGCAACACGGAGGCTATCGACTGGCTGCAACGGGCTGTAGCACAGGGGCAGCTGTCGGCTGAAGCGCTACGTCAGGATCGGCTTAATCTGGCTCAACTGATGGTGCTGACCGATCAACCACGGAGCGCCGCACAGCTGCTATCAGACCTGCATAGCGAGCAGCCGCTGGCTGAAGTTCATTTACGCTTGCTGGTTCAGCTGTACAACCAGCTCGGTGATTACGGGCGTGCCATACCCTTGGCAGAACAGGTCGTGCGCAGTTCGGCCGCTGTAGACCCGGTCTGGTATCAGCTTCTGGCTGGCATGAACCTGCAACTGGAGCGCTATGCTGGCGCCGAGCGATGGCTGCGCCTGATGCTCAACAATGATCCGGGCAATATCGAACTCTGGCGCCAGTTGGCCAGCGTGCAAAGCCTTGATCGGCGCCAGGTTGATGCGGCGGCTACCCTGCGGCTGGCCTATGAAGCTGGCTTGCGCTTCAGCGATAGCGAGCTCGAATCACTGGTCGGGCTGCAGCTGGCAGCCGGTGCCCCCTGGCAGGCGGCACGTTTGCAGCAAGCCCTGTTGCAGCAAGGTTTGCTGGCGAGCAACCGGCAACATCAGCAACGGCTGGCACAAATGTGGCAGATGGCCCGTGACCATGAGCGCGCCGAGCAGGCCTGGCGCGCCCTGGCACAGCAGTCCGGACGCAGTGACGACTGGATGCGCCTGGCTGTGCTGCAGCTACAGCAGGGTCGCTGGGATGCGTTGGCTGAATCCATTGCGCAAGCGCGCAAAGGGGCAGATGCGGGTCAGCGCCAACAACTCGATCGTTGGCAGGACTATGCCCGACAGATGCAAGGCAACTGACGCTGCGCGGGTTCAGTAGGTATAGGGCTCGATCTGCGCTTGTGCAATCCGATAGCCGGCATTGGCCAGCTCACTTTCGACCGGCTCGACCTGCATGGCGCCGGTAATCCAGAAGGGCTGGTAGAGGTCCTGCAAGCGTATGCCCGCCTCACTTTGTACGTAGACGATCTGATTCGAGGGCGGTGGCGGTACATGGATGCAGGCGCCGAAGTAGGGCACCAGCAGAAACTCGTTGACCATGCCTTGCTCGCTGATACCCAAGGGCACGATATAGCCGGGAAGCTTGATCTGGCGGCCGTTCAGCTCGGCGACCACGGGCGCATCCGGGACCAGCTGCACGGCTGGGTCGCCAAACTCCTCATCGCTCAGGGCATCGGCCAGGCCAGACAGGTCGTGCACCGGCTGTGGCATGCCCATCAGATCACGCGCCTCGGGCGGCACCAGGTCGCCCCAGGTCAGTTCCTCAACGGCGCTGACATTCAGGCTGCACAACAGCAGAGCGGCTGCGCCAAGTTTGTTGATCAAATGCATGGGCGTCCTCATCAGGATCAGGTGCGAATCGACAGGCCGTCGACCAGCGACTGGCGATAGGCGCGCCAGGCCGGCACGCTGCCGATCAGAATACTGGTGATCAGGATAGCGCCAAGCAGCGTCCATTCATACAGCCCCGGTGGGCTCAGGGGGATAAACAGGCCGTACTGGGTCAGAATCCAGGGCTGCGCCAGCCACAAAACAAGGTACATCAGTGCCAGTCCCAACAGGATGCCGGCTAAAGCCAGACTGCCGGCTTCGAACAGCAACAGCGTGAAAATATGTCGTGGCTTGGCACCGACCGAACGCAGGATGGCCATTTCCCGGCGGCGTTCATTCAGGCTGCTGAGAATGGCCGTCAGCATGCCGACCAGACCCGTCAGCACGACAAAAACCGATACGATAAACAAGGCTTTTTCGGCGATCCCCAGCAGGCTCCATAGCTCCTGCAGGGCAACGCCGGGCAATATGGCTTGCAGTGGCTCGTTGGGAAATTGATTGATGTCACGCTGTACATTAAATGTGCTGATGCGACTTTGCAGGCCCAGCAGCATGGCGGTAATGGCCTTGGGGGTCAGATCCATCTCACGGGCCTGATCGGCATCAACCCGGGCCGTACCCCGCGCCGGCATGCCTTGTTGCCAGTCGACATGCAGTGCTTCCATGCCTTCCAGGCTGATATGCACGGTACGGTCCACCGGCGTGCCGGTTTTGCCGAGGATACCGCTGACCCGGAATGGTTTGTCGCTGTGCTCGACAAAACTCACGGCGCCAGCGCCATGCGCCAGTACCAGATCAGTGTCCAGCTGATAGCCGAGTTCGCGGGCGACATCAGCCCCCAGGACGGCATCATACAGGTCGTCAAAGGGCTGGCCTGCGGTAAAGCTCAGCGCCTGATTGCGGCCGTAGCGAAAGTGTTCAAAGTAGGCCTGGCTGGTACCCATGACCTTGAAGCCGCGGTGCGAATCGCCGAGGGAAAGGGGTATCGCCCAGGCTACCTGGGGATGGTTGCTGATGCGCTGGAAGCTGTCCCAGCGCATATTGTTGGTGGCGTTGCCGATGCGGAAGACCGAATACAGCAGCAACTGTACCGAACCTGAGCGGGCGCCAACAATCAGATCGGTGCCGGCAATGGTATTGGCAAAGCTGGCGCGACTCTCGATACGGACTCTTTCCACCGCCAGTAACAGCGTGACACTCAGGCCAATGGCCAGAACCGTGAGCAAGGCAGAGAAGCGCCGGTTGGCCAGGCTCTTGACGGCCAGTTGCAACAGGTACATCAGAGCGCCTCCGTGATCGTCGGTACCCGGTTCAGGTCGGCCAGCGACAGGCTGCGATCGAACAAGGGTTCGAGAGAGGCATCATGGCTGACGAATAACAGACTGCTGCCGGAGCCTGCACACTCACTGAACAGCAGGCGCAGAAAGGCTTCGCGGCTGTCGGCATCCAGTGCCGAGGTGGGTTCGTCGGCAATCACCAATTCAGGACTACCGATCAATGCCCTGGCTGCGGCCACCCGCTGCTGCTGGCCGATTGACAGGGTGTTGACCGGGCGCTGGAGCAGCGCAGGATCCCGCAGACCAAGACTGTGCAGCAAGTCCAATGCCGCAGCCTGCAGGCTGGGGTGTCGGGTCAGGGCCCGATCGCGTCGCAGTCTGGAAAAACGGCAGGGCAGGATCACGTTGTCGACCAGCGACAGATAAGGCAGCAAATTGAACATCTGGAAGATATAGCCGATATGGTCGGCGCGAAAGCGGTCACGGCGGGTAGATGACATGCTGGCCATGTTCTGCCCTAACAGGGTTATCTGGCCGGAAACAGGCAGATAAACACCGCCGAGCAGGCCGAGCAGGGTGGTCTTGCCACTGCCGGAGGGCCCCCTGAGAAACACTCGCTCGCTCGGCTGCAGGGCGAAAGCGTCAATATCCAGCAGCCGCGGCTGCCTGGGCCAGGCGTAGGTGACATGGTCGAGCTGGATAATGGCTGGGGTCATGGGTGTCGGCATGCAGGTGATGATCACAGAGCCTATCAGGGACCGGCGTCTGCGCCTACCCAGGTGCACCCGGGCAGGTCAGGAAAGAGCCGGTATGACTCAGAAGCGAATGATGTTCTGTGTGGCGCTCAGCTCGCCACCCTGCTGGCCGGCAGGGGTAATGGCCTGCAACAGCAATGTCTCCGTACCCGGGAAAGCCTCGAACAGGATGACTTCGATCTGATTCAGGGCCGCTGGCTGGCTACACAGGAAGTGGAACTGTGCCGAGATATCGGCATGGGCGTCGGCCTGCTTATGCTCGTTGTGCTCGTGCTCGTGCTCATGGCTGGCGTGGTGATGTGCATCATGTGCGTTGTTAGCCTGCTTTGCGGCGTCGAACTGCGCACTCTCGAGCTCGACCTTGTCCAATTGGCAGCCGGCTGCGGTCGGGAACGCGAACAGACTGTCTGCCTGCTCGAGGCGGGTCATGATCTCACGGGTTTTGCTCAGGTCGGCGTCAGAGGTCGGCATGTACTCGAAACCCAGAAGATTGTCAGCCGGGCTGTCCAGTTCAATGGCCACCGCATGGCCATCGATCACCAGATTCAGGCTGCCTACGCCATGTTCATGGGCACCCAGGCTGGCACTGTGATCATGTCCGTCATGGTGATCATGTGCTGACGCATGACCGTGAGTATGCTCCTCGGCCTGCAGGTTAAGACTCAGGGCAATCAGCAGTCCGGTCAGCAAAATGGGTGTTGTGCGCATGCTATGTAGCCTCGTGCAAGGGCGGATGGGATGACATGTTCGTTATCTTATAACGTAATGCCGTCAAAAACCATCGCCCGCAGCGCCTCAGTACAGGGCCTGGTATAGCTTGCGCCGGTAGGTAATCGTCAGTGGATGCTCGCTACCGAGCAGCTCAAATACCTGTAGCAGCGTGCGGTGCGCCGCGCCCTCGGCATGCTGTCGATCCGTCATGAACAACTGCAGCAGTCGCTGCAGGGCGGCCTCATGGTTGTTATCAGCCAGATCGTGCAGGGCCATTTGATAGCAGGCATCGCTGTCGTTGGCGTCAGCCTGCAGTCGTAGCTGAAGGTCTGCGCGCGGCGCCAGGTCAAGTGCCTGGCGCAGGAAGGTCAGTTGCGCCCTGGCCGCACCCAGCGCGGCCTTGTGCTGATCCTGGTTGCTGACTGCACTGAGAACCTGTTCGGCGGCCTCAAACTGGTGATCCTGTGCCAGTGCACGACCAAGCAGGATCAGCATGTCCGGATCGGGTTGTTCGCCAATCAGGGGTTGCAGCAGGGCAATCACGCCCTTGGCATCGCCGGCCTCAAGCAGAGCCGCGGCCTCGTCCAGTGGATTGCTGGTCACCTCCGGGGCTGCCGGCGGCGCACTGGCGTGGGGCTCGATCATGGCAAGAATGGCGCTTTCAGGTTGAATGCCGGCAAAGCCGTCCACCGGCTGGCCATCCTTGAACAGCACCACGGTCGGCAGGCTGCGTATACCAAAACGGGTGGTCAGCTCGGCCTGCGCATCACAATCCACTTTGGCCATCAGCAACTCGCCGGCGTGACGCTCGGTAATGCTGGCCAGTACCGGCATCAGTGCCTTGCAGGGCGCACACCACTCGGCCCAGAAATCCACCAGGACCGGCTTGTGAAAGGAGTTTTCCAGCACATAGCGGTCAAAGGTCTCGGTAGTGACGTCGAAGATATAGGCTGACTGGCTCATGAAGTGTCCATCGAAGAAAGGATCAGGCGATAGTGGGGCGGGGTAAGACTGAAATCAAGAGGGGCCTGGCCAGCGCGCTGAAGACAGTTCAAGGTCAGTTGGCATTGCCATATAAGGCTACCTCGCGGAATGCCAGGGGCTCGCCCAGATCCGGCCAGGTCTGGCCCTGTAATGTATCCAGTCGCCGGTAGCCGGGATGTTGCAGATCGCGGACCCGTGAGTCGGCCAGAATGACGGCGGCTGCGCGCTGGCGGAAATGTTCAAGAAACACGCGGTTACTGCTGTCATACAGCACGTCGGCAGCCATGATCAGATCGATATCGCCGGTTACGGCAAAATAATCATTGGCCATCACCAGATCTACGCCGTTCAGTTGCGCATTCAGGTTACTGGCCAGCAGCGCTGGCGCATCAATGTCGCAGGCGATGCTCTGCTGCGCACCGGCCATGGCGCAGGCAATCGCGACAACCCCCGAGCCACTGCCAAAGTCCAGTACCCGTTTGCCGCGGACCCGCTCTGGGTGCGCGAGTACCCAGCGCGCCAGCGCCAATCCGCTGCCCCAGCAAAAGCTCCAGTAGGGCGGCTGATCCAGCAGGCGCCGGGTTTCCTCGCTGCTGAAGGCGCGATTCAGGTTGGCCGGATCGAGCAGCCAGAGTTGCAGTGCTTCCAGACCGGGCAGGCGGGTAGCGATTAATTGTGCATCGGCCAGAACCTGATGCAGTTCGGTGTTCAGGGCAGCTAAGCTCATGCGGAGATCCGTGGTGGCAGTCTGGCTATTCTAGCCTTGCAGCCGGCGTGCGCGCAGCCGGGTCAGGCCGGCAGTATCGCCTGCAGGCGGCTGTGCAGAAACTCGATCAGCGTGCGCGTAGCCAAGGTGGGGTAGAGATTGGGTGCGGTCAGCAGATACAGCTGATCACCCCAGGCACTGACGCGTATACGCTGCTGGGGCAGCAGACGCAGCAACGCACCACTGTCCAGTTCCTGCTGCACGCTATACAGCGGCAGCAACGCGCAGCCAATCCCGGCCAGCGCTGCACGCTTGAGAAACAGCATATCTTCAGTCTGCAGGCGTGGTCGCAGTATCAAGGTGCGGCTTTCGCGGCCATCGAACAATTCCAGCGGCAAGCGCTGATCTGGCAAGCTGACGCTGACCATGTCGAGCTGCAGCAGGTCATCCGCCTGCTGCGGTGTGCCATGTGCTTGCAGATAAGCCGGGCTGGCGCACAGTGCCCAGTCAACCGGGCCCAGATCGCGTGCCACCAGGGTGTCAGGCGGGGTGGAGGTCACGCGGATGGCGACGTCAATTTCGGCCGCGACCAGATCAAAAATGCGATTGCTGAAGGTTAATTGCAGGCTAACCTCAGGGTAGAGGTTGGCAAACTCCAGCAGAAGCGGGCCGACCACCTGCTGGCCCAGTGCGACCGGTACGCTGAGGCGGATATGCCCGCGCAGGTTCTTGCCCAGGTCGTCAACCGTAGCCTGCAGGGCGTTCAGCTCCTGGCTTATCCGCGCCGCATGCTCGTATAGGGCCCAGCCTATCTGTGTCGGTTCCACTCGGCGCGTGGTGCGCCGGAATAGCTGAACCTGAATGCTCTGCTCAAGCGCCTTGAGTCTGCGGCTGACGTGCGAGCGAGAGGTGCCAAGTCGCCGTGCCGCGCCGCTCATGCTGCCCGCTTCGACCACGGCACTGAGAAATTGCAGGGTTTTGATATCCATCCATTGTTGCCTATTTGTAAACAGTTTGGGCTGGTTGGCGGATATTGTAGATCAAGCGGTCAGCTTCTATAGTCTTGGCAACTGACAATTCTGATGTCTTACCGATTAATGTGCCCCCAGGAGAACAACAATGAGTCTTCCCGCCGTTCTGCAGAATTCGCTGACACTACCGGTAATCTGCTCCCCGCTCTTTATCATTTCCAACCCGGATCTGGTCATTGCCCAGTGCAAAGCCGGCGTGGTCGGTTCCTTCCCGGCGCTGAATGCGCGCCCTGCCGAAGAGCTGGAAGTCTGGCTCAAACGCATTACCAGCGAGCTGGCCGAGTACCAGGCGGCCAACCCGGATGCGATCGTTGCGCCCTTTGCCGTCAACCAGATTGTGCACAGCAGCAACGACCGCCTGCAGCATGATGTCGAGATGTGTGTGAAGTATAAGGTGCCGATTATCATCACCAGTCTGCGTGCGCCCAACGAGGTGGTCGGTCCGATCCACAGCTACGGCGGCCTGGTGTTCCACGATGTGATCAACGTCAAGCATGCGAAGAAAGCCATCGAGGCCGGCGTTGACGGCCTGATTCTGGTTTGTGCTGGCGCCGGCGGTCATGCCGGTCAGCTCAGCCCCTTTGCCTTGGTGTCGGAGATTCGTGCCTTCTACGACGGCCCGATTATACTGTCCGGCTCTATTTCCAAGGGCGAACAGATCCTTGCAGCGCAGGCCATGGGTGCCGATCTGGCTTATATGGGAACGCGCTTTATTGCTACCCATGAAGCCAATGCCGACGCCGCCTACAAACAGATGCTGGTGGATACCAGTGCGGAAGATATCGTCTACAGCAACCTCTTTACCGGGGTTCACGGCAACTACCTCAAACCCAGCATCCAGAACGCTGGCATGGATCCGGACAACCTGCCCGAAGGTGACAAGACCAGCATGAAATTCGGCTCGGGTGGCAGTAACAAGAGCAAGGCCTGGCGCGATATCTGGGGCGCCGGTCAGGGCGTGGGAAGCATTGGCGCCATTACCTCGACGGCCGAGGCCGTCAGTCAGTTGGAGCGGGAATACGCTGATGCCCGTGCGCGGCTGCAGCAGATCACCCGTCCCTATGGTGACAAGGCATGACTGCAAGGCTGATCTGCGCTGAACTGGATCGCCCTGGTGAACAGGTAGCACAGCGGGCCTTGCAACTGGCCGGCGGCCTGGCCCGGCTGGGCGTTGAAGACGGTGATGTGATTGCCGTGATGCTGCGCAATGGACCGGTGTTTATCGATGCAATCCAGAGCTGCCAGACGGCGGGCTGTTTCTATTGCCCGATCAACTGGCACTTCAAGGCCGATGAAGTGGCCTTTCTGTTGCAGGACTCGGCGGCCAAGGTGTTTCTGGTCGAAGCCGACCTGCTGGACGAAGTGGCGTCTGTTATTCCACAGGGTGTGGTGGTGCTGGTTGTTGGCGGCAACCGTGACCTGACCGCAGAGCAACTGTCCTATGAGACCTGGCTGGCCGACCAGGCGCCCTTCGCTGGCGAACCGCGGACGCCGCGGGCACACATGGCTTACACCTCCGGCACCACCGGGCGGCCTAAGGGGGTAAAGCGCCTGGCGCCACCAGCCGAGGAGCGTGAAGCCATGGCCGCCGCCATGCGCGAGCTGTCGCGTGCCGCCTGGGGCATCGAGCCTGGCGTGCGCACCCTGGTGTCGGCGCCGCTGTATCACAGCGCCCCCAGCTCCTTTGCCCAGCAGTCGATCCTGCAGGCCGACCTGATGGTGGTCATGCCGCGCTTTGATGCCGAGCAGACGCTGGCGCTGATCGAGCAATACCGAATCGATACAGTATTTCTGGTGCCGATCATGTACGTGCGGCTGTTGCGCCTGCCGGCGGAGATCAAGGCCAAGTACGATCTGTCCTCTGTCCGCTTTGTCGCCTCCACCGGTGCGCCCTGTGCCCCGGACGTGAAGCTGGCAATGCTCGACTGGTGGGGGCCGGTCATCTATGAAACCTATGCTTCCAGCGAAACCGGCATGATCACCATCCAGGATCCGGTCTCGGCGCGCCGTAAACCGGGCAGCGTCGGCTTGCCGATTGGTCAGACGCACATCCGCATTGTCGATGAGCAGGGCAACGATTGCCCGGTGGGCGAACCGGGCGTGATCTATGTACGCCAGCCGGCGGTGCCGGATTTCACCTATGTGAATAACCCGGAAGCACGAGCCAAGGCCGGGCTTGGTGATCTGGCGACCGTGGGCGATATTGGCTACCTGGACGAGGAGGGCTATCTCTATATCTGCGACCGCCAGTCGGACATGGTGATTTCCGGTGGGGTGAATATCTATCCGGCGGAGATCGAGCACGTGATCATCACCCTGCCCGGGGTGGCCGATTGCGCGGTGCTGGGTATGGCCGATGCCGAATACGGTGAGTCCTTGCTGGCGGTGGTTGCCGCACCGGCCGGGCAGCTCAGCGCGGAACAGGTGCAGCAGCATGTGCGCGAGCGACTGGCAGGTTACAAGGTGCCGCGCCGTGTCGAGCTGGTCGACAGTCTGCCACGCGATGATAACGGCAAAGTGGCCAAGCGCCGTCTGCGCGAGCAGTTTGCACCAGCCTGACAGCTGAAAACGCCTGATTGGCCTCTTTGCGGTTTTTCAGCAAAGCGGTCAATCGGCTATCCCGATAGCTGCTGTCGACAGCTACAAAAGGATACATTTTTATCGCGGTCCACAAGAGAGTAAGATGGTGGCCGCTTTTATCCTTCTTGGAAAACTCACATGCATTGTCCCTTCTGTGGTGCCCATGACACCAAGGTCATCGACTCGCGTCTGGTCGCCGAGGGTGATCAGGTGCGTCGGCGGCGCGAATGCCTGGCCTGTCAGGAACGCTTCACTACCTTTGAAACCGCCGAACTGGTGTTACCCCGTGTGATCAAGGGCGATGGCCGCCGTCAGCCGTTTGATGAAGACAAGTTGCGTGCCGGTATGCAACGGGCCCTGGAAAAGCGCCCGGTCAGTGTCGAGCAGATCGAAGCCGCAATTGGCCATATCAAGCACCGTTTGCGCGCCACCGGTGAGCGTGAAGTCAAGGCCATGGTGGTGGGTGAAATGGTCATGAACGAGCTCAAGCAGTTGGATGAGGTGGCCTATATCCGTTTTGCCTCGGTGTACCGGCGCTTCCAGGATCTGAATCAGTTCCGCGAGGAAATCGAGCGCCTGTCCCGTCGCGATGAGGATGAGCCGGATGCCTGATCAGGCGATCTTTGACCGGCAGATGATGGCCCGTGCGCTGCAGCTGGCGCAGCGTGGCCTCTACAGCACCGAGCCGAATCCGCGGGTGGGCTGCGTGCTGACCCGCGCCGACCATATTGTCGGAGAGGGTTGGCATGTACGTGCTGGTGAAGGGCATGCCGAGGTCAATGCGTTGGCCATGGCCGGTGAGCAGGCGCGTGGCGCGACTGCCTATGTGACGCTGGAGCCGTGCAGTCATACCGGTCGTACACCGCCCTGTGCCGATGCCTTGGTCAAGGCTGGGGTCAGCCGGGTTGTGGTGGCCATGCAGGATCCCAATACGCAGGTATCAGGGCAAGGGCTGGCGCGCCTGCACGCCGCTGGTATTGCCGTTGAGGTCGGCGTGCTGGAGAGCGAAGCGCGGGCACTGAATCCGGGTTTTATCAAGCGCATGCAAAGCGGCATGCCGTTCGTGCGGGTCAAGCTGGCCATGAGTCTGGACGGCCGTACCGCCATGGCCAGCGGTGAAAGTCAGTGGATTACTGGTCCCGATGCCCGCGCCGATGTGCAACGCCTGCGCGCGCGTAGCGGTGCGGTGATCAGCGGGGCTGATGCGGTATTGCAGGATAACTCGGCCCTGACTGTGCGCGCCGACGAGCTGGGCCTACCCGCCGAGGAAGCTGCCGCGGCAGCATTACGCCAGCCCCTGCGGGTACTGGTCGATGGCCGTTTGCGCGTGCCACTGGAAAATCGTTTTTTTCAGCAGAATTGGCCGGCCCTGGTGGTCTGCAAGCAGCTGCGCGGCCGGGTACAGGATTATGGTTTTGCCGGTGCCGATCTGCTGACACTGCCGAATGCCGATCAGACCCAGGTCGATTTGGCTGCGCTGCTGCGTGAGTTGGCCGAGCGCGGCTGCAATGAGGTTCTGGTGGAGTCCGGCGCTGGACTGGCGGGCGCCTTCATTCAGGCTGGCCTGGTTGATGAACTGGTGGTGTATATGGCGCCCAAGCTGCTCGGCAGTTCGGCGCGAGCCTTGCTGGATCTGCCCCTTGAGTTAATGGCCGAGGCCGTGCAACTCGAGATCATGGATATGCGCGCCATCGGCGCAGACTGGCGGCTGACGGCCAGAACGATTTCCCCTTCCTGAGAGTGTTGAATCATGCAGACTGCAGTGCAGTGGTTGCTGGTATTGATGGCCGTAGCAGCGTTTCTGGGTGTGGTGCTGGAGGAGTTGATTCACGTCAACAAGGCCAAGGTGGTGCTGTTTTTTGGCGCCTTGTCCTGGATGGTAATGTTTATTGCTGCCCCCGATGAGGCCATGCGTGCACGGGTCAATACCGCGCTTAACCACAACATCACCGATATCGCCAGTCTCTGGCTGTTTTTGCTGGCGACCATGACCTTTGTGGCCTACCTGAACAAGAAGGGCCTGATTGAAAATATCATTTATGCGGTCATGCCGGGCCGGGTTACCGAGCGCAAGTTGCTGTTTCTCACCGGGCTGTTCTGTTTTGTCTTTTCCTCGATTGCCGACAACATCACCGCCACCCTGGTGTCGGTGGCGCTTATTCTCAGCCTGAATCTGGAGCTGAAGAAAACCCTGCGCTTTGCCACGCTGGTGGTGTTTGCCGTGAACTCCGGTGGTGTGGCGATGATCACCGGTGACGTGACGACCTTGATGATCTTCCTTGCCGACAAGGTCGAGATCACCCATCTGTTGCTGCTGAGTCTGCCGGCACTGGCGGCGGTCATGCTGCTGGCTACCCTGCTGTCCATTGGTTTAAGCGGCGAAGTGATTATTGAGAAAAGTGCGTTGCGGCCGATTCGTGGTGTCGACAAGGTCATTGGCGTGATTTTCCTGCTGACCATCTTCGGTACTATCCTTGGCAGTTTGCTGTATGCCATTCCCCCGGTGCTGAGCTTCCTCACCGGGCTGGCGCTGATGTTTCTTGTTGCACGGTTTTTCAATGAAGACATTGATAACGACCCGATTCTTGAGTACATCCGTGCCATCGAGTTCGAGACACTGCTGTTCTTCCTCGGCGTGTTGTTGATCGTCGGTATGCTTCAGTTTATCGGCGTGCTACAGGGTTTGACGGCGCTTTATGATGTGCTGCCGGTGATGCTGGCGAACTTCCTGATGGGGCTGCTTTCCGCCTTGATCGACAACGTGCCATTGACCGCCGCGCTGCTGAAATCCGACCTGCAAATGAGCACGGCGGAGTGGATGGGGCTGACTTATGCTGTCGGAGTAGGGGGTTCCTTGCTTATAATCGGCTCCGCCGCCGGGATAGTGGCCATGAGCAAGCTGCCCGGTCTGACCTTTCTGACCTATCTGCGCAGCTTTGGCTTCCTGCTGATGGCCTTTGCCTTCGGCTTTGTTGCGGTATACGGTTTGGGCTTGCTGGTCAGTTGACCGCGCCCCTGAAGATTAAAGAGGCTAGCGATGTTCACAGGCATTATTGAAGCAGTGGGTCAGATCCAGAGCCTGCAGCCACGCGGTGGTGACGTGCGGCTGTATGTGAAGACCGGCAAGCTGGATCTGGCTGACGTCAAACTGGGCGACAGCATTGCGGTGAACGGCGTGTGTCTGACCGCTGTCGAGCTGCCTGGTGATGGCTTCTGGGCTGATGTCAGCCAGGAAACCATCCGACGCACTGCGCTGTCATCGCTCAAATCCGGCAGCCGGGTCAATCTGGAAAAGGCCCTGACGCCGTCTTCCCGACTCGGCGGTCACCTGGTCAGCGGCCACGTCGATGGCGTCGGCAAGGTGCTGTCGCTGCATGAAGATGCCCGTTCATGGCATTTTCGCATTGAGGCACCGGCCAACCTGGCGCGCTATATTGCCGAAAAGGGTTCGATCACTGTGGATGGCACCAGCCTGACCGTCAATGCGGTGTCGGGTGCGGTGTTTGATCTGAATATTGTCCCGCACACCATGCAGGAAACGGTCATGGGCCAATACCAGCCCGGTTCCGCAGTCAACCTTGAAGTTGACCTGATTGCCCGCTATCTCGAGCGCCTGCTGCTCGGTGACAAGGCCGCCGAACCGGCTGCCGATAGCGCGCTGAGCATGGCATTCCTGGCCGAGAACGGCTACCTGAAGTCCTGATCAACGAGCCCGGGAGGGCCGTATGAAACTGAATAGTATTGAAGAACTGATTGAAGACATTCGCGCCGGCAAGATGGTCATCCTGATGGATGATGAGGACCGTGAAAATGAAGGCGATCTGCTGATGGCGGCCGAGGCCTGTCAGGCAGAGCATATCAACTTCATGGCCCGTTACGGCCGTGGCCTGATCTGCATGCCGATGAGCCTGGAGCACTGCGAACGGCTCAAGCTGCCGTTGATGGTACAGCGCAACGGCTCCGGTTTCGGCACCAAGTTTACCGTGTCGATCGAGGCCGCCGAGGGTGTCAGTACCGGCATCTCTGCCGCTGATCGCGCCCGCACCGTGCAGGCCGCAGCGGCGCCCAGCGCAGTGGCTGAAGACATCGTCAGCCCCGGCCACATCTTCCCCTTGATGGCTCAGCCCGGTGGTGTGCTGGCCCGTGCCGGGCACACCGAAGCCGCCTGTGATCTGGCGCGTATGGGTGGGTTTGGCGAGGCCGGCGTGATCTGCGAGATCATGAACGACGATGGCAGCATGTCCCGGCGTCCGCAGCTGGAAGCCTTTGCCAAGGAACACAATCTGAAGATCGGCACCATCGCCGACCTGATCCACTACCGTCTGCTGAACGAGCGCACGGTCAAGCGGGTGTCCGAACAGCCGCTGGATACCGAGCTGGGCACCTTCAAGCTGGTGACCTATCGCGACAGCCTGGAAGGCGCGGTGCATCTGGCCCTGACCCTGGGCCAACTGCAGCCGGAAGAGCCGACGCTGGTGCGAGTACACAATATGGATCCGCTGCGTGACCTGTTCATGGTCAGCCAGCCGGGTCGCTGGAGCCTGCGTGCGGCCATGGCCAAGCTGGCCGAAGAGGGGCATGGTGTGGTCTTGTTGCTGGGCAATCAGATGGGTTCGGACGAACTGCTGCACCACGTCAACCAGTTGGCTGGCACCGATACCCCTGTGCGTCAGCCTGCGACCTATAACACCGTGGGTGCGGGATCGCAGATCCTGCGCGACCTTGGTGTGCGCAAGATGCGCCTGATGTCCAAGCCGATGAAGTTCAATGCCATATCCGGTTTTGATCTGGAAGTAGTAGAATACCTGCCCTGCGAATAAACGCACCCGATCCACGACTGTGCCCGGTGCACAGTCGGTTCTTTTAAAGAGAGAGTAGACATGACAGCTATCCGTACCATCGAAGGCGATTTCGTTGCAGTCCAGGGCCGCTACGCACTGGTCGTTGGCCGCTTCAACAGCTTTGTGGTGGAGAGCCTGTTGTCCGGCGCCATCGACGCGCTGAAGCGCCATGGTGTGAAAGAGTCGGATATCACCATTATCCGCGCACCGGGTGCCTTTGAGATCCCGCTGGTGGTCAAGAAGGTTGCCGAGACCAAGCAATACGATGCCATCGTTACCCTGGGCGCGGTGATTCGCGGTGGTACGCCACACTTTGAATACGTAGCCGGTGAGTGCGTCAAGGGCATTGGCCAGTTGTCGCTGGAGTATGGCATTCCGGTTGCCTTCGGTGTGCTGACGGTTGACAGCATTGAGCAGGCGATTGAGCGCTCGGGCACCAAGGCCGGCAACAAGGGCGCAGAAGCGGCCATGTCGGCGGTTGAAATGGTCAGCCTGTTCCGGGCGATGGAGGCCAAGTGAGCGACTCTGATAGCGCTGCCGGTCTGCCTGGTCGGCCCAAGGCGTCAGCCCGTCGCAAGGCGCGCAGTCTGGCCTTGCAGGCCCTCTACGGCTGGCATGTGACCGGTCTGCCGATGTCTGATCTGGAAGCTCAGTACCGCGCTGACAACGACTTTGCCAAGGTCGATGGCGAGTATTTTCACGCCCTGCTGACCGGTGTGGGCAGGCATCTGACCGAGCTGGACGAGAGTCTGGCCACGGTGCTGGATCGCCCGGTCAAGGAGCTGGATCCGATTGAGCTGGCGGCCTTGCGTATTGGCGTCTTCGAGTTGACCCACCGTATTGACGTGCCGTACAAGGTGGTAATCAATGAAGGCATCGAGCTGGCCAAGACCTTCGGTGCCACTGACGGTCACAAGTACGTAAACGGTATTCTCGACAAGCTGGCACCGCGTCTGCGCAGTGTTGAAGTCAATGCGGCCCGTCGCGGCCGCTGAGTACCGCTGACGGGAGGCAGTTGCCATGCCCTTGGGTGAGTTCGATGTTATCCGCCGATTCTTTCGCACGCCAGCCCTGGAGGCGGCGGGGGATGAGGGTCGGGTCACCCTGGGCATCGGCGATGATGCCGCCCTGCTCAGCCCCGACCCGGAAAAACAGTGGGTCATCTCCACTGACAGCCTGATTCAGGGCGTGCATTTCCCCGATCAATACCTGCCTGCCGACATCGCCTACCGTGCGCTTGCCGTTGCTGTCAGCGACCTGGCTGCCATGGGCGCACGACCGATAGCCTTTACCCTTGCCTTGACCCTGCCGACTGTCGATGAAGATTGGCTGGAAGAATTCGCCGCCGGCCTGACCGAGGCCGCGCGCGATCATCGCATCAGCCTGATCGGCGGTGATACCACCCGCGGGCCTCTGAATATTGGTGTCAGCGTCTTTGGCGAGGTCAACGGCTTCAAGGTAGTGCGCCGGCGTGATGCCCAGCCGGGTGATCTGCTGTGTGTGGGTGGCAGCCTCGGCGATGCCGGTGCCGGGCTGGCGCTGGTGCAGGGGCAGGCAGTACCCGCCACCTTGGATGAGCAGAGTCAGGCCTATCTGTTACAACGTTTCTGGCGGCCCTTGGCGCAGTGCGAACTGGGTCTGGAGCTGGCCGGTGTAGCCAGTGCCGGGCTGGATATTTCCGATGGTCTGCTGGCCGATGCCGGCCACTTGGCCCGCGCCAGTCAGGTCGCGTTGCATATCAACAGTGCGCAGCTGCCCTGCTCAGCAGCCTTGATGCATTGGCCTGCGGCCCAGCGCCGGGAGTGGATGCTCGGCGCGGGTGATGATTACCGTTTGCTCTTTACCCTGCCGGTGGCCAGTGAGCGTTGTCTGAGTGTCTGGGCCACCCAGGGCTTCGAGGTCAGTGTGATCGGTGAGGTTGTGGCCGGCGAGGGGGTGTGGCTGGATGACGGTGACGGCCCGAAGGTCGTTACCGACGTGGGTGGATACCAACATTTCAAGGACGCCAGTAATGACTGAGCAGCAACCCCACGCCCCGGCATCGGTCTGGCGTAACCCTGTGCATTTTCTGGCCTTTGGTCTTGGCAGCGGTGCTATCCCCAAGGCCCCCGGCACCTGGGGCACGCTGGCCGCGGTGCCCTTTGTGCTGCTCTGGCAGCAATTGCCGCTGGCGGGCTATATTGCCGTATTGCTGGTCAGCACGCTGCTGGGTATCTGGTTGTGTGGTCGCACGGCGCGGGATCTGGGTGTACACGATCACGGCGGGATTGTCTGGGACGAGTTTGTCGGGCTGTGGCTGACCATGCTGCTGGCACCGCCAGGCTGGCTTTGGCTGCTGGCCGGGTTTGTGCTGTTTCGGCTGTTTGATATCTGGAAGCCCTGGCCAATAGGCTGGGTCGACAAGCAGGTTGAAGGCGGTCTGGGTATCATGCTTGATGACCTGATTGCTGGCCTTATGGCGCTGCTGGTGCTGTTGGCGCTGCAGTGGCTGCTGCTCTGAATCACGCCTGGGAGGCATTTTCATGGACGGAAAACCGCGTTTAGTCTGGTTGGCTCTGCTGGCACTGGTTGTCTCGCCCTGGATTCAGGCCGATCCGCAGGTCAGGGTCGTCGGGCTGTTCCCGAATGCTGCCGTGGTCAATATTGATGGCCAGCGACATATGTTGCGTGTCGGTCGGCCGGGGCCTGCAGGGGTCGAGCTGGTTGCGGCTGACAGTAATACGGCGACCCTGCGGATCAACGGTCAGGTTCGTCAGCTTGGCTTGCAGCGTGAATATACTGAAGGCTTTACTGCACCGGAGCGTCAGCAAGTGGTGATTGCCCGTGGACAGGGTGGGCATTACCGGACGACGGGCAGCATCAATGGCCGCGTGGTGCAGTTCATGGTGGATACCGGCGCGACCAGCATTGCCATGAGCTCGGTAGAGGCGCAGCGTATTGGTGTGGATTACCGGCTGCAAGGCACGCAGACGATGGTCAATACGGCCAGTGCCCAGGTGCCGGCCTATCGCGTGCGACTGGACCGGGTCAAGGTGGGCGATATCGAGCTGACCGGCGTGGAAGCGCTGGTTCTCGAGGGGCGCTTTCCACAGGAAATCCTGCTGGGCAACAGCTACCTGAGTCGGGTCAGCATGCGTGACGAGAATGGCACGCTGCTGCTGGAGCGCCGATTCTGACGGAGGCAGTAAATCCAGACATATTCAGCCGCTTGCTTGACGTCGCTCTGCGGCTGATCTCCTGCTAAGATACCAGCCCTTTTCATGCAGCGGCTCTACAGGAGACAGGTGTGTCAGTCACCTTTGTTGCGTCATCCAAATTGCCTACCCGATGGGGTACCTTCACCATGCACGGTTTCCTCGAGGAGGAAACGGGAAAGGAGCATGTGGTTCTGACCCTGGGCGATGTCGCCGATGGCCAACCTGTCCTTGGCCGCCTGCATTCCGAATGCTTGACCGGCGATGCACTTTTCAGTCTGCGCTGTGACTGCGGTTTTCAGCTTGAGGCGGCACTCCAGGCGATTGCTGACGAAGGTCGCGGCGCGTTGCTGTATCTACGCCAGGAAGGCCGTGGTATCGGTCTGATGAACAAGATCCGTGCCTATCACCTGCAGGACGGTGGCGCCGACACAGTCGAAGCCAATGAACAATTGGGCTTTGGCGCCGACCAGCGTGACTATGCCATTTGCCAGCCGATGTTGGCGCATCTGGGTATTTCCAGCCTGAAATTGCTGACCAACAATCCACGCAAGGTCAAGGCGCTGGAGGGTTTTGGCGTACGGGTCGCGCAGCGGCTGCCACTGGAGTTTGGGCTTAATCCGCATAACAGCAAGTATCTGGCAACCAAGGCCGGCAAGCTCGGGCACATGCTTGGTGAGATCCATCAGGCGGAGAATGATGATGTTTGATGCAACACCGCATTGGCGCGCCTTGCTGCGCAACTGGCGTATGCAAACCGGTGTTACCTTGGGTCTGCCGATTGCCTTGGCCTGGTTTCTCAGTCAGCAACAGCCGGCCTGGGAGGCGGGTGCCCTCCCACTGTTTATCCTGGGATTGGCCACGCTGTTTCTGTCGCTGTGGCGCTTCCGCTTTTACAAGCATGCATTGATCAAAGCGGAAGGCCTGGGCGAGGCGCCCGAAGCGGCTGATGCCTGGGTTGAGCTGCATCGCCAGCAAATGCTGGGTCTGTTGAACGCCAAGCTGCCGGCCTGGATGGGCATGCTGCACTATGTGGCGGTTGGTGAAATCATTCCGCTGATACTCCTGGTGCTGGCGAGCATGGGCCTGATGTTTCTCTACAAGCCACCGAGCGCCTGGGTGAAATAATGCGCCGCGCCTGGCTGGCGGCCAGCCTGTTGGTCTTGAGTCTGCCGCTGTCCGCCAGCCCACGGGTCATCAGTCTGGCGCCCTTCCTCACTGATATGGTTGTACAGTTGCACGCCGAGCATCGGCTGGTCGGGGTGCTTGACGATGGTCTTTTGCCGGCGACGCTGGATGCGCTTCCGAGGGTCGGCGGCTACCAGACCCTGTCGCGTGAACGCCTGCTGTCACTCAACCCCGATCTGGTCCTGGCCTGGACCTCGGGTAACCCGCCGGAACTGCTCAGTCAGCTTGAAACCTGGGGTATTCAGGTAGCGCGATTTGATCCGCAAAAGCTTGAGGATATGGGTGAGCTGACCGAGAGACTGGGTCAGTTGCTGCAGGCTGAAGCCCGCGCCGATGAGTTGGCCGCGCACTATCAGGCCCGTCTTGCAGCCTTGCAGCGACCCTTGACCGATTCGGCACCGCGGGTGTTTATCCAGCTCTGGGATGACCCGATTTTCACCATCAGCGATCAGCAAATGCTTGGGGATGTGCTGCGTCACTGTGGCGCCCGCAATGTGTTTGCCGATCTGGGCATACTGGCGCCGCAGATAGGCCGTGAACATGTGATTGCGGCTGATCCGGATCTGATTATTGTCTTTGATGATGTTACTGCGCAGCCGCACCCGTGGCTGGAGGCCTGGCGGCAGTTTCCGCAGTTGCGTGCGGTGCAGCATAATCAGCTGAAGGTAGTGGATGGCGATAGCCTGGTCAGGCCGTCACCCCGGATGCTGGATGCCGTCGAGGCGTTATGTGATCTGGTTTGGATGGCCGTGGAGCAGAAGTAAAAAGGAGGGATGTCCAATGGACATCCCCCAAGCCCAAACCAATGACTGCTCAGTTGCGTCAGCGCACGCCTGAGGCGCGAAGTGCCGCCGGCGTGAACTGATTGACGCTGGGAACGAAGTCGTACTGCGGTGCGGAGACTTCCTCGGTGTACATGCCCAGCGCGATATAGCGGCCGGCAAGCAGGTCGTACAGGGTTTCGATCGAATAGCCCGGCAGTTGCTGCACGTAATTGAAGCCGATATGGCCTTCACCCACGCGCCACAGGGTACCTCGACCGTCATAGTGATCCGCCAGGCTGATGGTCCAGCTGTCTTCATCGACGAAGAAGTTGCGCTGGGCATAGATATGCCGTTGACCGGTCTTTACGTTGCCTTGTACTTCCCAGACCCGGTGCAGCTCAAAGCGGGTGTGATCGGGGTTGATATGGCCGGTCTTGAGTACATCGGCGTATTTCAAGCCTGGCTCGGTCAACTGGTAACTGTTGTAGGGAATGAACACCTCTCGCTTGCCCACCAGCGTCCAGTCATAGCGATCCGGCGCGCCGTTGTACATGGCAAAATTGTCCGAGGTACGCATGCCGTCCGAGGCTGTGCCGGGTCCGTCATAGGCCACTTGCGGGGCGCGCCGTACTCGACGTTGCCCTGCGTTGTAGACCCAGGCCATGCGCGGCTCCTTCAGTTGATCAAGGGTGTCATGTACCAGCAGCACGTTACCGGCCAGGCGCGCTGGCGCGTTCACACGTTGTTTGAAATACAGCAGGGTATTGGGCACCGTGCTTTCATCCACATCCGGCATCAATGCTGGATAACCCACCTCTTCCTCAAGCTTGATCAGGGTATAACTGCCATTGGTCTGCGGCATGGCCTGCATGTACCAGCGCTTCAGGTTGACCCGGTAGCGCGTGTTGTGATTCCAGATGACCTCGGCCCCGACCTTGGGAATCGGGAAGGCGAAGGTGCCGTGGGAAAAGTTCTCGATACCGTCACCGCCGTTTACCAGTCGCGCCTGACCGGCGGTTTGACGCACCTGGTCATACACGCTTTGCGGGAAACCAATGCTGCGATGCGAGGTGTAAACCGGCATGCGGAAGGTTTCCGGATAGCGCTCGAACAGCGCGATTTGACCGGGAGTAAGGTTGTCGCGGTATTGCTGATAATTTTGCGCCGTGATGACGAATTGCGGCTGTTCGCCGGCGTAAGGGTTGGATTGGAAGTTGTCATCCAGCGTTTGTCCCGCGTCTCGGCCCAAGCCGCCGTCCCATTCGGGAATGGTGCCTGCGGCGTTACCGGCGCGCTCCGCGCCAACCGGGGTCAGCACCGGGCCGCCGAGGGCATCGATTTCTGCCGGCGTCAGGCCTTGGGCCAGCACGCTGGAGGCCAGCAGACTCAGACTCAGTCCGCCGGCACCCAGCAGTCTTTTTTGCATATGCATCATTAGGTGTTCTCCAGTAACCGTTATCAGAAGCTGACGCCAAAGCTGAGCGAGACATAGTCGCGATCAACCAGGGTGTTGTATTTGCCGTCAAAGTAGTTGGTGTAGTTGAGACTGGCGTTGTAACGGTTGGCGTAGTCGGCGTTCAGCCCAAGGCTGATGGATTTTGCATTCTCGGTGAAGTTGGGGCTGTAGCCTTCCACATCATGGGACCAGGCCAGCGTCGGGCTGAGATTGATGCCGGCGAATACATTGCTGTAGTCGAGGCTGGCGCGGATTCTGTAACCCCAGGCATGGCTGGTCATGTAACCGTCGTTTTCACACCAGCTGAAACGCCGTGGCGAGGTGCCGGTTTCCGATTCACAGCTGCCTGCTACCCGCCCGGGTACACCTTCGCCGTAGGGGCTCTGGCCGAACAGCGAGTCACGGCCGAACTTGGTGTCACCATCGCCGCTGCCAATCCCGCCCAGGTGGTTGTAAGCCACTTCACCGGCAATCACCATGCGGCTGGAGCCAAAGATGCGGTCGATGGTCTTGATCGCCGAGAGCTGTGCCTGGAAGAACTCCTTGCGCTCATAACCACGGATTTCCGTTCCCGTCGGCAGGCCGACCAGGCCGCGGTGGGTGTTGTCCTGGCCGAGTTGCAGTGTGGTGCGGCTGACATCGCTGGTAGCAATACCCAGCGGCAGGTTGGGTCGATAGCTGATCTCACCAGCCACCGGCATGCCGGCAATATTGGTTTGAAAGCTGACGCCATACAGCCGGATATCTTCCGGGTACTTGAAGAAGTAGCCACTGGCACCGACGGTTCCATTGATACCTGAAACCAGTTCAGTGGGGTCAAAGCCAGCGAGGAAGTTACCGGCGACACCGTTAAAGGTTGGCGTGCGGCTGTGATAGTTCATGGCATACAAGCCAAACTCGGTATCATTCAGCTCAGGTACGAACCAGCGCATGGCCGCCCCAAACTGACCGCTATCACGGGCCTCTTCATCCTTGCGAGCGCGCACGATGGTGATGTTGCCGGGGATATCCAGTACCTCGCCCTGAGGCCTATCCATACCGGAAACAATCAAACGGTCAATACAGCCCTTGCCGACAGTGTCAGCGCCAAAGAAGGTGCCGCAATTGTCGGTGACCGTTGGCGCCCATTTCAGCTGATAGAAGGCCTCCATGGTCAGGTTGTCGGTCAAGGCCTGGGACAGATAGAGCATTTCAACCGGAATCAGGGCTTCCTTGACCTCTGAGCCGGGGCGCCGGAAGGCTGATACGTCCAGCGGGTTGATGGCGTTGATCGAGTTGCCGATAAACAGACCTTCACCCCAGCTGACAACCTGGCGGCCAAGACGCACGTTGCCCGGCAGTCTGCCAATGCTGTAGTTGTGATACACGAAGGCATCCAGAAGCGCCATCCCGGAGCCTTTTTGCAGGGGCGCGCTACCGTCATCGCTGATGTCGTAGAAGCGTTGGCTGCCATCTTTGATTTCAAAGTCATACCAATATTTGCCGCGGAAAAAGGCACCCGAGTTGTCGTAACGCAACTCCAGGTCGTGGCTGCCTTTGAAGCTTTTTGAGAAGGCATCGCCCTGCTCGAAATTCAAACGCCCGTCGTCCGACGTTCGGGCCAGCGCCTGGCCGCCCATGGGCTGACCATCAACCAGGGTATCGGTGTGAATAAAGCGTTTGTCTGGATCGGCGGTAGACCAGCTGGCGCCGACACTGAGTTGTGAGTCGAATTGGGCTTGGACCTCACCGATCGAGAAGTTGGCTGCGCCGGCCTGTCCGCCGATGCTGGCCAGGCCGATTGCCAAGGGCAAGGCTTTCCATGCCCAGACAGGGGTTTTTCTTGTCATTGTGCTGCTCCTGTATTGTCACCTGTGATGCCCGCTTGGGCAGCGGGCTGGCCGGAATGCTATTGGGCAACTCCGGCCAGCCAAGTCTGCCTTCAGATGCCCATACAAACCCGGCCCGGAAGGACATGAATTACGGTCCTGTGCGGTCTGAAACCCAAGGAATGCGCGAACTTGCCGGATAACTCGGGTTAATCTACTCTGCATTACAGAGTTCTCTGGAATTGCTCTCTGCAGACTCGGCCGGTGGCCGGATAATCCGCATGTACAGGGATGGCATATGAACACAATAAAAAATGCTTTCAGCGCAGGACTGCCTCGTGAACGGGCGTCCTGGATAGGCATCATTGATCAGAGTCTGGCGCTCTATGGACATCAACTGACTGATTCAGATATGGCGACGCGCTTGATCGACCACTGGCAGGGCAGCGAAAGCATTGATCAGGCTGGTTGCACGGTACTGTGGGATGAAGCGCTCAGCCTCAGTGGTGATGCGCTGTTTGCCCTGCACTGCTGTAGCCGGCGGACTGATTTGCCTTTGCCACTGCAAATGCTCGAGTTGACCGCCGCAGCGAGCACGGACCTGGGTGCCGCGCTGGCTCAGGTTGTACGCTTTTTCAGCCTGATCAGTACCCAGGCAGAGATCGACATGCAGCACAGCAGCAGCCGTGTGATCCTGTTGCTCAAGCCAGTAGGGCAGCCGCATCCACAGCAGCTTGATGCCTTGCTCGGATTACTGGCCGGACAGATCGAGCGATTTGTTGGCGTAATTGGACAGGCATCGGGTGGGCTGGCCTTGCAATCACCGCGCGCAAACGAGATTGAGCGAGCCGGAATCCCATGGTGTGATGCCGTGCGCAGCAGTACGCAGTATGCGCTCAGCTTGCCGTCAAGCTGGTTGCGCTTGCCACTGCCAAGCGCGACACCCGGCATGCTGGGCGGAATGACCGGGGTTTTGCGCAGCTTGCAGGCCAGTATGTCGGCTGGCGATGTGGTGTCACAGGTCAGGCAGGACATCCAGCATCGCCTGGGCACCGGCCCGGTTAATGAGGAGCAGATCGCCGAGCCGCTCAAAGTCAGTACTCGCCATCTGCGCCGCTTGTTGCGGCAGCACAATACATCTTATGAACAGCTGCTTGATCAGGCTCGGCGCGAGGAATCCCTGCGGCTGTTGGCTGACCCACAAAAATCCTTGACGGGTATTTCCTATGAGGTCGGCTTTCTGGACCCGAGCAGCTTTACCCGGGCGTTTCGGCGCTGGACCGGGTTGAGTCCACGTGATTACCGTAGGCGCATAGGCCGGGGTGAGGATAGGTGCTTTGGCGTTCCTGCCGACAATCAGCAGGGCCTGCGTTATCAGGCCTGAGGTACGTTGGCCGGATAACGCAGGCAGTTTGACTCAGAACATCGGGGTCCAGTGTGCCGACAGCATGAACATTCTGCCGCCTTCCCGGTAGCGGAAAGGTACCGGGTCGAAGGTGATGGCATCAAAGGCACTGCCCCGGGCCTGGTAATAGTCCCGGTCCAGCAGGTTGTCGACGACCAGATTGAGGCGCAGTTCGTCGCTCGCCTGCCAGCTGCTGCGCAGGCCCAGCAGGGCATAGCCGGGGATCCGGTTGTCGTTGTTGAGGTCATCATAGCTGTGACTTTTCGCCAGCCAACTGGCACCCACGCTGATGCTGCCGAAGCGCCGATCAATATCCACCGACAGGTTGTTCATGGGCCTACGCGCCAATCGGTTGCCGTCATTGCCGCCACCACTCTGGTTTCGCGCATCAACCAGGGCATAGCTGGTATTGAGATTCCAGCCGAGTAGTTGCGTGAACAGGCTGACTTCAGCGCCATGGATGCGTGCCTTGTCTATATTGTCCGGGCGGAAGGGGTCGGGGTTGCCGGCCTGGTTGCCATCCAGGGCATTGTTGGTGACGATGGCATCACGCAGATTGATACGGTAAACCGAGGTTTCCAAACGGGTCGCCGGCGACAGCTGGGCACGCCATTGCAGTTCATAACTGCGCGCCGTTTCCGGCTTCAGGTCGGGGTTGGCGAAGATGGTGCAGGAGCCCATGAAACAGCTATCGGGAAAATACAGGTCGTTAAATGTCGGCGCGCGGAAGGCCTGACTGTAGGACAGAACCAGTTCCTGCTCCAGACTCAGATGCCAGGTCCCGGCGGCATTCCAGGTGTTCTCACTGCCAAACTGCTGGTTGCGGTCATGGCGTACACCGACTTCGGTCGAGAACCGGGTGCCGCTGAACCGGTGCTGAATAAAACCGGCGCGGTTGCTGCGCGTCGTCCGGGTAAATTCATTCGAGCTGTTGAGTCGATCTTCATACCACTCGGCGCCCAGCAGCAGGCTGTGATTGGGGTTCAGGTCGAGCGTATTCAACCAGTTTGCCTGGTCGCGGTAGCTGTTGAATACCGAGCCACCAAAGGGATCGGTGGTCATGCGCCGCTCTTCACTGTGTCCCAGCTCCAGGCGGCTGGCCCAGCGTTCAGTCAGTTGCAGGTCAGCAAAGCTGTTGACGCTGGACAGGCCAAACTCGGCTTCGGCGAAGGCGGCAGGCGATAGGGTGAAGTCATACTCACTGTCGCCACTTTGGTGCAGGCCGGTCACGCCCATCCTCAAACGCTCGCTGAAACGGTGGGAAAGGCTCAGATTGGCAGCCTTGTTGCGATACTGGCTGTCGTTACTGCCGGGCAGGGTGGTACGCTTGAAGCCGTCGTGCTCATCCAACGACAGGCCAAGATCCAGCCTTGTTTCAGTGTTGCCGCCGGACAGCCCCAGGCTACGCTCAACCCGGCCATGGGTGCCCAGACCGACGGCCAGGCGCGGCTGCCAGCCTTGGTTATCGCCCTGGCGGGTAAAGATCTGAATCACGCCACCAATGGCATCTGAACCATAGATTGCGGAGCGACCGCCGCGGACAACTTCAACCCGTTCTATATGTTCAATATTGAGAAATTCCAGGCTGGCGACACCGCTGGAACTGCCGGAAATGCGCTGACCGTCGACCAGAACCAGTGTTTGCGCGCTGCTGGTGCCGCGCAGGAAAACCCCGGTCAGTGAGCCGGCGCCGCCGTTGCGGGCGATGTGCAGGCCTGGAACGCGTTCAAGCAGAGCCGGAACATCCTGGGGTTGCAGGCGCTCAATATCATCGCGGGTAAACACGCTGTTGGCCGACTGAACCTGGCTGCGGGGTTGTTCAACCCGTGACGCGGTAATCACCGTGTCAGCCAGTTCCAGGGTATTCGCCTGGGCCATGCCGGTGGCCAGCAAGGCCGGAATCAGAAAAGACTGCCTGTTCATCATGAATCCTCAAAAGTCATTCTTTTGAGGAGGGCGAGGAGCCAGCGAAATCTGTCGGATGGAGGGACAGCCATGCACTGGCCGGGTGACGCCCTCCGCGACACCTCAGCTACGGTATCTGCCATTGCAGATACCTCGCACAGGGCCGGTCTCCGGGCTCAGGATACAAATAATGCGGCCTTCCCATGCCGAGGCACAGTGGCTGATGCGCATTACCGACAGGTCCCTATCACCGGACCTGTGATCCTTTACCGTTGCGGGGGCAGCGTCGGGGTTGCACCGACTTCCCGTTTAACCCTGTGGCCGGATAGCCAGGCAGGGCACCCAGTGCGACTGGAAGCGGGATGGACTGTAGAAGCTTGACCCCGAAGGGTCAAGTGCTTGATGACATCTTTAGTTACTTTTTGCCAGGCGCTGACGGATGGCCTGTTCAATGCCGCTGGCATCCAGCCCGCACTCGGCGAGCATCTGGGCCGGCTTGGCATGCTCGACATAGTTGTCTGGCAAGCCGAGGTTGAGAACCGGGCAGGCTATGCCATTGGCCAGCAACCATTCGTTTACACCACTGCCGGCGCCACCCATCAGGCTGTTTTCTTCCAGCGTGACCAGCAGACTGTGACTGTCGGCCATTTGCTGCAGCAGCGCGGTATCCAGTGGCTTGATAAAGCGCATATTGACCACGGTGGCATCCAGCGCCTCGGCCGCAATCATGGCCTGGGCGTGCAAGGTGCCAAAACACAGGATTGCCGTATCACGCCCCTTACGGGTAATCAGGCCCTTGCCAATCGGCAAGGGCTCCAGTGCGGGATCAATCGGCGTGCCAGGGCCGGTGCCGCGCGGGTAGCGGACCGCCGCGGGGCCATTGTGCAGAAAGCCGGTAGTGAGCATTTGCCGGGTTTCGTTTTCATCGGCCGGTGCCATGATCAGCATGTTCGGCAGGCAACGCAGGTAGGTCAGGTCGAAACTGCCGGCATGGGTTGGGCCGTCCTCGCCGACCAGTCCAGCTCGGTCGATGGCAAACAGGACGTCAAGGTTCTGCACATCAACATCGTGAATCAACTGGTCATAGGCACGTTGCAGGAAGGTAGAGTAGATCGCGACCACCGGTTTGGCGCCTTCACAGGCCATGCCGGCAGCCAGGGTTACAGCATGTTGCTCGGCAATGGCGACATCAAAGTAGCGCCCGGGATAGCGCTCACTGAAGGCGATCAGGTCCGAGCCTTCCTTCATCGCCGGGGTAATGCCGATCAGGCGAGGGTCCTCGGCGGCCATATCGCACAGCCACTGGCCAAAGACGTTGGAGAATTTGGGTTTGCTGATGCCATTGCTGGCTGGCTTGGGTTCCAGTTTGGTGATGGCGTGGTAGCCAATCGGGTCGGCCTCGGCTGGAGAGAAGCCCTTGCCTTTCTGGGTGACGACATGCAGGAACTGCGGGCCCTTGAGCTCACGCATATTACGCAGGGTAGTCACCAGCGTTGGCAGGTCATGACCGTCAATCGGGCCAATGTAGTTCCAGCCCAGCTCCTCGAAGAGAGTGCCGGGCACCAGCATGCCTTTGGCGTGCTCCTCGGTCTTGCGCGCCAGTTCCCAGGCAGATGGGATCTTTGACAGCACTTTCTTGCTGCCTTCGCGCATGTGCGAATAGGTGCGGCTGGAAAGAATTTTCGCCAGGTAATTGGACATGCCACCGACGTTGCGCGAGATCGACATGTCGTTGTCGTTCAGCACCACCAGCATATCGGCCTCGACATCGGAGGCATGGTTGAGTGCTTCGAAGGCCATGCCGGCTGTCAGTGCGCCATCACCAATAATCGCCACGGTACGGCGATTCAGACCCTGCAAACGAGCGGCGATGGCCATGCCCAGGCCGGCACTGATAGAGGTGCTGGAGTGGCCAACGCCAAAGGTATCGTAGGGACTTTCACTGCGCCGGGGAAAGGCGGCCAGGCCGTCTTTCTGACGCAGGGTGGCCATACGCTCACGGCGACCAGTCAGAATCTTGTGCGGGTAGGCCTGATGGCCGACATCCCAGACCAGTCTGTCACTGGGCGTGTCATAGATGTAATGCAGTGCAATGGTCAGCTCAATGACGCCAAGCCCCGCACCGAAATGCCCGCCAGTCTGGCTCACGCTCCAGAGCAAAAAGGCCCGTAGCTCGTCCGCCAGTTGCGGCAGCTCAAGCTCATTCAGCGCACGCAACTGTGCGGTGCTGTCGAGGCTGTCGAGCAGCGGTGTGGCCGGGCGCTCACGGGGAATGTCGTGGAAAGTACTTGGCATCAAACAGGGCTCTGGGTGCTGCACGGGGCAGGAGTAAATCAGCAGTTTACCCGAAGCCAGGGTATTGCCCAACAGCCAAGATGTCGCTGGGAACAGACTTACGAGTCAGCCGGCGTGTCTGTGTTTGTCAAAGAACGGGCGGGATAAGCCTGCCTGAACAGCTCCGGAGTCAGAAGCGCCGGGCAACAATATAGTCCGCCAGCTGGCGCAGACGGTCGGCTTGCTGATCAAAGTCGGTCAGGCTGTCGATCGCCTGATCGCGCAGCTGCGAGGCCAGTTCGCGGGCGCCGTTCAGTCCCAGCAGAGCAGGGTAGGTGGGCTTGTCGCGGGCCAGGTCGGCGCCCTGCTGTTTGCCCAGCACACTGGTATCACTTTCGATATCCAGGATGTCGTCCTGCACCTGAAAGGCCAGTCCGATGGCGTTGGCATAGTTGTCCAATGCAGCCAGTTGTGAAGGCTCAGCCTGCTCACTGGCCAACGCGCCCAGTTGCACACTGGCGCGAATCAAGGCGCCGGTTTTCAGTCGATGCATGCTCTCCAGCGTGCTCAAATCAAGCTTTTCCCCGACGGCGCCGAGATCAATGGCCTGGCCGCCGACCATGCCCTCCGGGCCTGCCGCGCGGGCCAGCAACTGGATCATCTGCAACCGGGTTGTTGGCTGGTAATCACCACGCAGGCTTAACCATTCAAAGGCGAGCGCTTGCAGGGCATCACCGGCGAGAATCGCGCTGGCTTCATCAAAGGCGCGATGACAGGTTGGCTGGCCGCGACGCAGATCATCGTCGTCCATGGCCGGCAGGTCGTCATGGACCAGGGAGTAGGCATGGATCAGCTCGACCGCTGCCGCCGCCACATCAGCCTGCTGCGGTTGTCCGCCGAGTGCCGCGCAACCGGCATAGGCCAGCACCGGGCGAATACGCTTGCCGCCGTTGGTCAGGCTATAGCGCATGGCCTGATAGAGGCGTGACAGTCGTGGCTCGCCATCGGGCAGCTGCTCAGACAGATACTGGTTGATGCGCAGTTGGCAGCCGGTCAGATAGCCACTGAAATCGGTCATTCAGCCGGACCGTCAAAGGGCTCACTGGTCAGCTCGCCCTGTTGTTCCATCAGCATCTGGACTTTCTGCTCGGCGCTTTGCAGCGCCTGCTGACAGTCACGCGTCAGGGCAACGCCCTGCTCGAAGGCGCTCAGTGACTCTTCCAGGCTCAGGTCGCCACTTTCCAGGCGCTCGACCAGTGCCTGCAAATCGCCAAGCGACTGCTCGAAATCGACGGTGGTTTTTTTCTTGGCCACGAACTGTCCTCGGTAATATAGCGATGCCACAGGGGCTGAACATTACCCAAGCCTCGGGGGGCGGTCAATCAGGCATAAACCTGATGGAAATAAACCCCGGTCAGGCCCCAGCCGATAACAATGATCAGCCGGCGCAACCAGATGTCCGGTAGGCGCCGGGCAAACAGCCCGCCGGCATAGCCACCGCTCAAGGTACCGACCAGCATGATCAGCAGGGCTGGCCAATGTACGGCACCTGCGAGCATGAAGGTGATGGCCGCGACGCTGTAGATCAGCGAGGACAGCAGACTTTTCAGCGCATTGATCTCCAGCAGCCGGGTATGTCCGGCAATCGCCAGACTGGCAATCATCATGATGCCCATGCCGGCACCAAAGAAACCGCCATACAGCGATACCCCTGTCTGTGCGCAAAAAGCCAGCGGGCTCAGCCGTTCCGGCGCGCCACTCCGTTGGCTGATGTGCTCCACCCAGCGCGCAATGATCCGGCTGAAACTGAACAGCAGGGTGGCCAGCAGCAGTAACCAGGGGATCAGAACGAAGAAGGTCTGGTCCGTGGTCAGCAAAAGGGCCACCCCGCCGATCAAACCGCCGATCAAGGCCGCCAGGCACAGAGGCAACAGGTAATGGCGCCAGTTCAGATGACGCACTTCCCTGCGTAATGCCAGCGCCGTACTCAGGCTGGCCGGCCAAAGTGCCACGGCATTGGTGGCATTGGCGCTGACCGGAGGGATACCCGCCAACAGCAGCGCTGGAAAGGAGAAGAAGGTACCGCCACCCGCCAGGGCATTCATCGCGCCTGCCGCAAAACCACCGACCAAAATCAGCAGGATATGCCAGAGTTCCACGCCAAAGCTCCTTACCCTGCCTGAACCTCCCGCCAGTATGCCCATGCCTGGCGGACGAAGCGAACGATCTGTTTCGGAATACTATACCCGTTCATTTTATAAGGTTAATATCTGCTTTAAAGTTACCCCATGGAGTATAAGCATGTGTGACAGGCGCTTGGTTCTTTCAGTGGCGCGAAACAAGTCAAACGAGGTAACCCAGGCTCTGGATAAGGCCAGTATCCGGCACGAAGTTATTTGTCAGGCGTCAGATTGCAGCAAGGCCCCGGCCTGCCGTTGGTTGGGTACAGATGACCTGAACAGCACTGGTTTGATGGCCGCAGCAATAATGGATGCCATCGAGACGCTTGAGCAGACGCGGCATGCTTTTCGTTCAAAGCAGTTGGGCCATCTGCGCCGCCGACTGGAGACGCTGCTGGCCTCTTTGCCTGAGGCTTGACAAGACAATCCGTTGCGATAGTCTCAGGGTACAGACGGCTTTGCCGGTCAGGACGCAAGGGCCTGAAAGTCAAAGCGCCAGAGAGGGTGATGTATTCATCCTCTCTGGCGCTTTTTTTATTGCCTGAAAAAAGGGTTGGATGCCATAACTGCGCGGAGTGAGTTGTATGCAGGCAAGGATGTTAGGCGAATTGCTCGATCGTTTGGGTTTAGGCGATGAGGAGCTTCAGGAGCGGCTTGAGTTTTTATCCTGGGGGTCGGCAGATCAGGCGCGCTTGATGGCGGTCAGATCTCACGTTGAACCACTTAATCGAGCCTTTGTTGATGCATTGTATCGACGACTGGGTGAGTTTTCAGAGCCAGCGGCGGTTCTTGCCGATGACCTCATAGTGCATCGATTGAAGGCCAGTCAGCAGCGATATTACCAAAGCTTGTTCGAAGGCTGTATTGATGACGCCTACGTTCGTGAACGGGTACAGATTGGCCAGGTGCATGAACGCGTTGGCGTTGACTTGAAGTGGTATATGGGTGGCTATCGGCTTTACCTGAGCCGCTTGCTTGAAGGTTTGCTGGATCAGGTCGATGGGTAGGCATTAGCAGTCTTTGATAGTCTGTTGAAAGTGGTATTTTTCGATATGACGCTGGCGGCAGAAGCCTATATTGCCGGTAAGCATCGCGCCCTGGAAGCCAGTGAGACGCGCTTTGCCCATGCACTGCGGGGGGCCAACGACGGGATTTGGGACTGGGATCTTGACAATGATGAACTCTATGTCTCCGATCGCTGGGCCAATATGCTTGGTCGTACCCCTGATCAGGTAGAGCCAAGCGCCGCTGGCTGGCTAGCATTGGTGCACCCGGATGATCTTGAAGACTTTCAGCGCGCCGTGGCCAGGCATTTGGCCGGTAAAACCCCCACCATCATGCATGAGTATCGTATTTTATGCCGTGATGGAGGGTATCTGCGGGTACTGTTAAGGGGCGTGCTGGAAAGTGTGGCAGGCCGTCGACGACTCGCCGGCTCGCAGAGTGATATCAGTCAGCGCTTTCAGGTGCAGGAGCAACTGGAGTTCGCCGCACGGCACGATGCGCTGACGGGTTTGATCAATCGGGCGCAACTCAATCAAGTATTGCAGGAAACGGCACAACGCATGATGCGTGAAGGTGCACGAAGCGCCGCTTTGCTGTTTATCGATCTGGATCGTTTCAAGCTAATCAATGATAGCCTTGGACATGCGGCAGGCGATCGCGTTCTGGTTCATGTTGCCCGTCGACTGCAGGCGTGCCTGCGCCCAGGCGATCACCTGGCGCGCTTTGGCGGCGATGAGTTCATCATGATACTGGATGATCTTGCCTGCCCTGAGGATGCCGAAGTTGTAGCAGCGCGGGTACTCAGTCGTTTGCGCGAGCCATTGCAGTTTGGTGAGCGCAGCCTGGTGGTCAGTGCCAGTATCGGCTTGACGCCCTTACGTGCGGGTGGTGCGCTGGATGATGCGCTGCAGGCTGCGGATATGGCGCTCTACAGCGCGAAAGAAGCAGGGAAGGCGCGTTACAAGTCCTATACCGATGATATGCAGATACGTGTCCGCCAGCGCCTGCGGCTGGAAAGCACGTTGCTGCAGGCTCTGGAACAGCGTCAGTTCGAGCTGCACTACCAGCCTGTTTTCGATATGCGCTTGCCTTCATCTGCGGCACCTGTGGCTGTAGAGGCGTTATTGCGCTGGCGACACGAGGGCAAGCCTGTCGCGCCGGTCGACTTCATTCCGATTCTTGAGGAGTCAGGCGAGATAGTGCCGGTTGGCTACTGGGTATTGGAAACCGCCTGCAGCCAAACCGCAGTCTGGCACGCACAGGGCCATACTGATCTGCTTTGCTCGGTGAATTTGTCCGGACTGCAGTTGCTCGAAAGCGACTTTGTTGAGCGCGTGCGCGCCATTCTTCAGCGCACGGGCATGCCACCGGAGCAGTTGGTTCTAGAGATCACCGAGAGCTTGCTGATTGATCACAGCGGAAACACGCTGGTGGCGCTGCGTGAACTGGCGACCATGGGTATACAGATCGCCCTGGATGACTTTGGTACCGGTTATTGCTCCCTCGGCTATCTCAATCGTTTCCCTCTGCACATCATCAAACTGGATCGCGGCTTCTTGCATGATGCGCATGCCAGTGACGCGCACATGACCATCTGCAAAGCCATCATCGGACTCAGTGCCGGCTTGAAACTCAAAGTGATTGCCGAGGGCATAGAACGCCTGGAGCAGGTTGACCTGCTGCTTCAGGAGCAGTGTCACTATGGCCAGGGCTATCTGTTTAGTCGGCCTTTGCCCGCTGAAGCGCTGACTGCGCTAATCGAACACACTAAAATCGCACAAGGAGCGCGGCATGAAGATCAATGAGCCAATAACCACCCGTGAGGTATTGCTGGGTGAACTCGACAACCTGTTGACAACCACTGATCTGAAGGGCGCGATTACCTACACCAACAAGGATTTTGTGCGTATCAGCGGCTTTGCCGAGGCAGAGATGTTGGGCAAGAACCACAATATCATTCGTCATCCGCATATGCCGCCCCAGGCCTTCAAGGAGTTGTGGGAAACCATTCGTGCCGGACGGAGTTGGATGGGCTTGGTCAAGAACCGTTGCAAGAACGGTGACTTCTACTGGGTCAGTGCCTATGTCACGCCGATCAGTCGTGATGGCAAAACGGTTGAGTACCAGTCCGTGCGTACGCAGCCGCCGAGACATTTGGTGGCTGCCGCAAGCAACCTCTATGACGGCTTGTCGCGTGGTGAGCAACCTTTGGCCATGCGCCTGCCGGTGCTCAGTCTGTTTGCGCGTATCAGCATCGGGCTGGGGTTGCTGATCAGCATGATGCTGCTGGCCATGGTTTCACTGGCAGATATGTTCATAGGCGGTGCGCTGGCTTGCGCAGGATTGCTTCAGCTCGTTGGCATGAGCGGGTTGTATGTGCTGCTTGCGCCCCTGCGCGCATTGCAGCAACGTGCAAAGGGAATAGCCAACAATCCCCTGGGGCAGTTCCTCTATACCGGACGGCGCGATGAGTTTGGCCGTATCGGTTTTGCCATGGATATGCTCGGCGCCGAGTCATCAGCTTTGGTCGGGCGCATGGCCGATGCCGCGCAACGGCTCAAGTCGCAGGCCGCTGAGTTGGTGGATGCGGTGCAACATAATAGTGAGGGCAATCAGCGCCAGCAGCAGGAAACCGATCAGGTCGCTACAGCGATTGAGGAAATGGCTGCCAGTGTCTTGCAAGTAGCCAGTAACGCCCAGGACACTGCTCGCGCGGCGCATAGCGCCGATGGTGAAACACGAGAGGGCAGCCGCATGGTTAGCGCGTCCCGTGATTTGATGCACCAACTGGCCAGTGATATCCGTGAGGCAAGTGAATCGGTTACCCAGTTAGCCGGGCACAGTAATGCCATTACTCAGGTTGTTGACGTGATCAGTGCGGTGGCTCAGCAAACCAATTTGCTGGCCCTCAATGCGGCTATTGAGGCGGCTCGTGCGGGAGAGCAGGGGCGGGGGTTTGCCGTTGTCGCTGATGAAGTGCGCGGATTGGCCAGCCGTACGCAGCAGTCAACGACATCCATTCAGGAGATGATCCAGTCACTGCAAGCCAGTGCAGGTCAAGCGGTTGAGATCATGAGCAAAAGCATTGGGCAGGCTGCCCGCAGTGTGGATGAAGCACTTCGGGCCAGTGAGTCGCTGGATGGCATCAACCTGCGGGTAACCGCCATCAGCGACAGCAGCGCACAGATTGCTGCGGCGGTTGAGCAACAGAGTGCGGTGAGCGAGGAAATCAACCGCAGCATAGTGCGTATTCGTCAGGTAAGTGACGACAATGCCACTGCAACATTGCAGAGTGATCAAACCGCCCGACAGATGGCCGGGCTGGCACAGGGTCTGGAAAGCCTGGTGCACCAATTCTGGAGTAGCAGGCGGCAGCGCAGCTGATTGACCTGATCCCGCGACGGCTATAGTCATAGCCGCTATCACCCTTTAGAAAAAACGCCTACTGGGCATCCTCAAACGATGCCCTGTCAGCGCGCTAGTGCAGTTGATAGTCGATAGACGTGAATGCTCAGCCAGGTATTTGGGGCTGGGTGTTTCTGCGCGCGTTGAAAAAAATGTCAAAAATTTCAAATTTATTGCAATCAAATGACGTCTTCACTCGTTATTGAAGGTAATAAGATTATGAAGTCACCTACAGCTTGTGACATGCCCAAGGATAAGTAGTGTCGCCGAATACAACCGAACAACTGCTCCAAGCTGGTTATCGCTACGCTCTCGCGTTGCGGGGACGGCCAGATGACGCCCGTGATCTGGTGCATGAAGCCTGGCTGCGGCTGAATGGGCAATGGCTGCCGATTTTAACCAAGGCAAGATTGTTCCGCACTATTCGCAATCTGTTTATTGACCAGTACCGTCGCGATCAGTTGATGGTTATGGAGCCCCTTGAGCTGCACTCTGACCTATACCTGGCTCACGAGGTCGCCCTTGATAGGGAGATTCACGCGCTAGAGTTGACGGCCTGTCTTGGACAGTTGCGGGCACCAGAACGTGAGGCCCTGTTTTTAAATAGTGTTGAGGGCTACACGGTAAGTGAAATCGCCCAAATGACCGGCCGCCCCCGTGGGACGGTGCTGAGCCTGATCCATAGGGCTAAGGAAAAAATGCGCGCCTTGTTGGTGGTGGACGAGTCAGCAGCCAGTGAATCAGATTTACGAGGTCAGCCCAATGCAAGATGATTTGGACACCCAGTTACGGCGCCATTATCAGTGTCAGCGCCTTTCGGACGAGGATATCAATGGCATCCAGCAGGCAGGTCGTGCGCGGCGCTGGTTGCGCTGGCAAGCGCCGTGGTCGTGGGCCACAGCATTTACGTTGGTTCTGGCTTTAGCGATTACCACCATTCTGTCACACACCGAATCTGACGAAACCGCGCAGTGGTTGGTGGCCGATATTGCCAAGAATCACCTGGCAGGTAAGCCGGACAATTTGGCAGAAGGCGATCTGCTTAGCCTCGCAGTCGAGATGGAGCGCCTTGGACTCGGTTTTGCGCTGCCTGCTGATTTGGAGCTTCATGGTCGGGTGGTGGGCGCACGTTTATGTTCGCTGGCGGGCAAGCCTGCCATTCATCTGTACCTCGATAGCCAAGGCGAAGAAAAATCGCTGTTTGTTGCTGCAGCGAGTCACTCCCTAGCCAGTGTCGCTCACGAACTGGACTTGCCGCCTGGTCTATCTGTTGAAGCCTGGTCCGAACAGGACCACTTCTTTGCCCTGGCCAAAAATTATTGATGCTTGCCTTCGGTACTTCCTGAGCCGACTCACTTCTATCCATTTCACCTAGCCCGTTCTGTAACACATGGAGCGCTGTAAAGCTCTATGCCTGGAGAACGAGGTAAATCTGCAATAACGGAGAACATCATGAAAAAAGTAACAATTATTACTTCTGCACTCTTTGCTGGTATCGGCCTTTCCATGAGCCATCTGGCTACAGCTGCGCCGTCCCAGACCCAGACAGACCTTTCAAGCCTGGACGCGACCACCCATGAGCTGATGGGTGATAACGGTCTGGATCGTTTTCGTGACTTTATGCAAGGCACTGTCACAGATTCCAGCGACAGCTAAATGAGACCAGGTCCGAGTCATCCTTCCAACACACCGAGGTAAGAAACATGAAACTGCTAATCAACGCAGTCCTGGCAACCACTCTGGCCATGACAGCTTTCTGGGCCCACGCTTTGGAAAAGGAACCTTTTACCGAGGAGCGTTATAACGAGCTGCGTGACAGTGGCGAGGTCTTTCTGGTTGATGTGTATGCAACGTGGTGCTCAACCTGTGCAACACAACAAGAGATTCTGAAAGCCTATAAAACAGCAAATCCGGATATTCCGCTGACCATTCTTGAAGTTGATTTTGATGATGACAAGGAATGGGTCCGGCATTTCCGAGCACCGCGTCAGTCTACCCTGGTGCTCTACCGTGGTGGCGAACAGATGTGGTTCAGTGTGGGCGAGACCCGTTCGGAGGTTATTGTCGACCAACTCGATAAAGTCCTGAAGAGCGGCGTCTGATGGCTATGGAACTGGCCTCCATTCCGCTGGCTTTTTTGGCGGGGGTCATCGGTATCCTGTCACCCTGCGTGTGGCCGTTGGTGCCGGTGATCATGTCGTCTGCCGCCAATAGTGGTCGTTTTGGCCCTTTGTATCTCGCTTTGGGCCTTGCGAGTTCATTCGCGGTGGCAGGTACGTTCCTTACTCTGCTGCTATTGAACATTGGGCTGGATCCGGTTGCCTTTCGATATCTTGCTGCGGCGATGCTCATTCTGGTGGCAATAATGTTGTTGTCATCCAGAGTGGGGGATCGCGTCAGCTTTTGGTTGTCGCGGCTGACCAGCCACTTCAACCTTCCTGTCGGTGGGCAAGGCTCTGCCGCAGGTCAGTTTGGCATTGGTGCGCTGCTGGGGTTGGTATGGTTGCCCTGTATTGGTCCGACCTTAGGTGCGGCTATTGCATTGGCTTCGATGGGCCAGGATCTCGGTTTGGCCTTTATGGTAATGCTTGCCTTTGGTCTCGGGACTGCTGCCTCTCTCCTCGCGGCTGCCTGGGTATCTGCCAGTGTGCTGAAGAAGATACGGCCGGGGTTGTTGACCAAGGGCCAGACTGGCAAGCGGGTACTGGGCTGGTTGCTACTGATACTGGGGCTGGTGGTCATGACCGGTCTGGATAAGGTCCTGGAAACCTGGGCGGTAAGTATGTTGCCGCAGTGGGCTTTGGGTTTTTAGTAGTAACCACCCCACATGGTTGATCAAAGTTGCATGGTCTGACCGAGCGATATTTCTGGCTTGGTCAGCTTTAACCTGAATTTTTTCAGCATAGCTCAAGACTATCGATTTTTATCGATGGCTCTGATGTTAGTTTTTGGAGGTTGAGTAAATCATGATCTGCACACTCATATCGCCATGACTGCCAGTCCGCTAGCAACAATGAGCGCGCCAAGTAATCGACGGCGCCAGTCCTGTCTTTCCTTGAAGTAGAAAATGGATAACAGGCTGGCAAGTACGATGCCTGCGTTGGTATAGGACACCACCTCGGCAGCAGGGAGAAAACGCATGGCATGAATTACCAGCACATAGGCGGTACCGATGCATAATCCGCCAGCAATAAGTGCGCATGTATCTATCCGGCGCGTCGGTATCCAGTGCCCGGTGCTATATTTGAGTGTCAGGCTCATGCTTAGCCATGATGACAGGTAGCCTACTGAAACAAAGCCAAACAGGGCTGCGAGGGAAGGAATGCTTGTCGTGGCTGCCTTATCAGTCAGGGAGTAGACACTGGTCGCCAGCATGGCGAGCAGTATCCATGGTAGCGCGCGGCGTGCCGATCCGTAGGTGAATGCGCTGTGTGATAGCAGCCATAGTCCAGACACGCTTATCAATATGCCAACCCAGGAGCCAAGGCTCAACGTTTCCCTCCCTGAGAGTGCGCCCCAGAGTGCGATAAGCAAGGGCGAACTGCGAACCAGCGGATAAACCAACGCGGCCGGTGCATGTTCGTAGGCCTTGCGCAAACCGTTGAAATAGAGCGTGTTGGCAATAGCTGAGCCAGTCAGTAGCAGAGTGAAACCTACTGTCCAATTGACTTCAGTTACTAATGCATGAAAGCCCCACGGAGCAAAAACCAGCAAGTGTCCCAGCAAAACCCACCAGAGCGGAAAAGCATCACTGGGTTGCTGGCGTGCTATCAGATTCCACGCCACATGCATGAGGACGGAAAGCCCGATAGCAATAATTGGCTCATTCATTTGCGGCCAATCTCTACCACAAGCCCGTCTTTGGCTATCGAGGTCGCTAACGGTATCGAATCGGACTGCGCCAATAGCCAGCTATCCAGCTGATGGCCGATATGAGTAAGCCAGGATCTGGTCGGCTTGACCTGTTCAATACAGGCCAGCGCCATGTTCAGATCATTGTGATTGACCGGCGCAGGTCGAGGTGGGTATGAGCAATCGAGTGCCATACTGAACTCGCCCCAGTGTTTAAGGTAGTCCGAACTTTTCGGTGGTAAGCCAATGGTGTCGGTCAGGTAGGCAAAACGTTGACCATCAGGTCCTTCGATGGCGTAGCCCAAGGTGGGCTTGGAGTGAATCATAGGCAAAGGAGTCAGTCTCAGATCGCCAATGACTATTGGTTGAAACTTTCTGGCCGTTTGAAAGGATAGCAGGCCGGGGTTCCGATACAGATCGGCGCAACCCTCTGAGTCGGGCGGCCCCCAGACGGTTATTTTCTCGCCGACTCCCCAGCGCAGGTGAAACAGCCCCTGCACATGATCCGGATGGTAATGCGTAAGCAATATCGCATCCAGCCCTGTCGCCGGGATATGCTGTTGCAGGTCCATCAGTCCGGCATCCAGCAGGATACGGGTAGTGCTGGTCTCCACTAGTGCGCTGCAGGGCTGCCGCACATACGTTCTATTTTTGCGTGCACGCGCACACGCAGGACAATTACAGCCATGCAAGGGAACGCCACCTGCGGCGCCTGTGCCAAGAAAAGTCACGCGCATGCTTTGGCCCCGCTGAGCTGTTTTATGAGATTAACCAAGGTGTCGCCTGCCGCTTCCAGAGAGCCGTCGTTGACAATAACCCGGTCTTGCTGGTGGTAAGGCTGCAGCGTCTTGTGGCGTGACAGCCGGCGTTCGATTTGCTCGGTATTTTCGCGTCCTCTAGCCATTAGGCGCTGACGGAGCAGGTTTTCTGGCACCTCGATGTATATCGGTACAATTTCCGGGTAGTTCTGCCGGGCTACTGCCAGATAGCCCCGCGATCCATTCACCACGACGGTAATGCCCTTTGCCAGCCATTGATTGATTTCAATACCAATACCGTAGCTAAGCTCATGGCTGTGCCAGGACAGTGCAAATAATCTGGCATGGCTGCGCGCCGTAAACTCTTCAGCAGTCAGGGCAATGTGGTTCTCTGCGCCGGCATCGACCGGTCGGGTGATATAGCGATGAGCAAAGCAGATGCCTTGCTCCGCTGCCAGTTTTTCCCGGGCGTAGCGCATGAGGCTGTCCTTGCCGCTGCCCGATGCGCCGACCACATAAATCAGAGGCGTTCTCATGGGCACCTCACCGATGATCGAAGTGGGCTGAGAGGGTTTGCTTGCCGTTCGACCAAACCCGTTCAACCTGCCACAGGTTGCCGAGATTACCGATGGCGATCAGGTCGGCGCGC
>PGZJ01000023.1 GCA_002840055.1 Gammaproteobacteria bacterium HGW-Gammaproteobacteria-11 | reverse complement strand
CCAGCCGACCGCTTTTCGAAACGCCGCGGAAAAGGCGGCGGCGCTCTGGAACCCGGTCATGTAGGCGATCTGCTTGATCAACAGGGAAGGGTCGCCGAGGAGCCTCATTGCCCGGTTGACCCGTGCTTCGGCCGAGTATTGGCGCAGGGTCTTGCCCGTGGTGTTCTTGAAATAAACCGACAGTTTCCTTTCCGGCAAGGCACACAGATCGGCCAGCTTGCGCAGCGAAATATCGTTTGCATCGGCGTCCAGAGCTTCCCTCAAGTGCTGCAGCTGACGGCGACTCAGCTTGCCGGGTTCGTCGTCATCGCGCTGTTTGCCAAGAAATTCCTTGCGCAGTTCCAGCGCGATACCGGTCATCAGGCATTCGATATGGAGCTCGCTGGCAAACCCGGGGAATGCAACCTCTTCGCCAAGCCTGCGCAGCGAGGCCTGCAGATAGTTGCTTTGGAGGTTCAACATGGCGTCCGTGATGCAGTGTTCCCAGTCCCAGCGGTAAGCCGCGAGCGGCGCGATGGCAGCGGGGTCGAACAGGCAGATCACCGCTTTTTGCTGACAAGCCCGATGCTTGAAGTGAAAGTCGCTTCCCGGTGGGATGAAGATCGTCTGGCCGAGCGGCTGGCAGCTTCCGCGGTTGCCCGACAGGGTGCCACGATTTGACAACGGCGCGTTTTCGGGAGCTTCGGCCAGCAGTAGCCTGATCAGACAGTGATCGGTCAGGTGAATCAGCGCGGCTCCCGAGCTGGACCAATGTGCATGCTCGACGCGAACCTCAAAGCCCTTGTTGGACAAGCCGGCTTCGGTGGAAAAATTGCCCGCATGGGGGGACTCGTATTCCCGATATTCGATGACATTCATGTCGCTTCCTTCAGCCGTTCTTATTGTTGATGCTGAGCTTTCCTGTCGCTGACTGACATGCCAGATGCAGGTTTACGAAATGAGGACCGTCTCCGAGTGTACTTTCAGATCAAGCTTGGCGAGTGATAGCGTTCGGAGCCAGATTTTGAAATTTTGATGGCCAGGGGCGCCAGCCACTCGCTGCGCCAGCCGCGCTAGTCGTGGCGGCAACTGCTGGGCAGCTTCTCAGACGGCGGAGGTTTTACCCAGCTCAATATCGGATTCTCGTTTGTCCCGCAGTCAAAGCTGACCGATGGACAAGGGTGCAGGCTCGGCCTAGTTTTCCATACCGCAACGGCTGAAAAGCCTGCCCGACCCGATTTTGCGGGTAATAGACAACGGAGAGAACCGTGAGTAACACGATCGAGGACAACAAAGCGCTGGTGCGTCGATATGTACAGGCCGTTATCGACGGCGACATGGATACCTTCGAGGCGTTGCAGCATCCGGATGTCAAATGGTGGACGTTGACCCGAGGCGACATGAGCCGCGAAGCGTTCAATACCGCGGTACGCAGCGGCCTGCTAAGTGCCGATAAGCGCTCGGTGGTAATCACCGGATTGACCGCTGAAGGCGATCGCGTCGCCTATGAAGCGCAGGGCGAGATGGTGTTTGCCGACCGCGTCTATCGCAACAGTTACCACAACCTGCTGGTGATCCGCGACGGACTGATCGTCGAAGGCCGCGAATACATGGATACCAAGGCCTCCACCGAGGCGCGCCTTGCATAGCCGGCCATTCTTAAAACTGTAAATCGAACGAAGGCGGCCTGCCTGGCCAAGCGCCGCCCCGTCTGGCGGCGGCTGGTGCAGTCATGCGGTGTTGCGGCGAGCAGGCAACAGCCCCTTGCCCACTGCGCGAACGCCAGTACCGATAGCGCGCCCGTCCCCAGTCATCGCATCAAGTTGCCGGCTCGGTTATTGCGCCATCCGTAACGGTCGCTGTCGCCACTTCCCCAGGAGCCGTGGGAAGGGTGGGGTAACGCCCCAACGTCAAAAGCAGCAACGCACCGATACCAAAACTGACCATGCAGAACATCAGCATCGCGTGGTAGGAGCCGGTTGCCTCGAACAGCGCGCCGAAGAACGCCGGAGCCATGGTGCTGCCGATCGCACCAAAGCTCATCTGAAAGGCGAAAACCCGGCTGTAGTCGCGCAGCCCGAAATAGCGCGCGATCAGATACGACGCAATATCCATTTCGGCGCCGGCGCCCAGCCCGGCGAAGACACAGGCGAGCACCAACAGGGGAACATGTGCGCCAACCGTGCTGAACAACAGGCAGCCGACGCCGGGAAGCAGCAAGACGAAAAAGGCCACCCCAGGCGCCCACACCCGGTCGATCAGATAGCCGATGAACAGCCGTCCGAAAATCAGCGACACGCCGAACGCACCGAACACCTTGGCCGCCTCGGTTGCTGAAAGGCCGCTGTCCTGCATCATCGGCACAGCGTTGATGATCATGCCCATCATGCCCATGATCGCGAGGAACAACGCGCAGTTGATGACCCAGAAGCGCCGCGAGTGCAACGCCTGGCGAAGCGAGAAGCCCGTCAGTCCGACGTCCGGCTGCGCAGGGAGAGATGATCGTTGTGTCGCCTGTTCCACGGCCCCTCGGGTGCTCAACCAGCGCAACGAAAGCGGCAAGGTCACCAGCAATGGCAACAGCGCCAAGCCCCAGAACCAGGCGCGCCAATCCCAGCGGATGATTGCCCAGCTCAGCAACGAGGGCAGCACCAGGGCGGCCAGGCCCGTGCCACACAGGATGATCGCCAGCGCCAGGCCGCGGTTCTTGTCGAACCAGAGGCAGGTCAGCTGCGTCCAGGTCACGTGTAGCGTGCCCACCCCGGCAAACGCCAGCAGACCAAAGCCCAGATTCAATTGCCACAAGTGGCCGGTGTTGAGGGCCATGGCGAAGTACGCGAGCGGCAGCGCGATCAGCGAGCAAAGGGTCACGCGACGCGGCCCGTAGCGTTTGTTCAGCCAGCCGGCAACCTGAAAGGCGATGATGGAACTGCCGTACTGAAAGGCCGCCGCCGTCTGGATTTCGCCTCGCGACCAACCAAAGGCCTCCTGCAACGGCAGCACCAGCGTGCCGAACGCATAGATGGGCGCGACGGCGACCGAAGTGGCGATGCCCAGCAGCGCCAGAAGCAGCACCCGCCATCCCTGGCGGAACTCTGTCCAGTCGATAGCCAGAGAGGTGTGGGGCTTAGCGGCGGAAACGGCCATGTGGCGTCCTCTTATTGTTGTCATGGCGATACCCTCAGCCCGGCTTTCAAGCGCCCGGCGGGTCATGTCACAGGGTCAATTCAGCTGCTCAGCGCCTATCTGCGCGGCAGGCTCGATAGCCGGTTGCGGGACATCGTCCTGAGCCAGGGCCAGCCCGGCGAGATAGCCAAAGGTCAGGCTGAGCGTATTGTTCGCGCCGTTGCCCGGCGCGCGGCCCCGCCATAGCGAGTTCATGTCCAGACCCACCGCGTGCAGACCGGGAATCGGCTGGTCGTTCCCGTCCAGCACGCGCGCCTTGCCGTCTATGCGCAGGCCGACCGTGGTGGTGGAATCGCCGGGAAATATCTGCACGGCATAGAACGGCCCTTGCTGAATCGGCCCGAGGCAGGGATTGGGGGTGTGGTTGGGATCGCCCAGAGGCATATCGGCCTTGTCCCGTCCACGCCCGAAGTCATCATCCACACCCCGGGCGGCTTGCTGGTTGAAGCGCGCGACGGTGTCGGCGAGGTTGCCGGGATTGACACCGATACGCGCGGCAAGCGCATCGAGGGTCGGCTCGGTGAGGATATAGCCGGCGGCGATCAGCCCTTTCAGCCCAAAGCCGCCCGGGCGCACCAGGCCCAGGCCGTATTTCTTGATGAACGGGTGGTCGCATACAAGGTGCGCCGGCACAGAGCCGGTGCGGTGCATGGGCTCCACCAGGTTGGTCGCCGCCTCGTTACCGAAACGCCTACCGTCCCGGTTGACCGCAATGCAGCCTGGCTTGCCGCGATCCATATAAAGGTGTGGAAATTTGCGTATTCCGCCGTCGGGCTTCCTCAGCAGCGAGACCACCACCCAGCCGGCATTGCTCAGGTTTTCGCCATCGAAGCGGCCGCCAGCGTTGCGGGCTTGCTGCAAACCGTCACCGGTGTTGCCCTCCGGCACCAGCGACACATGGTGTTCGGCAAACGGAATGTACTGTTTGCGCATGTTCGGATTGGCGGAAAAACCGCCGGTGGCCAGCACGACGCCACGGCGTGTGCGAATTTCCACCGGTTTGCCGTCGCGCTCGACAACCACGCCTTTGATCGCGCCATGCTCGTGGATCAGGCTGCGCATGGGCGTGTCTTTCCACAGCTCCACCCCGGCATCGATCGCCGAGCGCAGCAGCCGGGCAGCCATGGCATTGCCCATGGTCAGCCGCGTACCGCGCGAATAGCTCAGCCGATCCACGCCAAAGCGCACCGCCAACTTGGCGATGTGTTTGAACGAGGTGAACGACGTGGTGACCTTGGCGATGTGCGGCATGTCGCCAATGCCGAACATCATGCCGCCCGGCGCGTTGAATTCAGTCAGCGGGGGCCGTAATTGGTCGAAGTATTCGCCCAGCTCACGACCGTCATATTCCACCGGGCAAAGCAAACGGCCATCGGCGGAAAAGCCCTTGGCCTGCGGATGCCAGTCGGCAAAACCGCGCTGCACGGCGAAACGTACCGAGGTACGCGCGTGCAGGTAATCGACCATGCGCGGCGCGGCATCAAGAAAAGCCCGCAGCAGATCGGTACGCAGTGTCGGCCCCACCACTTCCTGAACGTAAGCGAAGGCTTGCTCTGGATCATCTTTCAAACCGGCCTCGGCCGCCTGGGTATTGCACGGCACCCAGATGCCGCCGCCGGAAAGCGCGGTGGTGCCGCCGAACAGCCCGGTCTTTTCTACCAGCAGTACGTCGAGGCCCTGGGTTGCGGCGACGATCGCGGCCGTCATGCCGCTGCCGCCAGAGCCGACGACGACTACGTCTTTTTCAACCACCGGATTGTCATTCATTCTTGTAGGTTCCGTTGTTTCTGAAACTGATCGAGATGTGGGTGCTGCCCCGTACGCTGGTCAGTCCGACGTCTGCCGGGTCTGTTGATACAGCTCGGCAAAATGCGGCTGACAGCTGTTCTTGCCGCCATTGATCTCGATGCATTCGCCTGTGATGTAGCCGGACTCGTCGGACGCGAGAAAAGCGGTCAGCGCCGCTATGTCTTCAGGCGTGCCGAGGCGTTTGGTCAGGACGTACTTGCTCGCAAAGGCAAGGATCTGCGGGGCCGTCGCCTCCATTGCAGGCGTCACGATGACCCCCGGTGCAATGGCGTTACAGCGCACGCCTTGGCGACCGTATTGCGTCGCGATGTGGCGCGTCATATTGATGATCGCAGCCTTGCTGGTGCCGTAAGCGATTCGCACCAGGTCGCCCTTGGTGCCGGAGCCGGAGGCGGTGTTGATGATCGACCCGCCCCCCGCTTCGATCATGTGGGGAATGGCGAACCGGCAGGCCAGCATGTAGCCGGTCAGGTTCACGTCCAGGGTTTTGCGCCATACCTCCATGGGTATTTCCAGCAGACTGAGGTCCTGGCCGTGAGTCTGCGGGTCGGTGATCGCGGTGTTGTTGTGCAGAATGTCCAGCCGACCGAAGTGCTCGACCGTCTGGGTCACCATCGCCTCGATGCTGTCGGCATCGGCGGCATCGAACCGCAGCGCCAGGCCGTTGCCCTCCAGCGCATCGGCGGCGCGTTGCGCCGTTTCCAGATTGATATCGGCGCACACGACTTTCGCGCCTTCACGCGCCAGGCGCAACGCGGTCGCCGAGCCGATACCACCGCCGCCGCCGGTTACGATTGCCACTTTGCCTGCCAGACGTTGCATCCGTTTATCTCCTGTCATTGTTGTTTTCGGGTGTGGCCTGAAGCGCCTCGCGGATCGCAATAGCCGCGCCACGTATCGACGAGGCCATGGCTACGCGCCAGACAAGCCCGGCGATACCAACGCGATCAGCGCTGCGTGTACTTGGACACGATGGCTTCCGGGTTCTGCGTGCTGTTGGACGGTGCCTCCTCCGCAAACTCCAGGCGTCCGGTCAGGAAGTCGTTGAGCACGCCATACATGTTTTTGTTGAAATCGAAGATCGCCAGCTTGGTCGCGTAGGGAATGTCTTTGTCATAGATCTGCACCCCGGCCATGTACACGGTCCGGTACAGATTGCCTTCCTGGTCCCAGGCGTCGTACAGGCCCGCGCCGAAGGTGTCCTCGTCCATGTAATAGCGCCGCTTGCTGTACACGTGGCGCTGGCCAGGCTTGAGCGTCGCCTCCACCACATAGACGCGGTGCAACTCCCAGCGCTCAACCGCCGGGTTAACGTGATTCTTCATGAACTGCTCGGGCGCTTCGATTCCGAAGTACCACTTGTAGGCGTTGTAGGGGATGTACATCTCCTGGCGTCCTATCAGCTTGAAATCGAAGCGATCCTGCTTGCCGGCAAACATTTGCAGCTCGTCGAACAGGGAAATGCCGCCCTGGCTCGCGACCGGCGTGTCATAGGCGAACTCCGGCGCCAACTTGACGCGGCGCTGACCTGGCGAATAGCTCCAGGCGCGACGCGGTTTCTCGGTCGGGTCCAGAAAATCGGAAATACCGGTCATCTCGCCCGCCCGGCGCGCCGGCTCGGTGTTGATCGACCAGGCACGACCGTATACCTCCGGATCACGGTCCTCCAGATGCGTCTGATAGAAAGGAAATTCCTCATAGGCGCGCTGTTGCGCCGTCTTGGTGATGTTGCCGTTGGAGTCGACAACCCAACTGGTGTGCTCGTCCAGGACGCCGGTCGGTCCGTTTTTGTAGCGCAACAGCTGGTTCCACATCATCTCGTTACCAGTCTTGGCGATGGGAAACGGCAGGCCGCCCCGGCAATCGGTTTCAAGCGATAAGCCTCCGTTGAAGGTTTCACATCCGGTGGCGTTGCGAACCGTTGCCTTCAGCACGTTATCCGGATAGGCAGCGGTGCGATGGCTCGGGTACACATCCATGTACCAGGTGTCCGGATATTTTTTCAGCAGGGCTTGCTGCCCCGCGCTCAATTTGTCGGCGTACTGATCCACGTTTTGTGCGGTGATCCGGTACAGCGGTTTTTCATCCCGGAAAGGATCGGTCCAGGCTTTGCCGGGTTCGAAGTCCGCTGGAGCGGTCCGCAAACCGCCTTGGTAGGGCGGAATAGTGCCTTCGGCGTTTCCGGCTTTTATCGCCCCGAACAGGGTGAGCGTATTACCCAGTTTCTGCGCCTCTTCTGGCGAAACCGCAGCGCAGGCAAATGTGGAAATGCCGGTCAAGACAATGCTTAACGCGAATCGGGAAATCATGAGCAGTCTCCGCTTATTGGATTTATATGGAGCCGTAAGACGACGTGATGCATCGCACCTCTAACTTAGCCAATACGCGTTTACATGCCGTTCATACCGTTTCACCCACGGTAAAACGAAAGCGGATATTTAGTGGTGTTAAAACCGGCAGTTGGTCCTAACCTGAAGCCCGTCAGCCGAAACCACGAAGCGCCTGATGTTTTGAAACCGGCGTTACGTTGAATTTAATAAGAACAAACGTTAAAGCCATGCCCATGTTTCCATTTTTCCCTTATTGCAAGCTGGTTCTTCAGGCGTCTGTATCTAAATTCGAACGGGTCCAGGCCTCTGTGTAACCCTCCGTTCAACGACTCAATAACAAGAGATAAAAGATGAAGACTTTTTCCAAGATCCCCGAGCGAGGCGATTTCGCCTATCAAACCCTGGTAGCGCCCTACAAGGTGACCGGCGAGTCGATGCATGGTGGCCGTGGCTTTTTCGGCTTGCAGTTGAGCAAGAGCATGCCGTTCGGCTCGGTTCGTGACGAAGAAGGACATATCTATTCGTTCACCCGTTCGGTCATGGCGCCAACCGGCACGCCGAACCCGACCAAATTCTTCTATCTGTCCACCCGCATCGATGGCAAGAACATCCGCATGGACCAGGCACGCATGGCGGAACGCGGCGTGACGCCGGTTCCGGCCTTGTCGCTGCAAGGCGATACCGTTCGCTGGACCAACCAGCCTGATGACACCGGGCATCCATGGGAATTGACCGCCAACAGCGAAACCTTCACCTGGAAAGAAGACAACCTGTTCCAGCTCGAAGGCCGCCTGCTCGGCAACGGTATGCAGTGGTACTTGCCGGGCGTCGAGTGGGGCACCTTTTACGTTTCCCAGATCTGGGATGTCAGCGGCGTCTGCGAAGGGCGTCCGGTCAAGGGCGCGATCCTGCTCGACCAGGTGTACATGGCCGAGGGCGGCGCGATTCACTTCAAGAAAGACCTGGTGGTGAACAACAAGATGCACGTGCTGTGGTGGTCCTTTGCCACGGTCTACAAGGACGGCACCTACGATGTCGGCTCGTTCATGGTTGGCCATGACCACCTCGGCTACGCGATTTTCCAGAATGAAAAGGGCGAAGTGCGTACCACCACCGACATCGAATGCGTAACCAAGCACAAGGACGGAAGCTACTTTCTGGAGGCCGCCAAAATCACGCTGGACGGCAGTGAAGAATGGGAATTCTTGCCCGATCCGCGCGGCGAAATGATCGACTTCGTTGGCGGCTTTCCCGTCACTGCACAGCAGGAAGGCCGCTGGCGGCGAGTGGGTGATACTCGCGAGCCGGATCACTGGGTGGCCTGGGGGGAGTCGGACCGGCGCAATGGCGCGGCACGCAATGTCCCTGGCAGCGATATCAACTAATCGCGCAGCGGGCGGAGCGGCCTGCTGCGATGGCTGATGAAGCGGTACGAGTCAGCGGCTCGACTTGCCCGAAGTAGTGAGCGAGCCCAATGAACCAGGAGCGACTGGTGTTTCGCTGCTCAACCCCTTGGAGGCGAGCAGCTTTTTTTTGCAGCAGTGCCCTGCTTACACACCACACCGACGCCATGTGGCGAAACGCTCCAGGGGCGAATTCGCAAGCAATCGCCCCGAACGACATCGGGGGGAATGTGCTTAAGAGGGAAGGATCTGCTACGAACGGCCAGCCGGCAATCAGTCAGCGGTGAGATAACGGTCCCTGAGACTCTTCAGGCCCGACGCATCGAGGCCGACACACGTCTCGATATAGGCGTCCATCGATCCATAGTGCTTGTCCACGCAGTCGTAGGCCGTTTGCAGGTACTCGGGGCGGGCATCCATGATCACGTCGACCGCTTCGTCAGGACAGGGCTTGCCGATCATGTTGCTGACCAGCGTACTCATCAGCTCTCGCCGGACGTCGCTGGCGTCGACCATTCGGCGGGCCGACAGCTGATAGTCAGCGACAATGACGTCCCGCGCTACGCCGAGCGCGTGAAGAATAACCGCGACGGCAAAACCGGTGCGGTCCTTGCCCGCTGCGCAATGAACCAGCACGGGCACGTTACCCGTCTCGAACAACCCGAACAGTTTCGGCAGATGCGGCGCCAGCATGCCCGGCAGACGCCAGTATACCTCGAACATCATGGCCTCGGCGCCGGCAAGATCCGGGCTTTCAACCAACAGGCTCGACACGGTTTTGTCGGCGCGCATGTCGCCGGTGACCTCAAGTGCCAGCTGCTCAAGTTCAACAGGCAGATTGTTGGGCGTCCGCTGGCGCTCACCCTCGCTGCGCAGGTCACATACGGTCTTTACGCCAAGGGTCCTGAGGGTTTCCCAGCCCTCGGCGCCAAGCATGTGCAGCTGGTCGGACCGTAGCAACGTATGCCCGGCGATGCGCCGGCCGTCATGGGCCGGCAAGCCTTTGAGACTACGAAAATTATCGGTGCCTGCTAACTGCAGATTTATCGGGGCTCTCATATCTGAATGCTCGAACGTTCGCCTAATGTGATCAAGCGGAGGCGAATCCCCGAAATTGCGTGAGATCCAGATTGTCGGTCACCGGCGGTTTAAGGAAATAGCACACCTGAAGTTTGCCTGGTGAGAAACGGTAGGTTTCGATGCTTTCAATGGCCAGCCCGGTACCATTCAGGCAATTGCGATGATGAGCCGCAACGTCGTTGCCGTTGTAGATGGTCTCCACCACTTCCAGAGAGATGTCCGCATTGTGCTTGTCGAACATCTCTTCGAGGATAAACCAGCCATCACGCGTGTCAGTGCGACCGGCATATTCGATGACCAGCGACTCAGGCGCAATTTGGCGATAGCAGTCAAGAAAGGCCTCGCGATCGTGGGCGTTCCATGCCGAGACCTGGCCCTTCATAAAACGTTGGATACTTTCAGCATTCAGTTGCGTCGTCATTTCGATTGCACTCCGTTTATTGTTTTTGTTCGTTACACCATGATCCAAGCCATCAATCGTCCAGCAAATGCCGGAACTGCGGGAGAACCTGGCGCGCGCCCTCGCCCAGCTTCACGTGGCGGCGTGGCGCTTTGCCGGCGGTCAGCGTTTTCACGGTCTCGAAATCTTCCGCCGCGGCGAAGAATCGCTCCACCATGATGCGCCCGTCCTGGCCCCACTCATCGACATTGGCCAGCCATGCTTGCATGCCATACATGGGCCAGCGGCGAAATTGTTCCCAGGCGGCGTCCTGTCCAAGTACGCCTTCGGCGCCCAAGCTGATCAGCTTCTCGCGGTAGACCTTGACCAGATCCCAGGCCGAAGCCCGCCGCTCCTCGATTGTCAGCGCCCCAAGCATGAAATAGGCAATATCGCGCCATGGCCGCCCCTTGCGCACAAGCTGCCAATCAAGCCAGACCCGCTCGCCGCTGTCGCGCAGAAAGCTGTTGCCCTGGTGAGAATCGCCATGGACCAGGCAGATGGGGGTCTCCTGCTCAAGTTCATAAGCGCGTAACTCGTCAAAGGCATGCCCAAACAGCTCCGGTGTTTCATACATCCACTTCGGCAGGATGGCCTGGTACTCAGGCTTGCGCAGATTCAGCCGAATGTAGTCGTACATGCGTAAAAACTGATCGTAGTCGACCGGGTGATCCATGGACGTGGGCAGCCAGCTCTGTGCCTTGAGTTCAGAACTTCCCCACAGTGCGGCATGCAACATCGCCAGTGACTCCAGCCCCTGGGCCACGCCATCGACGCCGAGGTGATGGGTACTGTGACCGAACTGGCCTGGCGCCATTCCGAGGTCTTCCATCACGACGACGCCCCGACCCCCACCATCGCCATCCCAGTCGGAAAAATAGCTGTCCGGCACCGGCGTGTGCAGACGCTCGCGCATGAAGTGGTAGAAGCGTGCCTCCAACTCGCAGATCTCGCCGCTCTCGAACCCTTCCGACCAGTTGGACTTGAGGCAAACGTTGCGCGGAATGCCAGCGGCCTGGCCAACCTCATTGAGGTCCAGCGCGAGCCTTAGCTTGGTGGTGTGCCCGTTACGCACCTCTACCTGCTCGAAATCATTCACCGCGATCCCGGGGTAGCGGTTCTGAAGCAGGCTAGTCAACCATTGGGGTGTGACGTCTTGCAGGTGGCGAGGAAGCTGCCCCTGGCGAGCAGGATAAGGGCGCTTTGTCCGCAACTCTTCGATACTGGTCATTGTTGTATTTTATCTCTGAAGGCGAAATGCCAGCGGCTTCTTGTAGAAACCGTACGACAGCGGAAACGCACTTAATTCACGTATTCGGCGTAAACCCGAGTGTTGATCAGCCGCGCTGCGTCAACAAGGCAAACACGCTCTCGATACGATTGAGTTGTTTTACCGGCGGTCAAATGATGGAGTCGAAATGCTCATCGGAAAATAGCTGTTGATACTTGAGGGCGTGGGTCAATCGGACCTGCTCGAGGGCGCCGGGGCTATATCAAGATTTACCAAACCGGAAACAGTGGCGGTTGACTATTGGTAAAACAAAAATACGGCTCGCGCATAGTCAACATGGCAACGTGTTGCATATATATATAAAACCGCCTGATGTCGCGGCAAAGGAGCGTTGCAGATGCAAACACAGAATCGCTCGAAGTCTGATAAGCGCCAAACAATGAGCCGAATGCTTGCCGCCGCGCATCAGGAGTTTTGTAATAAGGGACTGGCCGGCGGGCGTATTGACGAAATAGCCCGCAATGCTGGCGTTACCAAACAGCTGATCTTCCACTATTACGGATCGAAGGAAGGCCTGTTTGTCGCGGTGCTTGACGAAACCTCTGACAGACTCATGACCGGGTGGGTTGATTTCGATGTCGAGCAGCTGACCCCGACGCAAGCGCTTCGAGCCTTGCTCAACCACATCTTCGATCAATATCGCAACGACCCCTTGCTTGCCAGGTTGGCGCAGGAGGGCGTTCGCTATCACGATTACAATCAAACGCCGCGCAACCGCTTCCTGGAACTGGCACCGGCCCTGGTCGATAAGGTTGGCGGGATCGTTCAGCGAGGCATTGAATGCCGTAGTTTCAAGCCGGACACCCAGCCTCGGCTACTGCTTGCCACCGCGGCTCTCATCGCTACCGGCTGGTTTACCAACGCTTACTCCACCTCAGCGCTCGTCGGCCTTGATACTGCTTCCGAGGAAGGCATGGAAACCTGGCGCAAACACTGTGCCGATTTCATTCTGGCTAGCATCGTCGCGACGCATGGAGAAGAACCGCGCAGCGCTCGCGCCAATTGATCATCGCGTTTTGCCGAATCTCGCGCAGGTCTCGTTAGGGGCGCTCGCTTCATTGGAGCGCTCATGGTCATCTCACCGTTACGTCATAGCGCGTAACGTGGGCTGCGCATATAACACCTGCTCGACACCGTGACCGAATCTTGCGTTCGCTGTATGGTGCGCGACTAGTCTGAGTGGTCGCACTGAGTTGGTGAAGGGTAACGGGATGGCGAAGGGCAAAGACATATCAATGCGCCAGCTGCGTTACTTCATGGCGGCGGCTGAGGCGGGGCAGCTTTCCCAGGCAGCGGTGAAAGTGCATGTATCGCAATCGGCGATCACCGCCGCCGTTCTGCAACTTGAACAGACATTGGGCGTTCGGTTGTTCGAT
>PGZJ01000062.1 GCA_002840055.1 Gammaproteobacteria bacterium HGW-Gammaproteobacteria-11 | reverse complement strand
TCGTGTCTCAACCTCCCGATCCCCGATAACCAAGAGATAAGGAGTCTTGAGCAAAGTATGCTCGCGGATTTTAAAGCCGATCTTTTCGTTTCTCAAGTCGCACTTGGCACGAAACCCGCTTTGGACGAGCGTTTTTTCGACTTCAGCGGCAAAAGCGGCCTGCTTGTCGGTGATATTCATGATCACCGCCTGCGTCGGCGCAAGCCAGGCCGGGAAAGCGCCCTCATAATGCTCGATCAGAATGCCAATGAAACGCTCGAACGAACCGAGGATGGCTCGATGCAGCATGACCGGGTGCTGCCGATCATTATTCTCGCTGACATACTCTGCGCCCAGCCGCACCGGAAGATTGAAGTCCAGCTGCAGGGTACCGCACTGCCATACACGGCCCAGACAATCGCGCAAGGAGAACTCGATCTTGGGGCCATAAAAAGCCCCCTCGCCCGGCTGCAGGTCGTACGGCAGCCCAGCACTTTCCAGCGCCGCCGCCAGCGCCGCTTCAGCCTTATCCCAGAGCTCATCGGAGCCGACACGCTTCTCGGGACGGGTCGACAGCTTCAGTTCGATATCCGAAAAACCGAAATCGGCATACACCGCTTGCGTCAGCTTGATGAACGCCGCCGACTCAGTCTGCATCTGCTCTTCGGTGCAGAAGATGTGCGCATCGTCCTGAGTAAAGCCTCGTACTCGCATGATGCCGTGCAGCGCACCAGACGGCTCATTACGGTGGCAAGCGCCAAATTCGGCTAGCCGCAGCGGCAGCTCGCGATAGCTCTTCAAGCCCTGATTGTAAACCTGCACATGGCAGGGGCAGTTCATCGGCTTGATCGCGTAATCACGACTTTCCGACTCAGTCGTGAACATGTTTTCGGCGTAATTCGCCCAATGCCCGGATTTCTCCCAGAGCACGCGATCAACCACCTGCGGCGTCCTGATCTCCAGGTAACCGTTTTCGCGCTGAACCTGCCGCATGTACTGCTCTAGCACCTGATACAGCGTCCAACCATTGGGATGCCAGAACACCATCCCAGGCGCCTCTTCCTGGGTATGAAACAGATCCAGACGCTTGCCGATCTTGCGGTGGTCGCGCTTTTCAGCTTCCTCGATACGCTGGATATAAGCAGCCAGCTGCTTCTTGTCGGCCCAAGCCGTACCGTAGATGCGCTGGAGCTGCTCATTCTTCGCATCCCCACGCCAGTAGGCACCAGACAGCTTGGTGAGCTTGAAAGACTTCAGAAAGCGTGTATTCGGCACGTGCGGACCACGGCACATGTCGACGTACTCTTCGTGGTAATACAAGCCCATCGCCTGTTCGTCGGGCATATCTTCGACCAGACGAAGCTTGTAATCCTCGCCGCGCGAGGCAAATACATCTATCACCTCCGCTCGCGGCGTCACCTTCTTGATGACGTCGTAGTCGCGTTCGATCAGCTCTTTCATACGCTGCTCGATGGCAGCAACGTCATCGGGAGTGAAAGGACGTTCGTAGGCGATATCGTAGTAGAAGCCCTCATCAATGACCGGCCCAATGACCATGCGGGCGGTCGGGTAGAGCTGCTTCACAGCATGCCCGATAAGGTGCGCACAGGAGTGACGAATGATCTCCAGTCCCTCCTCATCCTTCGGCGTGATGATCTGTAGCGCTGCATCTTTTTCAATCAGATCACAAGCATCGACCAGCTTGCCGTCGACCTTGCCGGCAACGGTCGCCTTGGCGAGGCCAGCACCAATGGACTGAGCCACTTCGGCCACAGTAACCGGATGATCGAACGAACGCTGACTGCCATCGGGAAGAGTAATGGTGGGCATGGCGCCTCCTCTCCTAGTGGTGACCCGTACCAAAGGCCACATGGGTTGGGATGAGCCA
>PGZJ01000061.1 GCA_002840055.1 Gammaproteobacteria bacterium HGW-Gammaproteobacteria-11 | reverse complement strand
CAGTGTTGATGCGGCTTTCGTCGCTACAACGAATTTTCGGCATTGATTTTTTTTCTTTCCACGATGCACGCAACGCTGTTGCTGGTTGCGCGGCGAAGTGCGCGCGCAGGAAAAAAAACAGCACCTGCTTATTGACAGCATCATTCGTCGTGATTAGCGTTCGCTCAGCAAACACGCAAAGTGGATGGGGTGATTACGATTCGTAAGGCAACACGCTCGATGCATCACGGGATGCTGCACGCATCGTCGCGATCGACGTGGGGTCTGCTTCTCTCGAAAAAAACGAGGGATGTCATTGCTACCATTTGTTGGTTTCATGCGCCCGGGTCGTTCGCGACGCGGGCGTTGTCATGTACACCTGCCGATGTTTGGCAGGCCATCGGTTCTGGCGACTGTGAATGTGCAGTTCCAGGACGCTTCGGGTCGGTATTCCGGAGCGGTTAGTTGTTTACTGGGCGTCATCAACACCCATCTGACGAGGAGCAACATCATGGCAACGAAGAAAGCAGCGAAGAAACCGGCAGCCAAGAAAGCTGCCAAGAAGGTAGTCAAGAAAGCAGCGGCAAAAGTGGCAGTCAAGAAAGTCGCCAAGAAGGCCGTAAAGAAGGCAGCGCCGAAGAAAGCGGCCAAGAAGGTAGCCAAGAAAGCAGCGCCGAAGAAAGCGGCCAAGAAGGTAGCCAAGAAAGCAGCGCCGAAGAAAGCTGCCAAGAAGGTAGCCAAGAAAGCGGCGCCGAAGAAAGCGGCGCCGAAGAAAGCGGCCAAGAAGGTAGCCAAGAAAGCGGCACCGAAGAAAGCTGCCAAGAAGGTAGCCAAGAAAGCGGCGCCGAAGAAAGCTGCACCGAAGAAAGCTGCGAAAAAGGCGGCTCCCAAGCGTGCTGCTGGCAAAAAGTCGGCTGCGCCGACGATTCTGCAGTCACCGGTCGCGCCAGTTCTATAAGTTGCGTCGTAGCTTTATGTGAGCGTAACTCTCTCTCCGCACGCCCAGGCGGAGAGAGAGCGTTTTTCACGGTTCACACGGTTTTTTGAGCACTGATAGATATGCACCACAACGTTACGCCTATTGATCGCCAACGCGCCGCGTTGATAGGCAATGTTGATCTGTTTCGTGAGCTGGCTGAGCAGTCCAGCGATGTATTGATGCTGGTCACCAGTTCAGGATGCGTCGCCTACGTCAGCCCGGCGGTTACCGCGATGCTGGCGTACACCCCCAGCGAGCTTGTTGGCCGGCACGTTTTGCGTTTCGTATCAAGCGACGATGTCATCCGAATGCGGCAGCTATGGGCGCGCGTTCGATGCAGCGAGGCGCGCGAGGTCAGCGTTGAGTGCCGCGTACGCAACCAACGCAATGACTGGCAATGGCTTGAGGCCCGGATACGCTGGCTCCCCAATGATGGCATCAACTCGGCGCGCTGGATTGCCAGCTTGCGTGATGTGACTGAGCGTCGGCAATTGGAGCAGCGATTGATTGCCGAGAAGGTGCGCGCACAGGCGACATTGCGCGCCATCACCGATGGCGTGATTACGGTGGACAGCAGCGGCTGTGTGGACTACATCAATCCAGCTGCTGAACGTATTTTGGGCTGGTTCGCCGACAAGGCGTTGGGTCAGTCGGTCGAGGCGATTTTTCCGCTGGTGCAGTCGCCACGTAAAATGCCTGGGAAAACGTCGCTGGCGGCGCTGGCCGCCTGGTTTCACTCAATGTCGGAGCGGCCGGTGAGTGTGCGCCGTCGCGAGGGTGGCGACGTGTTGTTGCAAATGGCTGTAGCCAGTGTCGCCGACAGCGATGGCCAGCCGCAAGGTCTGGTGCTGACTTTCCGCGATATTGCGCAGACCACAGGTATCGTTCGTGAACTGAGCTTTCGCAGCAGTCACGATGCGCTGACTGGTCTGCTTAACCGTGAGGAGTTTACCCGCC
>PGZJ01000060.1 GCA_002840055.1 Gammaproteobacteria bacterium HGW-Gammaproteobacteria-11 | reverse complement strand
TTGTATCGTGGCAAGCAGGAGGCAACTCGGAACATAGTCGAGGCTGCATCCGGCGTGCTCGAGTACTACCGGGCACAGGAGACCAGTGGCGCCATGACCACGAGCGAAGCACAAAAGGCGGCCATGGAGCAGATCCGTCTGCTGCGCTACGACGGTCAGGACTATTACTGGATCAACGACCTCGGCCCGACCATGATCATGCATCCTATGCAGCCGAAGCTGGACGGCCAGGACCTGTCGAAGATCAAGGATCCGGAAGGCAAGGAACTGTTCAACGAGATGGTCAAGATCGCCCAGCGGGACGGGGCTGGTCTGGTCGACTACATGTGGGCCAAGCCCGGTGAGGCAGATCCGGTGCCGAAGATCTCCTACGTGCAGTTGTTCAAGCCTTGGGGCTGGATCATCGGCTCGGGCATCTACGTGGATGATGTCGAGCAGGAATTCTGGAACTATCTGACTCGTTTCTCCCTGATCGGCCTGTTTATCTCGGCAATCATGGCCGTGCTGGTGGCGATCCTGATCCGCAGCATCGTGCGTCCCCTGCGCCACACCATGTCGGCGATGGCGAATATCGCCAGTGGCGAAGCCGATCTGACGCGTACTCTGGACGTATCCGGCAACGACGAGCTGAGCACCCTTGGTCGTGACTTCAACCGCTTCACCCAGAAACTGCGTACCGTGGTCGGTCAGCTGTTCGAGACAGCCGGCGCGCTGGATCAATCCTCCCGTTCGCTGAGCCAGCTTTCCGGTCAGGCCCATGAGCAGAGCCAGCAGCAGATGCTGCAAATGGAGCAGGTCGCCACCGCCGTCAACGAAGTCACCTACGCCGTACAGGAAGTCGCGAAGAACGCCGAGCATGCCTCCAGCGAAGTCGGCAACGCCGAAAATCAGGCGGGCCAGGGTCAGCGCAATATCGAAACGAGCCTGCAGCAGATCGACGAGCTTTCCGCGACCATCGGCCAGGCCGTCGACGTGATTCAGTCGCTAGCTGATGAAACAACCAAGATCGGTTCGGTACTGGAAGTGATCGGCTCGATCGCCGAGCAGACCAACCTGCTCGCGCTCAATGCGGCGATCGAAGCTGCCCGAGCCGGTGAACAGGGCCGCGGTTTCGCCGTGGTGGCCGACGAAGTTCGTCTGCTGGCGCAGCGTACGCAGCAATCGACTGCCGAGATACATAGCATGATCGAACGCCTGCAGAAGAACTCCGGCGCTGCGGTAAACGTGATCATGGAAAGCAATCGCGCCTCCCAGCTCACCGTAGAGCAAGCCAGCCAGGCCGGCGAGAGCCTTGGCGAAATTGCCCAGGCGCTGCGCAACCTCTCAGGCCTGAACGCATCAATCGCCAGTGCCACGCTACAACAGTCCCACGTGGTCGAGGACATCAACCAGAACGTGACCCAGGCGGCCGGGCTGGCGCAGGAAAGCACCCTGGCTGCCGAGCAGTCCAGTGAAGCTGGTAAGCGCCTTGGCGAACTCGCCGATCAGCTGAATCGTCTGCTGAGCCAGTTCAAGGTCTGATAAACCCTTTGCCTGCGGCCCGCCAGATGAGCAGCCGCAGGCACTTCGACGAAGCAGGCGCCCCGCCCCACGCTCCATCGCGGAGCACGCCCTTAGAGATTCGATACATTTCCCGTCGCGACAGGTTGTCGCACGGGATTTTTTTTGCGTCCCCCGCCGATTCCCTCACGCTGCGCATGGCGTTGCGAAGTTTTTCAATATTTACAGGGAGTTAGCTCAAACGTACTAAGCCGACTCGGCCAGGCGTCAACGTTATACTTTTGGCTAATTGCAAAGCCCTTCAAATTTTTTCGAACTCGCATGTGACTCGTCAGTCCTCTGGGTACATCAACTGCAATGTAAGGCCAACGCCAACGAGCTTGGCTGCAGGTATTTTGGGTATCACACAGAGAGACATGCCCCATGCACAC
>PGZJ01000059.1 GCA_002840055.1 Gammaproteobacteria bacterium HGW-Gammaproteobacteria-11 | reverse complement strand
AGCGCGTGGGCCATTTCTGTAGTCAGCGCGGTAGCAGCCGCGATTGCCAGCACCAGATTGCGAACCCGAACCATTATTTAATCCCTTGTTTATCTTTTTCTCGAACTACGAGAGGGTCTTATGTCACTGCCCGCGCCACCTGGCGGTGGCTCCCCATCAGCGATAAGCCGTTCAGCGCATCGGCTAGAAATATTCTTCGAATTACCAGTAAGTATCTTTTACAGATAGTCTTTTATCAACAACTCACCAGACTGCACAGCGTTTAGTGCCGCGCCTTTTCGCACGTTATCAGACACAATCCACAAATTGACTTCCCGTGGATCACAGATGCCTCTGCGAAGTCTTCCAACATAGATCGCCTCCTGCCCGACTGCGTCACCAACCGCTGTCGGATAGTCGTCCGACTCCACCAGCTCAACCCCTTGCGCCGCGTCGAGAGCCGCAGACAGCGCTGGCATATCGGCCTCGACTCCACCCTGCAACGAGACGATGAGGCTCTCTCCGAAGAACACCGGAGCTTGAACGAACGTAACAGAGACGGCGAGTTCAGGCATATCCAGGAGCTGACGAAGCTCTTCAACCAGACGCCGTTCCTGCGCTCCATATCCTTGCGTGTCGACCGCCTCGGCTTGTGCGAGCATATTGAAAGCCATCTGCCGGCCGAATATTCGGGGCTCCAAAGGTCGCGCATTGAGCAATTCGGATGTCTGCCGGGCAAGCTCCTTCACGCCCGCCGCACCACGACTTGATACCGGCAAACAGGCCGTAACAGTCACGCGATGCAAATCCAGCTGTTGCTGGATCGGCTTCAATGCGATGGCCAGAGCGACCGCTTCAGGCAGTGGACTGGCAATGGCGCGCTGATCGGGCAACGAATCGAGCAGCCCGCCGTTAACCTCTGGCACCACGCACAGCTGTTGCTCGACGGGAATCGAGGCTGACAGATCGACGACTCGGCAGCCGGCTGCTAATGCCTTGACGCGGCACTCGCTCAGCAATGCCGAGGCACCGACCAGAAACACCAGCTGCGTTCGACTGAAGTCGAAGCGATCCGCCCCGCCAACACGCAGATTCCGCCCCTTGAACGGCACCGTGTGCCCGGCACCCTCGCTGTCGTCCAACAGATGCAACTCTGAAACCGGAAACGCACGCTCCTCGAGCACCTCGACAAGCGCTTCGCCTACCAGGCTGACCGAACCTACGACCGCAACACCGACACCTGTGGGCATCGTCACCTCCACGCACTAAGGACCGGCACTGTAGCGAAATGGCAGACCACTGCAACCAGCGCCGCCGAGCGGCACATCGCATAAACGAAAACGCCGCGAACAAGTCGCGGCGTCTGGCACTTCATCGAGAGCGCATCAACGCTCCAGCAGGATACGCAACATGCGCCGCAGCGGCTCCGCGGCGCCCCACAGCAGCTGGTCGCCCACGGTGAACGCGCCCAGGTAGTGCGAGCCCATGTTGAGCTTGCGCAGACGGCCGACCGGCACGCTTAGCGTTCCGGTGACTGCGGCCGGACTCAGCTCCTGCATGCTGGCATCACGATGATTCGGCACCAGTTTGACCCAGGGATTGTGCTGGCTGATCAGCCCTTCGATATCGGAGATCGGTACATCCTTATTCAGCTTGATGGTCAGCGCCTGGCTGTGGCAACGCATGGCACCCACGCGCACGCAGATACCGTCAACCGGGATCGGACTCTTGAATCGACCAAGGATCTTGTTGGTCTCAGCCTGCGCCTTCCACTCTTCGCGGCTCTGCCCATTCGGCAACTCCTTGTCGATGTAAGGAATCAGGCTGCCAGCCAGCGGCACGCCGAAATTGTCGACCGGGAATGCTTCGCTGCGCTGGGTTTCAGCCACCTTACGGTCGATATCCAGGATCGCGCTGGCGGGATTGGCCAGATCATCGGCCACGGCCGCATTGATTGCACCCATCTGCTTG
>PGZJ01000022.1 GCA_002840055.1 Gammaproteobacteria bacterium HGW-Gammaproteobacteria-11 | reverse complement strand
TGCACGCCAACGCCGAGGACTGACCATGTCGATCGAAATCAGCAACATCAACAAGCGCTTCGGCCAGTTCCAGGCATTGAAGGCAATCAACCTGCACATCCAGAGCGGCGAACTGGTCGCCCTGCTCGGCCCGTCCGGCTGCGGCAAGACCAGCCTGCTGCGCATCATTGCCGGGCTGGAAACCCCCGACAGCGGCAGCATCGTATTCCATGGCGAGGACGTCTCCAGTCGCGACGTGCGCGATCGCAACGTCGGCTTCGTCTTCCAGCACTACGCACTGTTCCGCCACATGACGGTATTCGAGAACGTCGCCTTCGGCCTGCGCATGAAGCCGAAAAAGCAGCGCCCGAGCGATGCAGTGATCGCCGAAAAGGTGCATGAACTGCTCGGCCTGGTGCAGCTCGACTGGCTCGCCGACCGCTACCCCGAGCAGCTCTCCGGCGGCCAGCGTCAGCGCATCGCCCTGGCCCGTGCGTTGGCGGTCGAGCCCAAAGTGCTGCTGCTCGACGAACCCTTTGGAGCGCTGGATGCCAAGGTGCGCAAGGAACTGCGCCGCTGGCTGGCCCGGCTGCACGAGGACGTGCATCTGACCAGCGTGTTCGTCACTCATGACCAGGAAGAAGCGATGGAAGTCGCCGACCGCATCGTGGTGATGAACAAGGGTGTGATTGAGCAGATCGGCACGCCGGCGGAGGTCTACGCCAACCCCGCCAGCGAGTTCGTCTACCACTTCCTCGGCGACGCCAATCGCCTGCAGCTGGATGATGAACGCAGCGTGCTGTTCCGTCCGCACGAGATTTCCCTGAGATCAACCACCGGGGAGGGTTACTACGCAGGTGAGGTCCGGGACGTGCGCCCGCTTGGTGCGCTCACACGAGTGACGCTGAGGGTTTCTGACCAAATCGAGCCAATCGAAGCCGAGGTTGGTCGAGAACACGCCAGCCTTGTCGACCTGCGCCGAGGGGAAACTCTGTACTTTAAGCCGAGCCAGTCTAAACCAGCCTTTCACAAATAATTGAGTCCCTGCGCGAACGTCAATCTCTGGAAGTGGACACAGCTAAGTAGTGGCAACCAATTCGTAGTTACGGACACGTCAGCTGTACGATGGCTGCTTTTGCCGGGTTGTGAGTTGAAAGCAGCCTTATGCCAACGACTGCTATTGGCCGATAGCTGCCGGCCATAGGTGTCCGCTTCCGGCCAAAAGCGGCCCCCTCCGGGTCCATTTAAACGTCTCATCAGCTCCATAAAATCGCGCATTATGCTGTGACTTCTCTTACTGGGAAGCTGCACATGGGGTCAGCTTTCTTCGCTATAGTCATCATACGAAGGATTAGTGCCGATCCGACCATCGACCTCACGAAAATGGGCACCGCTGTTCCCGCCAAGATAATCTGAGTTCGAGATCCGTGAGTTCTCCTCGATACCTTTGTCTGGACGGTAGATCACATCATGCTCCATTGTGAGTGAAACCCATCCAGTGCCATCGCATTTACTACATCCCCCTCTCACTCCACCGTCTCCTCCGCAACGAGGGCACAAAGCATCAAGAGAAGTTTTTGCAGGGGCAGGTATAGGGCTCGATGAACTGGGTAATCCTGGCAGAGTTGGCCCAGCAGGCTTCTTGATTCGTGGTCGCTTAGGTGCGTTCGGGTCAAGCTTCGGCACGGGGCGGTGATACTCCCTAATGTGGGCTTTCAGCGCATGGTCAGCAATTCTAACTTTGCAGATAGGGCACGGACTGACCGCAATCTTTGGGGAGTTTCGAAGTAAGGAATAGGTATTTGGCTTCGGCGGATCATTTTTCTGTTTTAACTCAGTGCTTTTTCGGGACGACATATACTCGCCCATGACGTTGAGCACCGCAGGCTTGATCCCGCTATTGCTAAGCTTACGGAATCTTGTCTTAGCTATTTCACTGCCTTGTTCCGCGGCCTTTCTATACCAGGCGGCAGCTATCGAGTAGTTGACTGTGAGCCCAGTGCCGGACTCATAAAAATAGCCAAGGTTGTATTGAGCACTGATCTCTCCCTGAGCTCCTGCTTTAAGCGACCAGAAAACGGCAAGGGAAGCGTCAGCAGGGACACCCACCCCCTGCGCATAACAGACGCCAAGGTTGCCCTGAGCTGCTGCATGACCCTGTTGTGCTGCTTTACGATACCAGCGTGCAGCCAACGCATCATCCTGCTTAACGCCAAACCCAGTCGCATAACAGACTGCAAGGTTGTGCTGTGCAGGAGCGTACCCCTGCTTTGCGGCCTCACGATACCAATGGAACGCGACTGTAGGGGCTTTACGTCCACTCTCACCATTGGCATAACCGACCCCAAGGTTGAACTGGTCGATTGGGTCATCAGGGGCAGATGACGGGCGCGCGCATTTCATTCAAACCAGTCCTTGATTCTCGATGCTTGATCATACCCATGTCCCACAGGCGATAGAAACAGGTACGCAGGACTCCCCTTCAATTGCAATCACCGGTTCTCCGCGATCTGACGCCTTACCTTGATCCTATATATCGCAGAGCCAGAGCGGGACTTGCTGCCCGACTAGCTTGCCATTGTTCAATGACTGGTGGCTAAAGGTGGCATTGTTTATATGGTTTTCATTCTCGTGAGGAAGGACTAAGGACAGACGAGCAATAGCATGGACGCTTGCCGGCCAGAGTAGCGGGCCACCATGCAACCTCCAGAGCCATCGTCTCCATCACACGAACGCAGCTTAGGCAAACTTGGCTCGCCGGAATAATGGCGGTTTGATACTATGGATGTCCCAATACTTGTTGATGTCGAGTGTCATGACGAATCTCCCTGCCAGCCTGTTTTGTATATTTATAATATTCTTGGCGAGCTTTCCGGCCACGGCCAGAATTTCCAAGCAACCCGTCGAGCACTTTAATAGAAGTACAGGAGAACTTTATTGGGACATTGATAGCGAAGTTAGACTTAAATATATCCACACATGTAGAATTGTAAGAGATGACTCCAGCACGCTTAATGAAATTGTTCATGAGCTTGACATATTCTCTGTTTTGGACTGGGACACAACACAGATAGTAAGCTGCACCAATAGAGGGTTGCGGGCCACCTATATATTGCGCGAAGATGAATTGTTTCCAGAATCCTACAATAAAGGGATAGCAATAAATAATAAGAAACTAAAATATTATTCGGAGGGGTACGAAATAATTAAAGACCGGTCAGACTCGGCTAATTATCAAAATATCTACGCCGCGCTAAAAAGTCAGAAACCAATAGTCGCCGCAGTGTATGCAAATAATTATTTTGACATCTCAACCCAAGCTCATGGGTATCGCGAAACGCCAGAAATTGAAGTTATAATTGACGCGTCCAATCTAGATGCGGCGGATAGCATCAGCGAGAAATTGGCGCAATCGGAAGCCAGCCATCATAATGATAAAATTTACCGCAAGTATTGGCTGGTAATATTTATAAATACTGCAGTCTTGGTGTTAATTATAATTGGATTGTTTTTGATTCGGCGCCGGGTTCGGAGCATTCTTAAAGCCGCTTATGAAATAGCATCTATCGCAAAGGCTTCAACTAAGTCAACGATTCATAGCTTATCAAAGATAATAAAGCCGGAGAAATCCAAAATCATCAAGACCGACAATCTCAAGCCTTATTCCGTTGCTGATGAACTGCTCAAGTGGACGCAACTCAAGGATGCTGGCGTTGTGTCTGAAGAAGAGTTCCGAGAAGCCCGAGATAAAATCATGAGTAAATAAATCAGTGCAATCTCTTAAATAATCCTGTGATTATTTTTTCTTTATGCTTGGCGGCTGCAGGAGACGAGTGCAACACGGACATTTAATTGAAGCTGGAGCAATAGCCATGGCCTTCTGCATCACTTCACCCATTACTTCGATGGGACATTTGAAGCCGAAGCGTTTACGCGGCCGCATATTCAGTTGCAGCGAGATGGCATCCAGTTCCTCCTGGCTGTGTACCGACAGGTCTGTGCCCTTGGGCAAGTACTGGTGGATCAGGCCGTTGATGTTCTCGTTGCTGCCGCGTTGCCAAGGGCTGTGCGGGTCTCAGAAGTAAATTGCCACGCCGGTCTTCTGGGTGATTTCATCGTGCCTCGTCATTTCCCGGCCCTGGTCGTAGGTCATGCTCTTACGCATCGCCAACGGCATGTTATTGAGTGCTGCACTGAAGCCCTCCATCGCCGAGGTCGCCGTCGCGTCGTCCATCTTCACTAACATCAGGTAGCCACTGGTGCGCTCTACCAGCGTGCCTACAGACGAGGCGTTGGCCTTGCCCTTGATCAGGTCGCCTTCCAATGCCCGGCATCAGCCGGTCTTCGATCTCCGGCGGGCGCACATGAATGCTGACCATCTCTGGGATCTGACCGCGCTGATCCACACCACCGGAACGCGGTCGGCGAGCCGTTTTGCCCTGGCGCAGACAGATGATCAGCTCCTTGCGCAGTTCACCGACCAGCAGGGCATAGATCGCGTTGTAGATCGTCTCGCGACAGACGTCGGCATCTCGGAGGCTGGGCATGTTCATACTGCGGAGCTTGCCGGCAATCTGCCCGGGAGACAAACTCTCACGAAGCATGTGAGTCACCAGTTCGAAACGCTTGGTACCTGGCATCAACTTGCGCGTGGGGCGGCAGACCTGGCGTCGGCATCTCATGCGCCACTGGGCGCTACGGGCCGAGTAGCCGCCGTAGGCATCCCGGTTGCGGCGCAGCTCCCGGCTGATAGTCGAGGGCGATCTGTTGATCAGGTGAGCAATCCCGCGCAGGCTGAAGCCTTGGACTTGACCGAGTTGAATGGTGGCGCGCTCTACAACGCTGAGTTCGGAATAAGACATAGGGGCAGCACCGTACCGAAGAGGTCAGGTGTTGCACTCAGTTTTTGCCGCCGCCTAGCAATAACTAGAAATCCATTCAAACGATAAGGCCGAGCAAGCGAATGAAGCCACTAGTCGAATACTGTCACGGAGCCGTTAAAGCATTAAATGCTCAATACGAAATGACCAGTGTGCTACATCACTCTGCCACTGCCGGGTCGGCGCGAGAGCGCCTGATTCAAGACTTTCTGACTGCACACCTTCCAGAAATGACCAGCGTTGTGAGCGGAATGATTGTCGACTCAAACGGCCGACGTTCCAAACAGCAAGACATTGTACTAATGCTGAAATCCATGCCACGACTGCCGTTTGCTAGCGGTCACGATCTGATTTTTCAAGAGGGAACTGTAGCAACGTTCGAAATCAAGACTGAAATAACCCCTTCGGCTCTCGAAAATATAGCTTTAAATATTGAGAGCGTGAAGGCGCTAGAGCCGAGCACATTGGAGGGTGCCCAACTTGGCGATCTAGGTTGGCCGTACGCAAGGATATTGAACGTCGTTCTAACATATGGAGGCACAGCTTTAGATGGCATAGAGCGCAAGCTCACTCAAATACCCGATTCGGGACAGCCAGATGTCTACTTGGATCTCACAAAAGGAATTTTAATCAAGAACGAAGGCTTACTATTTACCCAAGAAGGCTTTTCTTCATATCTTCGGTTCGATGACGCCGCCGTGGGGCTTGCTCGCTTGCTTGCACTGCTCTCGAAGGTGACTGGTCGCTTAGTAATGCGCGGAGTGAAATGGGACGCATATATTACTTGACGATAAAAATGCCCCGTTCGGCCTGATGTCGACCTTAGGTCAGGTCGACATCCAAAATTTTACGTTGTTACCTGCAACTCTTGTTGGCGAGCGGGCGCTAGTCACAGGCAGGTGTCCACCCGTGTAGCTGGACGGGCTGACCTATGCAGTTCGCTTGCAGCGCTGGCTGTATGCAACATACCGTTTAGCGGGGCGGGGATTGGAAACCTCGTCTCGGCACATGATTTGCTGCCCCTCAATGTCCGCTGGCTTCTTGACGACTCGTACCCCTGAGACTTCCTAGTCACTAGTGACGGTTTTGGTTGATAACGTGAAACCGCCACTCGGTTAGATTCGCATGGTGCAAAACTATCGCTACGCGGATACCTACGCCTGTGGCGGGGCGTCCAGATCTTCCGTGGCTCATATTGTCATTCGATGCTGGAGCGCGGTTGCGATGCTCAATGAAATGCTGCGACGTGATCGTGAATCATCAGCCATGGCACCGTGGTGGGTTCTCCTTAAAGCGAAGAAGTTTCAAATGCGCCAGCTTCTAGTGTGCGGCTTGCTAAGTTGCCTGGCTTTCGCTGCGCCGGCAGAGGTTATGTCACCGGCGCAATTGCACTTTCTGGAAGTAAACGCTGCTGAACCCGAGGCTACCCAGTCCTGGAGGCGGGGCGTGTACATTTGGGATAGCCGTGCGTTGCTCAATCCTGCTACTCGAACCGACGAGCTGTCTCGCCTGGACCGCACGGGCATCCAACGTCTATATATCGGGCTGAGCGCCGAGCAATTAGCGCAACCGGAAGTTGTGCGGACGCTCGATGCGGTTGCCATAACGCTCAGAAAACGTGGCTTCGAGCCTGTGCTGCTTTTGGGTGATCCAGACTGGATGGCGCCTGAGCACCGCGCTTCGCTGATCGCCATCATTTCGAAATTGAAGTCTGTGTCGTTCTCAGCACTTCATCTGGATCTGGAAGTTGAGCAGCGTGGCTGGCCGGTTCCGGCGAAACATGTGCGTGAATGGCTGGACACGCTAAAGCATGTGGCAGCCGCTAGTCGTTGGCCTGTCGAAATATCGAGCCATTACCGCTGGTTTACTGAGGAGATGGGTGGCTTTCCTTGCGCTCCGTGTGAGCTACCTTCCATCGGTGTTAGTAAGGTGAGTTTGATGATCTACACCCGCAGTGCTGAACGCAGCGCCCAGCTCACGGAGAAAATCGCTCAGCGCTGGCCGGCCGTGCGCTTTCGACTCGCGCAGAGCATAGAGCCTCAGCTTGCGCCTGAAGAAACCTGGGGCGGCGCAGCACAGGCTCTACTTCAAGAGCAGGACAGCTTTTGGCGGGCTAGGCTGCAGCCTCTGGCTGTAGGGGGTATCGACTGGCAAGAGTGGGAATATTATCCAACCGGCCAACAACTATGAAAATCTATTGCTAATAAACGAAACAGCTACGATCCGGAAGCAGCAGGAGCCGGTTGCCGCTCTAACGTTTCCTGCCTCGCATTGCTCCAAGATGCTAATTTTCTACTTGCACCGACGAGGTCTTCGTGCCGTTCGTAAACAAGCCTGCCATCTTGGCACGTGCCATCGCCATTATAGTTCTTGTCAGTTTGCTGATAGTTGCCGTTACCGCTTTTATCGAGCGAAACACATTTGATCGCTTAGATGATCTAAACGGGCCCACTGAAGTGAGCCATATCTCTGACCAGGGGCGTTCCGACTGGAATCGCTTCGCCAGCGGAGAGCCTTCTCGTCTTGCAATCTTGTTGACTGATAAGGATTCCGCTTGGCTCGGCCTGTCTCATGGCCTCAAAAGTATCGGCGTGCCGTTCACTATTACCGATGACGTCGCCGAGGCTACTCGTCATAACGTCGTCCTCGTGTATCCGTTGCTTTCGGGACGCACCCTTGACGATGCTGGGCGCACAGCGCTGCGCCGCCACGTGGAAGCAGGACGGACTCTAATAGCCACACAAGTGCTGGGTGGCGGACTACACGATCTGTTTGGCTTCGAATCGACTTTGGAATCGCGAGCTCACCACAGTATTACCTTCGAACAAGCGCCAGCCCTTGGCTGGATAAGCGATCCCCATGAAAAGACAGTACTACTTGGCCAGCCTGATCTGCCGACAAGTTGGATCGGCACGCAAACGTATGTAAATGCGCAGCAGGTTTTGGCCAGGTTCGAAGACGGATCCGCCGCATTGGTCAAAGGAGACAACAAGGCAGGCGGCAGCGCATATGCGTTGGGTTTTGACCTCGGCTTTTTCATCATGCGAGCGCACAACGATCGTAATGACCAAGGCTACCGGGCCTATGCCAATGGTTATGAGCCGTCCGTCGACGTCTGGCTGCGCTGGCTCAGGGCTGTCTATCGCCAGCACGAGCCGTTAGCCGTCACGATTGGCTCTGTACCACAAGGCCAACGCCTGGCTGCGGTCGTGACGTTTGATGTGGATTACGTCGAGTCGATGGGCAATCTACTTGCCTATCGGGACTTGCTCGTGCGGGAAGGAGTACCGGCGACCTTTTTCCTGCAAACGAAATACTACCGCGACTTTCAGGACGAAGGTTTTTTCAACGACCGTACGCTTGCTGCGATGGATGCCTTGGTGGCGGCTGGTATGGAGATAGCCAGCCACTCAGTTAGCCATTCCGACATGTACGCCTCGCTTCCGCTTGGTGATGGGAGCGAGCAATATCCGACCTACCAGCCGAGGGTTAAGGCTCTCGGCGATACGCAAGGTGCGACGGTGATGGGCGAGCTTAGGGTGAGCCGCTTTTTGTTGGAGCAACTGACCGGTCGCTCGGTGGTCTCGTTCCGTCCCGGCTATCTAGCAACACCGCCTCGCCTCCCTGAGGCTCTGGCCGCATCGGGCTATCGCTTTTCGAGTTCAGCAACTGCAGGGAACCTCACCACACACTTACCGTTTCGCACAAACACGCAACGGATGTATAGCGATGAAACGACAGTGTTTGAGTTTCCAATTGCGATTGAAGATGAGATACCGCCGATTATGGATCAGCGAGTCGAGGAGGCGGTTGAGCTGGCCGAGAAGCTTGCCCGATATGGCGCAAGTTACGTGATGCTGCTTCACCCGAATGAAGTTGACCATAAGTACCGCTTCTTGGAGCAGATCCTTCCTCGACTCAAACCATTCGCCTGGTTTGGAACCATGAACCAGTACGGCAGCTGGTGGGCTGCACGCGATAAAGTCGAGGTCGATGTGCTGGCGCAACGCGGTCAAATTGTGCTCAACGTCCAAGCGCAAGAGCCTATTAAAGATCTGGTATTTGAGTTGCCAACTGGCCTGCGGCCGGTCTCTGGCAGCGCCATGCAAAAGCTATCCGATGGGCGATGGCTGTTCCGCGATATTCCCGCCGGCACGATTATGATTGACTTACATCACTAAAGAAGCAGGAAATCCAGGTTCGACTGCGACTGTCACCACGGGCAGGTTTTGGCCGCTTGCTGACTTTCGCGTGCAGTCAGTTGGGCTAGCATTGCCTTAGGTGATGTCGCACAACGTGGTGGGCGCCCGGAATCTGCTCATGATGCCGCTGGTTCAGGCAGGGTGCGGACATGAAACCGAGCACATCAAGTTGGGTTTTCATAGAGTCGGGAGACGCTGAAGGCACCTACATTCAAGGAGCCCGTCATGAAGCTGGTCCAGAACCTCGCCCAACTGCTCTCACTCTTTCTCAAATCCGCCAACTCGGCGTACACCACCATCATCTATCCCAGCCAGGGAAAAGCGGTCTTGGTGCATGACGGTCTCGGCATTCGTCATGAGCGCCCGTGGTATCGGATCGATTCTCTGATCGATGAGAACATGAACACGAGCATGGCCTTCGACAGCATTCTGCACGAGCACACTGGTAAGGCTGATTCATTCGATCCGGTCCACCCCATCCAGACAGAGGAAATTTCCTCGATTTTCTCTTCCCACTTCGAGCCCATGGCAACCTCCTGGGTCAATCCGGCCAACGGCATGCCTATGCTCGACAGCTGTTTTGATGTCATGGGGAACGCGTTCGGCACGGACATGCTGAGCGACAGCCTTTCGTTTGATCACGGCATCAGCTGTTTCGAAAGCAGCTTTTCCTCTTTCGGTTTCGACTAAACGCAGACGCCACAGCACTTGGAGGAAATTGATTATGTCGCCATTTGCGCTGGTAGTTAGCCTCATCCTCGCATTCGCCATAGGCATCTCCTGGCTGGCCCTGGCGGTAGATGCCCGCATTGCGCGCGGCCGGTTGATTCGGCAGATACCCTTACCGCTGGACTATTCAGGCTCTGGTCGTCGCCGATCACGGCTCGGGCTCCGGCCAGTGATGGCAGTGTCAGGCTGCTTGCTCGTGCTGCTTTCCAGCATCGAGGCAGCCGTCCTCGGCCGACTCGCCACCATGCAGCCGGCTGAAGCGGCGGCGGTATTCATCGCTTATCCGCTGTTGAAGAACCTCTGGGGCCAGGTCATGGGCGCCGGACCAATCGTCTGCGTCGTCCTGGCCGTACCCGGAACGTACTGCATCAGCGTCGGCCTCGGCAGCGATAGAGGTTGATGTCACCGTTGCCGTGTTGCCTCCACTGCGGCAACGGCAACGGACCAACAGGAATAACCATGGATACAAAAACCTACACGATCCTCTTTTTCATCGGCCTGACGCTGGCGGTGATTGCGGTTGCCACGGTGATTGGCCTGGTAGTGGCGCAGAGTGCGGACGGCAAGGGTGCAAGAAAGCGTTCTGATGGCGCGCCTGCGGATGGCCGGCGCTGTGCCCAGGACGATGATCCAAATCGACGTTGAAGCGCCGAGGTCCGGCATCCAATCGTCCGGCATGTTAGTGGTGGTAAATCGCTCACTACGCGTAACGGCCGGAAGGAGATGGAAATCCGCGTCGTGTCTGGCTTCCATCCAATTCCGCAGTCTAATTCGACCAGATTTTGGTAAGCAAAGATCTTGGTCTAGCAGAGCTTCCGCAGAACTTGGGTTTGTTGGTTTATGGGGGACGATGAGGAGAACGATAACCGAGGCGGCCCCAAATCTTAATGCTGACCAGAATCTGGTCAGATAGCGCCCCAAAATGTGCTTGCGGTGCTATCTAATGGGTGTCGGGTATGAGCAGGAGGACAAGTCATGCCGACACCAAACTCAAGCACTCGAACACCTATAGAAGCCCTGTTGATGGTGCGGTATAGCACCCCCGCTCTCGCATTTCTCCAGATGTACAGCGGGCCCCGTGCGTATACAGAACGCACGGGGGAACTGCCGTCGCGCCATCTCAAGGCGTTGCACCGCAAGCACCTCATCAGCGTCTGCTCTCTCCGCCGGCGAGCTATGCCCCAGACCAAGCGCGAGGCGCAGCTCACATGATCGCGCCTCGTTGGGTACTTATCCCTAAAGCCGCCGACCTGTTCGGCTACAGCCGGACGGCCATCGAACACAAAGTTAAAAACGGAACGTGGGCGCAGGGTCGCATCTGGCGTAAGGCACAGGACGGACGGATCTTTATCAACATTGAGGAAGTGAACCAGTGGGTCGAGAGCGCGCCGCAGGATGCGGTCTAGAAGCCGAGCTGGCCAGGCACTCTGGCATCGAGATCCACGGCAGCAGCATCCGTATCGTGTTTATGTGGCGCAAACGCCGCTATCGGGAGACGCTCGGCCTCCCGGTGACCAAGGCGAACATCAAGCACGCCGCCCAGCTCCGGGCGGCGGTGCTTCATGACATCAAGATGGGCAAGTTCGACTATGCCGAGCACTTCCCGGACAGCAAGCAGGCAGGAAACTACAGCAACACCCGCGACGAGCGGCTGCATGCGCTGTTGGCTAGGTATAAGCCCCTTAAGGCGGTCGACATCACCAAGGAAACCGAGAGCCGATACGGAATCGCGCTCGACATCTGCACTGACATGCTAGGTCGAGACCGTCTTGGCAGCGTCCTGCTGCCCGAAGACATTCAGAAGCTGCGTGTGAGTCTGATCGAGACGCGCGCCACCTCGACGGTGAATCATTACCTCGCCACGCTCGCAGGATTTCTTGGATGGTGTGAGGCCAACGGCTATTGCCGTTCTGGCCTAGCCAATGCCTGCACGCGCTTTGAGATGACCGAGCGTGACCCAGACCCGCTTACCAAAGCCGAGCTGGACGCCCTCCTGACCAAAGGTTGCTTGCACCCAATGGATCGAGCTGCGGTGACACTGGCCGTTTACACCGGCCTGCGCCCTGGAGAACTCGGCGCATTAGCCAGGGAAGACATCGACCTGATCAAAGGCCAGATCCATGTAAACCGAGCCATTACAAGCAGGGGCACGTTCAAGCTGCCTAAGACCGGCAAGAAACGCGTCGTACTGTTATTTCCGCCAGCACTGGACGCGTGTAAGGAACTGCTGGCTATCGAGCACGGCATCGAGCCACGGACCATCACTGTGCAACTCACCCGCCACGAATCGATACGGGAAACCGTCACGCCGCTGATTTCTCCCGTTGTGCAGGCACGCAAGAAGAACGTAAACCCTTGGTTCATTCCGACGTCTTGGAACTCGAAGTGGGCCAACATCCAGCGTCGCGCCAAGATCCGCCCACGCCGCCCCTACCAGACGCGCCACACCTACGCCTGCTGGTGCCTGGTAGCGCGTGGTAACCTTGCGTTCATCGCCAAGCAGATGGGGCACAAGGACTTCACAATGCTGGTCCAGGTGTACGCCAAATGGATGGACGACGAGTCCCCGTTCGAGCTTCAACACATCTGGGCAGGCATGCAAAAAGCAGCGTGACATGCCCCAAATTTGCCCCATTACTTTTGCCGTACCGCCATAAATCTTTGATGAATAAAGAAATTTCTGACCTCTCCAAGCACACGCCGATGATGCAGCAATATTGGAGACTCAAGCGCGAGCATCCGGACCAGCTGATGTTCTACCGCATGGGCGACTTCTATGAGCTGTTCTACGACGATGCCAAGAAAGCCGCCGCGCTGCTCGACATCACCCTGACCGCACGCGGGCAGTCGGCGGGCACGGCGATCCCGATGGCAGGCATTCCGTTCCATTCCGCCGAGGGCTATCTCGCGCGGCTGGTGAAGCTTGGCGAGTCGGTGGTGATCTGCGAGCAGATCGGCGATCCGGCCACCAGCAAAGGGCCGGTGGAACGCCAGGTGGTGCGCATCATCACCCCCGGCACGGTGAGCGACGAGGCATTGCTCGACGAGCGTCGCGACAACCTGCTGGCTGCGGTGGTCGGCGATGAGCGCCTGTTCGGCCTGTCGGTGCTGGACATCGCCAGCGGCCGCTTCAGCGTGCAGGAACTCAAGGGCTGGGAAACCCTGCTCGCGGAACTGGAGCGTTTGAGCCCGGCCGAGCTGCTGATCCCCGACGATTGGCCGCAGGGCCTGCCGCTGGAGAAACGCCGCGGTGTGCGCCGTCGCGCGCCCTGGGATTTTGATCGCGATTCGGCATTCAAGAGCCTCTGCCAGCAGTTCTCCACCCAGGACCTCAAGGGTTTCGGCTGCGAGAACCTGACCTTGGCCATCGGCGCCGCCGGTTGCCTGCTGAGCTATGCCAAGGAAACCCAGCGCACCGCCCTGCCCCATCTGCGCAGCCTGCGCCACGAGCGGCTCGACGACACGGTGATTCTCGATGGCGCCACCCGCCGCAACCTGGAGCTGGACGTCAACCTTTCCGGCGGTCGTGACAACACCCTGCAGTCGGTCATGGACCGCTGCCAGACCGCCATGGGCTCGCGCCTCTTGACCCGCTGGCTGAACCGCCCGCTGCGCAACCGCGAGACTCTCGAAGCGCGCCAGGATTCGATCACCTGCCTGCTCGAGCATTACCGCTTCGAGCAGCTGCAGCCGCAGCTCAAAGACATCGGCGACCTGGAACGCAT
>PGZJ01000058.1 GCA_002840055.1 Gammaproteobacteria bacterium HGW-Gammaproteobacteria-11 | reverse complement strand
ATAATGCTGATGTCCCAGGTTCAAGTCCCGGTGTAGCCACCAGACAAAACAAGGGGTTAGCGAAAGCTAGCCCCTTTTTTGTTTGTGCCGGTGACTACGCGTCGAGCTACAACCAGACTACATAGCTATGCCTAGCTGTCTTCGAAGGCTGCCGCTCGGGCTTTATCTTTCCGCTCAGGAATCGCGAGATCCACACCGCCCACGACAGCGAATCGGTCATGGATGAGCGTAGCTCTCGGCTTTTCGAGATCTGCAGCCGCCAAAGGCTCGATGATCCGAAAATACTTGATTGAGTCTAAGTAGAGCTCGAACTCATACCCACACACCTCGACCCCTTGGCCGGAGCTCATCAGTAGCTGAGGCTCGACACGTGTTCCAGGAGCAGGGACAACGACACCAACGACTTGCGCTAGTGCTGAATCGCATTCCTCCACGCCGTCCCCCCAGCTAACGCGGCAGATGAGCCACTTGCCTAGCAGTTCAAAAGCCTGAGCCAAGGTTGGGCGGAGCATTGTTACGTCAGTCGGACCATTCATTGTTGAGCCCCCTTCAAGTAGGTTCGAATCGCTTGCCGCACGTGAGATGAGACGGTCTCACCCGTCTCATCTGAGAGAGTCCTTAACGCCTCAAGCTCTGCAGGCGGAAGAAGCAGCGAGAACAGCACTTTTTTCGCCTTCTTTCGGGCTGGACCTTCCACGTCAGGAGTTGATCTAGCTGGGGTCTCGAAAACGCGTTCTGGATCGGTGACCGGTGCAGTCACGGCACCGGCTCCACGCACCGGATAACCCATCGACTTCCATTCCTTTGCATCCTTCAGCAAACCGGCTCTTGCAGGCTTGCCGAGGGTAAACAGGAATTGCTGAGCTTCTTCCTTCGTGCGGTTTGTCACCCTCATTAGAAATTCGAAACAGAGATTCCGATCGCTGATATTCATATGTGATTCATATATATGTTCTAGGTATGTTCAACATACAGGCCCTGCTCTAGGCTTTCAACATCGTTCCCATGATCTATGAATCAGTAAGGTCTAATGAGGTGATGATTAGGGCTTGGTATGACGTGCTACAGGGACGTCAGCTAGACATCGTGCGCGCCTGCACAGGCCACGCGACCGCTACGCTCCGCGTAGAGCTGTGCAGGCGCGCACGCGAGCCACAACGACAACCTTTGCTATCCGGCATCCGTGCCGGTGCTGGTGCCCATTCGCCGGACAAAGAAGCCGTCCAGCGAATGGGGCGGCATCCATGCCTCACCAGCTCGGTGACTACAAATGCGTTTTTGCCAGGATCACTGAGCGTTGCCTGGAGAGACGGACTGCTTAACGCGAGGAGTTGTGGGACATTCGCGACTAACCTGGTGCTCGTCAGGTTATTCATAATGCTCCGCTCACCCGTCTAGCGGCACCCACTAGACATCCCAAGGCGCCTCGCCAAAGCTAGCCGCCTTTTTTGTTCCTTCTGTTTGCTGTTCCGTTTACCGAGGTAAACCATGCGTGACCGTTTTGATGAGATTCGTGCCGAGCGGGATGTTCATTCCGTGGAGCCGGTTGTTTACAACCGTGATCCCCATGCCGGGCTGTGGAAGCAGATCGCGTTGGGAATTGTGGTGGGTTATCTGGCGTTGGGTCTGATCAGCGCCGTGGGTTGGGCGGTGTTTGCGCGGTTCGCCTTGGGCGGGCTGCAGATAGCGGTGCCTTGAGTCGGGCTTTTGCCCGTCGCACAGGCCGCAACGGTAGGGATTCCGGTGCATGGCGGGCCGTTGACCGTGCCGTGCGGGCGGCGCAGAATCGCGCCATTTGGCGGGGCGACCCCGCCTGCAGGTTTTCTTTTGTGTAGTAAGGGCGTGCGATGAATACCTTTCTGACGGCGGTCTCGGTGGTCGTTTGTGTGTTGGCAATCAGTGCGGGTGTGATGCTCGATGTTCGGCACAAGCCGAGCGACGAGGCGAAGCGGGTGTATACCGCGGAGCG
>PGZJ01000021.1 GCA_002840055.1 Gammaproteobacteria bacterium HGW-Gammaproteobacteria-11 | reverse complement strand
CAAAGGCGAGAGAAAGCTGCGACATGATCGTGCTCCAGTTGCTCGGGCGGAATTGCCCGGAACCGGCCCAGCACGGCGCAGCGCAGCAGTCAGGGGGCGTTAGCCGGCCCCGCCGCAAATGCGCGAAGCGCATGCAGCCCTTGACGGCGAGAACGCCGTGATACGGTGAGAGGAAACAGCAAGACCGCCATTCCGCCGATCTCACAGGCGACACCAGCAAGCGCAGCGCGCAGGCTCTATCGGTACAGCCTAAAACGCTCAGAGGCGTTGTTGGCGAGCAGTAGAGCTGCAGATATGGCCTGCACCAACAACGAGAAAGGAACGAGGCTGGTCGCCACTTGTGGCCAGTGCCCATCAAAACGATTGGCAGACGGCCGCTACCGAAATATTCTCCGGTCTCTGGGCTAACGAAGTGCAAACAGTCAGTACTCTGACCCTGCACTCCGTTAGCTCAGAACCTCCCTTCCTGGTCTGTGTAAACAGACCACTTCATTGGCATTTGCCATGGCTCAGGTCAGCCCTGACAGCTCGGTTCGGCGAGCGTCAGGGTCTTTCTGTGGCCAAAACAATCACCCGCGGTATAGATCTCGGCCTGCTCACCGCAGCGAAGATGCGAGCACATACGCTGGTGGATACGACTCAGGAAACCCACCTCAAAAGCTCGCCTCTCAATAGCGCAGGGCAGCAGATCGCGCTCCGCGATCATCACTGCCCAAAGCCATCCACTGCGAGCGTTATCGAGCCAGGTCTGGGCCAGCTTCACGCCCTGGTCGAATGCCTCTCTGCAATCGGCAGCCCAGGTGATCTCCATACCTGGATGGCCGTCATTAGGTGGAAGGCACGTCATGACGCCATTGCTCATCTGGCACCTCCCCGCACTTCGGAGAGGGCGCGGCGATAGAGCACGACCATCTCATCGAGCAGAGCCAGCGCTGAATAAGCAGCGATGCGCACGCGCAGATCCGCGGGATGCAAGCCTTCAGGTTCAGCCAGTTGATCGAGTAGATTGCCGAGCATGACGCCGCGCATTTCAGCGGCAGCTTCAGAGGGTAGAGGAGAGCGTTCGGATTCATGCAGCGGGCTTCGCTGCAACGGAAAAGGTACAACGCAGGATTCGAACTCAGCCATGGTGCACCTCCTGAGCAGAGGTGGACAGCAAGACCTGAAGCCCAAGGCGGAGCTCTCGGGTAAAAAAGGGGTAGCGCATTTTCCTTATGCTCCTCGGTTTGATTAAGGAGCTGCCACCCACTGTTCTGACGCAGTATGGTGGCAGACCGTACGGGGGTCAGAAACCGGTAACCGAGGGAACCGGCCAGGCAAAAGCCTGCCCCGCACGGCCTGCCATAGAAAGCGATAGCAAATACTGGGGCATTTGCCGCTTCGCTATGACGCAACCGCGCCCTCGATTGATCGGGTTCTGACGCCCGGCCGTGGGACTTACCACGACCGGCGCACTCTAGCCCGAGGGTTTCAGGATGGCAACCTACTGTGGCGTAGTTTCGGATTTCAGCGAGAGTACGTTGAGCAGTGGCACGCCCCGTGGGCATGGCTGTGTACCCTGACATGAGGTATGTGCAGAATGTTTACAGGATAAAGGCTCAGAAAGCCAAGGACGCTGCGTCAGCGCAGCGAGAGGAGGCTCACTCTCGGCCCGCCATAGAATGCAGTAGCAGGGTACAAGGTACCTGCTACACAGCTATGAACGCTGCCGCGCCCTCAGACAAAGCGGGTTTCGACTCCCGGCCGTGGGATTTACCACGACGGGCGCACTCTAGCCCGAGGGTTTCAGGATGGCAACCTACTGTGGCGTAGTTAGTGAGGTGTCGAGCCCGTCAATCTAGAGGCTTATGGGGTAGGAGGGCAGAGATCTCACTCCAGCTATGGTTATTGGCTTACAGCCCTACCTTCGGAATCAGCGAACCCACCAGCTACTCTGATAATCAGCCTCTGGAGGAGTACACCATGTCTGCCAAGGACGAGCAGTTGATACAGTTGCTAGGCCTCATGGCTCGCAGCATGACCCACATGACCGCATCCATAACCGCTATGGCCTTCGAACAGCTGCGAAGCCAGGATGCAGCGTTGCAGAATTCAGCCAAGCGCATGATCGAGCGCATGCAGGCTATCAATGAAGAGCTGGATCAGCAGTGGGAGCTGGTCGGCCAACTAACCGGCCAGCGGGATCAAGAAGCGCTAGTGGAGGAGCTGGATATCTCTTCTGTTCGAGTGCATCGGGAAGCGGAGGTCTCTTGAGCGTAGTGGTGCTCTAGACGTTTATCCCGCTTGCTCAAAGGTTTCCAATAACAATTAGCTCGACGCGTGCCGCCCCGAATTGAGGACAGGCTCTAGTTCAAGGCAAGTACGCTGTTGTTCATGATGTAGCCGCATTCGCCTGGACTCGTCGGTGCCGCTTAAGTGTCATAGAGGAAGGATGCCAAGCAGGCATGTAGGTCGAAGCTTCCTAGACCTCGTGCGGAAAATAGCTGCCCCTCCGATGGCGCATACAGCTAAGGGTGAAGATTGACGCTTGGCCAGTCGATATTTTAGCCCGGCCGTATCGAGGGTCTGCCTAAAAAGCAGCATCACGACCGTTCCGCAATTTTCTGCAGCCCCCCGAAATCTGGGGGCTGCAGTGAGCCTGGTGCCGGTCGATTGCGGAACAGGTAGCGAGGCAAGTTATTGTTTTAAAAGGTATTATTCTGAGACTTCCCTGCTTGAAAGGTTGGCAGATGGCCGCTAACGAAATGCTCTCCGAACATTGGGCTAACGAAGTGCGAATCGGCAGGGTGTCGACCCCCCTGTGCAACACCATTAGCCCAGCACCCTCCTTCCTGGCCTGTTTTAACAGTCAACTGAAACAGAGGTGCTCAGCAGGTCGTCGAGAGTTCTGTAGCCACTTTTCTTAGCATGAAGGTCTCGCGCTGGATGGATTGGCCCATCGAGGATTCCTGGCGTCGCATGACTGCCTCGTTATGCGCAATGGCTTCATGCAGATCGACCCAGATGGGACGCATACCATTGGCGACCTCGTGGCTTTCCATTCTGACCGGCCGCAGCTGAGGTGCTATCTCGCACACATAGAAGTGCGAGGTCATGTGCATCAGATCGTATTGCGGCTTCCAGTAAGGTCGGTACTCTTCGATGTAGCCGAAGTTCTGGAGTACTTGTATATCGCGGGCGCCAGTCTCTTCCTCGAGCTCGCGTGTGAGGCCGGCGATGATGTCCTCGCCGGCATCGAGGCCGCCACCGGGGAAGCTGAAGTCGTTGTAGCGTTCGGTGAACAACAGCAGGATTTGTTCTTCTCGCAGCACGATGCCGCGAGCGGCGTGTCGACGAAATACTCTGCCCTGCGTGGATGTGAGTTCGGGATGGATCAGTTCGGTAATTAGTTGCATGGGGTCGTCAGATCAAACTGGTTCAGGCGCCGAGAGACTCAGGAACCGGTAATTTCAGGGGAGGATAGTGAGGGCCTAATCGTCGTGATTGGCGTTATTCGCGCACTCAATGCACAGAGGCGTCGCCGGGTCGAAATTTAGCCTGCCGAGCGCTATGGGTTCGTCACACTGGGTGCAGTAGCCATAATCGCCTTCGGCAATACGGCGTAGTGCGGCCTCTATGCGTAACCGCTCCCGTCTGCCGCGTGCTCGGTTGGCATCCAGCATGGCTTGCTGCTGGAGAGCGTCCATGCGTGAGAGTCGACCTACCTTGCTCTGATCCAGCTCGATGGAGTCTCGCGATTGCGCTGCGGAATCAAGGCTATCCAGTTCCGCCAGGCGCGCCTGTAACGAGCTGTGGAAGTGTGCCAGGTCGATCTCATCGCTCATGGCTGCAACCCCTCAATGCAGGAGCAGTATAGGCGTGCGTGAGGTGCTGAGCATCTTGGTGGTGGTACTGCCGACCAGGAATTCGCGAATGCGAGAACGGCTATACGCACCCATCACGACCATGTCGAGGGCGTGCTCGTTCTGATAGGCATGCAGGGTCGGTTCCACCTCGCCCGCGCGAATAGCAATCTGAGCATCGAAGCCTGCAGCCTTGAGTTTCTCTTTCGCAGACTTCAGTTGCTCCCAGGCGTCGTTGGTATCTGCGCCGACCTGCACGAGATGAATGGGCAAGCCCTTGAACAATGGGCTTGCTGTAATCAGTTGAACAGCTTTATCCATGGTCGGACGACCGTCATAGGCGAGCATCACGCTTTCAGGCTGTTTGAAGGCGGTGGGGGTCACCAGCACCGGACGGCTGAGTGTACGCAATACACTTTCCAGGTGACTGCCGACCTGCGCGCCGGCACTGGCGTGATCGCCTTGCTTACCGATGATTGCGAGGCGAATTTCTTCTTGTAGCTCCACCAGGGTTTCAGCCAGGTCGCCATGACGTTGCTTGATCAGCGGACTATCGATGCCGTCTTCCAGGGCTCGTTGTTTCGCAGCCTCCAGCATGATGCGCCCCTCTTCAAGGGCGAGCTTGCTGCGCCGAGCATCCAGCTCGGCGAGTTCCTCCAACAATATCTCGCGGCTGCCGAGGCCTATGTTGCCGCTGAGGTTGCTGTTGGTTGGGTAGCTGTTCTCATCGAGAACATGCAGGAATGCCAGGGGCGAATCGAGTCGCAGGCTGGCCCAGGCCGCGTAGTCACATACTGCGGTCGCAGAGGGAGAGCCGTCGATGCAAGCCATCACATAGGTCATAAGGTTTTCCTTGTATTGGTGCATTGCGTCATGGGGGCGCGCGGTCAGAAGCCGCAGCGAATTGGCAGCCCCATGCCGCAAACCTACCAGAGCTATCGGTTAATGGCATCCCGCAATCTCGGTGCTACATCACAGGGCGCGAGTAGCTTCCAGGGACACCCTCTGTGCTCATCACTCACTGCCAAAGTTGGATGTCGCGCGTGAAAGGCTCCAGCGCACGGCAGCAGGTTATAACGCTACATGCGATAGAAACGCTTGCCGAATTCGTCAGAGAACCAAGCCAGGCTAGTTCGAAATTCTCTTACTAGGCCGTGAGCGTACGGCCATAAGTCCGCGTCGAAGTGATACAGATCCTCGACTACGGTTGTCCGCGGCATCACCGGTCTGGCCTGCTGACGGCAAACCGCATCGGGCTGCACCCAGCCAAAGCCGATAGAGGCGCCCGTTGTGGCGAGCCCCTCTTTGGTTCGACCCGTCAGTTTGAGTTTGAGGATCAGTGCAGCATCAGCAGGGGCAGTTTGGCCCGGCGTAGCATGTTGGTGGTGGTGCTGCCCACCAGGAACTGGCGGATCCGCGAGTGACCGTAAGCTCCCATGACCAGGAGGCTGATGAGTTGGTCCTGGCAATAGCTTTCCAGGGCATCCTCGACCTCACCCTGGCAGGTTTTCGAGTATGTGGTGTAGCCGGCCTGCTGCAACTGGCTGGTTGCCCAGTCGAGTTGTGCCTGCTGTTCGGCCGACGGCTCGCCGACCATCAGCAGGTGGCAGTCCAGGCTCTTGAGCAGCGGGCTTTGCACTAGGCGCTCAACCACGCGACGGCCATTGGCACTGCCATCAAAAGCGATCAGAAAGCGCTGTGGCATTGCGAAGTCGGTCGGTACTACGAGGACGGGGCGGTGTAGCGTGCGAATGACGTTCTCGACGTGACCACCGATGTGCTCGAAAAGACTTCCACTTTGCTCGCCCTGGCGACCGATGACCAGCAGTCGGATGTCGTCTTCCATTTCTTTCAGGCTGTCGACCAGGTTGCCATGTCGTTGCAGCGCTTTGGGATGCATGATCCCGAGTCGGTCGAGGCGATGCTTGGCTGCGTCCAGCAGATGCTGGCCGTGCTCGCGCGCCAGGCGGCCACGTTTCTCGTCAAGTTCCGCCAGCTCTTGCAGCAGATGCTCGCGGCTACCCAGGCCAATGCTGCCGGTGAAGTCGGTAGGGACTTGCGGCGTTTCTTCCAGGATATGAACCAGGGTCAGGGGGGCGGCGAGGCGCACACTGGCCCAGGCGGAGTAGTCGCACACGGCGGCTGAAGACGGCGATCCGTCAATACAGGAAATGACAGCTGTCATGAGAGTTCCTCGTTGCCTCCATTTGGAATGGAGAGCGTGAGTTGTAGGGGCCGCTCCTTATGGGAGCGGCTATCTGGACTTAATGAAGGCCTAGTGGGCCATCAGCTTGTCCACGGCGTCTGGTTTGTCATGTACGCCAAAGCGGTCGACGATGGTGGCGCTTGCCTCGTTCAGACCGAGCACTTCGACCTCAGTACCTTCGCGGCGGAACTTGACGACTACCTTGTCCAGCGCTGCCACTGCAGTGATGTCCCAGAAATGCGCATGCGTAAGGTCGATGGTGACCTTTTCCAAGGCTTCCTTGAAATCAAATGCGGCGATGAACTTGTCCGCCGAACTGAAGAAGATCTGGCCGGTAACTTTGTAGATTCGACTCATGCCGTCGTCTTCAGCGGTGGAGCCTACATGCATGTAATGACCGACCTTGTTGGCGAAGAACATGGCCGCCAGCAGTACGCCGGCCAGCACGCCATAGGCCAGGTTGTGCGTGGCCACGACGACGATGACGGTGACCACCATGACGATATTGGTCGACAGCGGATGTTTTTTCAGGTTGCGCAGCGAATCCCAGCTGAAGGTACCGATCGATACCATGATCATCACGGCGACCAGGGCAGCCATTGGGATCTGGGTCAGCCATTCGGCCAGGAACACCACCATCAGCAGCAGCAATACACCCGCCGAGAGCGTTGAAAGTCTGGTACGGCCACCGGACTTAATGTTGATGATGGATTGACCGATCATGGCGCAACCGGCCATGCCGCCCAACAAACCGGAGGCGATATTGGCTACGCCCTGTCCTTTGCACTCGCGGTTCTTGTCGCTGTTGGTATCGGTCAGGTCATCGACAATAGTCGCGGTCATCATCGATTCCAGAAGGCCGACCACCGCTAGGCCAGCGGAGTAGGGGAAGATGATGGCCAGGGTCTCGAAGGTCAAAGGTACGTCCGGCCAAAGGAAGATAGGCAGAGTGTCCGGCAGTTGGCCCATGTCGCCCACATTACGAATATCCATGCCGAAATACATGGCGATGGCCGTCAGCACTACGATGCAAACTAGCGGCGAGGGAACGACTTTGCCTACCCACGGTACATAGGGGAACAGGTAAATAATGCCTAGACCTGCGGCGGTCATGGCGTATACATGCCAGGTGACGTTGGTCAGCTCGGGCAACTGGGCCATGAAAATCAGGATGGCTAGTGCATTGACGAAGCCGGTAACCACTGACCGCGAAACGAATCGCATGAGTGAGCCCAATCTGAGGTAGCCGGCGATGATCTGCAGTACGCCGCAGAGCAGAGTGGCCGCGAGTAGATATTCGAGGCCGTGGTTCTTCACCAGTGTGATCATCAGCAGTGCCATGGCGCCGGTAGCAGCCGAGATCATGCCGGGCCGACCGCCAATAAATGCAATGACCACGCATATGCAGAACGAGGCGTACAGACCCACTTTGGGGTCGACGCCGGCAATGATGGAGAAGGCGATAGCTTCGGGAATGAGGGCCAGAGCGACGACGATGCCTGCGAGCAAGTCGCCGCGTATGTTTGAGAACCAGTCTTGCTTGAGTTTCTGAAGCATGTATATGTCCGTAGGTTGAAGGTTATGACGGGGTGCCTAGCAATAGAGGCGCCAAGTCGGGTTAAACGAGAAAGATCACTGACAGTAGGCCTACTCCGCCCATAGCCAAGGTATAGGGCAATGCCATGACCGCCATGCGTCTGTAGTGCAGTCGTGCTGGCGATGCGTTGGCAGATGTCAACAGGAGGAGGAGGGCTGCTGGGCCATTGGCGGTAGCTACGCTGGGCAGGTAGGTGCCGGTGTTGATGGCCAGGCGCTCGAAGTCCCGGTCGATGGTGCCGACACCCAGCACCTGCTTGATTTCGCTGATATAGACGGTGGCAACGAACACGTTGTCGCTGATCGTCAACAGTACGCCGTTGATCAGGGTGAAAATGAACTCGACAGTCAGCTGTTTGTGCCAAGTTGGCGCATGATCAAGGGCATTGTGCGCAAAGGCAGCGGTTGTTGTTGGGGGCATGGAAGCCTCTTCTAGTCGTTGCGAATGAAATCGGCGCAACACCACAACCCAGAAAATGCAGGCGAACGAATACGATCAGGCCGAAATTCAGCAGGGCTAGCGATAAGTGATAAGAAGAACCGTCGTGCATGGTCGACGGTGCACACCTGTGGCCTGTAGCGGAGCGGCAACAGGCAAGGGCGCTAAAAAGCGGAAGGGTAACTTATGGCGGCGTAACAGCCGGGAGGGAACAGAAATTCATCATCGCTACGGGATACTTTTAGGCATCGGGTCGTTGGGCGGGGCGACATCTTAGCAGCAACTGCTAGGTTGTGGGTGTTTTTTTGACCAAATGTTGCGTGGTTGTCCAATTATGAACCTCCAGGCTTGGCCTGGAGCCCATGTCATATGGGGCTTCAGTTGAGTAGAGTCGGGGTGGGCACGATCTTCCGCTAGTTGAACATTTGCGTTCGCGGTTGCATCCGCGAACTCACTGCGCCATGATCCCGGGCTGCCGTTGCATGTCAATTGGCCTATTCCCAGTCTATTTGCAGTCGAGTCAGACCCTTGTAAAAACCAGCCAAACACTCCCTCTTGCCACGCCTTGTCTCTGAGGCTGGTGTCTGGTCGTTTCCTGCTATCCGCAGGAGGCTTTATGTGTTTATGCAACATATGGTTTTTCAATGCGCTCTCAGAAATTCGGTTCTCTGCCTTCTCGCTTGGCTGTTGTCTCCCTCTTCGCTGTCTTTGCTTCCGCCTGGTGGCTGAATCCTGATCGTCACGTGCTCGGTTTTGCCATGGCGGAACGTTCCGGTGAACTGATTGGTAGCGTCCAGGCTCCCTTCTACAGCAGCCGTTTTGCCTCTTCGGATCTTGACGAGTTCGTTCATGCATCCTCAGTAGCATCTCTGCCTGACGGCGGGCTGATGGCAGTCTGGTTTGCCGGCTCCCGAGAGGGCGCCGCAGATGTTCAGGTTCGCGGCTCGCGTTACGACGCCCAAGAAGCCGAGTGGGGAGAGGAGATAGTTCTCGCTACGCGGGAATCTACCGAGAGTGCGACCCAGAAACACATACGCAAACTGGGCAACCCTGTTATCGCGCTGGCTCCCGATAACCGGCTGTGGCTATTTTACGTTTCGGTGTCCATTGGTGGCTGGGCTGGCAGCGCGATCAACGCCATGTACTCGGATGACCTTGGTGAAAACTGGTCTGCGCCCAAGCAGTTGATTACGACTCCTTTCTTGAACATCAGCACGCTCGTGCGCAACGCGCCGGTGTTCCATCGCGACGGCACCATCGGCCTGCCGGTCTATCACGAATTTCTCGGCAAGTTTGCCGAGTATCTGTACATCAGTCCGGCTGGTGATGTTGTCGATAAGACCCGTATCAGCAGGGGTAAGCATTCCCTGCAACCCACGATAGTACCGATGGACGAGTACAACGCCGTTGCGATGTTGCGCTACGCGGGTGACATCCATCACAAGGTACTTGCCAGTCGAACCGAGGACGCGGGGCAAACATGGAGCGAGCCTTATCCAATCAATCCCGCCAACCCAAACTCCTCGCTTGCAGCAGTGGCCACGCCTGATCATGGATTGCTGGTTGCCCTGAACGATCTGGAAGATGGACGTTTTCGCCTCCGGCTGATGGGTACCGATTCCGGTCTCGATTTGTGGAAGCCGGTGATCGATCTCGACGAGTCTCCTGATCCGTACGGCAACCCATTCAGTCCCGAGGTTTATCGAGAAATTATCGGCGACAAGTTCCTCCGTTCCAGCGGACCGCGCAGAGAGAGCCTTGTCGATGAGTTTCTGGCAAATCTGGACCAGCGGGTGTGCAAGGATCACGGCTGCGACTTCGAATATGAATACCCGTACTTCATCAAGAGCGGCGATGGGCTCTATCACCTGGTCTACTCCTGGAACAACACCTTCATCAAACACATCAGCTTCAATGACGCCTGGCTTGAGGAGCAGCTCTAATGCCTGAACTTTGGCAAGCGCATTTGACTTTTGCGCTACTCGCATTCGCCGTTATTCCGACGCTTGGCTCCAGCCCGGCCATGCAGTTTGTCCGCCTGCTCGTGCTGCTGGGGATCAGTTTCATTCCCGTGGAAGGACTTTCGCTGGCGGCTTATATGCGCAGCTTCACGGATGACGTGGCCATCACCTCGTTGGTGGCACTGACGTTCGTTGCGGCGGTAAGAATGGGGCTAGTGAAGCAGCTGGATCGCACTATCCGCTTGCAGGTGTTGGTCCTGATTGCGGCTTTGGCGCTATTCCTCTATCCCGCCACGATGGGACTTTCCTACTTTGACCCCTATCGGCTGGGCTATAACCCGCGGCCTCTGATCCTGATCATTGGTCTGCTGGCTTTAGGGCTGTTGATGCTGAGGAACTGGTTGGGGGCCTGCATGCTGGGTTTTGCTACCTTGGCATTCAGCCTGGGCCTTAAGCCCTCTCCGAATTATTGGGACTATCTGCTCGATCCCTTTATTGCTCTGTACTGCTGGGGAGCCTTGCTTGGCTACGCGATCAAGTTGGTCGTGCGCCGGTCGAACGCACCGAGAGAGTTGAAACTGCCGATACGCCCTTGATGGCGGGGCGCCGCACTATTTTGACGATTCTATAAATTGAGGTTTGGCATGATGGGTTGGCTTCACTCGCGGCGCTTGCACTACTGGTTTGGTGCGGTAGCGATCCTGTTCTTGGTGCTCGCGGCCTTGCGCGGACTGTTCTTCGTGGGGTTCTCGGGGTTTGAGGCCAGCGCGCTTGGTGAGGTCGAGGCAGTACCGGAAACCCTGGGGATAGGGCTGCGATTCGACCTTCGCTTGGCCATCTTGCTGATGCTGCCAGTCGCTTTGCTGGCATGGTTGCCGGTGTGGAATCTCACCAGCTCGCGCGTCCTGCGCTGGCTGGCGCGGCTGTATCTGGCGCTGGCGCTCGGCGCGGTGCTGTTGGTCTATATCATCGACTTTGGCCATTACGCCTACCTGGGTGTGCGTATCAATGCCACCGTTCTGCGCTTTCTTGAAGACGCGCAAATCTCCACCGACATGGTCTGGCAAACCTATCCTGTGGTGTGGATCAGCCTTGGCTGGGCGGCGGCAACCGCCCTGGTTTGGTGGCTGCTGCTGCGCCTGGAGCGGGTTACCCTGGCGCGCCCGGCAAAGCCGATCAGCCGTCTCTCGCTGACTTGGGGCAGCGCGCTGATGGTTGTCGTGGTCTTTCTCGGCATTCTCGGTCGCGTCGACAACATCAATCTGGAAAACCCGGTGCCGTTGCGCTGGAGTGACGCATTCTTTTCGGGGGACAACCAGATCTCGGCGCTCGGCCTGAACCCGGTGATCTTCCTCTACGACACCCTGAAGGTCCCCAGTCAGCCCTATGATCGGGAACAGGTTGCTGAGCATTACGATGTTGTCAGTCGCTATCTGGGGGTGGACCAGCCGGATGCGCAGAGCTTGAATTTCAGCCGTGAACAGGCATCGCAATCCTATGCAATTGCCGGGAGTCAGCCGCCTAATGTTGTGTTCGTCATGCTCGAATCCCTCGGTACCAGCGCCGTGGGTGCCTATGGCAATCCACTGAACCCAACCCCAAATATCGACCGACTGGCCAAGCAGAGTTGGTTCTTCGAAAACTTCTATGTGCCGGTCACCGGTACCGCAAAAACCGTTTGGGCCAGCATTTCCGGTGTGCCCGACGTTTCACGTCAAGAAACGGCTACACGTAACCCGCTGATCACCCGCCAGCACAGCCTGGTCAATGCGCTGCAGGGCTACGACAAGTACTACATGATTGGCGGCAACTCCGGCTGGGCCAATATGAACGCGCTGATTCGTCAAAGCATCGACGATGTCCAGCTGTTCGAAGAGCGCCATTGGACTTCGCCCATGGTCGATGTCTGGGGTATTTCGGATCTCGATTTGTTCAAGGAAAGCGACCGAATCCTGCGCCAGCAGGCCGAAGGAAAGCCATTCTTTGCCTATATCCAGACCGCAGGCAATCATCGTCCCTTCACTATCCCGAAGGAAAATGACGGTTTCGAAGTACTCGATCTGCCTCTGGAAACCGTGCAGAACGCCGGCTCGCGCAGCCTGGCTCAATACAACGCTGCACGCTTGCTGGACTTCAATATCGGTCGTTTGATGGAGATCGCTCAGGAGGGCGGTTGGTACGACAACACCATTTTCGTCATGTTTGGCGACCACAACACTCGTATCAGCCAGATTCCCCATATGCCACCAGCATTCGAGAAGCTGGGGCTGGAGAGCAATCACGTGCCTCTGCTGATCCATGCCCCCAAGCTACTGGAACCGCGGGTGATCGAGGAGGCTGTGGGCTTGGTCGATCTGCTGCCCAGCGTGCTGGGCATGGCCGGTATGGAGTTTCGCAACGGCGCGCTGGGCCGCGATATCCAGCAGCCCGCCCCGGAAGGGGAGCGCGTGGTCCCGCTAGTGCTGCGAGAAGGCACTTTCCCGTTGATCGGTGGGGTCACGAAAGACTTCTTGCTACAGATGCAGCATGACGGCAGCCAGCCAACCTTGCACGATCTGGCCTCGCAGACACCGCTGGATAACGTCGCTGACCAGCATCCTGAGGAGTTTCGTCGCCTGGCCGAGCTTACTCGGGGGCTACACGAAACCTCGCGCCTGATGCTCTATCAGAACGTCAGAAAAGACTGATCAGGAGGAGGGGCGCGCATTCGAAGGATGCCGCCTCTTCAGGCACGATCCGTGTCGTGCTTAACGGGTGTTTCGAGATTTTTCAGATCAAGATGATCGCCCAGGTCGTCGCCACTACCGCCAGTGCCAGCATCTGCGCAGCGCTACCCATGTCCTTGGCTTGTTTCGAAAGGGGATGCAGGTCTGTCGAAATCCGGTCAATTGCTGCTTCAATTGCGGAGTTCAGCAACTCCACGATAAGGGTGATCATCGGCACGATCACCAGCAAGACGCGCTCGATACGGCTCACGTCCATGGCGAATGCCAGGGGGACCAGCACTGCGTTGAGCAATAGCAGCTGCCGGAAGGCGGCCTCGCCGATAAAGGCAGCGCGTAGCCCAGCGATTGAATACCCGGCCGCTCGCGAGACGCGCGCAAGTCCTCGTTGTCCTTTGAAGGATGTGGCATCGAGTTCGTTACTGCTACTCATGTGCTAGTCCTGTAGATGAAGTCATAAAATACCGCATGTGCCGTATGAGGTCGCTGGGTGCTACGGGTGAGCCTGCACTGCCACTTGAGCCAGCGTGCAGACCTTCCAAGGTCACCGGCAAGTGTTATCGCCTAGCATAGAGGCGAGTGGCTCACTCACACTCCTCGCTGAGCTCAATATCGATACGACGCGTTGTGTGCGCCGACTTTCCGTATCCCGGGTGCAATCCAGGGGCGTGATGAGATGCAGGTGTGCGCAGAACAGCGATCGTGGATGGGTAGTACAGCGCGAAACCCATCACTAGCGAGGCGCTGCCTCAGCATGCTGCGGGCAATAGAAGGGCTAGGGAGGTTAGCGGTGCAGTCAGTGGTAAAAAAGTGGCACGTGTTTGTTCTATGGTCTTCTGTAGCCCAGCTATTTCAATGCCGCCGAGGGCGAGCTATGAGATGCTAAAAATTTGCTAAATGCTAAGATCTATTTATATAAGCTATTGATTTTTAAGCGTAAAAAATAAAATGCTGTCCAATCCATCATCGGCGCCACGGAGAAGCGGCGGGACAGGGCGGGCGACGTGGTTACAGCATTCTCTAAAGACATGTGGAATGACGCGTTCTGACGT
>PGZJ01000020.1 GCA_002840055.1 Gammaproteobacteria bacterium HGW-Gammaproteobacteria-11 | reverse complement strand
AGGACGTAGAAAGCACTGGCCCGACCACCATTGGTGATCTGATCCGTGCTCAGATGGAAAACCAGAACTAAGTTCGGGTTCTTCATGAAAAAGGGCGACCTCGGTCGCCCTTTTTTGTGCCCACGATTCCGGCGTGGTGAAGCGGCCCGCCTCTTGAGGGCTGCTAGCCTCTGGCTTTCTCCATAGCGAGCGCTTGGTTGACCGCGAGCCAGCCGTCTACCGCTTGTTCACCCACATCATCGAAGGCCCTTTGAAGCAGCCGGACCTGTTCTCTGCGCAAGGCCTGCTCCAGCTTCGCCCCCTCTGCGGTAAAGCGCAGCATGCGCTTTCGCTTGTCATCCTCTGCAGTCAGGCTCTCCACCAGGTGCATTTCGATCAACTGGCGTAGCGGTGTATTCAGTGCCTGCTTGGACACACCGAGATAGCTCAGCAACTCCTTGACGCTCAGGTCCGGGTAGCTAGCGATAAAGAAAAGAATGCGGTGGTGCACACGGGACAGGCCGCGGCGGGCGAGCATTTCGTCAGGCTTGGCTGTGAAGGCCTGATAGCCGAGAAAGAAACTCTCCATGATCTGGCGCTGCACTGCGCTTTTTTTTAGGTCAGGCATATTGACGTATTTATCGTGAGAAGCGTAATTTCGGTCAAGAAGTTTGACTTATTTTGCAGCGCCTCGCATCTGGTATGGAAATGGCCTTCTCCGAACGTATTACTCGCCTTAAAAGCTCTCTCATTCGTGAAATCCTCGCTGCAGCTCAGCGCCCGGAAGTGATGTCCTTCGCTGGCGGGTTGCCGGCTGAGGCGATGCTGCCGATCGTTGATTGGGCAGAACTGCCCGCAAGCATGGGGCAGTATGGGATGAGCGAAGGCGAGCCCGCTCTCCGTGAACTTATTGCCGCCCAGGCGCTGGCACTTGGCGTGCCTTGCGAAGCCAGTCAGGTGTTGATCGTCAGTGGCTCGCAGCAGACGCTGGATCTCGCGTCGAAGCTGTTTATCGACTCAGGAACAGAGGTCCTGGTCGAGGCGCCAACCTATCTCGCTGCTCTGCAGTCCTTTCAATTGTTCGGAGCTGAATGTCTGGCAGTTCCCCAGCAGGCCGATGGTCCGGATTTGGCTGCCCTACGCGCAACGCTGGAGCAGCACGAGCCTGCTTTCGCCTATCTGATTCCTACGTTCCAAAATCCATCCGCCGTTCGCTACAGCGAAGCCAAGCGTGATGCTGTCGCAGCATTGCTGGATGAGTTTGGCGTGACGCTGGTCGAGGACGAGCCATATCGTGAGCTGGTATTCGATCAGGGCAGTGCCAAGCCGATCGTCTCGCGTCTGAAACGTGCTAGCTGGATCTACACCGGTACAGTTTCCAAGACGCTGCTGCCTGGCTTGCGGGTGGGGTATCTGATCGCCTCGCCGGATCTGTTCCCTTATTTGCTACGACTGAAGCAGTCGGCTGATCTACATACCAACCGCATTGGGCAGTGGCAGGCGCTGCAGTGGCTGGGTAGCGAGCGGTATCAGGCGCATCTGGCGGAGCTTCGCGATTTCTATCGCGTTCGTCGTGATGCCATGCAGGCTGCGCTCAGCGAGCACTTCGGTGATCTCGCTACCTGGCAGCTGCCGCAGGGAGGGCTGTTCTTCTGGCTGACGCTGAAGCAGCCGCTGGATACGCGAACCCTGCTTGATCGAGCGCTCGCCAATGATGTGGTGTTCATGCCTGGTGAGCCCTTTTTCGTGGACCCGGACGCTAATCCCGGTTATCTGCGGCTGAACTTCAGCCATGTGGCTGCTGAGAGAATGGAAGAAGGGGTGCGTCGTCTGGCGCAGGTCATCCGCGAAGGTAAAGCGCTGGAAGCCGCCTGAGATATCGCTGACCTGCGTTGTGGGTCGATGGGAGGGAGCATGTTGAAAGTCTATGGTGATTTCCGGTCGGGTAATTGCTACAAGGTCAAGCTGATGCTGCACCTGCTGGACCAGTCGTACGAATGGATTCCGATCAATATCCTTCGTGGTGAGTCCCGCTCCGAGGAGTTTCTCAAGAAGAACCCGAATGGCAAGATTCCGGTTCTTGAGTTGGAGGATGGCGCCTGCCTGTGGGAGTCCAACGCCATCCTCAACTATCTGGCCGACGGCAGCGAGTTTCTGCCAGCGGACCCGCGGCTGCGTACCCAAGTGCTGCAGTGGCAGTTCTTCGAGCAGTACAGCCATGAGCCGTTCCTGGCTGTCGCCCGCTATATCAAGGTGTATCTCGGCATGCCCGAGGATCGCCGTGAGGAGTACGAAGCCAAGCAGCTCGATGGCTACCATGCGTTGAACGTTATGGAGCAGCAGTTGCTACGCACGCCCTACCTGGTGGGTGAGCATTACTCGATTGCCGACGTTGCGCTGTATGCCTACACGCATGTGGCTGAAGAGGGAGGGTTCAGCCTCGAAGGCTATCCCGCAATTCGCCGATGGCTGCAGCGTGTCGCCAGTCATCCGCGGCATGTAGGCATGTACGATTGAACGAAAAACAGGGCCGCAAGGCCCTGTTTTACTGTGGGCTCGGTGCTATTTCACCAAGCCGAGAAACTCGCTACGGGTCGCGGCGTTATCGCGGAACTGACCCAGCATCACCGATGTAACCATTGACGAGTTCTGCTTCTCCACGCCGCGCATCATCATGCACATGTGCTGGGCTTCGATGACCACTGCAACGCCAGATGCGCCGGTAACCTGCTGCATCGCCTCGGCGATTTCACGGGTCAGGTTTTCCTGAATCTGCAGGCGGCGCGCATACATATCCACAATGCGAGCGACCTTCGACAGGCCGAGTACCTTGCCATTGGGAAGATACGCAACGTGTGCCTTGCCGATGAAAGGCAGCATGTGATGCTCGCACAGCGAGTACAGCTCGATATTCTTGACCAGCACCATCTCGCTGTTATCTGACGTGAACAGCGCGCCGTTGGTGACTTCCTCGAGGGTTTGCTGATAGCCCTTGCACAGGTACTGCATGGCTTTGGCGGCGCGCTTGGGCGTGTCGAGCAGACCTTCGCGGCTAACGTCCTCGCCGAGTTGGCCGAGGATCGCGGTGTAGTGTTGTTCCAGGGACATTGAGCTACCTGTCAGGCTTCATGGGGTCGCGAACGCGAAGGGTAGGGGGCCGCCGCTCGGCTGGCAAGTATGGCGAGCGAGACGCTGGCCTCGGCTCATTCGTCCCGGCCTTCAAGCATGGTGCGTTTGAGCATCACGTAAATGGCGCCGGTGCCGCCATGGCGTGGCAGGCAGGAGGTGAAGCCAAGCACTTGCGGATGCTGCCGCAACCAGGTGTTGACGTGGCTCTTGATCAGTGGCCGCTTGCCGTCGAGCCTTGCCGCCTTGCCATGGGTCACGCGGACGCAGCGCACTTCGAGCCGCGTCGCTTCGGCGATGAAGTCCCATAACAGCTCCCGGGCTTTCTCGATGCTCATGCCATGCAGATCGAGACTTCCCTCGAATGGGATCTGGCCGGCTTTGAGCTTGCGGACCTGACTGTCCTGAACCCCGTCGCGGGCCCAATAAAGCTCGTCCTCGGCACCTACGTCGATGACGAACTGATCCGATAATCCGTCGACGCGCGTGGTTTCGTTGCTGACGGTGGCGTTGCTGCGGCGAGTCGCGATCTGTTCGCGATTGCTGCGCACTTTGCCGGTTTCGGCGCGGTCGTGCTTGATCGGCTTGACACCGCGCACAGCCGATTGGAAGAGAGAGAATTCGTCGTCTTGCATGGGGCCTCCAAACAGGATGGCAGTTTACCCCAGCCACAGCGCCTGGCGGACGAGCTTCCATCCAGACGTACTTTTGCTTGCATCATGCAGAGAGTGTCTGGAAAGGCTGCCAGCTCGTTCGGCGTTCGGATAGTGGGTCTTCAGCGCGCCAGCGCCGCAGCGTCTTGCACGCAAACGGCAAAGTTGTCGGCAAGAATGGTCATCTCGATGCGGTGCACCTGTTCGGCATCGATGCTGCCTTCGCCCATCGGCAGATTGCGTGTGGCACAGGCGCTGTCCACCAGTGTGCAGCGATAGCCGTAATCCTTGGCGGCGCGAACCGTTGTGCTGATGCTGGAGTGGGTCATGAAGCCGCAAACGATCAAATCCAGGCGACCCAGTTTCTGCAGTAGTTCGTGGAGCTCGGTGCCGGAGAAAGCGTTCGGCAGGCGTTTGGCAACCACTGCCTCACCGGGCAGTGGTGCAGCCTCCGGCATGATCTGTCCACGAAAGCCCTGCGGATCGAAAAGGCCACCGCTGATACCCAGGTGATGCACGTGCACGATCGGCGCGCCAGCTTCGCGCGCAGCTGCCAGTAGACGGGTAATTTCCGGAAGTGCCCGATCCAGGGCAGGCAGGGCAAGAACACCACTGCGGTACTCTTCCTGCACATCGATGACCAGCAAGGTGGCATTCGTCAGCGTCGCCGGGTTGTAGCTGCGGCCACTGAGCTGAAGCATGGTCTGTGGCTTGGTCATTTTCGGCTCCTTGTGCTGTGAGGGGGCTGATTGTGGCGCCAGAATGCGCCGATGTGAACCGTCCGGCTCATGTTTCGCTGGTCGTTGTGCTGACTGCTCGGTCGAACTGCATGGGCGCACGATATGTCGGAGATATCGAGTCCCGACCGCGAGCCGAAGGGTAATGCCGGTCGCACGCCTGGTGTTGAAACGAATTGAGTATTTACAGCCCAAGTGGATGGCTCGAGAGCCTTGCTCGCGTGGCCTTAGCTGACATGGCTCGGGTTTTCGTATGCCTGCTACACTCGCGCCCTTTTTACAGGAGATGCCCTTGTGACCGCTTCGCTCTCCCGCTTGCGTACGCTGCGTGACCATATCCGCTGGGCCGTCAGCCGGTTTCAGGCGGAGCAGTTGTTCTTCGGCCATGGCACCGACAATGCCTGGGATGACGCGCGCCAGTTGGTGCTGGGTGCGCTGCACCTGCCATGGGAAATGGCTGACAGCTATCTGGATTGCCGCCTCGAGCTCGACGAGTGCGAGCATTTGCAGGAACTGCTGCGTCGCCGTATTGAAGAACGTGTGCCGACCGCTTATCTCCTCGGGCAAGCCTGGTTCTGCGGCTTGCCCTTCATCGTCGACGAGCGCGTGCTGATCCCACGTTCGCCGATTGGAGAGCTGATCGAGCACCGCTTCGAACCCTGGCTGCCTGGCACGCCCAAGCGGATTCTCGATCTGTGCGCGGGGTCGGGCTGCATCGGCATCGCATGCGCTTACGAGTTTCTCAAGGCCGAGGTGGTGCTCGCTGACCTGTCGTTCGATGCGATCGAGGTCGCCAACCAAAACATCGAGCATCACGGACTCGAAGAGCGGGTTTATACCGTGCAGAGCGATGGCTTCGACGGGCTGCCAAATCAACGTTTCGATCTGATCGTTTCCAATCCTCCATATGTCGATGCCGAAGATTTCGACGACATGCCGGCTGAGTTTCATCACGAGCCGGCTCTTGGCCTAGCATGCGGTGAAGACGGACTGGATCTGGTGCGGCGTATGCTCGCCGAGGCCGCGGATCACCTCACTGACGATGGCATCCTGATCGTCGAAGTGGGAAATAGTCAGGTTCATGTCCAGGCCCTTTATCCCGAAGTGGATTTCACCTGGCTGGAGTTCTCGCGCGGGGGGCATGGTGTCTTCCTGCTTGCGGCGCAGCAGTGCCGTAAGCATCAGGCCCTGTTCCGTGCACGCGTCGCGGGAAGCTGACTCAGCTCCGTGCCCTTTAACGACCGAGCTGTCGCGCTCAGGTGTTTGCGCTGTTCCTGTGGGCACGGGCAACCTTGGGATTTTCCCGTCGACTGCTGAGCATTTGAGCCGCTGAGTGGTCTGTAGCATGTGGCGTCTGATCGGAAGGCGAGGAGCGCGATATCCTCGCTATCGTTGACCGATCATCGTCGTGCTCGCGCTGCACGTCATTGAACCCTGCATTCAAGCGGACGGACCATGCCAGGCATTACGGTAGAACCCATCACATTCGCGTTGTTCGGTGCCCTGGGCGACCTAGCGTTGCGCAAGCTGTTTCCCGCGCTGTATCAGTTGGATCGCGCCGGCCTGCTGCATGCCGATACCCAGATACTGGCGCTATCGCGGGAGAGCGGCGAGCCGGCCACGCACAAGGCGCGAATCGAGCAAGCATTGCGTACGCGGGTTCCCAAGGCCGAGTTCGATGAGCAGGCCCTCAGTCGCTTCAGCGCCCGGCTTCACTATCTGGCGATGGATTTTCGTCGATCCGAGGATTACATGGCGCTGCGTGACTGCGTGCCGGCCGAGCAGCCTCTGATCGCCTATTTCGCGACACCCGCGGCGGTCTACGGTGATATCTGCAGGTTCCTGGCTACGGCAGGGCTCGCCGAGCAGGCGCGCGTCGTTCTGGAAAAGCCCATCGGTCATGACTTAGCTTCTTCGCGTGTCATCAACGATGCGGTCGCCGAGCACTTTCCCGAGAGCCGCATCTATCGCATCGACCACTATCTCGGCAAGGAAACGGTACAGAACCTCATCGCGCTACGCTTCGCCAACAGCCTGTTCGAGACGCAGTGGGACCAGCACCATATCTCCCATGTAGAAATCACCGTGGCCGAAACGGTCGGCATCGAAGGACGCTGGGGTTATTTCGACCAGGCTGGACAACTGCGCGACATGGTTCAGAACCATTTGCTGCAACTGCTCTGCCTGATCGCCATGGACCCGCCGAGCAACCTGACTGCGGACAGCATCCGTGATGAAAAGGTAAAGGTCCTCAAGGCGCTGGCACCGATCACTGCCGAATCCCTTCATCAGCGGGTGGTGCGGGGCCAATACGCGGCCGGCAACGTTGCTGGTGTCTCGGTGCCTGGCTACCTGGATGAGGAGAACTCGAACGCCGAAAGCAGTACGGAAACCTTCGTCGCGTTGCGTGCCGATATCTGCAACTGGCGCTGGTCGGGCGTGCCGTTCTATCTGCGAACCGGCAAACGCATGGCGCAGAAGCTTTCGCAGATCGTGATTCATTTCAAGGAGCCACCCTTCTACATCTTCGCGCCCGAGCAGCGAGCGCTGATCAGCAATCGCCTGATCATTCGACTGCAGCCTGACGAGGGCATCTCGCTGCAGGTGATGACCAAGGAGCAGGGGTTGGACAAGGGCATGCATCTGCGCAGCGGTCCCTTGCAGCTGAATTTCTCCGAAACCTACAAGAGCACACGCATTCCAGACGCCTATGAGCGACTCCTGCTCGAGGTCATGCAGGGCAACCAGAACCTGTTCGTGCGCAGGGATGAAATCGAGTACGCATGGCAATGGTGCGATCAGCTGATCGAGGGCTGGAATCGTCTCGGCGCAGAGCTCAAGCTTTATCCCGCTGGCTCCTGGGGGCCAGTCGCTTCGATTGCACTGATCACACGCGATGGGAGGGCGTGGTATGGCGATCTCTGAACTGGATCTTCCTACCGGTGTGGTGGCGCATAGTTCGGCCAATCCGCAGCGGCAAGCTGAACTGATGGCTGACAATGTGGCCAAGGCCCTGGCCTACGCGGTTCAAACCCATGGCATCGCCAGTCTCGTCGTATCCGGTGGGCGCAGTCCGATTGCATTCTTCGAAGCCCTGTCGATACGAGAATTGAACTGGTCGAAGGTGCAGATCAGCCTGGCTGACGAACGCTGGGTACCTGCGACCAATCCGGCCAGCAACGAAGGCTTGGTGCGGCGCCATTTGCTGCAGAACGCGGCACGTGAGGCGTGGCTGATCGGGCTGTACCACCCGGCCGAATCCCTCGAGCAGGCCGCATCACTCGCTGACCACGCCCTGGCGCAGCTGCAGCGGCCTATCGACGTGCTGATACTGGGAATGGGAGATGACGGTCATACGGCCTCGTTGTTCCCCGGCAACCCAAAGCTGGCGCATGCGTTGCGCGATGACTGCCTGGAGCGGTGCCTGCCGATGCAGGCGCCGGTCGATCCGCAGGCACGTCTGACAATGACCTATCCGCTGCTCGCTGGTGCTCGGATGCAGTGCCTGGCTATCCAAGGTGCTGACAAGCTCGAAACCCTGCGCGCGGCGCTGAATGTCGATCCGCTGCAGATGCCGATTCGCGCATTCCTGCATTCCCCGCTCGAAATCTATTGGTGCCCGTGAGGCCCGAGGACTTCCGCATGACCATGGACCAGAAGAACGCTCTGATTGAACGAATCTGTGTAGAGTCGAGGATTCTGCCGGTCATCACCATCGGTAGCGAAGAGCAGATCCTGCCTCTTGCTGATGCATTGGCTGCTGGCGGCCTTCGTACGTTGGAGATCACCCTGCGATCCAGTCATGGCCTGACAGCCATTCGACGGCTACGTGAAGAGCGTCCTGATATTTGTATCGGCGCTGGTACCGTTCTGGACCGACGCATGATGGATGAAGTGGAGGCGGCAGGGGCGCAGTTCATCGTCACACCCGGTTCCACGCGGGAAATCCTCGAAGCGGGGGTGAGCTGCTCGGTGCCACTGCTGCCAGGCACCAGTAGCGCATCGGATGTCATGGAGGGCTACGCGCTGGGTTATCGCCGCTTCAAGCTCTTCCCGGCAGAGATCTGTGGCGGCATCGCTGCGCTGAAGGCGCTCGGCGGCCCCTTTGCCGACGTGCGTTTCTGTCCGACCGGCGGCGTAAACGCAGCGAATGCCGCGCAATATCTGGCCCTGGCGAACGTGATGTGCGTCGGTGGTACCTGGATGATCGATGGTGTGAGCCTCAGTTCGGGCGACTGGGCCGGTATTCAGCAACGTACTGTTCAGGCGCTGGCCGCACTGGGGTGATCTCGCCAGCGCAGGTCAGGATCACTGCTACGCTGTGGTTGGTGCGTAGCCGCAGCGATGCGCGTATGATTCGCGCCCTTTCAATCGGATTGCCACACCGGGAGGTGCCCAGATGACCGAGCACGAAGAAACAAGCACTCACGTTACTCACGGCGAAAAGCTGCAGAAAGTCTTGGCCCGCCTGGGCATGGCTTCGCGTCGCGATGTCGAAAAATGGATTTCCGAAGGCCGTGTCAAGGTCAATGGCGCGGTTGCGAGCCTAGGCCAGCGCGTCGACTCTCATGATGCGATTGCAGTTGACGGTCGCCTGCTCAAGCGGGAAGAAGTCAGCGAAGTAGTCCGCCGCGTACTGATCTACAACAAGCCGGACGGCGAGATCTGCACACGCAACGATCCGGAAGGGCGCCCAACGGTATTTGATCGTCTGCCGCGCCCGAAGGAGGGGAGGTGGATCAATATCGGTCGCCTCGACATCAACACCACCGGCCTGCTGCTGTTCACCACCGACGGTGAACTGGCCAACCGCCTCATGCATCCATCCTATGAAATGGACCGCGAGTACGCGGTGCGGGTGCGTGGGGAAGTCGACGACGAGATGATCGAAAGGCTGAAGACCGGCGTGATGCTCGAAGACGGTCCGGCACGCTTCACCGACATCCAGGAGGCGCCCGGCGGTGAAGGCTTCAACCATTGGTATCACTGCGTGGTGATGGAAGGCCGTAACCGCGAGGTTCGCCGTCTCTGGGAATCGCAGGGACTGGTCGTGAGTCGATTGAAGCGTGTGCGTTTCGGTCCGGTCTTCATGACCTCCGATCTGCCGATGGGACGCTGGCGTGAAATGTCGCAAACCGAGGTGGACATTCTCAGCCAGGAAGTCGGGCTAAAGCCGGTTGCACTGCCGAGCATGAAAGCCAAGGCCAAGGAAAAGATCGACCGCATGCAGCGTAAGGTGGCGAAGCCGCTGAGCCGCGGTGAGCGGCGACCTCGGGTGCTGCGTTCGTCAAGCGAGGCCGATGTGCCTGTGTCGGACAAGCCGCGGGCACCGAGGGGTAGCGAAGGCGGGCGCAAGCCGCGTGTCAGCGACGGGCGTAGTGAGAAGCCTCGCGGAACGCCGGTCGCTGAGCGTCCGGGCGAGACGCGTAAAGGTGGTAAGCGTAGTGACGGGGCAGGGCGTCCGTCGGGGCCAGGTAAAAGGCCGGCCGGAGATGGTCAGCGTCCAGGCTTCGGGCGTAGCAAACGCACCTGATCGTTGTATCCAGCGCTGCGCAGTGGGGGCGAAGCCGTTGCGCAGCGTTTTTGTTTTGGAAGCCTTGGTTATTGCGCGTCCAGCGCCTGACCATTCACCCCGATGCTGTCCGGGCCCATCAGGAACAGATAGACAGGCATGATTTCCTCTGGGAGTGGGTTCACCAGCGGGTTCTCGCCGGGATAAGCCTTCGCGCGCATGTCGGTACGAGTGGCCCCCGGATTGACGCTGTTGGCGCGGACCGCAGCGGTGTCATCCAGTTCATCCGCCAGCACCTGCATTAGCCCTTCGGTGGCAAACTTCGATACAGCGTAGGCGCCCCAATATGCACGCCCCTTGCGGCCGACACTGCTCGACGTGAAGATCACCGAAGCGTCCTTGGCTAGCTTCAGCAGCGGCAGCAGTGTGCTCGTCAATATGAACATTGCGTTCACATTCACCTGCATCACGCGCATGAAATTGTCGCCGGACAACTGCTCGAGCGGCGTCCGCGGACCAACGATCGCCGCGTTATGCAAAAGGCCGTCGAGAAGACCGAACTCGCGCTCGATCATGGCGGCCAGTTCGTCGTACTGGTGCGGCAGCGCGGTTTCCAGATTGAACGGAATAACGGCAGGACGAGGATGGCCCGCGGCTTCGATGTCATCGTAAACCCGGTTCAGATTGTCTTCATTCTTGCCAAGCAGCAGTACGGTTGCTCCGTGTGCCGCATAGGCTTTCGCGGCAGCTTCGCCGATGCCGCGGCCGGCTCCCGTAACCAGAATGGTGCGACCAGCGAGCAAGTCGGGGCGGGCGGAATACTCGAACATCGGATGCCTCTTGAATCGATGGTAGGTGGCGCCCGGACGAATGTTCGCCGGACGATAAGGCTAGGAAGGTTTGCGCTGTCGCCGTTTCAGCAACTGCACAGTGCTCTATCCAGGACTTGCCGGAGCTCCAGCGGGTGGTCTACCACCACATCAGCGCCCCAGTTTCCCGGGTTGTCTTCGGGGTGAATGTAGCCGTACCGCACTGCGGCTGTACGACTGCCTGCCGCGCGGCCTGATTCGATGTCTCGCAGGTCGTCGCCGACGAACAGAACCGCGGATGGGTCAAGGTCGAGCTGGCTGCACGCCAGAAGCATGGGTTCGGGATCAGGCTTGCTCTTGGTGACATGATCAGGGCAGATCAGCACAGCGGAGCGGGAAGCCAGGCCCAGCTGATGCATGATCGGTTCGGCGAAGCGCAGCGGCTTGTTGGTCACTACGCCCCAGATCAGGTTCGCGCGTTCGATCTCGTCGAGCAGTTCGGCCATGCCGTCGTAAAGATGACTGTGCACCGCGCAGTTCTCCTGATACCGCGCAAGGAACTCGAGACGCAGTTCTTCGAACTCAGCCGATAGAGGGTCGACTTCGAAAGCGCTGAGTACCATGGCCCTCGCTCCGCCTGACACGACATCACGAACCTGTTGTTCGGAAACCGGTGCCAGCCCTCGGGCGGCTCGCATGGCTTGCACGACGGCAATGAAGTCGGGAGCGGTATCGAGCAGAGTACCGTCCATGTCGAACAGAACAGCGCGCAGGCGCATCATGCCTCCTTGATGGTCTGGACCATGTAGTTGACATCGACGTCCGCAGCCAGCTTGTAGTGCTTGGTGAGCGGATTGTAGGTAAGGCCGATGATGTCTTTGACGGCCAGGCCCGCGTCGCGGCTCCAGGCACCCAACTCCGAGGGGCGGATGAACTTCTTGAAGTCGTGGGTACCGCGCGGCAATAGTTGCAATACGTACTCGGCGCCAATGATGGCGAATGCATAGGCTTTCGGGTTGCGGTTGATCGTCGAGAAGAAGACTTGCCCGCCTGGCTTGACCAGTGCACAGCAGGCCTGGATGACCGACGCCGGGTCCGGCACGTGCTCGAGCATTTCGAGACAGGTGACCACATCGAACTGCTCGGGAGCTTCCTCGGCCATGGCTTCGGCAGTGATCTGCCGATAATCGATTTCGAGTCCGGATTCCAGCAGGTGTAAGCGCGCTACCGAAAGCGGCGCCTCGCCCATGTCTATACCGGTGACCTGAGCGCCTCGCTGAGCCATGGCTTCGCTGAGAATGCCGCCTCCGCAACCGATATCGATTACCTTCTTGCCCGCCAGAGCAATATGCTCGTCTATCCAGTTCACTCGCAGTGGATTGATCTCGTGAAGCGGCTTGAACTCGCTTTCGCGATCCCACCAACGATGTGCAAGGGCTTCGAATTTGGCGATTTCAGCGTGGTCGACGTTGCTCATGATCCGGTCCGTTTGAAAGCTTGAGGGAGAAGCTTGAGCTGCAAGGGCTCATGTTGCCAGCTTCAGCTAAGGTCGGGGCATCGTAGCCGCCGTGGTTCGTATGTCATTTGGTCGCGCAGAAGCTGTGTATGGTTGGTTTCACACCTTCAACGTTGATCGGTGCTCGAAATTCTCTCGCCCCATTGGCGAGCGTTCGCAATCACTTGCTGCTCATCCATTCGCGTAAGGCGGCCGCTTTCCAGCAGCTGCTTACCGCCTATCCATACATGTCGCACCGCGTCTCTACTGGTGGAGTAGATCAATTGGGATACCGGGTCGTATACCGGTTGTTGCGCCAGACCGGAAAGATCCAGCGCGACCAGATCGGCGAACTTGCCTATCTCTAGAGAACCGGTGTGCTCATCGATGCCCAGCGCTCGGGCGCCATTCAGTGTGGCCATGCGTAGAGCGCGATGGGCGTCCAGTGCCGTGGCCGAGCCGGCGACGGCCTTCGCCAGCAGCGCTGCCGTACGAGTTTCGCCTAGCAGGTCCAGGTCGTTATTGCTTGCCGCCCCATCCGTGCCGACTGCCACGTTGATTCCTGCTTCCCAAAGGCGCTCGACCGGACAGAAGCCACTGGCGAGCTTGAGGTTGGATTCTGGGCAGTGAATAACGCTGCAGTTATGCTCGGTGAGCAGCGCGAGATCGTCATCATCGACCTGGGTCATGTGCACTGCCTGAAAACGCGGCCCTAGCAGCTGCAATCTCGCTAGTCGCGCCAGCGGCCGCTCACCGTGTTTCCGCAGCGCCTCCTGGACTTCATGAGCGGTTTCATGGACGTGCATATGGATGCCTGCATCCATCTCCGCTACCAGAACGCGAATGCTTTCAAGTTTGTCGTCCGCAACCGAATAAGGAGCATGAGGCCCGAAGGCGACCGTGATTCGGGGGTGATGCTTGAGATCGTCGAACAGCGCTACACCTTTGCGTAGCGCTTCATCCGCATCGCGAGCGTCGGGAACCGGGAAGTCAAGAACCGGGATGGTGATCTGCGCTCGCACACCGTGCTTGTGTACCAGCTCGCTGACGACGCTGGGATAGAAGTACATGTCAGAAAAGCAGGTGATCCCACCTTTTAGTTGCTCGGCGATTGCCAACTCGGTGCCACAGCGAACGAAATCCTCATCGACCCAACGCGACTCGGCTGGCCAGATGTGATCCTTAAGCCAGCGCTGAAGGGGCAGGTCATCAGCAAGTCCACGAAAAAGAGTCATCGCGGCATGGCCATGCGCATTGATCAGACCTGGAGCGAGAAGCATACCCTCGAGCTCTCGCGTTTCTATCGCCTGATACTTGAGTGCTACGGCTCGCGGAGCGATGAGCGCAATGCGTCCATCTCGAACGCCGAGACCGTGCCCCTTCAACACCACGCCAGCCGGCTCCACCGGAACGAGCCAGGTCGGAAATAAAAGAAGATCAAGCGGTGCATCACTTTGCCGGGACATGTGAAGCCATGACTGAGGAGAAGAGGGCTAGTGTAATGGCTGGTGGCGTAGGATTGAAGAAACGAGAGAGCCGCGATTTTTGCCGTGCATCCTTATATATAGTTGTGGCTGGTATCGCTCGTACGGACGGTACTTTTTGACTCGCTTGGCCGTCATTTGAATAAAACTGAAATAAACGGTTGACGTTGATTTTCAGGCTCCTATAATGCGCACCACTTCCGGCGCAGTCCTTAAGCAAAACCTCTTGTAAATCAAA
>PGZJ01000019.1 GCA_002840055.1 Gammaproteobacteria bacterium HGW-Gammaproteobacteria-11 | reverse complement strand
CGAGTACAAGCACATCGTGCTCGGGCTGATCTTCCTCAAGTACATCTCCGACAGCTTCGCCGGCCGCCGCGCCGAGCTGGAACGCAAGCTGCTGGATGAGAACGACGACTACTACCTGGGCGATGACGACCCCGAGCTGCTCACCGCCGAGCTGGAAGACCGCGACTACTATCGCGAGGTCAACGTGTTCTGGGTGCCGGAAGTGGCCCGCTGGGAGAGCCTGCGCGCCGCTGCCAAGCAGGTGGATATCGGCAAGAAAATTGACGACGCTCTGGCCGCCATCGAGGCGGAAAACCCCAAGCTGAAGAACATCCTCGACAAGCGCTATGCCCGCGCCCAGTTGCCGGATGGCAAGCTCGGCGAGTTGGTGGATCTGATCTCCACTATCGGCTTCGGCACCGACGCGAACAAGGCTCGGGACTTGCTCGGCCAGGTGTATGAATATTTCCTCGGGCAGTTCGCCAGCGCGGAAGGCAAGAAGGGCGGCCAGTTCTATACGCCGGCCAGCATCGTCAAGACCCTGGTAGCCGTGCTCAACCCGCATCACGGCAAGGTGTATGACCCGTGTTGCGGCAGCGGCGGCATGTTCGTGCAGTCGGAGAAATTCATCGAAGCCCACGGCGGCAAGCTGGGCGACGTCTCCATATATGGCCAGGAATCCAACCCCACCACCTGGCGGCTGGCGGCGATGAACCTGGCCATTCGCGGCATCGACTTCAACCTGGGCAAGGAACCGGCGGATACCTTTATCCGCAACCAGCACAGCGACCTGCGCGCCGACTTCGTGCTGGCCAACCCGCCATTCAACGTCAGCGACTGGTGGCACGGCAGCCTGGAAGGCGACCCGCGGTGGGTCTACGGCACGCCGCCGCAAGGCAACGCCAACTACGCCTGGCTGCAGCACATGCTGCATCACCTCAAACCCAACGGCCGCGCCGGCATCGTGCTGGCCAACGGCTCGATGAGCTCCAGCCAGAACAGCGAAGGTGACATTCGCAAGGCGATGGTCGAGGCCGATGTGGTGGAAGTCATGGTCGCGCTGCCCGGCCAGTTGTTCTTCAACACGCAGATCCCCGCCTGCCTGTGGTTCCTGACCAAACAGAAAACCGCCCGCCCCGGTGAAGTGCTGTTTATCGACGCCCGCAAACTCGGCACCAGCGTCAGCCGCGTGCAGATCGAACTGACCGACGCCGATATCGAGCGCATCGCGCAGACCGTGGCCAACTGGCGCGGCGAGCCGCTGGACCAGGGCGGCGAGATCGGTGACTACGCCGACATTCCCGGCTTCTGCCGCACCGTGAAGCTGGCGGAAATCGCCGAGCATGGCCATGTGCTGACGCCGGGGCGCTATGTCGGGGCCGAGGAAGTCGAGGACGACGACGAGGCCTTTGCCGAGAAGATGCAGCGGCTGACCCAGCAGCTCGGTGAGCAGATGCAGAAGGGCGCAGAGCTCGATAAGTTGATCCGGCAGAAGCTGGGGGCGCTAGGGTATGAGTTCTGATACCCGCCGCACCTTACGAGACCTTGTAAGCTTGCAGCGAGGCACCACTTACAAGGGCGCTCTTGTAGGTTTGCCCGGTCCTGTGCTGCTCGGCTTGGCTTCAATTGAACCAAATGGTGGTTTCCGCTACGGCGGATTCAAGACATATGGCGGTGACTGTCCCGAGAAGATTTCACTGAAGTCAGGCGACCTTTACGTCTCCCTGAAAGACGTCACGCAGTCAGGTGACTTGCTCGGTTCGATCGCTAGGGTGCCCTCGGATATCGCATCAGGTCGCTTAACTCAGGACACGGTTAAGCTTGTCTTCGACGGCGAACCCGTCTCAAAGGATTACATCTACTGGTTGCTCAGAACTTCGGCTTATCGGGAGTATTGCCGTGGATGTGCGACAGGCACTACTACGCTAGGCCTATCCCGCGACGATTTTCTAGACTTCCCTGTACCGTCCCTTACACCCGCAGATGAGGTGCTGATTGAACTTTTAGAGGGTGTAGAGAAGCGCATCACCCTGCTACGCGAAACCAACGCCACCCTGGAAGCCATCGCCCAGGCGCTGTTCAAATCCTGGTTCGTCGATTTCGACCCCGTGCGCGCCAAGGCCGAAGGCCGCCAGCCGGAAGGCATGGACGCCACCACCGCCGCCCTGTTCCCCGATAGCTTCGAAGAGTCCGAGCTAGGCTTGGTGCCTAAGGGGTGGAAGAGGCTTGCGTTTACCGAAACAGTAAAAGTTATTGGCGGGGGTACTCCTAAGACTTCTGTGCCGGAGTACTGGGATGGCGATATCCCTTGGTTCTCGGTCGTTGATGCCCCGGCAGTTACTGATGTCTATGTGATCGATACCGCCAAGCATATTTCCTTGGCGGGGCTGAACGGTTCATCTACCAAGCTATTGCCTGAAGGAACCACGATTATTTCGGCACGTGGGACCGTGGGGCGTCTGGCTTTGGTTGGCAAAGATATGGCAATGAATCAGTCCTGTTATGGCCTTCATGGCAAAGCAGGAGATGCCTATTTCACCTACTTCAATACGTATCGTTTGGTTGAGGCGCTTAAACAGCGCAGTCACGGTTCAGTGTTTGACACAATCACTAACGAGACAATGAAGAGCGTTCAGGTCACCTATCCTCGTGGGGCTATTATTGAAGCTTTTGAGGCTATGTTGCGTCCGTTCATGCTCCGAATTAAAGAAAACCTGGAGCAAGCAAAAACACTCACCCAACTCCGCGACACCCTCTTACCCCGCCTAATTTCCGGCCAGCTGCGCCTGCTGGACGCCGAGTCCCTGCTGGAGAAAACATTGTGACCAAGACCATCGTTCAATTATTCAAGGACTGGATGATTGCCGGCGGCAAGTCACCCAATACTGCCAACAATTACATGACCGGGGTAAACACCGTTTCGGCGCACTGCGGCTATGACGTGTTCGCCATCGAGGATGCGGCAGCACTGGAGGAGCTTTACCAAGCCTACGGGCCAAAGGGGAAGCATGCTGCCATCGGTACCAGTAATAGCGGCAATGTGCACAACGGGCTTAAGCAATGGCTGTATTTCCAGCGGTATCGGGCAGAGGGGTCGACTATTCACCCGCTAGAAGCGCGTCAGCAGTGGGACGCCTTTCTCGCTCGCTGGCCCTTGGAGAAACTGCGCGAGCTCACCCTTGAGCAGTATTACGGCACGGCCGGGGACGACAGTTTCTACAGCTGGATGCGTGATCGCACCGACAAGCTGGGGGATTTCAAGGAAGGCCTGTTGAGCGCCGGGGTGCGCCTGCGCTCCCCCACTGCCAGGAATGAACCCAGCTCTGATATGCAAAGCGACGGGCAATACATCTGGTACGCAATCCTGGGCGACAGTGCGCAAAAAGCCTTCGCGAATCTCAAGGCCGAGTTGATGACGGCCGTTGATGCGGTCGAGCAAGGTAATTTAAGTTTGATGGACGGCCTGCAGAATGCGCCTGGCTCGTTGGTCTGGAAGGTAGCCTTTCTCTATCAAAATCGGACTGAGCCGCTGGTCCTGCCGTTCTATAACCAGAAGCAGTTGCGGCGCATTCTGGGGCCGGGCGTCACAGGGAGCACTCGGCAGTTGCAGGAGCGACTCATGGCCCAACGCGGGGGCAAGGACGTACTGGATTATGCGGCGGAGCTTGAGGGCCAGGCGAGGGCGGCGTTGGCGGTGATCGAGAAAGATGATGTTACGCAGCGTCCAGAATCGACGGTTCCGCTGAACCAGATCCTTTTCGGCCCGCCAGGGACTGGCAAGACCTACGCCACTATCGACGCTGCGTTGGAGATTCTGGACCCCGCGTTTCTTACAGCCAACCGCGAAAACCGACCCGCACTCAAGGAACGGTTCGATGCCTTCGCCAAAGTCGGGCAAGTTCGTCTGGTCACCTTTCATCAGAGCTTCAGTTACGAGGATTTTGTCGAAGGGTTGCGTGCCGAAAGCGGTGACGAAGGACAGCTGGCGTACAACGTCGAGGCCGGCGTGTTCAAGCGTGTCTGCGACGACGCGCGTACCCAGGCCACGCAGCCGGAAACCGGTGTGCGTACCAGCCCGCGGATCTGGAAGATATCTATCAACGGGACAGGCGACTCGTCGACAAAGACCTATTGCCTGGAACACGGCGAGGCGCGGATTGGCTGGGGTAAAACAGGCGACCTGCGTGACAAGTCGGCATTGGCTGAGTACTACGATCGTCTGGGCGCCGGTGATAAGGGCACGCTGCAGTACTTCTCCGAAGGGATAAGTGTGGGAGACGTTTTGCTCTGCATTCACTCGGCCGATGAAATTGGGGCGGTCGGCGTGGTAACCGGAGACTACCGCTATGAGGCTCAAGTGCCCGCTAGTGTCATCAGCGATTACCAGCATGTTAGATCGGTCAACTGGATCTATCGAAATGTCCGCCAGGCAATCCAGCCTCTCAATGACAACCGGCAGTTCACGCTGAAAACCGTCTACAACCTGTCACGTTTCACTTGGGCGGATTTGTTGAGCTATCTGGACAAGCAAGGTGTTAAACCCGTTCGACCGATCACGCCGGAGGCCGCCGACCGCAAGCCTCATGTGTTGATCATCGACGAGATCAACCGGGGGAATGTCTCACGTATCTTTGGCGAATTGATCACCCTGATCGAGCCATCCAAGCGTGAGGGCGCCGATGAGGCGCTGAGCGTCGAGCTGCCTTACTCAAAGAAGCCGTTCAGCGTGCCGGACAACGTCTATCTGATTGGCACTATGAACACCGCCGACCGTTCGCTGGCCGGGCTCGACCTGGCCCTGCGTCGTCGTTTCACTTTCCGCGAAATGCCGCCGCGCCCCGAGTTGCTCGAAGGGGTGACGGTGGAAGGCGTGGATATCGGCGGGCTGCTCGCCGTGCTCAACGAGCGCATCGAAATCCTGCTGGATCGCGATCACAGAATCGGCCACGCATACTTCATGGAGCTGGCAGGGGACGAGAGCAAGCGCACGCTTTCTCATCTTGCGGACATCTTCCGGGAGAAGATTCTGCCGCTGCTGCAGGAATACTTCTTTGAGGACTGGCAGCGCATCCAGTGGGTGCTGAATGACCACCGCAAGCAAGCGCCCGATTGCTTTGTCTACCAGAGGGCCCTGGATGCAACGGGGCTCTTCGGCGCAGGGGTCGATCTACCCAGGCATAGCCTGCCCTGGTGCATCAACGAGGAAGCCTTCGAACGACCGGAGGCTTACCGAGGGATCATCGACGCGCAGCTGGTTGCTTTACAGGCCGTGGAGCGGGAGGCCGAGTATGGCGGTTATACCGTCAAGCGGCTGGCCTCCGGCTCGATTCAGGTTTGGCGAGCTGGCAAATGCGAGCCTGTGGTGAAGCCGGTCCTGCGCGAGTTGGCCGCTGAGTTAGACGTTGAGCTGGTCAATGAACAGGGCACGCTGTTGAACACTCGCCAGCTCGGTGTGCGCGTGTTGTCTGCGATGGCTGTGTACAAGGCGTGAAAGACGTCATTACGGTTCGCGAGTACGCCCGGCTGACCACGCAGCCGGTACCGGACGGCTCGCTGGATCTCGCGCAGGTTTCACCCAGCGCTTTCGACTACCTCTGCGAGCTGAGCGCCTCGTTCAGCCGCAGCGGCGCGTCAGTGCTGGTGCAGCAGGACGGTTCTCGAGCCCTGAAGCTGGACAGTTACGTGGGTTTTGTAGAGACGCCTTGCGGAACGCGCCTGGAAATCCTGCCCAAGCACACCGAGCGAGATGGTTGTCGGGACGAGAGCCGCGAGCTTTTGCAGCGGATGATCCAGACTGCGCTCGACCTGCCCAGCCGTGAAGCTGGGGCGGCGGATCTCAAGCTGTTCGATGTGCCATTGTCCGAATGGGTGATGCGCCAGTTTCTCGATGCGCTGGATTACCTGATCAAGCGCGGGCTGCGCTTCGACTACCAACGCGTGGAGGAGGAGCAGCGCTTTTTGCGTGGCCAGCTCAATGTGGTCGCGCAGATGCGCCAGCCGCCCGGGCGTCAGCATCATTTCCAGATCCGGCACGACATCTTCATGGCGGACAGGCCCGAAAACCGCCTGCTAAAGCGAGCGCTGGAGAAGGTTTGCACCAACACCCAGGAGCCCGACAACTGGCAGCTGGCGCACGAGCTGCGCAGCCTGCTGCAGGAGATTCCAGCGAGCCGCGATATTCGCCAGGACTTCAAACAGTGGCGCAGCGACCGGCTGATGGCCCACTACCAGCCGATTCGGCCCTGGTGTGAGCTGATTCTGGGTGAGCAGTCGCCGCTGTCCGTGGCCGGGGATTGGCGCGGCATCAGTCTATTGTTCCCGATGGAGCGCTTGTTCGAGCAGTACGTGGAGGTGCTGTTGCGCCGGCAATTGCCTGCAGGTGCGAGCCTGCTGCCTCAGCGCAGCAGCGAGTACCTTTGCTGGCACCAAGGGCAGCGCATGTTCCAGCTCAGGCCCGATCTGTTGCTGAAGTACAACAAGCAGTGCTGGGTGCTGGATACCAAGTGGAAGCTATTGGATGGCGCCGACCGGCAGAGCAAGTACGGGCTGAGCCAGACCGACTTCTACCAGCTATTCGCCTATGGCCATCGATATCTTCCAGGCGAAGGGGAGATGGTGCTGATTTATCCCCGAACTGAACGATTCAGCCAGCCGCTGGAGCACTATCGATTCGACAATGGGGGCAACCTGACCCTTTGGGTGCTCCCGTTTGACCTGGCGGAGCCGAAGCTGGTGTTCCCCGATAAGGCAGCCCTTCGGCCTTCGATCGCTTCGCTATTTCAATAAGCGGTAGCGGGCAGCGCAGCAGGATGTACTGGCGTGGCCAGTTGCAAAACAATAGCTTTATGGCGACGAACCTGCCGGCAGGCTCACCGATGGACGCAGCCATACACGCAAGGACAGAGCAGTAGATGACTGAAGATCAATTGGAGCAGGAAGCGCTCGGCTGGCTGGGAGACCTGGGTTGGACCCACCTCTATGGGCCGGACATCGCCCACGACAGCGAAAACCCCGAGCGGGCGAGTTATCGCGATGTGCTGCTGACGATGCGATTGCGCGCAGCCATCGCGCGGCTCAATCCGCAGGTTCCGCTGGCGGCGCGGGAGGATGCGCTCAAACAGGTCGTGGATCTGGGGCTGCCGGTGCAGTTGTCGGCCAACCGCCTGTTCCACCGCCTGCTGGTAAGTGGGGTGCCGGTGCAGTACCAGAAGGATGGCGAAACCCGTGGCGATTTCGTGAATCTGATCGACTGGGCTGACGTGTGCGCCAACGAGTGGCTCGCGGTTAACCAGTTCAGTATTCAGGGGTCGAAGCACACCCGCCGTCCCGACATCATTCTGTTCGTCAACGGCCTGCCGCTGGTGCTGCTGGAGCTAAAGAACCCCGCCGATGTGAACGCCGACCTGTGGAAGGCTTTCGATCAATTGCAGACTTACAAGGAGCAGATTCCCGATCTGTTCCACTACAACGAAATCCTGGTGATTTCAGATGGCAGCGAGGCACGCATGGGCTCGCTGTCGGCTGATGCCGAGCGCTTCATGAACTGGCGCACCATCGATGGTGAGCAGCTCGACCCGCTGGGTCAGTTCAACGAACTGGAAACCCTTCTGCGCGGCGTGATGGCGCCGGAGATGCTGCTGGATTACCTGCGTTACTTCGTGCTGTTCGAGGATGACGGTCGCTTGGTGAAAAAGATCGCCGGTTATCACCAGTTCCACGCGGTGCGGGCGGCGATCCGCCAGGTGGTGACCGCTTCGCGCCCGGGCGGCACGCACAAGGGCGGGGTGGTCTGGCATACCCAGGGCTCGGGCAAGAGCATCACCATGACCTGTTTTGCCGCACGGGTGATGCAGGCGGCGGCGATGGAGAACCCGACTATCGTGGTGATCACCGACCGCAACGACCTGGACGGCCAGTTGTTCGGGGTGTTTTCGCTGTCGCAGGACTTGCTTCGCGAGCAACCGGTGCAGGCCGAGACGCGTGGCGATCTGCGGGAGAAACTAGGCAACCGTCCGAGTGGCGGCATCGTGTTTGCCACCATTCAGAAGTTTATGCCGGGTGAGGATGAAGACAGCTTCCCGGTGCTTTCGACCCGCTCGAACATCGTGGTGATCGCAGACGAGGCGCATCGCACCCAATATGGCTTCCATGCCTCGCTGAAGGCGCCCGACCTGAAGGTGGCCGAGGCCAGCGCCCGCTATCAGGTGGGTTATGCCCAGCACCTGCGCGATGCCTTGCCGAACGCCACCTTCGTGGCCTTTACCGGCACGCCGGTGTCCAGTGAGGACCGTGACACCCGGGCTGTGTTTGGTGACTACATCCATGTGTATGACATGCAGCAGGCGAAGGATGACGGCGCCACGGTCGCGATCTACTACGAGTCGCGACTGGCCAAGCTGTCGCTGAAAGACAGTGAGCTGGCACATATCGATGATGAAGTCGATGAGCTGGCCGAGGATGAGGAAGAGGATCAGCAATCGCGCCTGAAATCGCGCTGGGCGGCGCTGGAAAAGGTGGTTGGCGCGGAGCCGCGTATCAAAAGCGTGGCGGCGGATCTGGTCGCCCACTTCGAGGAGCGCAACCACGCGCAAACCGGCAAGGCGATGATCGTGGCCATGAGTCGCGAGATCTGCGTGCACCTATACAACGAGATCGTTGCGCTGCGTCCCGACTGGCATGACGAGGACCCGGAGCAGGGCGCGATCAAGGTGGTGATGACCGGCAGCGCCTCGGACAAGGCGTTGCTGCGCCCGCATATCTATCCCGGCCAGGTGAAGAAACGGCTGGAGAAACGTTTCAAGGACCCGAAGGACCCGTTACAGCTAGTCATCGTGCGCGACATGTGGCTGACAGGCTTCGATGCCCCCTGCGTGCATACCCTGTATGTGGACAAGCCCATGAAGGGCCACAACCTGATGCAGGCCATCGCCCGGGTGAACCGGGTGTTCAAGGACAAGCAGGGCGGTTTGGTGGTCGACTACATCGGCATCGCCAACGAACTGAAGGCAGCGCTCAAGGAGTACACCGCCAGCAAGGGGCGTGGGCGACCGACCGTCGATGCCCACGAAGCCTATGCGGTGCTTGAGGAAAAACTCGACGTGCTGCGCAGCCTGTTGCATGGCTTCGACTACGGCGATTACCTGACCGGTGGGCACAAGCTGCTGGCCGGCGCGGCCAACCATGTGCTGGGGCTTGAGGATGGCAAGAAGCGCTTCGCCGACAACGCGCTGGCCATGAGCAAGGCCTTCACCCTGTGCTGCACGCTGGATGAAGCCAAGGCGGTGCGCGAGGAGGTGGCCTTTCTGCAGGCCATCAAGGTACTGCTGACCAAGCGCGAGATCAGCGCCAGGAAGAAGACCGACGAAGAACGCGAGCTGGCCATCCGCCAGATCATCGGCAATGCCGTGGTCTCCGGCGAGGTGGTGGATGTGTTCGAAGCGGTGGGCCTGGACAAGCCCAACATCGGCCTGCTGGATGATGAATTCCTCGCCGAGGTGCGCAACCTGCCGGAAAGGAACCTGGCGGTGGAGCTGCTGGAGCGGCTCCTGGAAGGCGAGATCAAGAGCAAGTTCGCCAGCAACCTGGCCCAGGAAAAGAAATTCTCCGAACTGCTGGATAACGTGATCAAGCGCTACCAGAACCGCTCCATCGAAACCGCTCAGGTCATCGAAGAGCTGATCGAGATGGCCAAGAAGTTCGCGGCCGCCAGCAAGCGTGGCGATGAGCTTGGGCTGAATGATGACGAACTGGCCTTCTACGATGCCCTGGCCAATAACGAAGCGTCGGTGCGTGAACTGGGCGACGAGATCCTAGCCAAGATTGCACATGAGCTGACCGCAGGCCTGCGTCAGAACGTGACTGTGGATTGGAGTAACCGCGACAGCGTACGTGCGAAGCTGCGGCTAATGGTCAAACGCATCCTACGGAAATACAAATATCCGCCGGATCAGCAGGAAGGCGCTGCACAGCTGATTTTGGAGCAGGCTGAGATGCTATGTGCGGGTTGGGCGTAGGGCGGGTCGGTTACAAGCTCGTTATAGAAGATCCCTTCAAGCCCGGATTCGGCAGACTGCTCGCGGAGCAGTTGAGGGCAGATAATCCGCTTTGACTGACACCAATGAGTTCTAGGTGGCTCCGGTTGGCGCGGGTTGTTGGTCTCCAAGTCGGTACCGTCTGCGCTCATTTTCATGGATACCTGCTTGGATACCAGCCCGTGGATACCGGAAGCACACTGGCTTCGACTGTCGCCTCGTGCTGGCCGATGCCCCGCCCGCCGGGACGGTGAATCTATTCTGACGCAATGCGCGCGCAGCAGTACGCAAAAGGTACGTTTCCGTGCGTACCACGCTGCGTACCACTCTTTTGCGTACCAGGTAGCCGATGCGCAACACCGTTGAGTCGCTACGTGCCGCCCCCTCTTCGGTTGATACTTCTCGAGGCCGGCCAATGGTCTGCTGGGTTTAGGGTGGCTTAATGAATGAAGACCAAATGAGTGATGTATTAACTGTCCGTTTCCGTGCGCACCACGCTGCGCACCACTCTGTTGCGCACCGTCTTGTAGGCCACGGCAATCCATCAATCTGCTGGTAGGCCTCAAAAGATGATCGCTGCAGTTGGGGGATGCTTTACCCCAGAAGGGTGCGCTGTAGTGCGAGCATATGGACGCCAGTCTGGCGGTAGTGGCTGAAAGCATGCTCGAGGGACGGGGAGTTTATTGTGGACTACCAGTACCGTGCCTCATTCTCTTTTTTGGTGTAGCGATACCCCGTCTCGCTGATGCCCTGCTGCTCGATTGGCAAGCGTCGTCGTCCCAGGTGAGCTGGCACGTCGGCTCTGACATCGGATCGATACAGAAACTGGTCGGCTTGCATTAAGGAAAGTATTTGGTCGGCATGGGCCTGTCGTTTCTTTGCCCCCGTAGACAGCTGCGGAGATCGTAACGGCGCGGGCGGGAGTTAGCGGTGCCAGCTGCGTCGGCACGGATGAGCTGTATGAGGCGAAACAGCTCGACAACGATTACTTTGCGGAGGAGTGACGGTGACTTTTTGTTGCTACATTTCCTTGCTACAGAAATCGTCAGTCCACTCGTCAACAGTTTGGTCTTGCGGTCGTTTGGGTAATGGGGTGGCTGAGCTAGGCCCCGTGTCATCGCTCTTCCTGATTACCGCTTTACCGTAGTATTGATCGCCCGTAGTTGATTTCGGCTGAAAGCCGCGTAGCGCATGGCCTGTAGCCAAATCCCTATCCGGGTTTTTTATCCGGTGGTTATCCGGTCCATATCCGGCTGTTATCCGAGAGTTATCCGGCAAAAATGCTCTCTTCACTAGGTCAGCAGAGACGAACAACGGCCTTATTGAACCTTTAACCATTCGGCCATCGTCACGGCCTTCAGTCAGGGTAGACGTGTACAGCATGCCTTTAAGGTTGCCCATGTAGTCGTGAAACGATGTGAGGCTTTTGGGGACGGCAAGTGCTGTAGATTTCCAAAACTTATAGAATTCGCCCCTTTCCGTAACGATGAAGTGCCCCTTCGGTAGTGGTGAACCTGCCTTTCCGCTCTTTGTGGTGCGAATACGAGTAAGGCCAACGTTGAAAATGGTGTAAGTGCTTTCGTCCGCTATGACCGAGCTGAATTGAAGGGCTATCCCTGCGTGCTTCAAACTACCGTAATGGCCGGTTTTGTAGCTGCGGTATTCGTAAGCTTCTATTTCTAGCGCGTTCAAAATCTCGCGCAGCATGTCCGGCGAGTTGTTTTTTAGATAGTCTTGGCTAATTATTTTCCCGTTGGGCTGGCGCGCAATGAGCCGGCCGAACTCGATACTCACTTCAGCTTTGCGGATAAGCAGCTGGGTAATATAAGAGGAGGCCATAATATTCAGGCTTTGATCGGGAAGAGGCAACGCGGATTACTCCGCATCACGCTCCTTGATCTTGCCAGCGAGCCAGGCGTTCAGCTCAGCGATCACATAGTAGGCGGCAGCCTGACGGGTATCGCTGAATTTGATGGGTTTCGGGAAAGTTGGGTCTTTTTTGCGCAGCTTGTCCAGCCCGGAGCGGGTCTGGCCGATGACCTTGCAGACTTCAGGCTGGGGAATGAGAGCTTGGTCAATCGTGGGGTGGGTAGGGTGCATCTGAGCGCCTCCGTATGGGTTACGGGGCGCACTTTCGGATGAGTGACTAGACCCAAATCTACTAGACCACCGGACCTAATTTCTGGGTCTAGCCCGAAAGTTGCTCTTTGAGAAAATCATTCCACGCATTAACAAATTTTTTGCTTTGTGAGCTGTCGTTTTGTTTTGCGCCAAAAAACAGTTCTCCGGGGGACGTCAGTCCTGATTGCGTGAGCCACCGCCAGCATGCATTTCGGGCCCCCGGTAAACCCGTTCCTCGCGTGGATAACTGAGACGATTTGTACTCTTGCTGCTCTTCGAACCACCGACGAATAAACTCCAAACGGTGCTCAATTACCTTCGTTTTCGGCGAAACGATTTTTTCGGCCTGAACCTGGCTTTGAGCTGCTTTTCCGTCCTGGTCTGGCTTGAGGAAGGATGCCAATCGTTTTATATCGCCTGGCCTGAAAAGGAATGGTCTGCCCTCTTGGTTCGTCAGTGTCCAGGAGTGAACGTGCGATTGCGCTAATTCATCTCGTTCCGAAAGTAAGACAGCCATCCCTGTCACGTCGATCCCGCCGCTTTTATGTGGTTCAAAGGCCTCGTAGGCACAGGCAGGGGAGTCGACTCGGCAATGCTCTATGCCGATGACCTGCTGCATAACAAATCTAGTTCCAATCCTCGGCGCGATGACGCCTTCGAGCGTAGCGCAGTCGATGTAAACAGGTGTCGAATAACGCTCGCACAACTCCATAAGTGCGCTGCCGGGCAGAGGAGGCGGAGCCTCGGTTAGCTGGCATAACCACTGGCATGCCATACCGAGATCTATGTACTCCATGGAGTTGAAAAACCTTTCCATATCTTTGCTCTTCGGGTCTACCTGCTCTGAATACGTTGGCGGACAGGAGTGGGCTGCTTTAAGACACGGCCTAGACCAGCCGCTGAACCGTTACGCTCGCTTGAGCTCCACTACGTTGCCACTAGCTAGCTTGTCCATATGATCGGCATACCACTGCATCATTACCTTGCGCTGTTCCAGATAGGTGCTCTTGTCATAGACGCCCCGCACCCCTTCCTTAACGTGGGAGAGCTGGGCCTCGACGTGCTGCGAGTCGAAGCCGTTTTCGTTGAGGATGGTACTGGCCAGATGGCGAAAGCCGTGGCCGGTCTGTCGGCCTTCGTAGCCCAGGCGACGTAAAGCCATCAGGAAAACGGTATTACTGCGTGGCTTGGTTGTGTTACCTCGGCCTGGAAACAGCAGCGAATAGTTGCCGGTGATGTTTTGCAGCTCGCGTAAGAGGGCGACTGCTTGAGTAGGCAGTGGCACTAGATGGTCGCGGCGGCGCTTCATACGCTCGGCAGGGATCAGCCAGAGGCCTGAGTCAAGGTTAAGTTCATCCCAGCGCGCCTCACGCAGCTCGGATGGTCGACAGGCGAGCATAGTCAGCAATTGGAGCCCTATGCGCACGTCGGGGGCGTGGGGGTAGGAGCGAATAGCTCTGAGTAGAGCAGGTAGCTCCTCAAGGGATACATGGGCAAAGTTCTCTACCGGTTTGGTCAGTAGGAATTTATGCAGCCCTTCGAGCGGGTTGTGCGTCGCTCTGCCAGTGACGCGAGCTAGGTCATAGATCTCACGGCACATACCGCGTACGCGGCTGGTCTGCTCTACGATGCCGGTCTGTTCCATGCTGCGCAGGAATTCCATCCATTCCATGGGCAGGATGCTGGTGTAGGGGCGCTTGCCGAACACAGGGAATACATGTTTCTCAAGCGCGCCGATTGTGCGAACGGCCGTTCCTTCCGTCCAAGTTTTGCACTTAGTCGCGTACCACTCGCGGGCTAGATGTTCGAAAGTGTTATTGGCTGCTTCGAGCTCTGCTGCTTTCTTGGCACGTTTGGTTGCCATGATGCTGCCATCCTTCGCGGTGCTGTTGCGCAGCTCGCGGACTTTGCGGCGGGCCTGCTCGCCGGTCAGTTGATGGTCACCCGTGCCGTAGCCACCGACTCCCAGCCACGACCATTTTCCATCTGCCTTCTTGTAGCGCAGCTGCCAGGACTTCGAGCCATCCGGCTTCACGCGGATATACAGGCCGTCGCCATCCAGCTCCCGGTATTCCTTGGTTTCCGGTTCTAGGCTGGCGAGCACGGTATCGGCCAGCGGGCGGCGCTTGATATCGCTGCGCTTCATGGCTTGTATCCCCTGGGTTCATTTTTCAGGTGAGGATACACGCGGGGATACACGGTGGGCAATGGTGTGGGGGAGCGTATGGATACGTATAGAAACAAGAAAGCCCGCACAGGGCGGGCTTTTCAGGGTGTTTCCGATCATGTGGGAACATGTGGAAACTTGCATTTGGTGGAGCCGGGGGGATTTGAACCCCCGTCCGCCAGCTCTCCGCTATCGGTTCTACATGCTTAGCCAGATCTACTGAGTTAACTCCGCGCCGCCCGA
>PGZJ01000057.1 GCA_002840055.1 Gammaproteobacteria bacterium HGW-Gammaproteobacteria-11 | reverse complement strand
GCACGCCTTGCAGCTATCGCCAAGGGTGCGGGCATTTGTGGAGTGGGCTTGTCCGAGATTGGAGAGGGGTTTGCCGGGGTTGGGTTAGGGTGGTGACTGCTTACGGCCAGGAGCGGACGTCTAATACCTGTGAGAGAATCCGGACCAGACTACCTAAGCTAGAACGGACTCTCCCTTTCATGGAATTGAATCGCCCTTCACTCTATGACATCGCATGTCACTTCTGCGTCAGTCGCATTATCGGCGCGGCAATTCCCTACACTCGCCTGAGTAACATCCTCGAAAGCATGTTTCACGGGCGACCGCTCAGTGCATTGTCGCTGAGCTACCTGAAGCAGCAAAAACTCAACGAATTGCATCAGCTGGCGATCGGCCAGATCACATATGAAGCCTTCATCGCTGCTTTAGACCCCGCATTAGTAGCGCGCGAGCAGGCTGCCAGAATTGAGCATCAAGCTAAGGAAGCAGAGCTCCTGGCCCAACAGGCCGAACGGGCGGTACAGCGCAAACGCGAGGGCGAAGCAGCAGAAGCTGCCCGTATTGCTCGCACGGCGCAGTCCAATCGTGAGCGCGAAGCTGCTGAGGCAGCTCGCATCGTCCGCGAAGCCGAGTGGGCGGCGCAGTGCAAGCGTAATTGTGAGGCTGCTGAAGCCATGTACTACGCTCGCATGAGTGAACCCGGTTACATCGCTCCGACTCCATACGACATTGCCCGGCACTACCGGGTGAGCCACCTTCAAGGTGCGGTTACCTCGCCACTGAGCAATATCCTGGGGGCTCTCTATCAAGGCCGTCCGCTTTCAGCAGCCTATCTTAACTACCTCAAGATCAAGGGGTTCCCCGGACTGTATGCACTGGCTATTGGTCATGTTACCTACGAGTCGTATATTTCAGACCTCAACGCAGCCGAGGTCGCACGGACAACGGCCAAAGTAGCTCGCCTCGAACTGGCCGAAGCACAAAGACGCCGGCGTGAGGCTGCCGAGGCCGCCCTCATTGCCCGCGAAAGCGATCCCGCATACATCCTGCGCAAGAAATACGGAATTCTCACCACCGCTCAGCCTTTGTTGCCGCGGTTGATGGGTATCCTTCAGAACATCGACGCCGGCAACCGGCTGGCCGATGACGATTTCGTTTGGCTCAATACTGAGGGTCTCGAGCATTTCACTGAGAAGCTGCGGAAGACCCACCACCTACGCGAAGCCGAATTCTGCGGCAACGAGTACCGTCGCACCCAGGATCCGTGGAACGCAATCAACGCCAGTGGCCACTATCGAAAGTGCGATCAGCCAGAGTCGGCACTTGAACTACTCGCCGGTGTACCGACCAATAAACTCAAAAATCCCAAGATCCACTCAGCCATGTGCACCACCCACGGTGGTGTCATGCGCGATCTGGGGCGGCGTAAAGAAGCTCTTCAGCTCGGCAAGCAGGGCCATGAGTTACAGCCGAGGAACTTCCGTCCTTGCACTCTGCTAGGTGCTGTGTGCATGGAGCTAGGCGACTATGTGGAGGGGCATGACTGGTACGCCAAGGCTGAGGAGCGCGGTGCCAGCAAACAGAGCATCGACACCGAACTGCGGGGCATCTTCGTCCGGGCGGACAACTCCCAGCGTGAAACAATGCGAGCGTCCTTGTTGGCAAAAGATCCGGACCGTTACCACTGGGTGAATGACAAGAAATATCGCAGCGAATCGACGCCAATTTTGTAGACGAAGCCAAGCGTCCGTTGAGGCTTTGCAGCAGCCCATGAATGGGCCGGAAGCCTTGCGCTGACAGTGTCGTCTAGCGGCCAAAAGCGGGCGTTAAGGTTAGGAAAGTAAATCGGGCCCCATTTGCCTTTTTCCCACAGCCCCACGCTTCCTCGGATATGTAACGACAACTACTCATGCAGGCGAGCTTCCGCTGCTGGCGGAATGCTATGGTGTGTGTGCAAAAGAACCACAAATAGATGCTCAGAAAAGGAGTTCCGCATGAGTCCCAAGCTCTATCTCGTTCTGGTGCTGCTGGCGCTGGGTGCTTACCTTTTCTGGCTGACTCGTGAGCAACTGGCTGCGATGCAGACCAAGAAAAAGGGTGTCGCCTACGGCAAGGCGGTGATGGCCGCCGTTGAAACGCATTACGTTGAGCTGAAAGACAAGTCGGTTTTGCTGGTCGAAGATAAGGGATATCAGGTCG
>PGZJ01000056.1 GCA_002840055.1 Gammaproteobacteria bacterium HGW-Gammaproteobacteria-11 | reverse complement strand
AGGCGATCCTGACCAGCCAGGTACGTGCCAAGCGCGAGATGCTGGTTGCGGCACTGCTCGCGCTTGCCACAATCGTTTTACTGGCACTGCTGCAGACATGAAAAAACCGGCCGAAGCCGGTTTTTTCATTGAGCCCTGGAGCCAATGCCAATCAATGGAACCTGGCCCATCCAGGACACTTGGGCCGACTTACCAGCTATAGCTCAGCTTGGCGGTAACCTCACGGCCCGGGTTGTAGTAGTCAGCAGTACCGGAGCCGACCACGTGCTGCTCATCCAGCAGATTGCTGACGTTCAGAGCCAGATCCGTACCCTTGACGATGTTGTAGGTGAAGGCGGCGTCAAACACTGTAGCGGCATCGCTTTTATCGGTGTTGGCGGCGCCAAAATAGTATTCACCAATGTAACGGGCACCCAGACCTACGCTCACCTTCGTGCCCGGCACGCTGTAGTAGCTCCAGAGTGAAGCGCTATGCCGTGGAGTGACTTCAAATTCATTGCCTTTGAGAGACGTGCCATCCCACAGCGAGCCGCGAAGCACATCTGACTTCATGTAGGAGTAACCGCCAACCAGGCTCAGGTTCTCGGTCAACTCAGCCTTAGCCTCCAGATCGAGGCCACGCACCCTTGTCTCACCAACCGTCTGCCGCTCAATACCAACGCCAGGTACAACAACAGCAATGGCGACATTTTCCTGAGTCAAGTCATAGATAGCTGCGGAAAAGAGCGCGTTCATACCAGCAGGTGAATATTTCGCCCCCACTTCATACTGCTTGCCACGCTTCGGAGTGACGCCAATCTCGGGCGGAGAAACGGATTCCACCATGCTGACATAGGTCGAAACCTCGTCAGTGACGATGAAGGTCAACGCGCCACGGTAAGACGTTTCAGAAAAACTATCCGACGTTTTGGTCGAGGTGAGCTTGTTCGTCTCCGCAAGATCCATCGAGTCATTGCGTACGCCTGCGGTGACGATAACGCGGTCATAGAACGACAGGTTCTGCTGCAGGAATACCGATTTGGTAGTGTAATCCCGCCGCTGAACAAGGTAGGGCGACAGTCCGCCTGGGGCACCACTGTAGACCGGGTTGGCAATATCGATGGGCGTCGCTCGGGCATAGATAGAGCTGGCGTCAGTTGTAGAGTCGCCGTACTCGACCCCCACCATGGTGCTGCTATCGATATCTCCGAAACGGGCATCGTACTGCAGCATCAGATTACCGTTGACCTGCTCGGCCTCAGTATCGGTACCAAAAGCATCACGGTCGCGCAGTGTTCCCGTTCCTGTGCCGCTCAGATACAGGTATGCAAAATCATCCGTCAGCTCGCTGTACCGCAGGTTGCTGCGCAGGATGAAACCGTTGTCGAAATCGTGAGTGAAGCTACCACTGATATTGGTGCGTTCCACATCGTGGAAGTTGTAGCCAGGCTCACCGAAGAATTCATCGCGGTCATATTCCCTGTCTGTCGGGTAACCGCCACTGTTGGGGGTGCTCTTGGTCTTGAGGTGATCCACGACGAGCGTTGCCGAGGTATAGGCCGTCGGCGCCCAGGTCAGGCCGCCCATGAGGAGCTGATTGTCGTCCTGAGAGTGATCGTACTCACGATCACTGTCCTGGAACTTGCCGGTGAAACGATAAGCCAGGGTCTTATCCGCATTCAGCACATCACCGACGTCGATGCCGGTTTCCCTGTGGTTGAAGGAACCGTAGGTGCCATAGATCTGACCGAACTTCTCGAAGCGCGGTTTCTTGGTCACGAAGTTCACCGAACCACCTGGGTCGGCTGCGCCAAACAACGTGGAGTTGGCGCCACGCAGAATTTCAACGCGCTCGAAGGCGAACGGGTCTTCGCGAACACCGCGCATGGAGCTCAGTGTCAAACCATCACGGTAGGTGGTCGCCTGGAAGCCACGAATCTTGAAGTAGTCGTTGCGGTCATCGCTGCCGTAGTAGTCGGTGATCACGCCTGGCGTGTATTGCAGGAGTTCTTCTGTGGTGTTGACGCTGCGCTGTTCGATTTCCTTCTGGGTCACGACGGAAACGGAAGCCGGGGTATTGAGGATGCTGGTGGCGACCTTGCCGCCGACCCAGAGCTCCTGAGCCACCACCGAGCTGGCATCATCACCTGCCGAGGCCTTGGCGTTGACGATAATCGGCGCGAGGCGGAAGGGTTCATCCTCTTTGGCAGAGCTTGCCTCT
>PGZJ01000055.1 GCA_002840055.1 Gammaproteobacteria bacterium HGW-Gammaproteobacteria-11 | reverse complement strand
GGCCAGGATCACCGCCAGCGGAAACATGAAGGCACGCTGGAACCAGCACAACACGCAGGGTGCCTGGCCCATCACCTCACCAATGAACAGCGCGGACAGGGTCGATACCAGTGCGACCAGCCAGGTTAGCAGCAGCAGGTTCCAGGGCATGCCTGAAGGTTGAGGATTCATTGCGGTTAACTCCTGGCGATGGCGAGCACTTGCCTCAGACCCGCCATCCAGTTATTTCGAAACATCATGCATCCTCTTATCGGCAGGACTTGTTAGGACCGTTGCGGACTTCGCCCAACGGCAAAGCGAAAAGCAACCAGCCTCAACGCTGGGTTAAATCCGATGCCAGTGGGAGAATGTCGCCCTTGCGCAACAAGGGAAGATATCAGATGTCGCGGGACTGGCTGGAAGAACACCAGATAGCATTTTATTTCGCGGCGGTGGTGGCCGCTGCCATTGCAGGCCTGAGCTCTGCGCAATTCACCGGACTGACGGCCATGGCCATCACACCGGCGATTGCCGTGCTGATGTATGCCATGTTTCTGCAGATTCCTTTTTTGGAGCTGCGAGAAGCTTTTGCCAACCGCCGCTTCGTCGGTGCCTTGTTGCTGGCCAACTTCCTATTGGTGCCATTGATGGTGTGGCTGGTGACGTGGCCGCTCTCATCGAACAAGGCCTTGTTGGTCGGCGCGCTGCTTGTCCTGCTGACGCCTTGTATCGATTACGTGGTGGTCTTCACCCACCTGGGCAAAGGGGACTCTCGTCTGGTGCTCGCGGCGACGCCATTGCTGCTGTTGCTCCAGCTTCTGCTGCTGCCCCTCTACTTGCGGCTAATCCTTGGCCCCGAAGCCGGCACAGTGATCGAGCTGTGGCCCTTCGCAGAAGCCTTCCTGTTACTGATCGTCCTACCCTTGGTAGCGGCTGTGCTCACCGAATTTGGCGGACGCCGATCTCTGCTGCTTCGCGCATGGAGCGCAGGTTGGGCCTGGCTGCCAGTGCCTGCAATGGCCCTGGTTCTAATCGTGGTGGTGGGTTCGCAGATCGCGGCTGTCGTGTACCAACTCGACATCCTGGCGCCGTTGCTTCCGGTATACGGAGCGTTTCTACTACTCGCTCCGGCCCTCGGCGTACTCAGCTCCCGGCTATTTGGCTTGGAGGCTTCTGCCGCACGGGCAGTGGCCTTTAGCTCAGGCACTCGCAACTCGCTTGTAGTGCTTCCCCTGGCCCTAGCGCTCCCGGAGTCCATTCGCGCGCTGGCCGCGGCGGCTGTGATTACTCAGACACTCGTAGAACTGATTGGTGAATTGATCTACTTACGGGCGATTCCAGCCATGGTCAGAAACAGTTGAGCCTCGTCGAAATCGGCGAGAGCGCTCATGCCTCGTGCTGTGGAGCAAGATTGATCAGCGGCGCAATGATGAGCTGAGCGGAGCGCGCCCAAGAAACCAGTGCCTCAAGATCCATCTGTAGAGATTGGGCTTCTGTCCAGATACAAGCACTCTCGGCAGGCACCGTAAGAGCGATGCCCTCAACTATCGTCAGAGCCATCGCATGCAATCTCAGTAGCTCGTCGCGAATGGAGGTGATTCCACCCAGTTCCACCAAGCAGACGTCCAAGCGATCAACCAGCCGGAGCAGTTGAGAGGTGTCGAAGCTGTCGCGCAGGTTTTCCAACGCCACGGCGTCCACTTCGCCGTACGGTGTAAGGCGGAAGGATGCGGGAGGAATGTTGATCATGGCGTTTTCTCGGTATCTAGCTGGCTAGGTCTGATCACCCGCAGCGAGCCGGCAGCTTGTTGGAACACCGAGTCCTTGATCCAGGGCTCCGGTGGCCGGTTTAGCTTGAGGTTGAATTCGCCGAAGCGCTTGAGGTTGCTGGTCAGGTAGAGTGGTTGGGCCCCCTTCAGCATACATAGCGGAACTGGTGTAGACGACTAGCCCTGAGCTAGGCCTTGGGCTTTCAAGCAGCTCCAATGATCGGCACTGAAGTGCTAGGGAGCGGATTACTTCTAAAATTCTGGCTAACACGCTCACACTTAAAAACGCTTCTGGATATGCTGGAAAAAGGCAAGCCAAGCAGGCGAAAAATTGACACTAACTACTTTCAATACAATGGTTATTTCTTGGGATATAACTCTTCTAAAGATAATGCCGGTAAATACGGATTTGAAGAAAGCCCTGCTGAAATCAAGCAAAAAGTGAAAGAGCTTTTACTAATCTAGCTCGGTCGAACAAACTAGGTCTATTGCTCGTTGAGTGATCGTCTCTGAGCATTTTAACTGCTGCCGTTGCTGGCAGCCATGAGTCAAAAATTGCACTCAACGACAGGCAGCTTTTGGCC
>PGZJ01000054.1 GCA_002840055.1 Gammaproteobacteria bacterium HGW-Gammaproteobacteria-11 | reverse complement strand
GCGACCGATGACGAACTTCTCGAAGTTCCAGAGCACCTCCGGGGCAGCGTTGGTCTGGATGCCATAACCGGCGAGCCGCTCACGCATGGGACCTTCACCGGTAGCGTCTGGCTTGGCGGCGGTCAATTCCCCATAGAGCGGATGACGATCCTCGCCGGCGACAGACACCTTGGCGAAAAGCGGGAACTGCACGTTATAGGTCAAGGTACAGAACTCCTTGATCTCTTGGTCGCTGCCCGGCTCCTGCTCCTTGAAATTATTGGCGGGGAACGCCAGCACCTCCAAGCCTTGTTCGCGCTTGTCTTCGTAGAGCTTTTCAAGCCCTTCGTACTGTGGCGTCAGCCCGCATTTGGACGCCACATTGACGACCAGCAATACCTTGCCTTTGTAGCGCTCCAGTGTAAGCGATTGGCCATCATTGGATTGCACCGGGATATCGAAGATTGAAGCCATGGATGTCCTCCTTCTGTTATGAAATTTTCAGCCTAGACGAAGATTACTGGGGAAAAGCAGAATAACGATACAAAATCACGAAAAGTGAACAGATTATCTGGTAGTCGAGTAGGTCACCGCTTTGTGGTCATTCGATGGATATTGCGAAGCCGGCGCCACGGTTCCATAGCGGAATTATTGCTGGACAAAATACGTTAAAATGTTCAACTAATACCCTGGCTTCAACCCCGACAACAAGACAAACAAGAAGGAGATTCGCATGCGTGCAGCCATCATTTCCGAGCGCAATGCTCCACCGGTAGTAGGCGAGTTTCGCGAACCTGAGCCGCAGCAAGGCTCCGTCATGATTGACGTCGACACCGCCGGCTTGGGCGGTTGGGACGTGCTCGGCGCTTATCGACTCGGGGTCGAGTATCCCTGTGTGATTCGTGGCGAAGGTGTCGGTCGCGCGGAAGACGGCCGTCGAGTGTATTTCGGCGAGCGTTCGGTTTTGCCGTTCGGTGCCTGGGCCGAGCGCACGCTGGTACCGGCTGCGGAGGTCTGGAACGTTCCGGACGACGTAGATGACAAGACCGCGATCAGCATGGGTATCGCCGGGACCGGCGCCATCGTGCCGCTGGAGAAGGCGCAAATCCAGAAAGGCGAAAAAGTGCTCGTGCTCGGCGCTACCGGCACCCTTGGCCAGATCGCGCTGCAGCTGGCTCGTGGCATGGGCGCCGGAAAGGTCGTGGGTGCGGCACGCTCTGCCGAGGCACTGACGCGCTTGAAGTCGCGCGGCATCGCCGATGACGTGGTGACGTTGGGCGGCGCCGATGATGTTGCGGCACTGAAAGACTCAGGCGACGGTGGGTTCGACGTAGTGCTGGATCTGGTTTGCGGCCAACCCATGCTTAGCTCTTTGAAGGCTACCAACTGGGGCGCACGGATCATGACCATTGGCACCGGGGCAGGGCGCAAGCTCGATCTCGACATTGCCGATCTGCTGTTCCGTTCGCTGTCGTGCATTGGTACGGGCCAGCGCCCGCCCGCTGACCGCGAGCAAATCTGGCTGCGTCTGCTGAAGATCGCGAGGGAGCAGGAAATCCAGATCGACTACGTCGACTACACGCTCGACCAGGCCGCCGAGGCCTGGGCTGCGCAGGTGTCTGGCCCGCATGCGAAAATCACGGCGAGCGTTCGCCGCTGAGCCAATGTACAGGCCGCCCGCCTCGCACTAGCCGCCGAGCATCGTGGTTTCTGGATCGGCTTGATGGGTGCGGCTATGACGAGGCGCCCAGCTAGACCGACTATGGCGGCGGCACTTGGGTGCCAATCCAGCCCAATCCTGACGGGGCGGGCGCTGCCTGGCGGTCGGCTTGAAGCGGTGGAAAACTTAGGGAGCGACAATGGATATCCACAGGATGAATAGAGCGGCAATACTCATGTTGTTTTTGATTATTGCCGTGCCGGCTCAAGCCGGGCGCATACAACAAGAGCTGCAGACGACCCAGGAACTCCGATCCTTGGCCTTTCTGACCTGCGCAAATGCGTTGGTGTATTTCAATCAGAACGGAAGCCCCTATGAGTTGCGTAACAAGCAGGACTATCAGCAACGGATGCTCCGCTTGCAAACCCTGGCCAGGACATTGGGCGTGAAGGACGTTGTAACTGCAGTCCAGCGTCTGGAAACACGCCTCGATGATACCGACGAATTACCCCAAACCAGCGCGGCGCTACGCTCTACCGAACCCTCTTATTCACGTAGGCTGTTGCCGGTTATCGAGTCGCACGCACATCTACAAGCCTTCCTGGATGCCCATTACGCCCAGCTGCAGGGTGACGAGCCTCTGGGTGAACTTGGAAAACTACACGCCATCAGCCGCGCTATGGGCGAATTGCTGGTGAACTATCAGATCGCGTCGTTCAATCGTCTTGGCGCCGAAACATGGATACTGAGAGACGAGAAAACC
>PGZJ01000003.1 GCA_002840055.1 Gammaproteobacteria bacterium HGW-Gammaproteobacteria-11 | reverse complement strand
AGGCAGCTGAGCTTTGCTTGAGCCCCCTGTTCGCGGTCAGGCGACCGCTCCCACAGGGTATAGCCCCAGCACTGATCCGACCCGGTAGGAGCGGTCGCCTGACCGCGAAGGGGTTCTAGGTCCGGGCCTGGCTAAACCCTGTTTTGAAGTCAGCAAGCGCCTTTTTCCGCTCCTGCTCCAACGCCTTGCCCAATTCTGCGCCTTCCAGCCCCCGCGCCATTAACGCCTCGACATTGACACTGCGTGCCGCCTGCGCAGCGGCGCGCAGGTAATCGGCCTGCGGATAGGGCTCGTTCTCCAGCCCCGTGCGGCCGCGGGCGTCCGCCTCGCAGGCACCGAGAAACTGTTCGAAACGCTCGGGTCGGCGGTAGATATCAAAGGTCTTGAACAGCTTGAGCAGGGTTTCCGGCTTCAGCTCCCGTGCGCGGTGGCAATGGGTATGGTATTCGCAGGTCAGCAGCGCCAGTTCCTGACAGTCGCGGGGCGCCTTGCAGCGTGCATTCACCGCTTTTACCGCCCGCAGGCCACTGTGCTCATGGCCATGATGCTTGGGCCAGAGGGCCGGATCGGTCAGGCCCTTGCCCAGATCATGCAGCAGGCAGGCCCAGCGCGCTGCCAGTGGCAATTGCAGACTCGCGGCGGCTTCCAGTACCAGCAACAGGTGTTCACCGGTATCGACTTCCGGGTGATGGGCGATGGGTTGCGGCACGCCGAAGAGCTTGTCGACTTCGGGCAGCATTGCCTTGAGTGCGCCGCAGTCGCGCAGCACACGGATAAAGACGTCGGGATTGGGCTCCATCAGGGCGCGGCTGATTTCCTTCCAGGTGCGTTCCGGGGTCAGCGCCGCCAGCTCGCCTGATTCGGCCAGCTCACGCATCAGTTGCAGGGTTTCAGCGGCCACGCGAAAGCCCATGCGCTTGTAGCGCGCGGCATAACGGGCCACCCGCAATACCCGTAGCGGGTCCTCGACAAAGGCCGGGGAGACATGCCGCAGCAGACGTGCCGCCAGGTCGCGCTGGCCACCGTAGGGGTCAATCAGCGTGCTATTGCTGTCCATGGCCATGGCATTGACGGTCAGGTCGCGGCGGATCAGGTCCTGTTCCAGGGTGACGTCCGGGCTGGTATGGAAGACAAAGCCGCCATAGCCGCGACCGCTTTTGCGCTCGGTGCGCGCCAGCGCGTATTCCTCGCCGGTCTTTGGGTGCAGAAACACCGGGAAGTCCTGTCCGACCGGCTTGAACCCGGCACTCAGCATGTCTTCGGGGGTGGCGCCCACCACCACCCAGTCATAGTCGCTGAAGGGATGGCCAAGCAGTTGGTCACGAACGGCGCCGCCGACCAGGTAGGTTGCATAAGTGGGTGACGTCAAGCCTGATGCCTCGATCTGCTGTGAGCTGCAAGCCACAAGCTTCAAGCTTCAAGCCACAAACTTCAAGCCCCAGGTTGAAAGGTGTTGAGGCTGGGGTTTTGCTTGTTGCTTGACGCTTACAGCCTGCCGCCGCCACTAGATCGGCGGAATGTTCAGATCAAATTTGGGCATCCGGTCCAGGCTGTTGTCGGTTTTGGGTGGCAGGTGCAGGGACTCGATGACCTTGTCCCCGTCCAGACTGTCCAGATGAATGTCGAAGCCCCAGAGACGGTGCAGGTGCTTGAGCATGTCATTGGTCGAGTCGCCCAGGGGTTTGCCGTCATGCCGCTGGTGACGCAGGGTCAGGGAGCGGTCACCACGCCGGTCAACCTTCCAGACCTGAATGTTCGGCTCGCGGTTGCCGAGGTTGTACTGTGCGGCCAGATGCTGACGCACCGCGCGGTAGCCACTGTCATCATGGATGGCCGCTACTTCCAGGTGATCGTCCTGTTCGTCGTCAACGATGGCGAACAGTTTCAGGTCGCGAATTACCTTGGGCGACAGGTATTGCAGGATGAAGCTTTCATCCTTGAAAGTGCGCATGGCGAACTTGATGGTTTCCAGCCAGTCAGTCCCGGCAATCTCGGGGAACCAGCGGCGGTCTTCCTCGGTAGGGTGTTCACACATGCGGCGGATGTCGGTCATCATCGCAAAGCCCAGGGCGTAGGGATTGATGCCGCTGTACCACTTGCTGTCGAAGGGTGGCTGGTAGATCACGCTGGAATGGGACTGCAGAAACTCGAGCATGAAGCCATCGGTTACCTTGCCCTCATCGTACAAATGGTTGAGCAGGGTGTAATGCCAGAAGGTGGCCCAGCCCTCGTTCATGACCTGGGTCTGGCGCTGCGGGTAAAAGTACTGCGCTACCTTGCGGACGATGCGCACCACTTCACGTTGCCAGGGCTCCAGCAGCGGCGCGTTTTTCTCGATGAAGTACAGCAGGTTTTCCTGCGGTTCGCTGGGATAGCGTTCCTCCTCGGCCTGTTTGTCCCTGAGGCTGGCCGATACCGGGATGGTCCGCCACAGGTCGTTGACCTGACGCTGCAGGTGCTCCTCGCGCTCGTGCTGGCGCAGCCGCTCTTCCTCGGCCGATATCGGATAGGGGCGCTTGTAGCGGTCGACGCCATAATTCATCAGGGCATGGCAGGAGTCGAGAATGTCCTCCACCGCATCAATGCCGTGGCGCTCCTCGCACTGGCTGATGTAATGCTTGGCAAACACCAGATAATCGATGATGGCGCTGGCGTCGGTCCAGCTGCGGAACAGGTAGTTACCCTTGAAAAAGGAGTTGTGACCATAGCAGGCATGGGCAATCACCAGCGCCTGCATGGTCATGGTGTTTTCTTCCATCAGATAGGCGATGCAGGGATCGGAGTTGATCACGATCTCGTAAGCCAGGCCCATCTGTCCTCGCTTGTAGTTCTTCTCGGTGTGCAGGAAGTGTTTGCCATAGGACCAGTGGTGATAACCCAGTGGCATGCCTACCGAAGCATAGGCATCCATCATCTGCTCGGCGGTGATCACCTCGATCTGGTTCGGATAGGTATCCAGTCCATAGATATCATGGGCAATGCGCCCAAGTTCGCGGTCGTATTCCTGAATCAGCTCGAAGGTCCATTCCGAGCCGGTGGAAATGGGTTGGCGTTTCATGTGGCCATCCTCTTCTGGAACAGCTTGCGAAAGACCGGGTAAATATCACCGGCATCGACTATCTGCTGTTGGGCAAAGCTGTCGTTGAACTGTTCGGCTACCTGTTCGTATTCGTACCACAGGGCCTGGTGGTCACGCGGGGTGATTTCCACGTAACAGTAATACTGCATGGCCGGCATGATCTGTCTGGCCAGCAGCTCGCGGCAGATCGGCGAGTCATCATTCCAGTTATCGCCGTCCGAGGCCTGGGCGCAGTAGATGTTCCACTCATTCGGTGAGTAGCGCTCTTCGACAATTTGCTGCATCAGTCGCAGGGCGCTGGAAACAATGGTGCCGCCGGTTTCCCGGGAGTAGAAGAACTCCTCTTCATCGACTTCCTTGGCGCTGGTGTGGTGGCGGATAAACACCACCTCAATGCGCTCGTAATTGCGCTGCAAGAACAGGTACAGCAGGATGTAGAAGCGCTTGGCCAGATCCTTGGTGGCCTGGGTCATGGACCCGGACACATCCATCAGGCAGAACATTACGGCCTTGGAGCTGGGCGTCGGCTGTTTTGTGATCAGGTTGTAGCGCAGGTCAAAGGTGTCCAGGAAGGGAATTCGGTCAATGCGCTTGCGCAGTTGGGTGATTTCCTCCTCCAGTGTCCTCTGGTCCTGCAGGTTGTCCGGTTGCTCCTTGAGCAACAGCGCCAGTTCGCGCTCGGCCTCACGCAAACGGCTGCGACTGCCGCCGCTCAGGGCAATACGCCGGGCGTGGGCGGCGCGCATTGAGCGGACAATATTGATCCGTGACGGGTTGCCCTGCTGGCTGATACCGGCACGCACCGGCTTGAAGGTGTCGGTCCCGGTCAGATGGCGCTTGACCAGGTTGGGCAGAGCCAGATCCTCGAACATGAAGTCGAGGAATTCATCCTGGGTAATCTGAAACACAAACTCATCGACACCCTCGCCGTTGTCGCCAGCCTGGCTGCCGCCCTGGCCACCGCCACCACCGTCTGGGCGGGCAATGCGGTCACCGCTGCTGAAGTCGCGGTTGCCTGGATGCACCCCGGTTTTGCGGCCACCCTGGCCGTGGTGGAAGATGGGTTCATCAATATCCCGACCGGGAATGCTGATCTGTTCGCCACCGCTGATATCGGTAATGGAACGCCGCCCAACCGCCTCCTCAACGGCCTTCTTGATGTGCGACTTGTAACGGCGCAGGAAACGCTGGCGGTTAACCGTGCTCTTGTTCCTGCCGTTCAAACGGCGGTCGATCACGTGGGTCATAAGGGCCCTCCGGGCCAGCGGTAAGCTTTAAGCTGCAAGCTTGAAGCTGGCCGTGCTGAATTCAAACGCTGATGCCAGGCGCTACTCGGCGTGTTTTCTTGCCGCTTGAAGCTTGCAGCTTGCGGCTGGCCCAATTGCGGCAAAGCCGCTACTGGGCCTTGCGCACCCGCAAGTACCATTCCGACAGCAGGCGAACCTGTTTCTCGGTATAGCCACGTTCGATCATGCGGCTGACAAAGTCGCCGTGCTTCTTCTGATCTTCCTTGCTGGCCTTGGCATTGAAGCTGATGACCGGCAGCAGATCTTCGGTGTTGGAGAACATCTTCTTCTCGATCACCATGCGCAGCTTTTCATAGGACAGCCAGCTCGGGTTCTTACCGTTGTTCTGGGCGCGTGCGCGCAGCATGAAATTGACGATCTCGTTGCGGAAATCCTTGGGATTGCTGATGCCCGCCGGCTTTTCGATCTTTTCCAGCTCCTCGTTCAGGGCCACGCGGTTGAGGATTTCGCCGGTGTCCGGATCGCGGTATTCCTGATCCTGAATCCAGAAATCCGCATACATCACATAGCGGTCGAAAATGTTCTGCCCGTACTCGCTGTAGGACTCCAGATACGCAGTCTGGATTTCCTTGCCGATGAAATCGACGTAGCGCGGCGCCAGGTATTCCTTGATAAAGCGCAGATAGCGCTCACTGGTGTCGGCGGGGAACTGCTCCTGTTCAATCTGCTGCTCCAGTACATAGAGCAGGTGCACCGGGTTGGCTGCCACCTCGGTGTTGTCGTAGTTGAAGACCTTGGACAGAATCTTGAAGGCAAAGCGCGTCGACAGACCGTTCATGCCTTCATCTACCCCGGCGCTGTCGCGGTATTCCTGGATCGACTTGGCCTTGGGATCGGTATCTTTCAGATTCTCGCCGTCATAGATACGCATTTTCGAGTAGAGATTCGAGTTGTCCGGCTCCTTCAGGCGCGACAGTACCGTGAACTGGGCCAGCATCTTCAGGGTATCCGGGGCGCAGTGGGCGTTGGCCAGGGAACTGCTGGTCAGGAGTTTCTGATAGATCTGGATTTCATCACTGACGCGCAGGCAATAGGGCACCTTGACGATGTAGATGCGGTCAATGAAGGCTTCGTTGTTCTTGTTGTTGCGGAAGGTGTGCCACTCGGACTCGTTGGAGTGTGCCAGGATCACGCCGTTGAAGGGTATAGCCCCCAGTCCCTCGGTGCTGTTGTAGTTGCCTTCCTGGGTCGCGGTGAGCAGCGGATGCAGTACCTTGATCGGCGCCTTGAACATCTCGACAAATTCCATCAGCCCCTGGTTGGCGCGGCACAGGGCACCGGAATAGCTGTAGGCGTCCGGGTCGTTCTGCGGAAACTCCTCGAGCTTGCGAATATCGACCTTGCCGACCAGCGCAGAAATATCCTGATTGTTCTCGTCGCCGGGCTCGGTTTTGGCAATCGCCGTCTGTTGCAGGATTGAGGGGTAGAGCTTGACCACCCGGAACTGGCTGATGTCGCCATTGAACTCATGCAGGCGTTTGACCGCCCAGGGCGACATGATGCTGTTGATATAGCGCCGGGGGATGCCGTAATCCTCTTCGAGAATCGCACCGTCCTCTTCAGGACTGAACAGTCCGAGCGGTGACTCGAACACCGGTGAATCCTTGATCGCGTAGAAGGGCACTTGCTGCATCAGCGCTTTGAGCTTTTCTGCCAGTGAGGACTTGCCGCCGCCGACCGGGCCGAGCAGATAGAGAATCTGTTTGCGTTCCTCAAGTCCCTGGGCGGCATGCCGGAAGAAGGAGACGATATGCTCGATGGCATCCTCCATGCCGTGAAAGTCGGCAAAGGCCGGGTAGCGTTTGATCATCTTGTTGGAGAAGATCCGCGACAGGCGCGGGTTCATCGAGGTGTCGATCAATTCGGGTTCGCCAATGGCCTTGAGCAGGCGTTCGGCGGCAGTGGCATAGGTCAGCGGATCGGCTTTGCACAGGTCAAGGTACTCCTGCAGGCTGTACTCCTCCTGCCGGGTGGTTTCGAAACGGTTCTGAAAATGACTGAATATGCTCATGACTCGACCTCGCTTGCAGGGGTGAGGTCTGGCGCTTCCACATGCTCCAGGCTGGCAAAGGGTGATGGCATTTCCTGATGCAGAATCCCCCAAGACCACAAACAGCGGGCATGGTCGGGGAGTCTGTCGAATCGTCCGGGCGGGCGCTCTGTTCCCCGTTCGGGATCCGGCAGGCTCCCCTGTTATAGGAAGCCGGCAGACCGGCATTCACATTTATGATTGCCTCATCAACAGAATAGTTCTTTTGCGTGGGGACGAAAGCGGGATTTACATAAAAATTACATTGCCGGATGTGAGCTTGTCCGGCTTGGTGGGACTCAGTCCAAGGCACTCAGGCGTTGCGGATGATACTGCCGCCAGAGTTCAAAGCCGCCGTCCAGGCTGTAGACCTCGGCAAAGCCGAGGCTAGCGAGGTAGGCCGCTGCCGGCTGGCTGGAGTTGCCGTGGTAGCAACAGACAATCAGTGGCGTTTGCTTGTCGGCCTGGGCAACAAAATCTGCCAGGCTGGCATTGTCGAGGTGAACTGCGCTGGTGATATGCCCCCTGGCAAAGCTGTCTGGATCGCGGATGTCGACCAGTGCCGCGCCGTTGTCGAGCAGCCCTGCGGCGGACTGCGGGTCAATATGTCGGAACTCGCTCATGCCATTTCTCCACAGTCGCACTGGATGCGTTCACCGCTGTCCAGATTCATCAAGGTCATGCTGGCGCCCCAGACACAACCGCTGTCCAGCGCGTGTATGCCGGGCATGTTGGTCGTGCCACCCAGCGCCGCCCAATGGCCAAACAGGATCTGAATCTGCGGGTCGCGGCGCGGGAAGCTGAACCAGGGCGCATAGCCCTTGGGCGCGCTGCCTACCCCTTCCTTGGATTTTAGATCAAGGCTGCCGTCGGCTTTACAGAAACGCATCCGGGTCAGGTAATTGGTGATCACCCGCAGGCGATCTGTGCCCTCAAGCGAGGGTTTCCAGCGAACCGGGTCGTTGCCGTACATCTCATCCAGAAACCACGGTAGACGCTCGTCACAGCGCAGCACAGTTTCCACTTCCGCTGCGCGCTTGAGGGTCTGTGTCACCGTCCAGATCGGTGGGATCCCGGCGTGGGTCATGAGCATGCCACGGTTTGCGTCCCAGTGTGCCAACGGGCGCTGCCGCAAGTTGCCCAGCAAGCGTTGGCAATCGCTGGCCTTGAGAATCGGCAGCAGCGTATCGGATTTACGCAGGCGGGTGGCGTCTCGTGCGGCGGCAAGCAGATGCAGATCATGGTTGCCGAGCACAGCAATACAGGCATTACCCAGACTATCGAGAAAACGCAGGGTTTCCAGCGAGTCGGGGCCGCGGTTGACCATGTCGCCGACTGACCAGAGCTGGTCGCGGGACGGGTTGAAGTCAACCTCTGCGAGCAGGCACTTGAGCGGCGTCAGGCAGCCCTGAATATCACCAACGGCATAGGCGGTCATCGGCTCATCGCTCAGTTCAGGGCGTTGGGCATGGCCAGTCGAAAACGCTGGATCTGTGCGTTGAAGCGACTGCCGTCAGCCGCCAGCATGCCGTAATGCCCTTCCATGCTGCCGACCGGAGTATCGAGCAGGCAGCCGCTGCTGTAGGTATATTCAGCGCCTGGCTGAATCAACGGCTGTTCACCGACCACGCCGTCACCGACCACTTCGCGAACCTTGCCGTTACCGTCGGTGATCAGCCAGCGCCGGTCGATCAGTTGAACAGCCTGGTTGCCATGGTTGCGAATGTGCACCGTGTAGGCAAAGGCAAAACGTTGTGCGCCCGGATCAGACTGTTCACGCAGATAGCGCGTGATGACACCGACTTCGACAACATTGATGCTCTGATTACCCATGTGTTATTCCTGTTCTTCTGCGGCTTTTTGCCGTTTCAGACGGTTGGCCAGACGGACAAACCCGGCCAGGTCGACTTGTTCGGGACGCAGCGTCGGGTCCAGACCTTCGGCTTCGATGCTCTCGGCGTCCAGCAGTGGCTTGAGGGTATTACGCAGGGTCTTGCGGCGCTGGTTGAAGGCTTCACGCACGACCACTTCAAGCAGGGCCGGATCATCTGCCGGGTGCGGCAGGGTGGCATGCGGCGTCAGTCGCACAATCGCCGAGTCAACCTTGGGCGCCGGGCTGAAGGATCCCGGGGCCACATCAAACAGGTGCTCTACCTGGCAGTGGTACTGCACCATGATGCCCAGACGGCCGTAATGGTTCATGCCGGCGCCGGCCGCCAGGCGCTGCACGACTTCCTTTTGCAGCATGAAATGCATGTCGGCGACGCAATCAGCCTGACTGATCAGGTGAAACATCAAGGGTGTGGAAATGTTGTAGGGCAGGTTGCCGACAATGCGCAGCTTCTCGCCGTTCACCGCCAGCTGTCGGAAATCAAACTTCAGGGCGTCGCCCTTGTGCAGGGTGAACAGCGGGCTGTGACCGAAGCGCGACAGCAGCAGGGGATGCAGGTCATGGTCGAGTTCAACCACATCGAGTTGCGCACCGCTGCTTAGCAGGCCCTCGGTGATGGCGCCTTGTCCGGGGCCAATTTCAACCAGATGCTGGCCTTCGCGCGGGCTGACCGCACGCAGAATGCGATTGATCACGCCTGCGTCATGCAAGAAGTTCTGACCAAAGCGCTTGCGCGCCCGGTGGGGGGCAAAGTCACTCATGTCCGCGCTCCGGCGTTTATCATGCTGATGGCAGTGTCCAGCGCAACCCGCAGGCTGCCGGGATCGGCACGACCCGTGCCGGCCAGATCCAGGGCGGTACCGTGATCGACCGAGGTGCGAATGATCGGCAGACCCAGGGTGATATTCACGGCATTGCCAAAGCCCTTGTGCTTGAGCACGGGCAGGCCCTGGTCGTGATACATGGCCAGCACCGCGTCAGCCTGATCAAGGTGTTTGGGGGTGAACAGCGTATCGGCGGGCAGTGGCCCTTCCAGCTGCATGCCCTGGGCGCGCAACTGCTGCAATACCGGAATAATCACGTCAATTTCTTCATGGCCCATATGCCCGCCTTCACCCGCATGCGGGTTCAGGCCGCAGACCAGAATACGCGGTGCAGGAATGCCGAACTTGTTCTGCAGGTCGGCATGCAGGATGGTCAGCACCTGCTCCAGCAGTGGTGCATTAATGGCATCGGCCACCGCACGCAACGGCAGATGGGTGGTAGCCAGCGCCACGCGCAGCCCCGGGCAGGCAAGCATCATGACCACCAGCGGGGTGTTGGTCAGATCGGCAAAATACTCGGTATGCCCCGAGAAAGGCACGCCGGCGTCATTGATCACGCCCTTGTGCACGGGCGCTGTCACCACGGCGGCAAACTGGCCTTGCAGGCAGCCGTTGCCGGCCAGACGCAGGCTCTCCAGTACATAGCCGGCATTGCTCGGGTTCAGCTCGCCGGCAATACAGGGGGCAGCGAGGGCCAGGGGCAGAAAGCTCAGCTCGCCGGCAGCCTGTGGCTGGGGCGGGGACTGTGGGTCAAAGGGGGTGAGAGAAACCGTCAGCCCCAACTGGTTGGCCCGGCTGTAGAGCAGCTCAGGGTCGGCTATCACCACGCGCTGATGGTCGCAGGGCTGACTGGCCAGCATCAGGCACAGGTCCGGGCCAATGCCCGCCGGCTCGCCGGCGGTCAAGGCGATAGCACGGCAGGTCACTAGATCTTGATCTCGACATAGGCGTCGCCGCGAATTTCCAGCAGCCAGGTCTGCAGTTCTTCATCGAACTTGCGATTCTGCAGCAGGTTTCGCGCCTGTTGCTCACGCATTTCGGAGGTCATGTCGACGGTGCGCTTATCCTGAACCTCAAGCACATGCCAGCCGAACTGGGACTGGAAGGGACGGGAAACCTGATTCATCGGTGAGCTCAGCATGACCTCGCGGAACTCGGGCACCATGGCATCGGGTGTGATCCAGTTCAGCGAGCCGCCATTCAGGGCAGAGCCTGGATCTTCCGACACGGCACGGGCCAGGGTGGCGAAGGACTCGCCGTTGCCGATGCGCTCATAGATGCGTTGCATCAATTCTGCCGCTTCACCTTCGCTGCGGATTTCGCTGGGTTTGATCAGGATGTGACGGACCTGATATTCGTCGACCATCTGACCATCACCGCCACGTTTGTCCTGCAGCTTGAGGATATGGTAACCCGCAGGTGAGCGAATAGGGGCAGTCACCTCGCCTATCTCCAGCGCGGCAATGGCGTTGGCAAAAGGCCCAGGCAACTGGGCACCTTTGCGCCAGCCGAGCTCACCACCCTCCAGCGCAGTATCGCCACCGGAGCGGCTGACGGCCAGGGAAGTAAAGTCAGCGCCGCCACGTAGCTCGGTATAGATCTCCTGCGCTGTATCGGCGATACGCGCGACCTGTTCCTGGGTGGCGGTTTCGGGCACCGGCAGGACAATCATCGCCAATTGGTAATCGGCGGCTGTTTCTATGCGGCCGGCTTCGGAGTTAAGGAAGTTGCGTACTTCCTGCTCGCTGACCTGGATGCGTTCGGCTACCCGGCGCTGACGCACCCGGTTGATGATCATCTCCTGGCGAATCTGCTCACGAGCCTGGTTGTAACTGATACCGTCACGTTCAAGCGCGGCACGGAACTGCTCCAGGCTGACACCGTTCCGCTCGGCCAGTTGCGCCATGGTCTGGTTCAGGCTGGCATCATCAATGCGAATGCCGGCGCGATCACCCATCTGCAACTGAATGCTTTCTACGACCAGGCGATCCAGCACCTGCTCGCGCAATATGTCATCGGGTGGCAACTGGGCGCCACGCTCAACCAGCTGTTGACGCACGGCGGCCATGCGCTGCTCGACCTGGCTGAGCATGACCACATCGTTGTCGACGATGGCGGCGACGCGATCAAGCGGTACGACCTGGGCTTGCGCCATGTTGAACAATAGGCCTGCACACAGGCCGAGTACTGCCGGGTATAGCTTAGAAACCATTATTCTCTCGCTCTCTGTAACCAGGGATGCCTTCATCTAGAAGGCTTTCGACGCGGTTGCCGGTGACGTTACCCAGGCCTTTCAGGACAACCTGCAGGAATATGCCGGTGTTGCCGGTATCGCGGGCAACGGATTCACGTTCGTTGTAATCCACCCAGTAGCGGTGGATAAAGCGCAGCTTCCAACAGCAGCTGTCATATTCCAGACCGCCAAAGGCCTCAAGGGTTCGATCCCCGGCGAAGTCGTGTTGCCAGCGACCAATCATGCTCCACTGTGGATTGAGCGGCCAGATCACCGATAGATCGGACTGGTCGATACGCTGATTCTCACTCAGGAAGCTGCCACTCAGCGAATCGAAGGTGTTGATGTTGTTGCGGTAGCGGTAACCGGCATTGATGATCTTGCGCGGTGAGGGCTGATAATTGGCCATCAGGCTGCCCGCGCCGTTGCGGTTGTCCTTGGGGTCCCAGAGGGCATCGGCACGCAGGCGCCAGGCCTGGCTGACGCGGTACATCAGCTCTCCGGCATAGGCCGACGACGAGTTGGTGCCGTCTTCGCGATTGCCGCCGGTATTGTCGAGCAGTTGCACGCGGCGATCGTCAAAGTAGAAGACCTGACCCAGGCTGGCCCGTGCGCGCTCGGTGCCGTTATTTTCAAACGCCCGGGTGGTTACACCGAGTGCCAACTGGTTGGCATCACCGGTACGGTCGTTGCCGCTGAAGCGATCATCGCGGAACAGCGCGTTATAGCTGAAGGTGTTCTCGTTGGTATCGAACAGTGGCTGATCGCTTTGATCCTCGTACGGCGCATTCAAGTAGAAAGCCCGTGGTTCAAGGGTCTGGCGCAGGCTGTTACCAAACCAGCTGGTTTCGCGATCAAAGTACAGGCCAGCGTCCAGGCTGGCGACCGGAATAGTGCTCGATGGGTTGGTGTCGGCGTTGTCGTAATCAAAGCCGTCACCGTTACGGGCATCAAAGTCCAGGTCATAGAACACTGACTGTACGCGCGCCGAGGGGGTAACAAAGGCCCAGCTGTTGCGCCAGGGATAGCTGATAGCCGGGCTCAGGCTGATCCGGTGGCCGGTGGCGCGCTGCAGACCCACCAGATTTTCATCGGGTTTGAGTACGCTGCCGCCATCTTCACTGTCGATGAAGCCGCTTTCCAGGTTCCGGTCGAAATAGCTGTACTCGCCACGGTAATCGATCTTGAAGCCGGAATCGGCCAGCCAGTGGCCGCCGTCCAGGCGCAGTTGCGGCAGGCGTTGATAGGGCGTCAGGGCAGTGACGGTAGCCAGCTCATAGGCATGCAGTGCTGCCTGCAGGCGCCAGCCGTCGCCGCGATAGGTCATGGCAGCACGCTGATTGACGAAGGTATCGCCACGCGAGTCGAGCGAGCTGTTCAGATCCTGAAAGAAAAACGGATCACTGATGTCGGTGTAGTCAACTTCAGTCAACAGTCGGCCTGACAGACCGCCGGTGTGCTCAAGACCGTACAGCCAGCGATTGTCACCAGACTCGCTGTCATCCAGGAAGCTGGCACGGGCGGTGCCCTCGTGGTCTGGTAGCAGGTAACGGAATTCGCCTTCCATCTGCAGACCGCGCTTGCTCATCAGACGCGGGTACAGTGTGGCGTCATAGTTCGGGGCCAGGTTAATGTAATAAGGCGTCACCAGCTCGGTGCCGTTGTCGGTCGAGTTGCTCAGCGTGGGGGGCAGCAGGCCGGTCTGGCGGCGATCATCCAGCGGAAAATACAGGTAGGGCGTGTAGAAGACCGGCACATCCTTGACCCGCAGAGTCACATGCTTGGCCTCACCCCAGCCGCGCTCGCGGTCCAGCTCGATATCATCACTGTGCAGGGCCCAGGTATTCTGGCCTGGTTCGCAGGTGGTATAGGTGCCGTCAGTCATGACGATCACCGCATCATCGCGGCGCATCAATTTGGTTGCAGTGCCGCGTGCGCGGGCATCGTGCACCACATAACTGACCTGGTCGATACGGGTTTCACCACTGTCTATCTGCATGCTGGCGCGTTCGCCAGTCACCAGAACGCCCTGGTCACGCAGGCGGACGTTGCCCTCAAGTACGATCTGGTTGTTGTTCTGATCAAAGCTGGCACGGCTGGACTGAGCCTGCAGACGGCCCTGGCGCAGCAGTACATCACCCTCCAGGGTGCCGGTCTGGGTATCCTGCTCGAAACGACTGGCATCTGCCGAGGCATAGACAGGCAGATCGGCAAAGGGTGTTTCGTCGTCCCGGCCTTCACGCGGGGGCTCAATATAAGCGCCGGAGCAGTAGGGCGCGATGGCGGCCTGCTGCTCTGCGCTGAGCTGTTCGCGTGGGACCCAGTCCATTTCATGCAGGGCGGGCGCCACGCGGCTACTTGTTGGTGCGGCTGTGCTGGCTACCGGTTCAGCCGGCAGCGGCGGCACAACGGCAGCGGGGCGTGCTGGCCGCGGTGGCGTCATGGCTGGCGCGCCAATCGGCGCACAGCTCCAGCCTTGGCCGTCGCTGCTGGCGCGGCATTCAACCTGATTATTGGCATTACTGCTCATGGGCTGCGCAAGCAGCAGGCCACTAACCAGCAACATGGGAAATAGGGGGCGGAACGGAGGAGTGCGGTTGGCCATTATGTAATTATCCGGGCTTCCAGTCTGTGCGCGCGATGCTTGTATGAGGAGAATGCAATATGCATGCTGCCTGTGATCAGCAAGATAATGGATAATAAAGCATTGTAGGACGCCAGAGCCAGCGTCGACCGGAACAGGATGCGAATGATGGATGCAAGATTGACCTTGTTACAGGACTGGTTACCCGCCCATGTGCAGCAGGCGTATGCCCTGCAGGGCTGGGGAGAGGTGGGCCAGGGCAGTCTGGCAGCAGCCAGTGCCGATGCCAGTTTTCGTCGTTATTTCCGCTGGCAGGACGGTTCGCACAGCCTGATTGTCATGGATGCGCCCCCCGAGCAGGAAGATTGTGGCCCCTTTGTGCGCATTGCCGGACTGTTAGCCGAGGCCGGTGTGCGAACACCGCGGATTTTTGCTGCTGATCTGCAACAGGGTTTTCTGTTGCTTGAAGACATGGGCGCCAGTACCTATCTGCAGAGTATTCGTGAGGGCGTCTCCACCAGCCAGCTGGACGCCATGTTTGACGGTGCGATACGCAGCCTGATTCGCTGGCAGTTGAGTTCGCGTCCGGATGTGTTGCCTGAATACGACCAGGCCATTCTGCTGCGCGAACTGCAGCTGTTTCCCGACTGGTACGTGGCTCGCCAACTGGGCCGCGATCTCAGTGCAACTGAGCAGGCAGACTGGAGCGAGCTGACCGATCTGCTGCTGACACAGATTCAGGCTGAGCCCAAGGTCTTCGTGCACCGGGACTATATGCCGCGCAATCTGATGACCGCCGAAGGTGAGCCGGGTGTACTGGATTTTCAGGACGCCCTTTACGGCCCGCTCAGCTATGACGCCACCAGCCTGTTTGCCGATGCCTTCTACAGTTGGTCGGTTGATCAGCATCAGGCCTGGCTTGAGCGGTACTGGACAGCAGCGCGGGAGGCTGGCTTGCCCGTACCCGAGGCGCTGGCTGCGTTCCTTGGGCAATCGCGACTGATGGGCGTACAACGCCATCTCAAGGTGCTGGGTATCTTCGCGCGCATCTGTCACCGTGATGGCAAGCCGCATTATCTGCAGGATGCACCGCGTTTTATCGGCTACTTGCGCCAGGCCTGTGCCGTGGATACCCGCCTGGCACCCCTCGAGCGACTACTCGACAGTCTTGGGTTGCAGCAGTGAAGGCGATGATTCTGGCGGCCGGCAAGGGTGAGCGCATGCGCCCCCTGACCCTGCATTGCCCCAAGCCGTTGTTGCTGGTGGCAGACAAGCCGCTGATCCAATGGCACATCGAAGCGCTGGCTGGTGCGGGTATCCGCGACCTGGTGATCAACCACGCCTGGCTGGGTCAACAGCTGGAGGCGCACTTTGCTTCTGGTGCTGATCTGGGAGTGGCGATCAACTGGTCGCCCGAGGGTGAACCGCTGGAGACCGGCGGGGGTATCTTTAACGCCTTGCCGCTTCTGGGCGATCAACCCTTTATTCTGGTCAATGGCGATATCTGGACCCAGTTTGATTTTGCCAGTCTCAGCTTGCCAGCCGGTATGCTGGCGCATCTGGTGCTGATTGATAATCCGCCGTTCAAGCAACAGGGCGACTTCAGTCTCCACCTTGGCCGTATCGGCAATCCATCAGCAGGGCAAGCTGCCCTGACCTACAGCGGCATTGCTGTGCTTGATCCTGCACTCTTTGCCGACTGTCAGCCCGGTCGTTTTGCCCTGGCACCCTTGCTGCGCGACGCAGCAGAACAGGGCCTTGTCAGCGGTGAACACTTCAGTGGCAACTGGATTGATGTCGGGACGCCTGAGCGTCTGGCACAAGCCGACTGCCTGGCACGGGAGCACTGATCCATGCTCTGGCCGGTGACCCTGGTGGGCATTCTGTTGGGTGGCGCCTTGGCGGCAGTGCCCGGTGCCATTCTCGGTGCCGTTCTCGGTCAGGCGCTGGATCGGCATTGGCGTCTGCAGCGCTGGTCTGATCTGCCCAAGCGACTGGGGCAGTTGGGTGGTCAGGTACAGAGCTTCGAGCAACTGCTGTTCCAGTGCATGGGGCGACTGGCCAAGTCCGGCGGGCGGGTGTTGCCGGCACATCTGCAACTGGCCCGCGACCTGATGCAGCAGTATCGGCTGGATGAGCCCGCCCGCCTGCAAGCCATGCACTGGTTCAATCAGGGCAAGACCTCGGATCTGCAGTTGAATCGGGCAGTGAAAGGCTATCTGCGCCGGGAGCCGGCACGGGCCGCGGAGTTCATGGATTGTTGCTGGCGCATGGCGTTGGCCGATGGTGTGCTGTCAGCCCAGGAGCGCCAGTTGCTTGATGAATGGTCGGGCTTTGCCGGTCTCGGGCGGGCCGAGCAGCAGCGCATGCACCAGCGTCACCAGCGCGGTCATCAATCTGCCGGGCAGGGTGCCAAGGCGCCGGTGCAAGCCCGTGACAGTCTCAAGGAGGCAGCGGCGCTACTCGGCGTGGAGCCGAACGCCAGCCCGGAACAGATCAAGCGTGCCTACCGTCGGCAGTTGAGCCTGCATCACCCGGACAAGCTGATCGCGCGTGGTGCGACTGCCCAGGCGCAGGATAACGCCGGGGAAAAAATACAGGCGATTCAGAATGCCTACGAACGCCTGCGCCGCCATCACGGGTTTCGCTGATCCCGGGGCAGGCGTTGCAGCCAACCTTCCAGCCGTTTGATCAGCATCTGTTGGCCCAGCTCGGAGAAATCCGCCTGCGGCAAAATCAGCTGTTGATAGTCTGCCTGTCCAAGTCGTCGGGACTGCAGCCGGTGATTCAGCGCCCGCTGGGTAGCCACATCAGACTGTTCGGAAAAGACCTCGTATACCGGCTCTGCCCATTGCGATAGCAAGGTTTGCAGGGATTGCTCAGCACTGGCCGGGCTGCGCGCATCGAACAGAATCAGCGCTACCGGCTTGTCCTCCGCCTGAATCGCCGCCTCCAGTGCCCAGTAGGCCCCCTCGCCACGGCCAACCAGGATCAGTCCCTCAGCCCCTTCGGCATCCAGAATCAGCCCGGCCGCATTGATGCGCTGCCGCGCGGCGGGCACGCCTGACTCGGTTGCTTGGCTGTCTGTGTCCTCTTCGGCATTCCCATCGATGACCGGGTCCGCCGCCGAGCTGTCCTCCGTCACCGGGACGGCTGGCAAGGATTCGGGCAGGGCGATCGCCAGGGTATGCCAACCGGCTTCGGCCAGTTGCCGACGCGCCGGACCAATCAGCTGCGGCCAATCGGCATGCTCATTGCGGTCGGCAATCAGTACCACGCCACCGAAGGGTTCGGGTCTGGCGCCGGGCATGAACAGCCCCAGATAACTCTGGCCGTCGATATCCAGTTTGCGCAGCTGCTGACCCGGCAACTGGCGTTCCAGCCCCTGTTCCTGCATCTGGCTGCGTGACGGGCTACCCGTGCTGCCGGTTTCTGCAGGCGTCTCGGCCAGCGCGACAGCACTGCCAAGGCACAGGATACTGAGTAAAAGACGTGCTCGCATGGTCGCCTATCCTTGAACTGTGAACTGAGTATAACAGGGCGGAATCGGCCTGCTTGAGGTAGACTAGGCGCGTCCCGTTTTCAGTCCATAGAGGTCCGCCATGCCCGATTACGCTATTGCCCCGTCGATTCTGTCCGCTGACTTTGCCCGCCTGGGTGAGGATGTTGATCGGGTGCTGGCCGCCGGTGCCGACATTGTGCACTTCGATGTCATGGACAACCACTATGTACCCAACCTGACCATCGGGCCGATGGTCTGCAGTGCATTGCGCAAGTACGGTGTGACCGCACCCATCGACGTACACCTGATGGTCAAGCCGGTGGATCGTCTGATTGGCGACTTTCTCGAGGCTGGGGCCAGCTACATCACCTTTCACCCGGAGGCCAGCGAGCATATCGACCGCTCCCTGCAACTGATCCGGGATGGCGGCGCCAAGGCTGGGCTGGTATTCAACCCGGCGACCTCGCTGGATGCCCTCAAGTACGTGATGGACAAGGTCGACATGATCCTGCTGATGAGCGTCAACCCAGGCTTCGGTGGTCAGGCCTTCATTCCCGGCACCCTCGACAAGCTGCGTGAGGCGCGTGCGCTGATCGACGCCAGCGGCCGCAATATCCGCCTGGAAGTGGACGGCGGCGTCAGCGAAAAGAACATCCGTGCCATTGCCGAGGCGGGTGCCGACACCTTCGTCGCCGGTTCGGCGATCTTCAACAAGCCGGATTACAAGGCGGTGATCGATACCATGCGCAGCGAGCTGGCCCAGGTCGCCCGCTGAGCGTGGACCTGCTCAGCAGGCTGTTCGACGGAGACTGGCCACGGCTGGTGATCTTTGACCTGGACGGCACCCTGCTGGATTCGGTGCCGGATCTGGCTGCCGCCGTGGACAGCACCTTGCTGGCCATGGGGCGCCCCGCAGCGGGTGTTGAGCGGGTACGTGACTGGGTCGGTAATGGCGCGGCGGTGTTGCTGCGCCGGGCGCTGGCTGGGTCAACCGAGCATGCGGCGGTGGACGATGCGCTGGCCGCCGAAGCGCTGCAGCGCTTCCTGGTAGCCTATGCCGGAGAACACAGCCTGAGCCGTGTTTACCCCGGTGTCATTGATCTGTTGCAGGCGTTGCGAGCGCGCGGTGTGCTGCTGGCGCTGGCAACCAACAAGCCCATGCGTTTCGTTGATGCCCTGCTGGCGGAAAAGCAGCTTGATGGCTATTTCAACTGGTGTCTGGGTGGCGACAGCCTGCCGCTACAGAAACCCGACCCGGCGCCGCTGAACTGGATCATGTCGGCTGCCGCCGTTCCACCGCACGCCACCCTGTTTATCGGCGATTCACGCAATGATATCCAGGCCGCTCGTGCGGCTGGGGTAAAAGTGGTCGCGGTCAGCTATGGCTACAACCACGGCCGCCCGGTAGCGCTGGAAAACCCGGATTTGCTGGTTGATTCACTGGACGCGCTCATATAGTCTTTCAGCCTTGTTCAAGCCGTTAAGACGGATCAGCCGTGTTTGTCAGCAACCGCAAACTCATGAGAGTAATCAAGGCGCTAGCCCGCTGGCGTTGGCGCACCTGATATTCCCTGCCTGCACTGTGTGCGGGCCTTCTGAGTTTGTCTGACAATTACCCGCCCCATGAGGCTGATCATGACCCTAGATGACTTTTCCAGCCTGGCCGCCCAAGGCTACAACCGCGTACCTTTGGTGCGCGAGGTACTGGCTGACCTTGATACCCCCCTGTCGACCTATCTGAAACTGGCTGATGCGCCCTATTCATACCTGCTTGAGTCGGTGCAGGGCGGCGAGAAGTGGGGTCGCTACTCGATCATCGGTCTGCCGGCCAGCACCGTACTGCGGGTCTACGGCCATACCGCACTGGTGCTGGTCAACGGTGTGGAAACCGAGCGACATGAGTGCGCCGACCCGCTGGCCTTTGTTGAAGTATTCAAGGCGCGTTACCGCGTACCGACGATTTCCGGCCTGCCGCGTTTCAATGGCGGACTGGTCGGTTATTTCGGCTACGACAGCGTGCGCTATGTCGAACAGCGCCTGGCCCACAGCCCGCACCCCGATCCCTTGGGTAGTCCGGATATCCTGCTGATGGTCTCCGATGAGGTCGTGGTATTCGACAATCTGGCGGGCAAACTGCACGCCATGGTCCTGGCCGATCCGGCCGATCCGGATGCCTACCAGGTCGGTCATGCCCGCCTGGATGCCTTGCTGGCACGCTTGCGTCAGCCACTGGCACAAAGCAAGGTACTGTCACTGGACAACCCGCCGGACCGCGACATGGATTACCGCGCCAGCTTTACCCGGCAGGACTTCGAACAGGCCGTCAGTCGTGTCAAGGAGTACATCTTTGCCGGTGACTGCATGCAGGTGGTGCTGTCGCAGCGCATGAGCATCGACTTCAAGGCCGCGCCCATCGATCTGTACCGTGCCCTGCGCAGCCAGAACCCGACGCCCTACATGTACTTCTTCAACTTTGGCGACTTCCATGTGGTCGGTAGTTCACCCGAGGTGCTGGTGCGCGTGGAAGATGGCGAAGTGACCGTACGGCCGATTGCCGGGACGCGCCCGCGTGGTGCCACGCACGAGGCCGACCTGGCGCTGGAAAAGGATCTGCTGTCCGATGCCAAGGAACTGGCCGAGCACCTGATGCTGATCGATCTGGGGCGCAATGATGTCGGCCGCGTGGCCGAGATCGGCCAGGTGCAGGTGACCGAGAAGATGGTGATCGAGCGCTACTCCAATGTCATGCACATCGTATCCAACGTGCTGGGTGAACTGCGTAGCGACCTGAACGCCATGGATGCCCTGCGCGCGATTCTACCGGCGGGTACTTTGTCGGGTGCGCCCAAGATTCGCGCCATGGAAATCATCGACGAACTCGAGCCGGTCAAGCGCGGTGTCTACGGCGGCGCCGTGGGCTACTGGGCGTGGAATGGCAACATGGATACGGCGATTGCCATCCGCACCGCGGTCATCAAGGATGGTGAACTGCATGTACAGGCTGGCGCCGGCATTGTGGCTGACTCGCAACCGGAACTCGAGTGGGAAGAAACCATCAACAAGCGCCGCGCCATGTTCCGCGCCGTGGCGCTGGCGGAGCAGTCTGCCGAGTAACTGACCTGTCCCTGGGCAGGCTGGTGCGCTCAATGCGGGTGCGGGTGTATTGATACTGTTGAGCTGCAGCCCGGTGTCAGGCTGCAGCTATTGGCATAGTCCGATGACTCGCACTGCAGGGTGCTGTGCTTGATGCCAAAGCCTTCGTTCAAGGCTGCCGCAGCCTGGTGCAGCAGTGCATCACCGTCGTTGCCTGCGGCGGTGCATACCAGGTGTGCGGTCAGGGCGTTTTCTTCGGTGCTCATGGCCCATACGTGCAGGTCATGCACGGCAATAACGCCGGGAATGGCCAGTAGAGTGCGCTCTACGCGATCAAGCGCGATGTGGTCGGGTACGCCATCAAACAACAGATGCAGTGATCGACGCAGCAGCGACCAGGTTCCCACAATGATGATCAGAGCGATCAGGATGCTGGCGACCGGATCAATCCATTGCCATCCCCGCCACAGGTAGAGTAGCCCCGCCAACACCACGCCCACCGATACCAGCGCATCCGCGGCCATATGCAGAAAGGCACCGCGAATATTCAGGTCGTGTTGGCTACCGGAGAGAAACAGCCAGGCGGTAATGCTGTTGATCAATACGCCGATACTGGCAACCCAGATAACGGTATGGCCGTCGAGCGCTGAGGGGGTTTGCAGCCGGTGAGAGGCTTCCCACATCAGTGATCCCATGGCTACCAGTAGTACGATGGCATTGATGAAGCTGGCCAGAATGGAGGCCCGTCGCCAACCGTAGGTATGTCGACGATTGGGCTTGAGTCGCGCTGCGGCGAAGGCAGCCCAGGCCAGTAACAGCCCGGCCACATCGCTCAGGTTGTGCCCCGCATCGGCAAGCAGTGCCAGCGATCCGGTTTTCCAGCCATAAAATGCTTCGACCAGAACAAATCCAAGATTGAGAACCACGCCGATGGCAAAGGCTCGGCCAAAATGGCTGGTCGCATGCGCGTGGTCATGCGCTCCTGTCATCGCAAGCGCACACTCAACTGATCAACCAGTTCAGCCCAGTCGGCGTCAGCAAGCAATTGTTCGCGCAGGAACGTCTGCTGTGCCTCGGACCAGAAAGGCGCTTCACTGATCTTGATATCGTCGGGTAGAGGGCGGTGTTGCTGTATGAAGGCGTCGATCTCCTGGCTGCTGCAGGGCAGCCCTAATTGCTCGAACAGCTGGCTCAGGTCGTGAGTGGACATATCCATAGCGGTGTCTCCGTAGGGCAGGTGAGTATATGAAAGCCCTGAAACAGACTTTATGCAGGCAGCCGTCAGCGGCTCGGCGGTTACTGACGCGCCTCTGAGGTCGCTATTTCATTAAAGCAGAGATGCGCGCCAGGCTGCCTACTTATGGATAGGGTGATGCAGCTTTGGTTCATTTCTTATCAATGTTGCCGGGAAACCAGTGGCTGGTGCGATTGGCAAAGGCGACCAGCGAGAGCATCACCGGCACCTCTACCAGCACCCCCACAACCGTGACCAGTGCCGCGCCGGAATTAAGCCCGAACAGGCCGATGGCCACGGCCACCGCCAGCTCGAAGAAATTCGAGGTGCCGATCAGCGCGCAGGGCGCGGCCACGTTATAAGGCACGCGCCAGAAGTAGGCCGCCGCATAGGCAATAATGAAAATCCCGTAGGACTGGATCAGCAGCGGCACGGCAATCAGCGCAATCAGTAGCGGTTGGTCGAGGATGATCTGCCCCTGAAAACCGAACAGCAGAATCACTGTGGCCAGCAAACCGAGCACAGAGAGCGGTTTGATCCGCGCGGTAAAGCGCGATACTTCGGCCTCACCCTGCGCGCCGGGCCCGGCCTTGCCAACCAGATACAGGCGCGTCAGAGCCCCGGCCACCAATGGGATGACCACGTACAGCACCACCGAGAGCAACAGGGTATCCCAGGGTACGCTGATGTCAGTCACGCCCAGTAGTAGGGCGACAATGGGCGCAAAGGCAAAGATCATGATGACGTCGTTCAGCGATACCTGAACCAGGGTATAGGCGGCATCGCCTCGGGTCAGCTGTGACCAGACAAAGACCATGGCGGTGCAGGGCGCCGCGCCCAGCAGAATCATGCCGGCAATGTACTGGCTGGCATTGGCCGGATCGATCAGGTCAGCGAACAGCACCTCAAAGAACAATACGCCCAGCGCCGCCATGGAAAACGGCTTGATCAGCCAGTTAACCACCAGTGTAATGATCAGGCCCTTTGGCCGCTCGTGGATGCGCTTGAGGCTGGTAAAGTCGACCGAGACCATCATCGGGTAAACCATGAACCAGATCAGTACGGCGACAATGAAATTCACCGACCCGTATTCAAGCCGTGCCAGCAACTGCACGGTATCCGGCAACAGGCTGCCCAGGGCCAGACCGGCGAGGATGCAGAGAAATACCCACAGCGACAGATAGCGCTCGAACAAACTGAGTGGCGAGGTGGCGGTCTGGCAGGAGGAAGAGTCGGTCATTGTTGGCACTCGGTATGCGCTATGGAGGTTGATTGATTCATGCGTGGGCTGCCCGACGGGGCAAGGCAAATGAGATAAATACAGTGGCTAGCAGCAACCCGGTGGCTATCCATAGGCAGGCGGCCAATCCGCTGGCGCCCTGCCCAGCCAATTGAAAGACCCAACCGGACAGCAGCGTGCCGATCAGTCGGCCCATGGCATTGGCCATGTAATAGAAACCGACATCCAGCGACACGCCATCCCGGCCGGCGTAGCTGACGATCAGGTAACTGTGCAGCGATGAGTTGACGGCGAACAGCGCGCCGAACAGCATCAGGCCGCTGACCAGCACCAGCGCGGGGCTGACGTCTGCGCCCAATCCCAGGGCAATCACCGCAGGTAACAGCGCCAGTCCGGCGGCCCAGATGGTGGCAGTGCGGCCATCCGGAACCGACCCCTTGGTGCTGCCAGTCAGGCGTGGGGCAACCGCTTGTACTGCTCCGTAGCCGATGACCCAGAGTGCCAGAAAGCCCCCGGTCTGACTGTGGTTCCAGCCCAGACTCTGCGACAGGAAGACCGGCAGCGCGACCACAAACCAGACATCACGGGCACCGAACAGCAGCATGCGCGCGGCGGACAGAATGTTGATGGCGCGGCTCTTGGAGAACATATCGCGAAATTTTGGTTTGTTGCTGGCCTTGCCCAAGTCTCGCTTCAGCAACACCAGACTGGCCAGCCAGACCAGCGTCAGCCCGGCGGCCATGGCACCGACGGCGCCGGTAAAGCCCAGCCACATCAGCAGAACACCACCAAGGAAAAATCCGGCACCCTTAAGCGCATTCTTTGAGCCGGTGAGTATCGCCACCCACTTGAACAGAGTGCCCTGTGCCTCGGCCGGCACCAGCAACTTGATCGCGCTTTTCGCGCTCATCTTGTTCAGGTCCTTGGCAATGCCGGACAAGGCCTGCGCCGCCATCACCCAGGCAACCGTCAACCAGGCTGCCGGCACCAGCAGCATGGCCAGGGCAACGACCTGCAGTGCCAGGCCGATGTTCATGGTGCGGTTAAGCCCCAGATGCGCGCCCAGCCAGCCACCCACCAGATTGGTGATTACCCCGAAGAGCTCGTAGAACACGAACAGCAGCGCAATCTCCAGAGGTGAATAACCCAGCGCATGGAAGTGCAGCACCACCAGCATGCGCAGGGCGCCGTCGGTCAGGGTGAAGGCCCAGTAATTGCCGGTGACCACCAGATACTGGCGGATGTCGGCGGAGAGGTGGCTCAGCATCTCAGGCGCTCTGGTCTGACAGCCCAACCTTTAGCGCCAGCTCGGCTGTGCGGTTGGCATAGCCCCACTCGTTGTCGTACCAGGTGTAGATCTTCACCTGGGTGCCGTTGACCACCATGGTCGAAAGCGCGTCGATAATGCTCGAGCGAGGATCGGTCTTGTAGTCGATGGACACCAGCGGGCGTTCCTCGTAACCGAGAATATCTTTCAGCGGGCCGCTTTCGGCAGCCGCCTTGAGCAGTTGGTTGACGGCCTCGGCGCTGGTTGGCGTTTCAACCTCGAATACGCAGTCGGTCAGTGAGGCGTTGGCCAAAGGCACCCGGACGGCATGGCCATTCAAGCGGCCCTTGAGCTCGGGAAAAATCTCGGTAATCGCGCTGGCCGAGCCGGTGGTGGTCGGAATCAGGCTCATGCCACAGGCGCGGGCGCGACGCAGATCCTTGTGCGGCGCATCCAGTATGGTCTGGGTATTGGTCAGATCATGGATGGTGGTCATGCTGCCATGCTTGATGCCCAGGCTTTCATGGATCACTTTGACCACCGGTGCCAGGCAGTTGGTGGTGCAGGAGGCGGCGGTGACGATCCGGTGTAGCTGCGGATCGTAGAGGTGGTCATTCACGCCCATGACCGCATTCAGTACTCCCGGCTCTTTCACCGGCGCACTGACAACCACGCGCTTGACGCCCTGCGCCAGGTAGCCCTTGAGCAGCTCGACGGTCTTCATTGCTCCGCTGGCTTCAATAACAAGATCACAGCCGGACCAGTCGGTATCTTCAATGCGGGTATTGCGGCTGGTACTGATGCGCTGGCCGTTCACCACAATGGCGTTGGCGTCAGCTGTGGCTTCATGTTTCCAACGACCATGCACGGAGTCAAAGGTCAGCAAATGCGCCAGGGTGGTCGCATCCCCGGCTGGATCATTGATATGCACAAACTCGAATTCGGGCCAATCCCAGGCCGCGCGTAAAACCAGTCGGCCAACACGGCCAAATCCGTTGATACCAATCTTTATGCTCATATCCAACTCCAAAATAGATAAGGCTGAAACCTGATTGCGGTAACGGCTAGCAGCAGTCGCTGCCGGTTTTCTGCTGTTCAATTTCCGCCAGCCGCAGCAGATCGGCGGCAAAGGGTTGCTCGGTCGCCACGCCGGCTTGAGTGGCTTTCAGTACGTTGAATTGCCAGGCCTTGAGCTCGTGGTGCAGCCGGTAATAGACCCATTGCCCGTCACGCTGATCACTCAGCAGGTTGCAGGTGCGTAGCTGCGCCAGATGCCGGGAAATCATTGGCTGGGATAGCTTCAGCGCATCGGCGATATCGCAGACACAGATCTGCGGCCGGGCCAGTAGCAACATCACGCAGCGCAGGCGCGTTTCATTGGCCAGACACTTGTAAAAGTGTTCGCTATTCATACGGCAGTTGTTTCCTTGGGGTGACTTCGAATATGAATCTTCGAATATGCGAATAACCATATATGTCGGTGCTGCCGCGGTCAAGCTCCCGGCAATACGGGGCTGGCGGGTACAAGGCGCTGGACGCTCAAGCCTGCCTGCGTGCTACAATCGCGGGCGTGAACAAGGTTGGCTCAAGGCTCGGCTATCTGGCTGATTCAACACAGATTTGCCCCGTTGCACCGCCTTTCGATCAGCCTGTATGCAGATGGTGCTTTCCCAGGAAAGCCAGCGGATTAGCGGCCTGACTCGCAACCTGCAGCCCATCTCCCGATAAATGTCTGCGGCTCATTTCCCGGCCAACAACTGTTCTGCTTCCGTTCCGAGAGAGTGTTATGTCCAAGATACTGATGATCGACAACTACGACTCCTTCACCTACAACGTGGTGCAGTACCTGGGTGAGCTGGGTGCCGAGGTCAAGGTCATCCGCAATGACGAGTTGACAGTTGCCGAGATTGAAGCCCTGCAGCCCGAGCGTATCGTGATTTCCCCCGGCCCCTGTACGCCCAATGAGGCCGGCGTGTCGGTGCCGGTGCTCAAGCACTTTGCCGGCAAGTTGCCGATCCTCGGTATCTGTCTGGGGCACCAGAGTTTGGGGCAGGCCTTTGGCGGCGAGGTGGTGCGCGCGCGGCAGGTCATGCATGGCAAGACCAGTCCGGTTTTCCATGCCGGACAAGGCGTGTTTGCCGGGCTCAGCAACCCGCTGACCGTGACCCGTTATCACTCCCTGGTGGTGCGCCGTGAAAGCCTGCCCGATTGCCTGGAGATCACCGCCTGGACCCAACATGACGACGGCTCGGTGGACGAGATCATGGGCCTGCGCCATCGCCAATTCATGATTGAAGGGGTGCAGTTTCACCCCGAATCAATACTCACCGAACAGGGGCATGACCTGTTGGCCAACTTCCTGACCCAACAGGGCGGCCTGCGCGGCTGAACCCTTCGTTGCTGACCAAGGAGCACAGCATGGATATCAAGACAGCACTGTCGCGGGTGGTGGACAGCATCGACCTGAGTACCGAAGAGATGCGCGATGTGATGCGCGCCATCATGACCGGGCAATGCACCGACGCGCAGGTTGGCGGCTTTCTGGTTGCCCTGCGCATGAAGGGTGAAAGCCTGGACGAAATTACCGGCGCGGCCATGGTCATGCGTGAGCTGGCCTCGGGTGTGCAGATTGCCGGTGAGGGCATCGTCGATACCTGCGGTACCGGTGGCGATGGCGCCAACATTTTCAACGTCTCCACGGCCGCGGCGTTGGTGGTTGCGGCGGCGGGCGGCAAGGTCGCCAAACACGGCAACCGGGCAGTGTCGGGCAAGAGTGGCAGTGCCGATCTGCTCGAGGCCGCCGGGGTCAATCTGGCGCTATCACCGGAGCAGGTCGGACGTTGTGTTGATGCAGTCGGTGTCGGCTTCATGTTCGCACCCGCCCATCACAGCGCCATGAAGCATGCCGTTGGGCCGCGCAAGGAGCTGGGCCTGCGCACTCTGTTCAATATGCTCGGGCCCATGACCAACCCGGCGGGCGTCAAACATCAGGTCATCGGCGTATTTACCGAGCGCCTGTGCCGACCCATGGCCGAAGTGCTGCGCCGCCTCGGCAGCGAGCATGTGCTGGTGGTCAGTGCCCGTGATGGTCTGGATGAAATCAGCCTGGCCGCGCCGACCCATGTAGCCGAGCTGAAGAACGGCGAAGTGCGCGAGTACGACATCAGCCCTGAAGAACTGGGCATTCCGAGCCGCAGCTTGATTGGGCTGAGTGTGAATAATGCCGCCGAGTCCCTGGCGCTGATCAATGATGCCCTGGGCAAGCGCAAGACCGAGGCCGCCGAAAAGGCCGCTGACATGATCATTCTGAATGCCGGTGCGGCGCTGTATGCCAGTGACCGAGCCGCGACCCTGCTTGAAGGTGTCAAGCTGGCATCCGACGCGCTGTTTTCCGGCCTGGCCCGGGAAAAGCTCAGCGAACTGATTGCCTTTACCGAGGTGTTTCGTGAGGAGGCCGGTCAATGAGTGTCCCGACCATTTTGCAGAACATCATCGCCCGCAAGCATGAAGAAGTGGCCGAACGTTCGCAGCGTGTCACTCTGGCTGAACTGGAGATGCAGGCCAAGGGGGCAGACCCTGTACGCGGCTTTGCCGCCGCCCTGCAACGCCGCGCCGCCGCCCGGCAGCCCGCGGTAATTGCCGAAGTAAAAAAGGCCTCACCGAGCAAGGGCGTATTGCGCGAGGATTTTGTGCCGGCCGAGATTGCAGCCAGTTACCAGCAGGGTGGCGCCGCCTGCCTGTCGGTTCTGACCGATGTCGACTTTTTTCAGGGGCATGACGACTTTCTGGTTCAGGCACGGGCTGCCTGCAACCTGCCGGTGATCCGCAAGGATTTTCTGGTTGACCCCTATCAGGTAGTCGAGGCCCGTGCCATGGGCGCTGATTGCGTACTGTTGATTGTCTCGGCACTGGATGATGGCCAGTTGCATGAGCTGGATGCCACTGCCCGCGAGCAGGGGCTGGATGTGCTGGTTGAGGTGCATGATGCCGCCGAGCTGGATCGTGCGCTGGCGCTCAGCACCCCCCTGATCGGTATCAACAACCGCAACCTGCATACCTTTGAGGTCACCCTGGATACCACGCTGGAGCTGATATCACGGGTGCCTGCCGGACGCATGCTGATCACCGAAAGCGGCATCCTCAACCGTGCGGACGTCGAGCTGATGCTGGCCCACCAGGTCTACGGCTTTCTGGTTGGTGAAGCCTTTATGCGCGCCGCAGATCCAGGCAAGGAGCTCAAGCGGCTGTTTTTCTAACCGCCCAAACCACCATCGAAGCCTGATCCTTCTGATCAGGCTTCGATGGTCGGCTGAGAGGGGGTGGCCGATGCCTTCACCACCACGGTGCCGGCCAATTTGTCGTGCCAGCCCTGCTTTTTCTTGTCAAAGCCAACCCAGATGATACCGATGAGCAAGGGTATGGACGCTACAAAGTAGCCGAAATAACGACCGATCAGCCGTTCGGTCGGCACAGCCTCGCCAGTTTTCGCATCAACAATCTTCAGACCCAGTATCATTTTGCCGGGCGTTGCCGACTTGTAGATCCAGAACAGAATTACAACGATGGCGGGAAAAACATAGCTGAGCAGCAGGTCCCAGACGCCATGATACATCTGCTCACTTTCCAGGTACGCCTTGCCGTAAATCATCAGCAGCACGGGCATGATCACCACCATCAGCATCAGCGTATCAATAATGCTGGCACCCACCCTGATCCAGAATCCTGCATAGTCCGTGTCGTTCATTGCATAGTCCTTGATGTTTAACTGAGGCTGTCGGGCACCGCCTAGGTGATTTTCCAGAGGCGGACAAATCAAGCGTACCGCCATGCCGGCCGAGTATTCTGCCATAAGTCTGCGCCGAACTTTTGTGCGAGTTGGCAATATCAGACTGTCAGGGCGCCGGGCTTCATTCTGTCGGCGGAAACTCCGAAAAGCGCGGCAGATCATCGGCAAACTGCACCCAGGGCAGGCGCCGGGAGTCCCAGTAATGCAGCGTGGGTGGGACCTGTTCGGGGTGGTCGAGGCTGCCGATGGTGATGTCGATCAGGCCGGGGATAAAGTCGGCGGTAAAGCTGATTGGGGTGCCACAGTCAGGGCAGAAACCCCGCTGGGCCTCAGCCGAGGAAGCAAATAAACGGGGTGCACCTTTGACAAACGCCACCTGTGATTGCTCGTACATGGCCCAGGCCACAGCAGGCGCGGCATTGGCCCGGCGGCACATTGAGCAATGACAAAGCGCAGCCATCAACGGCGGACCGGAAACCTGATAGCGTACAGCGCCGCAAAGGCAGCCGCCTTCCAATATTTCAATCGTCATGTGCCTCTCCTGGTTCGATAGGACGGTTTCAAAGTCTAGGCCATGTCCAGGTAATGCGGCTGCGCTTTTATCCGATCCATCCAGGCGCGTATTGCCGGATAGCCGCCAAGATCAAAGCCGCCCTCATGGGCCACGTGGGTATAGCCATACAGGCTGATATCGGCGGTCGTCATGTGATCACCGGCCAAATAGGGCTGTGCCTCAAGTTGGCGCTCCATGACCGCCAGGGCCTTGTGTCCGCCCTCTTGCTTGGACGCATAGGTCGCCTTCATGTTTTCAGGTAGACCAAGGTATTTGGCAATGTAACGCGCAACCGCAATAAAGGGCTCATGGCTGTACTGCTCGAAAAACTGCCATTGCTGTACCTTGGCCAATGCAAAGCGATCAGTAGGCAGTAGCGGACTGCCTGCAGCGAGATAATTCAGAATGGCATTGGACTCGGACAGGCAGCGGCCGTCATTCAGCTCCAGCACCGGGATCTTGCCATTCGGATTTTTTGCCAGGAACCACTCGGTTGTCGTCTCGCCAGCCAGAATGTCGACAGGCACCCAGTGGTATTGAATACCCAGCAGGGCACACAGCAACTGAATTTTGTAGCAGTTGCCCGACTGGGTGTCGCCGTAGATTTTCACGGGTGTTCTTCTCCGCTCAAGGGTGCCGAACCAGCTGCAGCTGAGGTGCTGGCGCTGCTGGGCAGGCGCAACCAACCCAACACGCGCGCGTCTTGAATCCGATAATGTCCATCGCTCTGCGTCAGTACCAGGGCCTCGCGGGAGGACAGGATCGGGCCGGCGTTTTGCTGGGCAATGATCACAGCATAGGCATTCACTTCGGCAATCACCGCAATGTGACCATAGGGGTTCAATAATGAGGGGCTGAACACAATGATGTCTTCTGCGGCCGGCGCTGTGCTCGAGCCGTTGCTGAACTGAGTCAGCCCGCGCATGGTATTCAGTGCGCCGTCTGCCAGCGCCGGATCAAAGAAGGATTTTGCATGCCCATAGGCGTCAGGCATGCGATGGCCAAAGCGTTCGAAGTAATAGCGCTTAACAAACTCTACACATTGATAGCGGATACCCAGGTTATAACCGTCGGCAGTCAGGTTGCGACCATAGGTTTCATTCACGCCGCCGTTATAAAAAATCACCACCCCGTTCAGCTCATCAATCGGCGTGCCGGGCTGCAGGTCTGAACCGAGCGAGCTATGGGTTACCACCTGGTAGCTTGCATAAAGCGCAGCCAGCAGTATGAGCATGCCGGCGGCGATTTTGAAAATGGGTTTAAGAGACAAGATCAGCTTCCAGAATGGTCAGAATATGGGAGTGAAACGGATTAGTCTTTCGCCGAATGGACGAAGAAAGAATAAGCTGCATACGACCAGCCGCCCAGAACCAGAGCTAGCCAGACAAAACTCAGGTGCAAGCACTGGGTGGCAAAATGCAGGTAAGGAAAGCTGTTAGGTTGGGGCTGTGACAGCAGTTGCGGTAAGGCTTCACCTCGCCAGTATTGCAGGTAGGCATCAATGCCCAGTCCCAGAGGCAAAAGCCAGCCGGCCGAGATGACGGCCACCAGCACCCCGACCAGACGATGAAACAGAATGCGCTTCACAGGCCAGTATCCTTGTTCAAATAGAGCAACTTAAGTAGCCCCGCCGCGAGCAGCGCAACAATGGCCACAATATCGGCAATCACCACCTTGCGCAGTGACAGGTTGTAGTCGCCCACCGCCAAGGCAAGAACGATGAAAGACACGACGCTGATCATGCCTGCGACAATGGCCAGCCACTGCAAGGTGGGCTGGAAGGCGGCGTATATCAGCAAGACGCCCAGCAGCCCGAAGAGCAGGGCGCGATGACGCATCAGAATCTCAAGATTGGGGTCGCCGAAGCTAATGCCGTACAGCGTCGTCAGGCGGTCAACACCCATCACCCCGGTTACGGGCAGCAGGTGAATGATGCCGACCAGAATCAGCAATGCACCGATGATTTTGTCCATGTTCCTGTCTCCCCTGATCTGCAGTGAATCCAGTTTTGCCAGGTGGCGTGCAGAGCAAGCTGACGCCGTATCCGATCGTCAAATAGCACTGATAAAGTGAAATGCAGCCTGCGCTTTGCGCACCTCTGTTTCAACGGCATTCCTGCGCGCAGCATTGCCCGCGTAGTAGATGGTCATGCCGCTCAAATCCTGCTCATCACAGGCGCCCTTGATCACAGCAAGGTCGAGATCCGTGCCTGATCCAATGATGAGAAAACTGGACATTCCGGATGCCTTGGCCTGCAGTAGTGCTTCTTGCAACTTCTCTGCATTGGCACCGCCGTCTGCGGCAATGGCCAGTCGGTCGGGCAGCATGCCATGGCTGACAATTTTCACGCTGATAAACTCGACACTGTTCTCGCCTGCTGGAAGTCGTGAGGCATGGGCATTGAGGGCTTCAGTGTAAATGTCGTGGTCGCTTTTGCCCGGCGATGCGCAGCCGGTCAAAAGGGCAAGCAGGGATACGGCTAAGAGGTTTTTCACGTATTCAAATCCTTTTGAAAAGTACAGGCCAGCTAAAGCTCCACCCTTGGAGTTTGTCCTTAACGCCGCAAAGCAGCAAGTAAAATGCGTGGAAGGAAGGGACAGGCCTCGCTGATGCGCTATTCAAGCTCTTCGCCTGAATTTCTGCAAGCGCAAGGCAGGGCCTGTCCCTGCTATGCCCAGTTGGGTGGGTAATTACTTCTGCGGTAAAACAGCAATATCAATGATGCCGTCGGGCAGATCAGCAATCTCGCCGAGGGGCGTTGGTGCGCCCGTATCCAGGTTGAGGGTATGCAGGGTGGTTGCCGTCAGTACAAACGCAGTATTGCCACCCATGCCGTCACTGAGGATGTCCATTGATGCGGCATTCAGCCCTTGTGCCAGCTCACCAACCGGCTGCTGCACACCATCGTTTGGCGGGTTCTGCAGCATCAGCATGCCCGAGCTCAGGTCAATGGTGTAAAGGGCTGTCTTGTCGGTGCCGGCAAAGGAATTGGTGTAGGCGCCGGCAACGATATTCTCGATCATGTCTCCGTGTGCAAAGTCGGTGGCATAGGCCACTTGGCCATCGGTTGCCACTTCACCGGTGTCGACATTGACACGCAGGTTGGTGCCGTCGGCAGCGAGCAGACGAAGGCGGTCCGCAACCGGGTTGAAGTCGACCAGCGCCTGACCGCTGCCGGGCAGGGCTATTTGCATCTCGGCGACGGCGGTAGCAGCGCCGGTCGACGCATCGATTGTGATCAACTGAGTAGCCGCGCTCAATGCATACAAGGCCCCGGTAGCTGGACGCACATCGATGCCCCGCAGATTGCTGGCGCCGGTTACCTGCATGGACCCGGTCACACTCAGCGTTTCGGTGTCGATCATGTACAGCGTGTCGTTGGCATCCAGTGCAACCAGTTGCGCGGCGCTAGCGGTACCTGCAGCCAAAGCCAGTGACGTGGTCAGGAGCAGCTTGTTCAACAGTGTCATAAAAAATCCTCGCGTCTGTGGGTAGACGGGTTTGGTCCCGCCCTGTTCAGGGGGCTGTTCAAGCCACCTGACAGCTAATACCCGCGAATGCCCGGCTTGGATGTCTAACACTGCAAATAAATTTTCAAGATCTAGTTACTGGCAATCAGTACCGCCCGGCCAATGTAAAGCACCGGTCCCGTTGGGCGGTTGAGTGGTGAACCACCTTCGGGCTCGAGTGTCAGCTCAAACAGCTGGCCGGCTTGCACTGCGCCAATCTGTTCGGCGCTGAGGGTGGTTACCGTGCCCGGCTCGATCAACCCCAGTGAACGCGGACCTTCCTTGGGATCGATCAGGGTCCAGAACTGCACACTACGACCTGCCGGTATCTGATCAACAACCAGGGACTCCAGCTTGAGCGTGCCGCTGTCATCAATGGTGACTACCCAGCCGGGTAGGGCGCTTTCACCGGGCGTTTGCAATACGGCGGTATAGCTGGCCATAGAGGGGGCCTCACGCCACAGTGCCGGCATCAGGCTCAGTATCAGCAGAAAGGCCAGGGCACCGCTGGTCAAGCGCCACAGCCCTAGACTGTTCCACCACTGGCTCAGGCCCGAGGACGCGCTTGTCGGCGTGTTGGTAGACCAGCCCAGGCTCTGTTGCAGGCGCTGCCAAAACAGCGGAGAGGGGGCTTGTGCGGGAAGCTGGTCGGCCAGCTCAAGCAGGTGCTGCTCCCACTCCAGCGCCATGCGCGCAGCAGCCTGATCGGATTCGATAAGCTCGCTGACCTCACTGGCTTCGGGCTCCTCAAGCAGGCCCAGAACATATTCGCCGATCAAAGCCCGGCGCGACTCAGGTGCCTGTGGAATCATGCCTGCAAACACTCCTGTAATGCGCGAAGCCCTGCGCGGATACGTCCCTTGATGGTTCCCAGCGGCGCCGCCAGGCGAGTGGCGATTTGTTCGTGGGTCATGCCGCGGTAAAACGCCAGCAGAATCGGATAGCGCCGGGGTCGCTCCAGCTGACCAAGGCAGAGCCGTAATTGGCGCCCCTCCGATCTGCTCGTGGCATGCTGCTCGGCCTGGGCACTGTCATCGGCCATTTGCTCGATAAAGCTGTCATCGGTCTGCACCAGTCGCCCACGATTGCGCAGTTGGTTCAGCGCACGGTAGCGCAGAATGCTGTAGATCCAGGCCCGGCCCTGACCCAGGGACGGATCGAATCGATGGGCGTTGTGCCAAACCTTGACCAAGGCATCATGCAGACAGTCTTCGGCCTGATCACGCCTGCCGAGCAGGGTAATGGCCAAACCGAGCAACTGCCCGGCTTCCTGCTGGTAAAGCCGGTTGAATGCAGCCTTATCCCCGCGGGAGCAGGCCTCTAAAGTGCCTTCGTAATCGAAATTGCTGTCTGCCATGCTGCGTTCTCATACCCTTGGCCTTTGCATCCATGCAGGGTATACCCGCGAACACTGGCTGCAGATGTCTGAAGTGCAATTAAAAGATCGGGATCGTGTGCAATTGTTTCTGAATCGGACCTGGCTTGAATCCGACAGACTTGATTAAAGTCTGGAAAGACCCTGCAGCTAGTCAATTTCATCCAGCAAGGCCCCAGTAAACAAAACAGATAAAACCGACTATCAGCGGGAGCTGAGATAGCCAGGACTTTGAGCGCAGCAGCCAGAAACCTGAGCCACAAAAAACAGCACTGCCAGCCATGGCGACAAGGGCCCCGAGCATTGCCCAGCCCTTGCAGTCATGGGCCGTGGTGGGGCAAGTCCATAGTCCGGCAAGTGACCATATGGCAAAGACCAACAGCGCCGAACCAAGCACCAGTTCAAGCCAGCCCAAGAGGCGTACTAACGGGGTCATCTGCAAATCCTTTGATATAAACAGCCCGCCAGCTGCGGCGATTGTCTCCACAGACTCTCGCAAGTGACAGTAAAGAGAAAGCTGGTCTTATGCCGTATTCCGATATGAATCGGCTCGCTAAGGCCCTTATGTCTAGCCCTGAACGTGTGCACCATCCGTTGGCGTGAGCTTGTCGGATGGCTGGTTTTGATCCGCACTGTCAGATTGTGCACTGCGTGTCAGGGCCGCCTGATTGGCCAGCTCTTCCAGTGCCAGATAGCGCCTGAAGAGTGCCTGCTCGGTCCGGCCCTTCTTGCGTGCGGGCACCGGAAAGCGCACCAGCAGATTGATCTCGTCCGGCTTGGGAAACAACAGGGTCACTCGTGGTTCCACCGAGGGCACATCCAGGCCCTGGCGACGTCCAAGGTGAATCAGGTGCTTGCGGGCCGCCTCAATAAACTCTTCGCAGACTTCGGTAGCCGCCTGCAGCAGATGGCGCTCGGCGCGCGCCCAGTCATCCTTGCGCGGCAGCGGCAGCACAGTGGTATGCAGAACATAATCCTCGGTAAAGCTCTCGTTGATCACGGCTTCGCTGAGAAAGATCGAGTTCGGCAACACGATCGCCCGACCAGTCTGCTGATGTGACAGCTGTTCCGGGCCTATCTCAAGAATGGTGGTGGTGAGCATGGTCAGATCGATTACATCACCGCGCAGCTTTTTTACTTCAATGCGGTCGCCAAGATGAAACATCCCGGCGCTGGAACGCAGCAGGCCGCCGGTAAAGCACATCAACAGTTCCTTGGTCGACAGAATGAACGCCGCAGCAAAGGCCACCATGGATAACGCCAGGGTCCGCAGTTGGTCAGCCCACACCACGACCAGCAGAAACATCCCGCTGATAACCGCCACATTGCGCGCCATCACCAACCAGCGGCGCTGCGATTCATAGCTGGGCCAACTGATTCGGCGAATGCTGGCCGCGGCCAATCGCCAGACGATCAGCAGCGCAACGACCAGCAGCAGGCTGCTGATCATCTTGCCGAGCAAGGCGCTTTGGATCAGGGTGTCGAGCAGATTGTCCATGAGTCTGGGTCATCAATATCTAGCGGGAATGACTACGATAGTGCCCGAAACGGTCAGCTATTCAAAGTGCGTGACCCGCTTGTGGGCAGCACGGCGACAGGGCCGTTCGGCTGGATCAGCCCAGTATGCCCAATAAGCTCAAGGTCAGAATGACAAGGCCAACGGCCGCGCCCAGGCAGCTAAGAATCACGTCACTGTAGGGTTTATCTTGTCGCAGCCCGGTAATGAGCACGGCGTCAGCGGGGTCCTTGGGATTTACATAGACTTTGATGTTCTTATCCGCTCTGAGCTGCTGCGCCAACGTCAGCGTCTCCGGGTAGACCAGGGTAAAAAAGGCGATGGCGCGGCCGGTATGCGCTGAGCCGTTAATCGAGTAATGGTACTCAACGGCAAGCCGCTCGGCGTCCATCAGCACGCCATCAACTCTGCGCTTGCCCCACAGGCGCACATCGCTAATCTGGCCCGCTACCCAGGGCCATGCCTGACTTGCGCGCGCTTTCCTGTAGCTGGCTAACGCATGCCGGAGCATGTAGATCCCAAAGAGGGCAAAAGCCAGTCCTGCGACTGTTGCTAGATTGATCTTGTCCATGCGCTGATGCCTTGTATTCCAGCCATCAGTCGGTCACCTCCTTGATCGACTGATGGCCCGGGGTTTGCTACGTATCAGAAATGCAGGCCAACCTGCAGTGCGACAGTGTAGCCGTCGACACCGTCGCCCTGGCGACTGTCGGCACGCAGCCCCACGTTGAACAGACGGTTGGCGTCCAGCTGGCTGGTGTAATCCATCCCAGCACTGATCTGGGCAAAGTCGTCAACGCCGCTGGTGGTAAAGTCGACCTGGCTGCCACTGGCATCGGTCAGGGTGACCTTTTGCCCCTCGCTCAGGCTGTTGTGCAGGTTGCCTCCAAGATAGGCGCTGAAGGCGCCTTGTCCACTTGCTGAGGTGGCGTTGTACTGCAGGGTTGCGCCAACAAAACTGCTGGTCGCGGTGTAATCGTCAGCTTCCATGGTTTCGCCATTGGCAAAATTCAGGCTGTCTATTCGGGTGCTGCTGATCGACACGCCGCCCTGCGGGACCACGGCAAAACCACCCTGGCCGAGCGGGAGGTGATAACTCACCGCGCTATCCAGGCTGACGCTTTGGGCTTTGAAGGTATCATCCGACAAGCCCATCATGGCGGCCTGGCTGCCGGCGCTGACGTCAGGCTTGTATTGTGTGTGGCCGTAGCGCAGTTGTAGCTCTGCCGTCAGTGCACCACGCTGTGCTGAGCTGGCCAGCGCAGCGTAATGTTGATCGAAATCCAGACGGGTAGCGCTGGGTAGGCTGCCGCCCATCTTTTGTGTGGTGGTTCCGTCGTTGATGCCCGCCAGCAGGTTGTAACTCAGATCCCATCCGGCCATCTGGCTGGGGCAGCCCAGTCGGGCTTCAATCTCGAGGCCCTGATAGTCGCTGACGACTTCCATGTCAGCGGACTGCTGCGCAGTAACGGTGCTGGCATCCGTGGTTGTTTCGCCGCTGGACACGCGTGCCGATACCCCGGTATTGGCACAGATGTCGGTTTCGTACAGGCCCAGGCGGCCTGTTGAAAGCCGGGTCAGGGATTCTACCTGAGCAACCCCTTCCATCAGTGCGCCCAAGGTTGGACTGGCGCCACCACTGATAACGATGTCACCGTTTGGCGTTGCCTGACTGGCGAAGAGTGCAACCGCGCCAGAGCCTTGTGGCAGTCCCGATGTTGAATAGGTGAAGTCGTTATTAGCCGACTCATCGACATCAACGATCACCAGCGAAGAGTTGAGCAAGGCGGGTGTTCCGGGAAGCAGATTGAACGCCAGCGCCAGGTCGCCGGTGGTATCACCGGTAATCACCAGTCTATCCACGCCCGGTGTCGCCGAGGTCAGATCCAAATCCAGGTTATAGGTGCCAGCACCCGATAGCCCGCCGTTGATGCGCAGTTCATCGCCGGTGACCCCGTTGACCAGATCGACGGTCCCATTGTTGTTCAGTTGTCGGGTAATCACGCCGGCTCCGAAGAGCGTGCCGGTATTGATCACGTTACCCGCCAATGTCGCGCCGTTCAGGGTGACGCTCGACAGGGCATCGTTATCCAGCCAGTCAAAGGTAAATGAAGATCCGTTATTGAGTACCAGTGAGCCAGCATTGCGGTTGGTCACAGTGCCGGTATCTGCACCACCTGTACCAGCCAGCGCGCCAGTGATGGTGGTCAGACCACCATCGTTGATCAGGTCACCGTCCAGCAGCCCTTGCAGACTCAGGATCGAATTGTTGCTCAGGTCACCCTCAAGCGCCCCGATCGAAGCCAGTTGAGCACCGGCGCTGTTGAGGATCGCATTGCCTGAAACCAGTGTGCCAGCGACATACAGGGTGGCGTTATCGGTATTCAGCACATCCGCTGCACTGACGGTCGCGCCCGCATCAATCTCGAATCCGGCGGTGCCAGCACCGTTACCACTGCCTGTCCCCCGGTTTGTCAGCGCGGTGATACCGCTCAAGGTCCCCGTGTCGACGTCAATCAGCGCGCCGGCGGCGTTAGTCAGGCTGTTGTCCATGCTCAGGTCGCCAGCAACACTCAACTGCCCGCCGGTGTTGTTCTGCACAGCGCCCAGCACCTGATTACTCAGCGTGGCGGTGCCGCTATTGATCAGGCCTTCGTTTAACTCTCCAGTGGATGTCAGCGTGCCGCTGTTATCCAGCCCGCCCAGTGCAACCCCTGTTGCCCCGATGTTCATGGTGCCCAGATTATTAATGGCGTTGCTTGCAGCGGACGTGGTGTCCAAGGTGCCACTGGACACCAGCGTTGAGCCAACGGCGTTGGTAATGCTGTCGGCATTGATGCTGCCGGCATTGTTCAGCGTGCCTACAGCGTTATTGTTGAGCGCGCCGGCCACCACCAGACCACCATCGGCGGCAACCTGTACACCTGCAGTCGACAGCGAGGTGCCTGTACCGCCGGATGTATTGGTCAGCGCATCGACCCAGAATGTCCCGCCGCTGACGTTCAGCACGGCACTGTTCTGGTTTGTGAAGGCATTCAGTGGATTGGTATTGATGGCGTTCAGATTGCCTACAACATTGAACGTCGCCCCAGCGCCGCTGTTGATCACCGACTGACCGCCAATCCGGCCTTGCATGTTCACCGTGCCGTTATTGGTCAGGCTGTTCTCATAGGCGACCAGGCTGTTGGCGGTGTTCGAGTTCAGTGTCGCGCCTGCGTGGTTGGTGATCGAAGTGTCGCTGTACAAGCCGCCGTTATTGGTGATCAGCGATGCGGCAGAGCCATTGGCCAGGCCATTCTGAATAACCGCCGCATTCAGTCCCGCTCCGGTCGCGACAGTCACGCCCGTGCCGCTGGTCGTGGTGTTGGTCAGGTTGCGCATGATGGTTATAGTGCCGGCGCCTGCATCAAGCGTTGCAGTGTCCGTATTGGTGATATCCAGGCTCAAGGAAATCATATTGCCCGTGATGTTGAAGTCGCCACTGCCCTGGTTTACGACTGTTCCTGTGAGCGTGCCTTGAGCATTGACCGTGCCACCGGTGTTATTGGTCAGTGTGCCGACGGTCAATGAAGAGCTCGTACCGGCCATGTCGATGCTGCCGGCATTCGTGATCGTGTCACCCGAGGCGTTCAGCGTCGCGCCATCGGCGATATTGATGTCGCCTGTTGCGTTGTTCTGGATTGCGCCACCACCGGAGTTGACCGTGGTGGTGCCGGCATTGAAATTCAGTGTGCCATCGTTGTTGATCACACCAGCCTGCACGTCAAAATCCTTGGCGGCGGCATCGTTGAAATTCACCACCCCGGTGGCAAGATTGTTGTAATCACCCGTCAGCTCGACCAGCGATCCGCCTCCGGCGACATTGACCGTTCCAGCATTGTTGGTGGTGTTGCCGGTCCCCACCAGGCTGGCATTGGTTTGCAGGTTGATCACCGAGCCGGTCGTGTTGGTCAATGAACTGACCGTCATGGTGTCGCCGCTGCTGACGGTCAGCGCGGCGCTACTGTCATGGGTAAAGCCGCCGGTGGTGGTGAAATCGCCCCCTGTGGTGAAAACCCCATCCTCAGCCGTCGCAAAATTCGAGGTGAAACCGGTGCCCTGCCAGGTCGGCCCGGTTGTGCGTTCCTCGGTGATAGTGTCGGAAACAGCGAAGCTGACGTTGCCGATTTCATTGTGACCGTTGCGATAGGTCAGATTATCGGTATTGACGGTAATGGAGCCGGCTGCACTGCCAATAGCGCCGTTGGCAATAAAGTTGGACAGGCCAGTCAGGGTCACGTTACCGCCACCGTTATTGGTGATGGACCCGGTACTGTTGTTATGGACGGTGCCGTTCACCGTGGATGTGCCGATGAGATTGAAATTGGCATTGTTCTGCACATCGCCGGCCCAGCTGCCCGACAGCACTGTGGTTCCGGCGCTGGTGGTCAAGGTCCCGGTTGCCGTGTTGGTGCCGGTGAGCGTCAGGGTACCGCTCCCGCGTTTGATCAGATTACCGCTGCCGGAGATCACGCCCGCGATCTCGGCGTTGGCCGCATCGCCGGTTGTCAGGGTGTTGTTGTTCAGGTTGATGTTGCCGCTGCCAAAGATCGAACCCAGGGTTTCATTGCTGCCGGTCAGGATCAGATTGCCACTGTTGTTTATCGTGCCGGTATCGCTGATGGCGTTGCCGCCGGCACCGTTGATATTCAGCGTACCCGCTGCGGCAATGGTGATGCCCGAGGTGTTCAGCAGGCTGCCCGTGGCCCCGATAGCCAACTGGCCTTCGTTGACGTTGACCGGGCCAGTCAGGGTGTTCACACCGTTCAGGGTCGTAAGGTAAGGCAGTACCTTGCGCAGCTCGCCTGATCCGGCCAATACCGCATTAATGGTCGAATACCCTAGCTGACCAAGGCCGGAAATCGAGACTGTGCCGTTATTCAGGCTGCTGCTGCCCGGCGAATTGACGGTGAAGAAATCGACCGACAGTGTCGCGCCACCCAGATCGACATTCAGTGCACTGTTGGTGCTTTGCATGACAAAGCTCGATACGCCGGACAGCGCATTGGCGTTCGTCGCTGTCAGGTTGCCACGTGATACGTCCAAGGTACCGGCCAGCGAATTCGTGCCCGACAACACCAGGGTGCCATCACCGGCCTTGTTGAACCCGTTGGTGGATGTCAGGTCAGTTGAAATCGTCGTCGTGCCGGTTTCCACCGTGACGCCCGAGGCATTGGTCGTGCTGAAGGTCAACGCACCGCCTTGCAGCGCATAACCCCCTGTTTGCACCGTGATGTAATCGACGGCCTGCGTGCCACTCACGGTAACTGTCCCCGCCGTGCCGCCGAAGACCGCATTATCCCCCGCGCCCCATGCCTGATTGGTTGCCCCGGCGTCACTTGTCCAGTTCGCGGTTGCGGCATCCCAGGTGCCCGTGCCACCGTCCACAGCGGTATTGCCTGCGTTGGTATCCCACGACAAATCCGCGGCTTTGCTGGTATTGGGTAAGGCAACGGTGGCCCCGGTAGCGATAAACAGGGCCAGAAGGGTGCGGCTGAAACGCGGCTGTACGCTGGCTTGCACAGTGCAGGCCGGACGGGCTGGGGAGGGGCGGCGCATGATATTTATCCTTAAAAGGGCCTGAGTGGCAGCGCGCTTCTGTCAAACCCGATGCAGGGCGACAAAAAAACGGGGCTTCAGGCACTGCTTCCTTTTTGAGCGAATGTTTTATTCGTCTGTGATTGTCTTCTTTAGGGCAAGATTGGCGGTAAAAAGACCCGAATACCTTACACGGCTAAATACTATTCTGCCAGTATTCGGTGCTGGCGGGCTGCCAGAAGGCGCAAGGGCGTTGTTCAGGGGTAATTAAGGCATTGCTAATTATGTTGAATCCTTGGATAGAGCGCCGTTATTGTGGCTGACCTTTATTGCAGTTCACTCCCGAGGATCAGTCATGCTGTCGATCTTGTCACGGGCGCCGCTCGCGCGCCTATCAGTGTTTGTCTTGGCGTGCGTGTTGTCCTCCCAGGCGCTGGCCATGCAGATTTTTGTCAGAATTGACGGGGGTAAGCTTATCGGGTTTGAAGTGGAGGCAAACGACACCATCGAGAACGTCAGATCCATCATTCAGGAAAAAGAGGGCATTGCCCCTGAGAATCAGCGCCTGTTCTTTGCTGGCCAGCAACTGGAGGATGGCTTCACACTGTCTGATTACGACATCCAGAAGGAATCTACCTTGCAGCTGGTGAGTGCACCGGTCTTCAATCTGGCGACCTACTCCCAGAGCCTGGCAGGCCAGGCACAGATTTCCGTAGCCGCCACCAACACGGCTGCACTGGTGTTGCATGGCAACCATGGTCATCCGCTGGATATGCGCGCTGCGCCGGGCACGGATCATTGCATCTGGGCGGCTGGCGACTGGGGTGGCAGCAACCTGGGTGGTAACAATGACGCCCAGGCGCTGGCCGAGATTGGCGGATGCAAGGTATTGAACGCAACCCGCACACAAATTGGCCTTGCGGTTGGCAAGTCCAGGAGCAAACAGCAGACGCCGTTCAACGGCCGGCAGGAACTGGACGGTCAATACCTGCTGCTTGAACTCATCACCCCGTTGCACAGCCTCAACCCTGACCTGTGGGCCACGGCCACGCTGTACTACAACCACGCCAACGCCGACGCACTGCGTGGTTACAGCAACGGCCTTACACTGGATGCCTCCAAGGGTGACACCCGGACCGACACCTGGGCCCTGCGCGCCAGACTCGATTGGGAAAACGCCCTGCATGCCTATGGCACCGACTTTTCGCCCTTTGTGGATCTGTCCTGGATCGAGACCCAGGTTGACAGCTACACCGAGGAGTCCGGCGCTCTGCCTGCCTATTTTGCCAGCAGCAGACAGGCCGTCAGCGAGTCACGCCTTGGCGTCAACGCCCGCTATCCCCTGACTCCGCGACTGGCCTTGATCGCCGGAGCAGAGGGCGTGCACCGCTTCAACAACAGCGCCCCGAGCGTTTCGGGTATCAATGGCGGGCAGCCCTTCAGGGTAGATGGCGGCCGTGATGACCGTACCTGGATGCACTGGTCAACCGGCGCCGTATTCAACTACGCGAGCAGTAGCCTGAGATTCAGTGCCAACACCACCACCGGCGGCCAGGACCCGGATATCTGGTTGGCGCTGTCGTGGAATATGTCGCTGTAGAGCGAACTGGAGTGGGCCGGGGTCGGCAAGGCTGATCCCGGTTTTTTCAGGTCATACCGCGCACCGCTGCGCCTGATTAATTTGTTCTTGGTACGCGGTCTGCTGGGGACACTGTTTGATTGAGTTGCCGAAGTTTGTTGAGAGAAATCTGAAACTGACCGTTGCTCGGTAGCGGCTTCCCTTTGAACTGCTCCCAAATAAGGCCTCCAGGCCCGTTGTAGATTTCCTCGAATGTGCCATCGGGCAGAATCTTGATGATGATCGTATGCTGTGGCTGGCTCCGAAATGCAACAGCGCTTGATTGCGTAGCCTTTATCTCAACTTCCAAGCCATATTCAGTGACAGCATCATAGCCTTTGTTTGATGCCGTCTTGAGTTCGAGATTGTATGCATCAGCCACAAGACATTCACCCAAACTGCCAACCATATGACCATCCGGCGTAAAGTGTCTGCCCGGGAACAGGGCTTCCAACTCGTTGACTGTCACATAGAGCTGCTTGACCAAGGTCCGGAATTTATCGTGATCCATCATCGCCAGTTTGCACTTAATTAAAGGGTGAGCTGCTGAGGTATCTGGCGTCGTCATAAAACATGCTTAACCACCCGGCCTCACTGCCAGAAGCAGGGTGCCACCAACTATCTCCGCGATGAAAAGCAATAGCATGAAGCCTGTTGGCAAGCCCTTTTTAATAGCGGCCAGTACGCGGCCAACGGGCTGGCTCAAGAGGAAAATCGCCACCAGATCGCCGATGGCTGCGTCCTGGATGCGGGTAATGGCGAACACGCACAACAAAAATTGCGCGGTAAAGATACCTACATAGATCGCGTGAAACTCGCTGTATGCATTGTTGCCTTCCAGCCTATACCCCATCAATAAGGCCAAGGCGTTCGGCCTGAAAGCCGCCCATAGGGCAAAAATAAGGAATATGGCAGCTGTTGCAGCAAGCAGGGCTTGTCGAATGAAGTCATCGTAAATCATGGGAAACGTCCTATTGTTATTCTATGCTGCGTAGACTTACATAAACTGCGGCTTAACAAGTCTGTCCGGTTAAGACCCTTCCGAGCCGGAACGAATTTGATGCACTTGTCACATACTGGCCCATTTTCCGGATTCAGCTGACTTTATGAGCTGCCCTACCGATAACGGAGCGAGACCTTTAGGTTTGTAGCCTTTGATTCGTCTGTATAAATAGTACGGCCAGAGAAGCAGAAAACCTACCGGAAGCCCTTCGGGGCCAAAATAAGTTTCAGATATTGAGCTAAGGTCTACGCCAAACCGAGCTGAGAACGCCTCTAGCAGCTCAGCCCCATCATCTCCGTCGACACCTAGATCAAAATTGATCAACGTGTCGGGTGATATTTTCTCCGCATTTACGCGAGTAAATTCGGATACAAACGCAATAATTTCAGATTCCATAAGGCATTTGACGTTTGGTTAAGGGGTGCAAGATCACGGACTTGTAGCCGCGTAGCGGCGGAAAGGCCGTCCCAGTCTAGGAAACGCGACAACAGTCGATTATTAGTATGCTGTGAGATCTGTGCAAACCATCCAACCAAACCGAAAATCAGGCGTCCTAACATAGCATGCCCAATAGTCCTTACCATATTTGTCATATAGAACAGCTACCGCCTGATCCTTTTCTATTGTGCTGGTCACTTCCAGAGTCACATGATCGCTATGGTGGCCATAAGCGGCGGACTCGGCTGTTTTGTGAAGATACTGATCAATATCCGCTGAGGCCTTCCATCCGTAGCCCCAAACAATGTATGAAGCAACGGCGCAAGACCAAAAAACGACCATAGAAAGGATTAGGAGAGCAATCTTCATAGCAAACCTGTAAAACTAACGCAGATCTTTTCGGCAATTTTGGAGCCGCGTTACGGTGGGGAAGTTGTCCGAAGACAGCAGCTGGTTATACATGAGTCTGGTCCGGAATCTGAACCAACAGGTCAGTGACTCCAATATCCACCCCTGCCTGTAACAACAAGGTCGAAATCTGGCCCCGGTGGTGGGTCTGATGATTAAAGAAGTGAAGGACCAGGCTCGAAAACCGTTTGCTGGCAGGCACCCCTTTGCTATTGCTATAGCTGAGGAGGTAATCCATGTCACCGTCGGATAAACCGGCTATCCAGCCGATAATCTGCTTATCCAACCAGATCCGGTGCTCAGAAAGTCGATCAAGATCGTTGAAGATTATCTGATCCAGGCTGGTCGGTTTTGGAAGATCAGCAACCTCGCGCAACGAGGTAATGCAAGACGGATGTGTAGCAAACCGGTTGAGCCAGATAGTGTCACCAACAAGTATATGATTCAGGGTTCCCAGGATGGAGCCGAAGAAGGCGCCACGGTCTTTGGCTAAATCGAGGTCAGAGAGCTGACTTGCGGCCTCATAAACCCTTGAGTTCATCCTCTGATTGTATGTAGCCAGCAGCTCAAAGTGATCTTTCAGGCTCATCAAGGTTACTCTCAGGTATAACGCCCGCAGCACGCGCGGTTTTGTAGTGAAGGCGAAGCCGCAACGGAAAAGCTGTCGCTGTGCCTGGTCGTGTTATGCAACTCGACTCCCACTTAGACTTATTTTCCCGAATACTGGGCAAAAACCTCTTCGCCGGTAAGATCTTTCGTGTTTTGCGTAAACGAGTAGAACGAAGGCTTTTGGTCAATAAATATTTGTTCAACGAGACGCCACTGATCGCCGTCATTAAAGAGCCCAACAGGGATCGCGTAGTGTCCTTCTTGCTTTAAGCGGTAAAACAGGTGCGTGCCGCATACTTGACAGAAGCCGCGCTCAGCCCACTCTGAAGAGCTAAAGGTGGATATATGCTCGACACCTTCAAGGTTTACGTCACTGTCACACTCGGCTGCGAAAAGCGGACCACCACCCCATTTTCGGCACATCGTGCAGTGACAAGCTCCGATGCTATTGCTCTTTGTCTTAGCTGTAATTCGGACTGCACCGCAAAGACAAGTACCACGGTGCTCGGTTTTAGAATCCATGCTTTCCTCCTGCGGATCCGCGACGCCAATATTCAGCGACGACCTTTACGCAGCGAAGCGGAGAAAAGGGCGTCCGGTGGAGGCCCGTTAGGGCCGGAACGAGCTGGAATGACTGGTTATGTGAGCCAGAACCCAACCACATACTCTATTTCCCGACGTGGTCTACAGTAGCAAAAGCTAAGGCTCTACCGTTTGCAAAAGCCAGCATATACGACTCTGACCACGAGGTGACTGATATGCCCGACGCATCCAACAGATTCCAGGTTACAGAGGCAACCAAGCATTCAGAACCAAGCCAATTTAGAGCAAGGTTGGAGTAGCGACATTCACGGCACCCTTGCGAGTGATACTCATCCAGGTAGGACTGAAAATACTCTGCCAGTTGGGAGCGTGAGTCAAAAACATTGCAAACACCACCCGGCCCTTTAGCCATATAAGGAAGGCTGAACTTCGTGGCCACACGATTACTGTCGAAGCTCGAAAACGCCGCGATAAAATCCTCGAAGAATTCCTTGATGGCGGGCTCATGTCCTTCATCCATGTAAACCTATCTCCTTGGTGTGCCTTGGATTCACCATATAACGCCAGCAGTAGGGGTGCGACGTCAGGAGCGTCCCTTGCCTGCATTTGTTATGCAAATGCTAGCGATGATGCTGACAACGCCAGCACTCACCACTCCCTTTTGGATAGTGCATGGCTCCACAGTTTGGACAAGGCGCAGCTTCACCTTCTGGCTTATAAGGTGCCCAACCTTGCCGCAGATAATATATAGACATTGCCTCTTCATGTGATGCAGCTTCAAAGGTGTAAAGTCTGACTTCACAATCTTCATCTATTTCGCCATTAGCAAATTGAAGAGGCCGTTCGCCTACAACTATACAGTGGCCAATATTTTCGCCTTCAAGTGCCCATACTGAGTATGTTTTATTCATGCTATACCTGTGCATAACGTCTGGTTGAGGGGCGGGCTCTACGCCCGTCCCAGTAAGCAAAGCGAACGACTCGAACCACTTGTTATGAGCAGCCACTCTTATATTCTGGAGAGCAGTCTTCATATTTTTTTTGAATTGCAGGAATTTTTCCTTTTTGCCGCGGGTCGCCAGAAAGTATTACGAGCAACATGCCGACCATCACCGAAACGCCATTAGATATTTTTAGCATCTGAATTAAAAGTGGTTCGGGGTAGCCTTTGCTGTGGCGATTGATTGCATGAATGCCACCGTGAATGAAGGAGCTCAAGGGCTTCCAAGAATACTCCTTGAATTCAATAAGCATATCTAATGCTTCTTGAGGCGCCTTGCCTTCCAGGCTTTTGAGCATTTCGCTAAGCATAGGTAATTTGTTGGCTTTCTCTGCGGACTCATTGGTGAGCTCGCACATGAGCTTTGAGATTGCATGGTCAGATGCGGAGTACAGCAGCCACATTGCCCTTGTGAGAGCTTCATATTGAAGCCGAACCAGCCCTGTGGCGGATGTAAAATTCCCAGTAGCTATTAGCAATTTTGCACTTTCTGCATGTTCAAAAGCGATACTGCACATCACCCTGCTGGATACGATCCTTTCAGATCTGTCGTAAGGCGGCAGTGAGAAAAATTGTAAAAGCTCACTCTCCAGTTCGGCTGACCTTGAGAGTAGTGAATTGATCACGGCTCTACCTGCTGTTCATAACGATTAGCTAAGGGGCCGGCTTTAGCCGGTCCCAGTGAGCGAAGCGAACGATTTGAGCGCATTGTTATAAGCCATTTGCCTCGATTTGCTTGAGCACGCCTCGATCACAGAAGCTTTCTAGTTCATGGAATCCAACCCACAAACGCTGCTCCCCCGCTGCAAAACAGTCAATCTGGTACTCAGAGAAGGTAAAGACTAATCCGTAGTCTTCAATGTTAAATCGAGAGAAATTCTCGATGACTGGTTCAGTTCCTCTGACTAACCACTCGGGGTCGTAATTTTTATTTTCAGCTAGTTTTGCTCTAAGGAGGTTAGCTAGTTCGGGTAGGCGACTTGAATCACCCAATAAATATTCAAGTGTCAATGGGCGGAAAGGGCGCACGCAGAAGTTCTGCACGCGTATAGTGCGCCCACCGTGAGCGGCACCAGAGTAATATCGATCGATAGTGTATTTAACACTGATAACCTTATCGTCACGTCTAATTACGTGATATTTTCCGACCAAGGTGCTTTGTGGAGGTTTGCCGTTTAGTTCAAAATCATCTTGATCTGGCTTATACGGTATATAGTCGTCTTGGCGCTCCCTAAACTCGACGAGCAGTTCATACCCCCATGCCTCAATGTTTCTGGATATTATTCGCTCAAGTGGCTGCTGGAAGTCAGGGAAATCAAACTGAAAGTTGAATCCAGGGGTGTCATGATTTATTTCTTTAATGCGTCTTCTTGTTTCGACTACTTCAGCTTCGAAACCACCGGAGTCATGCTGCCCGAACTCTTTAGCCAAATTTTCTTTGTAGATAGATAGCGACTTACGATCAATTTCACCGTTGTGAGCGCGCCGATGGCAGACAGGGCATAGTGCGATTAGATTTGAGTACTCGTGCTTCTGGCACGTTTCCCATGGGACTATGTGATGAATATCTAACTCGGTTTGGCCACAGCGTGGAATTGCACAGCGGTGACCAGACTCGACTAAAACAGCTCGTCGTATTTCAGCGGGGATTGTTGGTCTGCTCACAAGTTTTCCTATGGCTTATAACGCCGCGCACAACGGCGGCAGCGAAGCTGACGTCCGGCGCCCGACAGGCACGAATTGATGCGCTTTGTTATGCAGTTTCATCACCGGACTCGACTGAAATATCAAAGTGTAAGACCTCTTCTCGCAGCCCAAGCTTGGTATATAGCGCGATTGCAGGCTCGTCTTCGACGTCGGTATCAGCCTGAACAAAAATCACATAGGCGCCTCGATCAGCCGCTATCACTTTTAGCCTCTCAATCAAAGCCGTGGCTATTCCATTTCTGCGGTGCTCCGATGACACGGCAAGGTCGTATATATAGATCTCACTGCGCTCTTGCTCAAACTTTTTCAGTTCGTATGCTGCAAGGCCACCGGCAACATCCATGCCTTCTAGCGCCACCAGCGCTATAAAGGAGTCACCGCTGAGCAAACCTTTCAGATAGTCTGCACTTGGGCGTTTTTCAGTATAGGTGTGCATGTCCTTGAACACTTCGCCGAAGCATGTCGACAAGGCCACCATCAGACCGACGTCATCCGGCGTAAGTTGGCGAATTTCTACTGGCATCGACAGCTCCTAAACTGCATAACGCCCGGCTCACGCGCCGGTTTGTAGCCGCAACGCGGCGGAAAATCGGTCGCCGTGCAGCCGATTGTTAGCATGAGTGATTAATGACACTTCCATCTTGGTACTCCACGGCCAGCAAAACGAAACGACCTTCTTTACCTGAGAAACGTACCTTAACCAAGTGAACACCTTTCTCGGCAGCAAAGACGTTGCTCTCAAGGTGATCTCTAACCATGTTCATCGCATCCGTGACTTGACTCAAAAGTGGAGCAAACTCCTCATCCTCTCCGCTGGGAATGAAATAGACACCAAAACTCTCTCCTCTCACTCCTTCAGCCACCTGCACGAACTCGATCTTATGCTTTTTCCCCAGCTGCTCTCGAATACGCTTGAACGTGGGCGATACTTTGTTGTTCCAGAAGTTTGTGTATGCAGGCGATGCTGCAAAAAGGAGAAAGGAAATTATGAGAGATACTGATGCGGGATCTGCATTCTTTTTCTTCCAGGCACCCGCCACGATCCCATCGTCTATACTCGATATTGCATCTAGGAGCTTCTCATCCCGGTAGTGTGGGTATGGGAGATACGCTGCCAGTGTCCTTTCCTGAATATCACCGACCATGTCGATATTCGCTGAATAGCTAAAACCTCGCAAAGCCTCATTGATATCCACATCGTGGAAGTACACGTCGCCCACCAAATCCCAGTGGTCGCTATCATTCTTTGACGGAACTACGGCAAAGTTCTCTATATATCCGATCGACTCTTTCGACATGTCATGCTGTTGACCAAGCGGGATTCTTCCTCGTGCACTGAACCTCTCACACAGCGATTGCAGGAACTCTCTGGTATTAGACTCGCCCTGAGAATCTTCCTTTGTACCTGCCAAAATCTGTTTTTTGAGTTCTTTCCACTTGGCCATAAAACTCTCTGCGTGGTGATGCTAACAGTGTATTGGACCGACGGCTTTATGATCACATATCAGCGACTTCTCTATGATCACGTTATTTTGCGCCATGGGGCTTTGGGTATTTCCATTTAAAATCATAAACTTAAGTTTCATGGCGTCTGCCAGACCTGTAATCGCGTGACTTCTTTATTTTGTGCAGCCAATCACCCTGTGTGGTGATGATTTAACCCAACTGACACAGCTGCTTCAGACCTAAAACCAATCTGCAGACACGCTACCGCCCGATCCTCAGCTTGGACACATCGCGGTTAACTGTTCAGGTTGTATTGGGGGGAGGGCAGACTGTCCGTGTCGTGCGGGGGCTGACTGCATTCCCTTGCTGTATTCGAGAGTAAGTCAGGGTTGCGGGAACTGTCCAAGGTTTTATTCGGGCGGTTTTACGGTCGTGGTGGGCTGTGGGGCGGGCAATAAAAAACGCCGGACCCTGGAGCCCGGTGTTTCAATACTGACTTTGCTGCTTAGTAAGGGCAGTTACCGCGGTACTCGGAGATTTCGCGGTCTGACTCGTGGTTGGGGCCACAGAGGAACTGCGAGTAGCGGGTGTCGTTATCCAGATGACGCTTCATCCAAGATACGCCCAGGCGACTCAGTACGGTGTCATATTGACCGAAGGAGGCGCCGCCGTTGCCGCAGTAATGGTTGCCGCCATCCAGTTCAACAAAGGCTTTGTTGATATCGCCTGGCAGGCGGTTATAGAAGGGCGAAGCGTGGCTGCCGACCGGGGCGACAATGTCTGACTCGCAGGCAATGATCATGGTAGGCGCCTGAACATTGCGGAACTGCCAGCTTGAGGTGTCCCAGGGCGCCAATGGGATGGCGGCCTTGATACGACCTTCTGTAGCAACGCGCAGGGTGCCGCCACCGCCCATTGACCAGCCAATAACGCCGAGACGATCTGTGTCGATCATGCCTTCGACTTCGCCATTGCGCTCGGTGTTCTGATCAACCAGATAGTCCAGTGCGCTGTTGATCTGACGCGCACGGCTTGGCGGTTGATCAAAGCCGGTGTTGGTATCGATGGTCATGACCACAAAGCCGTGGGAGGCAAGCTTTGGACCCCACCATTCAATCGAGGACTCGGCAGAGATATAGCCGGGAATCACGACCACCGCCGCCATGGTGCCGGTGGTGTTGGTCGGGTAGTGAATGGTGCCACCACCAAAGCCACTGACCAGGCCGGAGACGCGGTTGCTTCTGACCGAGAACGGGCCGCGGTCTGCTTCAACCAGCGAGAGTGTTGGATTGGGTCCGCGTTCAAAGCCGCTGGGTTGGCCTGGATCGACCGGATCGGGCGGTGGGTTGGATGCCATGGTGGCGGCGGAGAAAGCGAGGGCGCCTGCTGCAAACAGCGAGCAGAGAGAGCGGGACATCAATGTTGTTGTCATTGTAACTCCATGGATTGGATACATTATTGTCAGGGTTTTTATTGATGGTCCACGGAAGGAAAACACCATCAACCCGCCGCAAGTCTTGGTGCTGGCTGAGGTCGGGTCAATGCCGGTTGCGGATTGATGGTGTGAATATGACTATATGGTCACAAAAAATACTCACAAGCTTTCCTCGATTGCGAATGAGTTCACATAAATAGAAATTATGTCGCATGTCGAGTCTTAATGTATTTAAGCCTCATTTATTGAGTCATTTCGACTATTTGTCGTATTTGCTTGCCTGAGGCGACAGCGTTTATTGCTCAAGGTAGGTCTGTGCTTCCTGCAATAGCCAATCACGGAACCCGGTCAAGGCGGCTGACTCCGCCTTGCGCTCCGGAATGACCAGATGATAGGCATGATCACTCTCGAAACTGTGTGGGCAGGGGCTGATCAGTTGCCCACTGTCCAGTTCATCACGAATCAGAAAGGGCGGGATCAGCGCCACGCCCAATCCATGTTTGGCCGCCTTGGCCAGCATCGAGAAGAGTTCCAGTCGCGTGCCGTTCAGGTCGTGCGCAACACGCATATCAAGTGAGGCAAACCACTGGCGCCAGGCGTAGGGGCGGGTGCTTTGTTGCAGCAAGGGCATCTGGCTGATCTGTTCTGCCGTCAGGAGGGTGTGCGGCGCGATCAGGTCGGGGCTGCACACCGGTACCGGTGACTCCTTCATCAGAAAGTGCGCCTCGGTACCGGACCAGTCGCCATCGCCAAAGTAGATCGCGGCATCAAATTCGGTATCGGCAAACAGGAAGGGGCGGGTGCGGTTGGTCAGGTTGATTGACACCTGCGGGTTGGCCTTGAGAAAGCGACCCAGGCGCGGCAGCAGCCACTGGGTGCTGAAGGTCGGTACGGCGGCCAGTTCCAGTGTCGCGGTGCCCTGGTTGCCCATGACTGACAGGGTATCGCGCTCCACCGCATCCAGCCGGCTGCTGATACGCCGGCTATAGGTCTCGCCGGCCTCGGTCAGCTTGACGCCGCGACGGGTGCGGCGAAACAGCTGCACATCCAGAAACTCCTCCAGGTTGGCGATCTGCCGGCATACCGCACTTTGCGTCAGCGACAGCTCCTCGGCGGCCTTGGTAAAGCTTTCATGTCGGGCCGAGGATTCAAAACAGATCAGGGCCTGGGTCGGGGGGATCTTGCGGCGCATGGGGGTGGCTCCTTTGGAGCAGCGGCAAGCTTCAAGCTGCAAGCGATAAGCTGGCCGTGCGTTGGCAGAGCTGGTGTGCTCGGCACTGGTCAGGTTTGCTTGTAGCTTGGCGCTTGCGGCTTGTGGCTGGGTTTCGGAGTTCCAAAATAGCACAAGTCACTGAAAAAAACGCGTTTGCCGGGAGGGTGGATCGGGTCTAGTCTTGTTGCCACTGCAGGCGCCTGCTTGGCGTCTATTCATACTGACACTAGAACGGAGTTCCCATGGCTGATTCCAAAGTGAGTTTCAACTGGATTGATCCGCTGCTGCTTGATGCGCAGCTGACCGAAGAAGAGCGCATGGTGCGTGATTCTGCGGCCCAGTACTGCAATGACAAGTTGATGCCACGGGTGCTCGAGTCCTTCCGTAACGAAAACACCGATGCGTCGATCTTTCGCGAGATGGGCGAGCTGGGTCTGCTGGGCGCGACTATCCCTGAGCAGTACGGCGGAAGCGGTCTGAACTATGTGTGCTACGGCCTGATTGCCCGTGAAGTCGAGCGTGTCGATTCCGGCTACCGTTCGATGATGAGTGTGCAGTCCTCGCTGGTCATGGTGCCGATCAATGAATTTGGTAGCGAAGAGCAGAAGCAGAAGTACCTGCCCAAGCTGGCCAGCGGCGAATATATCGGCTGCTTTGGTCTGACCGAGCCGGATCACGGTTCCGATCCGGGTTCGATGATTACCCGCGCGCGTTCCGTTGACGGTGGTTACCTGCTCAAGGGCGCGAAGATGTGGATCACCAACAGCCCCATCGCCGACGTGTTCGTGGTCTGGGCCAAGACCGATGACGACGTGATCCGTGGCTTTATTCTGGAAAAAGGCTGGAAAGGCCTGAGCGCGCCGGCGATCAAGGGCAAGGTCGGTCTGCGCACCTCGATTACCGGTCAGATCGTGATGGAAGATGTGTTTGTGCCGGCGGAAAACATGCTGCCGGGCGTGACCGGCCTGAAAGGTCCGTTCACCTGCCTGAACTCCGCTCGTTACGGTATTTCCTGGGGCGCTCTGGGTGCCGCTGAATTCTGCTGGCATACCGCGCGTCAGTACACCCTGGACCGCAAGCAGTTCGGTCGCCCGCTGGCGCAGACTCAGCTGATCCAGAAGAAGCTGGCCGACATGCAAACCGAAATCACCATGGCCCTGCAAGGTTGCCTGCGCCTGGGTCGCATGAAGGATGAAGGGACTGCGGCGGTGGAAATCACCTCGATGATGAAGCGCAACTCCTGCGGCAAGTCGCTGGATATCGCCCGCGTGGCCCGCGATATGCTCGGTGGTAACGGCATCTCCGACGAATACGGCGTGATCCGTCACGTGGTCAACCTGGAAGTGGTCAACACCTACGAAGGTACGCACGACGTGCATGCCTTGATTCTGGGCCGGGCGCAGACGGGGCTTCAGGCGTTCTTTTAACGGCTGAAGGGCGGCTGGAGGCTAGAGGCTGAAAGCTGGAAGATGGGGTTAGTGTTTCGGTTGGATGGCGGCGCCCGGTTCAGCATTGCTGAGCCAATGCAGTATTTTGGTCGCCCGATCGTGTCCTGTCTTCCAGCTTACGGCCTTCAGCCTTCAGCGAAGGTTTCGCGCTTGAGCGTTCTGCTTGCCACCAATGGTTGAGGCGCCATCTATGTCTGCATTATCTGGCTTACGTGTCCTCGATCTGTCCCGCGTGCTGGCCGGTCCCTGGGCCGGGCAGTTGTTGGCGGATCTGGGGGCGGATGTGGTCAAGGTCGAGCGGCCGCTGCTGGGGGATGACACCCGTGCCTGGGGGCCGCCCTATCTGCAGGATGGGCGCGGACATGACACCTCCGAGGCGGCCTACTTTCTCTGTGCCAACCGTAATAAACGCTCGATTGCCATCGACTTTACCCAGCCCGACGGGCAGCAGCAGGTGCGTGAGCTGGTGGCCAGGGCCGATGTGCTGATCGAGAACTTCAAGGTCGGCGGTCTGGCGGCCTATGGGCTGGACTATGCCAGCCTGCAGGCTATCAATCCGCGACTGATCTATTGCTCGGTGACCGGCTTTGGTCAGGACGGGCCCTATGCCCAGCGTGCCGGCTACGATTTCATGATTCAGGGCCTGGGTGGGCTGATGAGTGTCACCGGTCGTGCGGCGGATGAGCCAGGTGCCGGGCCGGTCAAGGTCGGCGTGGCGGTCACGGATATCCTCACCGGCCTGTATGCCAGCAATGCCATTCTGGCGGCCCTGGCTGAGCGGGAGCGTAGCGGGCAGGGGCAGCATATTGATCTGGCCCTGCTGGATGTGCAGGTGGCCTGTCTGGCCAATCAGGCGCTCAACTACCTGACCACCGGGTTGGCGCCGCAGCGGCTGGGTAATGCCCACCCGAATATCGTGCCCTACCAGGATTTCCCCACGGCGGACGGTGACCTGATTCTTACCATTGGTAACGACAGTCAGTTCCGCAAGTTCTGCGATCTTGCAGGAAAACCGGAGTGGGCCAGCGATCCGCGCTTTGCCAGCAATGCCGCGCGGGTGGCCAATCGAACAGTTCTGATTCCCTTGATCCGCCAGGTCACGGTATTCCGCACGACCGCACAGTGGATCAGCGATCTGGAGCAGGCCGGTGTACCCTGCGGGCCGATCAATAACCTGGCTCAGGTATTTGCTGATCCGCAGGTCCGTGCCCGTGGCGTGCAGATCAGCATGGAGCACGCTCTGTCCGGATCAGTAAAGCTGGTGGCCAATCCGATTCGTCTGTCGCGAACGCCGGTGAGTTATCGGCTTGCGCCGCCGCTGCTCAACCAGCACGCAGCCGAGGTGCTGCGAGACTGGTTAGCAGAATAGGTCTTACTCACTATAGGGTTTGACATCACCACAGTCAGCCGCGACCCAGCGTGACACGCTGCTGCTTTCAATGTTGACGGTACCGTCGCCGTCCACCGGCAGATCACCTACATCCATTCGGCCCTGGCCGACAAAGCGGGTGTGCATTTCGCGGCTGCCCTGCATGGTCAACTCGCCGCGCATGTCGCCGTCGTAGCCTTCATCACCACTGCAGGTGCCGGTAAAAACCAGTTTGTCACTGCTACTGCTTTCCAGCGTGAGCTGGCAATCGGGCATGTCTTCACGGGCTTTGGCCAGAACCGCCTCAGGGTTGGCCATGGCATCAGCCTCTGTTGCGCTGATGCATTCCATGTCGGCAGCGTTGGCATCATCCTGGCTAGCCATGATTTGCCGCATCATGTCGCGCTGATCGGCAGGCATACTTTCCAGAAAGCTTTCCTGGGCGGCTTTGATGGTGGCCTGAAGATCTTCGCCGTTGATCAGGGTAGTCGATTCGGTGCGCCACAGACCGGGCTCGGGTGTCGGGGACAGTCCTTCTGCCTGGGTGGCAAGGCTGGCGAGCAGCAGGCTGAGACCCAGGGTAGTACCGAATATCCGTTTCATATGTGTGCTCTCTGTGCGGTTGAACATGCCAGCACTATACGCGCGCTGCCGTCAGTCGGGCAAAGACCGGTATCACATTTACGGTGCGCGGACAGAAAAAAGGGGCCGGTAAAGGCCCCTTTTTCAATCGCTCTGCTTAGCGGCCGAACAAGGCCGGCTTTTCCCGCTGCGGACGGTTACCGGCCGGGCGGCGCGGTGCGTCGGTCTTGGGCGTGCTGGGAGCGGCACGGTTGCCGTGGGCCTGATGACGGCGCTCTTCAGTAACGCTGTCCTGTGGCTCACTGTTGACCCGGGCAGCGCGTGGCGGCTGGGAGCTGCGCGGCTTGTCGGTACGGGGTTTTTCGCTGCGCGGCTTGTCACTGCGACCCTGACTGCGGCCTGTGCCACTGCCATTGGCCGGGCGTTGACCGCGACCGTTGGCATTGGCTGGCGCGCCGCGCTGGCGCTCGGGACGATCGCTGTTCATTTCGGACTGTGCCGGTGGCTCAAAGCCAACCAGACTGCCCTCATCAATTTTCTGCCGGGTCATGCGCTCAATCGCCTTGAGCAGCTTTTCCTCGTCCGGGCAGACCAGTGATACCGCTTCACCGCTGCGACCGGCACGACCGGTACGGCCAATGCGGTGGACGTAGTCTTCCGAGACATTCGGCAGTTCGAAGTTGATCACGTGGGGCAGTTGGTCGATGTCCAGCCCGCGTGCGGCAATATCGGTTGCAACCAGAATGCGCAGCTTGTTGGCTTTGAAATCAGCCAGCGCCTTGGTGCGCGCGCTCTGGCTCTTGTTGCCATGGATCGCGGCAGCCGGCAGGCCGTTCTTGTCCAGGTATTCGGCCAGACGGTTGGCGCCGTGCTTGGTGCGGGTAAAGACCAGCACCTGCTCCCAGGCGCCCATGGTAATCAGGTGGGCGGTGAGGGCGCGCTTGTGACCGGCGGCCACGCGGTAGACTTTCTGTTCAATGCGCTCAACGGTGGTGTTGGGCGGGGTCACTTCAATGCGTGCCGGGTTGTTCAACAGCTTATTCGCCAGCTCGGTGATTTCCTTTGAGAAGGTCGCCGAGAACAGCAGTGTCTGACGCTTGGTTGGCAGCTTGGCAATGACCTTTTTCACGTCATGGATAAAGCCCATGTCGAGCATGCGGTCGGCTTCGTCGAGAACCAGAATTTCCACCTTGGACAGGTCAACCATGCGCTGGTTGGTCAGGTCCAGCAGGCGACCGGGGCAGGCCACCAGTACGTCCAGACCGGGGGCAATGGCCTTGATCTGTGGCGTAGCACCTACGCCGCCGAAGATGCAGGCGCTTTTCATCGGCAGTTCGCCGCCGTAGCTGGTAAAGCTGTCGTGCACCTGGGCCGCGAGTTCACGGGTCGGAGTCAGTACCAGAACGCGTATCTGCTTGGCAGTACGACGGTATGTTGGATCCGGATGGCCGAGCGGAAAGAGTTTTTCCAGAATCGGCAGAGCAAAGCCGGCCGTCTTGCCGGTACCGGTCTGGGCGGCAACCATGAGGTCGCGGCCTTCGAGTACGGCGGGGATTGCCTGGGCTTGTACGGGGGTTGGAGAGGTGTAACCGGTGGCTGCAACGGCGCGCATCAGCACGTCGGAGAGGCCGAGAGTAGCAAAGGACATTCAGATAAACCCTGTGATGGCCGTTTGCGGAACAGGTCTGTCCGTACGGCCGATGATGAAGGAGCGCGAGTTTAGCAGAAACTGCGCTGGCAGGCAGCTAAAACCTGCCTGGGGCAGCGCGGGCCGACCGACGGACGCGCCCGCGGCCCGGCTGCAAGGCGGTCAGTTCAGGTCTTCGTTGACTTCGCGACGGGTGATGCAACTGGCCAACTGGCTTTCCAGCGCCTGTTGCAGTTCGCCCATGAAGGTCTCGCAATCCTCGCCCGGTGTGAGCGGCGAGCCAATCACCACATCGCAGTTGAACGGCACAATCATCGAGCCACCCTTGGGCAGGGCGCGGCCCAGGCCATGCAGGGCAATCGGCGTCACGGTGGTGCCGGCATGACAGCGTGCCAGATGATAGATGCCCTTGCGCAGCGGTTGCAGCTGTTCCGGGTCGCCGCGACTGCCCTCGGGGAACAGCAGCAGTATCTGATCGTCGCCCAGCGCTTGCTGACACTGCTCGAAGACCTTGTCCTTGTCGACCTGGCCCTGACGATCCAGCGGGATAATGCCGATCAGGTTGAGCGACAGCCAACTGGTAAAGCGGTTGCGCAGAAAGTAGTCGGCGGCCGCCACCGGACGCAGGCGGTGCAGGGCTGACAGCGGATACAGCGCCATCAGCGCCAGGGTATCCAGGTGGCTGTTGTGGTTGGCGGCGAGAATTGCCGGCCCTTTGGTCGGCAGCAGTTCACGCTGCTGCACGTTCAAGCCGAGCATCAGGTAAACCACGGGACGCACGATAAACAGGAAGAACAGTATCTTCGGCAGACGTTTGATCAGGGGCATGGGGTGTCCTTTGGCTCAGTATTTCATGTAGACCAGGTAATGGAAGAACAACGGCGCGGTGTACATCAGGCTGTCGATGCGGTCGAGAATGCCGCCGTGGCCGGGTATCAGCCGTCCGGTATCCTTGATGCACAGGTCGCGCTTGACCGCCGAGACGGTCAGGTCGCCAACAAAACCGGCAACCCCGATCAATGCGCCGGCGAACAGGCCCTGCCAGAAATTCAGCGGCGTCAGCCATAGCGCCAGTACGGCGCCCAGTAGGGTAGTGGTGGCGACGCCGCCGAGGAATCCGGCCCAGGTCTTGTTCGGGCTGATGGCCGGGACGATTTTGCGTTGGCCCAGGGTCTTGCCCCAGATGTACTGCGCGACGTCATTGAACTGGGTGAGGAAGACCAGGTAGATCACCAGACCCACGCTTCCACCGGCCGGGTTGACCTCGGGCGGCAGCATCAGCAGATAGGCGACGTGGCTGATGGCAAAGACCGTGGTCATCACCGCCCACTGGTAGGAGGCCACCGCGCGGATAAAGCCCTTGGTTTCGCCCAGCATGAGCAGGCCGAAGGGAATCAGCAGGAACAGGTAGACCGGGATAAAGATGATGAACATGCCGTACCAGTCGCTGGCGATCCAGTAGTAGTGCAGCGGGATCATCAGGTACAGGGCGAGGATCAGCCGGCGATCGGTTACCCGGATCGGCAGGATCGAGAAGAACTCGCGCAGGGCAATAAAGCTGAGAATGGTGAAGAAGATCAGCGACGCGGTGCGGCCGATCATCAGCGCGGTAAAGACCACGGCGACCATGATCCACCAGGAGTTGATGCGTTGGCGCAGCTCCAGATGGGCCGATTCCGCCATGCTCAGTTTCAACACCCACTGTGTCAGGGTCGCAGCGACCAGCATCAACAGTACGCAAACCATGGCGGTGAGCGTGTTGGGCGTGAGTTCCAGCATGAAGGGCAAGCCGATATCGCTATCCATGTTCAGTCACCTTTACCGTGTTGCAGAAGGGAGTAGGCCGTGGCCAGGCGGCGCAGGCAGGTCAGGGCCGTACCTACGACCAGCACAATCAAACTGATCCAGAGCACCAGCCCGGCACCATTCCAGAGGAACTCGATGGCGGAGAGCAGGCAGGCCAGGGTCATCAAGGCCATGCGTTGTTGCTTGGCCATGGGCCCGCGAAAGTCGGCGGGCAGTCCCAGTGAGACGCCCAGCACGCGGATATAGGCACTCAGCACCGCCAGTAGTGCACCGAGCCAGGCCAGCCAGACTGCCGAGGGGTAGTCCGGCAGGGCCAGGGCGCAGGCGACGATCAGCAGCGGATCGGCAATGCGGTCCGGTACATCATTGAACAGCTCGCCGGCCGGTGTCTGCTTGCCGCCTTCCATGGCGACCATGCCATCGAACAGGTTGCACAGCAGGCGCAGCTGGATCATCAGCGCGGCCAGCACAAAGCACGCGGACTTCAGTCCGCCGCTGCTGTTGCCAGCCAGAAACAGGGCCAGTGCGCCGCCCAGGGCAAACACCACACTCAGCACGGAGATCTGGTTGGGTGTGACCTGTCGCTGCGACAGCCAGGCGGCAAAGCGGGTCATGATGCGCTGGTCACGCACCTTCAGGGGTCGACGATTAGGCGTTTGGCTCATGCGCGGCTCAGGACTCCGGAGTAGTGGGGCGGTTCTGCAGGGCAAGCCGTACAGTCAGAAACAGACAAAAGGCAAAGGCCACGGCGCTGGGCGGCAGTATGGTCAACCACAGACGGGGGGTCTGACCGAGGCTATGCAGGACAAACAGCAGGCTGCTGGTGATGCTGACAACAAGCAAGGGCGGCAGCAGCACGGCCAGCAGGGGCTGGCGAAACAGCGGGAACAGGCGATCGATTGCCAGGGCCATGCACAGGGTAATCACGGCACTTGCGGTGCCCTGCAGAACACCGGCAATAATGGCCTGGCTGGTGGATTCGGTGAGGTTGGCATACAGCGCCCAGCCGCCCCAGAGCACAAAGGCCAACAGGGCGGGCAACCAGCGCATGGCAGTGTCAGCATCCTTGCTGGGCATGGCGTTGTCGTCCTGTGACTGGAGAATGGCAGGGAGAGTCCCGATTGCAGGCGAGTATAAAGCGCCCAGCGTGCTTGTAAAGCGGCTGCCTACTTAATTGCCAGTCAGGTCACAGCCTGACCGGACGCCGCTGTCAGCGGGCGTCCGGATGCGCGATGGATTACAGGTTGCGCCAGACCGCCAGGGAGGGCTCGGCCTGGTTCAGGGTGTAGAAGTGCAGGCTGGGAGCGCCGCCTTCGATCAGACGCTGGCACAGCTCGGTGATCACCTGGGTGCCGAAAGCGCCAATGCTCTCGCTGTCGTCACCGTAGGATTCCAGTTGCTTGCGAATCCAGCGCGGGATCTCGGCACCGCAGGCGTCCGAGAAGCGGGCCAGCTTGCTGTAATTGGTGATCGGCATGATGCCCGGCACAATCGGAATATCCACCCCGGCCTTGCGTACCCGGTCGACAAAGTAGAAATAGCAGTCGGCGGTGAAGAAGTACTGGGTGATGGCGCTGTCGGCACCGGATTTGGCCTTGCGAATGAAGTTCTCCAGGTCGGCTTCAAAATGCCGGGCCTGGGGATGCGCTTCCGGATAGGCAGCGACTTCGATGGTGAAGTGGTCGCCCGTCTCGTTGCGGATAAACTCCACCAGTTCGTTGGCATAGCGCAGCTCGCCGGAGGCCTGGCCCATGCCCGAGGGCAGGTCGCCACGCAGCGCGACAATGCGCTTGATGCCGGCATCCTTGTACAGATTCAGCAGGCTGCGTAGATCGTCCTTGCTGTCGCCGACACAGGACAGGTGCGGTGCGGTCGGCACCTGCACTTCCTGGTCCAGTTGCAGCACGGTTTTCAGCGTGCCGTCGCGGGTCGAGCCACCGGCACCGTAGGTCACCGAGAAAAACTCGGGGTTCTCGGCAGCCAGTATCTTGCCCGTGGCAATCAGCTTCTCGTGCCCGGCCTCGGTCTTGGTCGGAAAGAATTCAAAGCTGACCGGGGCCTTGTTGGTATTGTTAGTCATGCGGTTCCTGCCCTTATCGATGTGGGCTGTGTTCAATTGTTGTTGGCTTCCAGGCTTAAGGCTGAAAGCTTGAAGTGGTCCGAGTTGAGGCATTGTTTGCCGCCAGGTACTAACAAGTGCTTGACGGCCAGGCGAAAAAAATCCTCTCTTTTCAGCCTTCAGCCTTCAGCCTTCAGCCTTCAGCCTTCAGCTAAAAGCAGAGGGTGCAGGTTGCACTCTCCACTTGCCGCTTGTAGCTTACCGCTTGCCGCTATCTTTAATAGCGATAATCTTCCGGCTTGAACGGCCCTTCCACCTCGACGCCAATATAGTCAGCCTGTTTTGGGGTGAGTTTGGTGATCACGCCGCCAAAGCCCTTGACCATTTCCAGTGCGACTTCTTCGTCCAGTTTCTTCGGCAGCACTTCGACGCGCAGCAGTTCGGCTTTCTTGTCGGCCGACAGCTTGGCATAGCCCTGACCGAACAGGTGGATCTGCGCCAGGACCTGGTTGGCAAAGGAGCCGTCCATGATACGACTGGGGTGGCCGGTGGCGTTGCCCAGGTTGACCAGACGGCCTTCGGCCAGCAGGATCAGGTAGTCATCGTTGGCCGGATCGAAGTTGTCCTTGCCGGTGCGGTGCAGCTTGTGTACCTGCGGCTTGACCTCTTCCCAGTGCCAGTTGGCGCGGGTGTAGGCGGTATCGATCTCGTTGTCGAAGTGGCCGATGTTGCAGACGATGGCGCGCTTCTTCAGGGCATTCAGCATGTTGGCGTCGCAGACGTTGACGTTGCCGGTGGTGGTGACCAGTACGTCGGTGCGGCCCAGTACATCCGTGTTGATGCAGGCGGGCGTGCCGTCGTTGATGCCGTCCTTGAACGGCGATACCAGCTCGAAGCCGTCCATGCAGGCCTGCATGGCGCAGATCGGGTCGATTTCAGTGACCTTGACGATCATGCCTTCCTGACGCAGCGACTGGGCCGAGCCCTTGCCCACGTCACCGTAGCCGATAACCAGCGCCTGCTTGCCGGACAACAGGTGATCGGTGGCGCGCTTGATGGCGTCGTTGAGGCTGTGACGGCAACCGTACTTGTTGTCGTTCTTGCTCTTGGTCACCGAGTCGTTGACGTTGATCGCCGGGATCTTCAGCGTGCCTTTCTTGAGCATTTCCAGCAGGCGGTGTACGCCAGTGGTGGTCTCTTCGGTAACACCGTGGATGTGCTCCAGCATCTGCGGGTACTTGTCATGCAGGATCCCGGTCAGGTCGCCGCCGTCATCCAGAACCATATTGGCATCCCAGGGCTTGCCGCCGTGCAGGATGGTCTGCTCGATGCACCACTCGTACTCTTCTTCGGTTTCGCCTTTCCAGGCAAACACCGGGATACCGGCAGCGGCGATGGCAGCGGCGGCGTGATCCTGGGTGGAGAAGATGTTGCAGGATGACCAGCGCACTTCAGCGCCCAGCTCGATCAGTGTTTCGATCAGCACGGCGGTCTGGATGGTCATGTGGATGCAACCAATGATCCTGGCGCCCTTGAGCGGCTGCTCGGCCTTGTATTTGCGACGCATGGCCATCAGCGCGGGCATTTCCGATTCGGCGATGATGATTTCCCGGCGACCGTAGTCGGCCAGGCTGATGTCGGCGACTTTATAGTCGTTGAAACCGGCAGGTTTGATTACAGCACTCATGCGATTACTCCATTCGTAGTTAGCGAATGGGCGCGGTTGATTGTTTAACGACAACGTTCGAGCCTGACGACCTGCGACCGATGAAAGTTCTGTGCAAGCGGGGCAGTGCGGTGGTGGACACGCCGTGAATACGTCCCTGTAGGCTCATCAATGGCATCCCTGCCATTGACGGTCCACCACCGCACTGCCCCGCGAGCACCTGCCTCGGGTCAGCAAAAGTCGCTGCAGCGCCCCTCGAACGGGGTCAAGTTCAATGGCCGGTACATGCTGAAACAGCCTGTACTTGGCCTGTTTTGCGGGGAGCGTGATATTGTCCCCCGCCTTGTTAAATCGTCAGTGGGAAGAAACCATGCCAGCCGTTCCAACCCTGAAAACTCTGTTCCTGCCAGTGTTGCTGGCGATGTCGGCCTGTAGTCCGCAGCAGGCCGATCCAGCCTCGCCTGAGGGCCAGCGTCAGGCCCTGTTCAACCAATTCCTGCAGCATAGCGAACCCATGGGTGGCATGCTTCAGGGACGCCTGGCCTTTGATGGCCCGGCCTTTGCTCAGCATGCCGAGCAACTCGTGCAACTGGCCGATGTGCCCTGGACCCATTTCTCCGCGCCCGACTCGGAGAACCCGCAGCCTAATCAGGCGTTACCTGCGGTCTGGTCCGATGCGGAGGGCTTTACCGCTCGCATCGCGCAATACCAGTCGGCGGTTGCCGCGCTTCAGCAGATCACCGCTCAGGGCGTCGACGCCCCCGAGCAGGTTGCTTCCGCCATGCAGACCGTGCAGCAGGCCTGTAAGGCGTGTCATGACGGCTATCGACGTTAGTTTTCAGCTTGAAGCTGGAAGCTTGAAGTAGTTCGAGCGGCTTGGTTTTCTTTATGTCAAAGCGTAATACCTGCTTGACTTCCAATCCGCTTGAACCAGACTTTCCAGCTTCCAGCTTCCAGCTTCCAGCTTCCAGCTTCCAGCTTCCAGCTTAAAGGCTGGCGCGCAGCGCCTCCGCCTTGTCCGTTTTCTCCCACGGAAACGCAATAAAGGTATCGCCCTTGACCGTCATTTCCACTGGCGTACGACCGAAGTGGCCGTAGGCGGCGGTGGCGCGGTACATCGGGTGCAGCAGGTCGAGCATGCGCGTGATGGCGTAGGGGCGCAGGTCGAAGTGCTCGCGTACCAGTTTGACAATCTGCTCGTCGCTGATCTTGCCGGTGCCGAAGGTGTTGATCGAGACCGAGGTCGGCAGTGCTACGCCGATGGCGTAGGACACCTGAATTTCGCAACGCTCGGCCAGACCGGCGGCAACGATGTTCTTGGCGACATAGCGACCAGCATAGGCGGCACTACGGTCAACCTTGGACGGGTCCTTGCCGGAGAAGGCGCCACCACCATGGCGGGCCATGCCGCCATAGGTGTCAACAATGATCTTGCGGCCGGTCAGGCCGCAGTCACCCACCGGGCCGCCAATCACGAACTTGCCGGTCGGGTTGATGTGGTACTGGGTGTCGGCATGCAGCAAATGCGCTGGGATCACCTGCTTGACGATCTCTTCCATGACCGCTTCCTTCAGGTCAGCCTGGCTGATCTCCGGATTGTGCTGGGTCGAGAGGACGATGGCGTCGATACCGACCACTTTGCCATTGTCATAGCGGCAGGTGACCTGGGATTTGGCATCCGGGCGCAGCCAGCTCAGGGTGCCGTTCTTGCGTACTTCCGACTGTCGCTCGACCAGGCGGTGGGCAAAGGTAATGGGTGCAGGCATCAGTACGTCGGTTTCGTTGCTGGCATAACCGAACATCAGGCCCTGGTCACCGGCGCCCTGGTCTTCCGGCTTTTGCCGATCTACGCCCTGGGCGATATCCGGTGACTGCTTGCCGATGATGTTGATCACGCCGCAGGTATCGCCGTCATAACCGACCTCGGACGAGGTGTAGCCAACATCCTTGATCACATTGCGCACCAGGTCTTCCAGATCGACCCAGGCGCTGGTGGTGATTTCACCACCGACGATGGCGACACCGGTCTTGACCATGGTTTCGCAGGCAACGCGGGCGAACTTGTCTTCGCTGATGATGGCATCCAGCACGGCGTCAGAGATCTGGTCGGCGAGTTTGTCCGGGTGACCCTCGGAGACGGACTCGGAGGTGAAAATCGAGTAATCACTCATGCTGCAGTACCTTCTGTTCGCAATGCGTTGTCGGAATGGGGTTTGAGATATTGCTGTATCTGGATTTGAAAGCCGTTGCGCAGGCCCAGGTACAGGCTGTTGCCTGCACTCAGTCCGGCTTCGGCGGCCCAATGGCTCAGGTCGAGCTGGTCAAAACCGAGCCACAGGTCGCCACAGCTTTCGCGTACCCAGTTCTGGTCATGGCTGCACAGCTCGGTGAGGATCAGGCTGCCGCCGGGCTTTAGCAGGGCGGTAAAGCGCTTGATCGCTTCGGCCGGGGCGGGCATGTGGTGCAACACCATATTGCAGACCAGGCAGTCGGCGGCGGGCAATGACTGCGGTTGCAAGGCATCGGCGAGTTGGCAGTCAACGTTGTCGAGTCCGGCCTCGGCGCAATGCTGGCGTGCACGCTCAAGCATCGAGGGTGCGTTATCGAGGCCAATCACGCGCGTGAAGCGGCCGGCCAGGTCCGGTAGAAAGCCGCCTTCGCCGGGGCCGACTTCAATGGCCAGACTGTTATCGTCTTTACGCAGGCTGTCGATCATGCCCAGCAGCGGTTCACGATAAAGACCAAAGTGAGCGATCAGGTCCTGCTGCGCCGGGGTGCCTTCGCTGAAGCGAGCAAAGAACAGTCGGGACAGTTCGGCACGCTGGCTGTGAATCGCGTCGATGCCCTGCTGCAGCGCTGGACTCAGCGCGTCGGTATCAATGCAGTTGAACAGCTCGGCATGCATGCCATGCCAGGGCTGGCTGCTATCCGGCAGGCTGCGGCGATAGAAGATCGAGTTGCCTTCGCGGCGGGTGCTGACCAGTCCGGCGTTGGCCAGGACCTTCAGGTGATGGCTCATGCCGGATTGGCGCATGTCAAACAGCTGCGCCAGTTCCAGCACACCCAGGGAGTCATTGCGCAGCACCCGCAGGATTTCCAGGCGCAACACATCGCCGGTTGCCTTGCAAAAGGCAGCCAGTTGTTGAGTGGCGCTGCTGGTCGGCGGCGTGATCTGGGCGATGTGATTCATGCCGTGCAGTGTAGGGGTCGATCCCGAGTACCGCAACACCTATATCAAAATAAATTGATATAGGTGTTGCGGTCTGTGTCGGTTTCAGGTGCCCGCTTGTCTGATGCAAAGTGCCTGCGCAGGGCTTTATGGGGGTTTTCGTTGCCCGTAGGCGCGGATTGCGCGAAAATGCCCGGCCTTGCTTCGGGTCAACCCTTTGCTTGACCCTTATTCTGTCTTGTCAGCCACAGGAGTTACCCATGCCCAGCCGTCGTGACCGTGCCAATGCCATTCGTGCCCTCAGCATGGATGCCGTGCAGAAAGCCAAAAGCGGCCATCCCGGCGCACCCATGGGCATGGCGGATATCGCCGAAGTGCTGTGGCGTGATTACCTCAAGCACAACCCGAGCAATCCGCAGTTCGCCGACCGCGACCGTTTTGTGCTGTCCAACGGCCACGGCTCGATGTTGATTTACTCGCTGCTGCACCTGACTGGTTACGATCTGTCGATTGATGATCTGAAAAACTTCCGTCAGCTGCACAGCAAGACCCCGGGTCACCCGGAATACGGTTATACCCCAGGCGTGGAAACCACCACCGGCCCCCTGGGCCAGGGTATTGCCAATGCCGTGGGCTTTGCCCTGGCGGAAAAGGTGCTGGGCGCGCAGTTCAACCGTGACGGTCACGCTATCGTGGACCACTTCACCTACGCCTTCCTCGGCGACGGTTGCATGATGGAAGGTATCTCCCATGAGGTCTGCTCGCTGGCGGGCACCCTGGGTCTGGGCAAGCTGGTTGCCTTCTACGATGACAACGGGATTTCGATTGATGGTGAAGTAGAAGGCTGGTTCAGCGACGACACGCCGAAGCGCTTCGAGGCTTACGGTTGGCAGGTGATCCGCAATGTCGATGGTCACGATGCCGATGAGATCAAGATGGCCATCGAGACCGCGCGCAAGAATACCAGTCAGCCGACGCTGATCTGCTGCAAGACCATCATTGGTTTTGGTTCGCCGAACAAGCAGGGCAAGGAAGAGTGTCACGGTGCGCCGCTGGGTGATGATGAAATCGCCGCCACCCGTGCCGCACTGAACTGGAGCCATGGTCCGTTCGAGATTCCGGCGGATATTTATGCCGAATGGGATGCCAAGGCTGCCGGTGCAGTCGCCGAGGCGGAATGGAATACCCGCTTTGCCGCCTATCAGCAGGCCTATCCGGAGTTGGCATCCGAGTTCAAGCGGCGCATCGCCGGTGAGCTGCCGGCTGATTTTGCCGACAAGGCTGCAGCCTATGTGGCTGACGTGGTCGCCAAGGGCGAGACCATCGCCAGCCGCAAGGCCAGCCAGAACAGTCTGAATGCCTTTGGTCCGCTGTTGCCTGAGCTGCTTGGCGGCTCGGCCGATCTGGCCGGGTCCAACCTGACCCTGTGGTCCGGCTGCAAGGGCGTTGAGGCGGCGGATGCCTCGGGTAACTACATGTATTACGGCGTGCGTGAGTTCGGCATGAGCGCGATCATGAACGGCGTGGCGCTGCACGGCGGCTTCATCCCCTACGGTGCGACCTTCCTGATCTTCATGGAGTACGCCCGTAATGCGGTGCGTATGTCGGCGCTGATGCGTCAGCGTGTGTTGTATGTGTTTACCCATGACTCCATCGGTCTGGGCGAGGATGGCCCGACCCACCAGCCGATCGAGCAGATGGCCAGTCTGCGCGGTACGCCGAATCTGGATACCTGGCGCCCGGCCGATGCGGTTGAGTCGGCAGTTGCCTGGAAATATGCGATTGAGCGGGCCGATGGCCCCAGCGCGCTGATTTTCTCGCGCCAGAACCTGAACCATCAGTCGCGCGATGCCGAGCAACTGGCCAATGTCGCCCGCGGCGGTTATGTGCTCAAGGATTGCGCCGGTGAGCCGGAGCTGATTCTGATTGCCACCGGTTCCGAGGTTGGTCTGGCGGTGGATGCCTACGAACAGCTGACGTCCCAGGGCCGCAAGGTACGCGTGGTATCCATGCCGTCGACCAGCGTGTTCGACCAGCAGGATGCGGCCTACAAGCAGCAGGTGCTGCCGCTGGAAGTGGGTGCGCGGATCGCTATCGAGGCCGCCCATGCGGACTTCTGGTACAAGTATGTGGGTCTGGATGGCCGTATCATCGGCATGCACACCTTCGGTGAATCCGCCCCGGCTGCCCAGCTGTTCGAGGAGTTCGGCTTTACCCTCGAAAATGTGCTGGCGGTAGCTGAAGAACTGTTGGAAGACTGACCCCACGCTGGAGGCTGAAAGCCATAGGGCTGGAGGATTGAGTTGATCGCTGTTGCATGGACTGTGCACGGGCTAGGGTTCGCTGAACAAAGTCTCGACACTGGGCAATGCATCAGAATCCACTTTTCAGCTTTCAGCTTTCAGCTTTCAGCCTCCGGCCCGAATTTTTGATGTATCGCTGCTTACCAACCTGACAGGCTCATATGACCTCGACACCTCGCCGCCCTGCCTATCGCATTGCCCTCAACGGCTATGGCCGCATTGGTCGTTGCGTGTTGCGTGCGTTGTACGAGCGTGGCGATACCGGGATGCAGATTGTGGCGCTGAATGATTTGGCCGATCAGGCCAGCATTGAGTACCTGACCCGCTTTGATTCGACCCATGGGCGCTTTCCCGGTGACGTGGGGGTGCTGGACGATGGCCTGCATATCAATGGTGACTGTGTGCAGGTGCTGCGTGCCTCCGAGCCTGAAGCTATTGATTGGAAGGCATTGAACATTGATCTGGTACTGGAATGCTCGGGCCAGTACACCACCCGCGAGCAGGCTCAGCGCTTTATTCATGCGGGTGTGCCGCGCGTGCTCTTTTCACAGCCGATGGCCAGTGAGCAGGCGGTGGATGCCACGGTGGTCTTTGGCGTGAATCATGACCTGCTGGGTGGCGCGCAGCGCTTGGTGTCCAACGCTTCCTGTACGACCAATTGTGGTGTGCCGCTGCTCAGGTTGCTGAACGAGCGTATCGGGCTGGACTATGTGTCCATTACCACCATTCACTCGGCGATGAATGATCAGCCGGTGATTGATGCCTACCATCATGATGATTTGCGTCGTACGCGCTCGGCTTTTCAGTCGGTGATTCCGGTGTCGACCGGTTTGGCGCGCGGCATCGAGCGGTTGTTGCCGGAGCTGGCGGGGCGTATTCAGGCCAAGGCTATCCGCGTGCCGACGCTGAATGTTTCGGCGCTCGACATCACATTGCAAACAGCGCGTGATACCACAGCTGAAGAGATCAATGCGTTGCTGCGGGCGGCGGCCGAGGGTGAGTATGCCGGGTTGCTGGATTACACCGAGTTGCCGCATGCCAGCTGTGATTTCAACCATGATCCGCATTCGGCGATTGTCGATGGCAGCCAGACCCGTGTGTCGGGGCCGCGCATGGTGAACCTGCTGGTGTGGTTTGATAACGAATGGGGCTTTGCCAATCGCATGTTGGATGTGGCGGGGCACTGGTTGCGGTGTTGCGAGTCAGAGTGACTGTGTCCGGGTTCGTGCTTTTTTAAAGTGCCACGTTGAGTGGGTTAGGGTTTTGTGTTGGGTGCTATTGCCGGACGCCCATCATAGACACGCTGCAAGTACGTCCCTGTAAGCTCGCTATGCCCGTCCATGGGCATAGACGGTCCATGATGGGCGCCCGGCAACAGCACCTGATAACTCTGTGTAGGCTGATAGCATTTCGAGCAAGCTCGCTGGGGAATTGGCCATTTTTCTCTGCAGAAGCACTTTGCTGAGAAACAAGATTGAAAATTGATTTATTCAAGGAGCGGTAAATGAGCGTATTGACCATGCAGGAGCTGGACCTCAAGGGCCAGCGGGTGCTGATTCGTGAAGACCTTAACGTGCCGGTCAAGAACGGCAAGGTCAGCAGTGATGCGCGGATTGTGGCATCGCTGCCCACCATCAAGCTGGCGCTGGAGAAGGGCGCGGCGGTGATGGTCTGTTCGCACCTGGGCCGCCCGGAAGAGGGTGTGTTCAGTGAAGAGAACAGTCTGGCCCCGGTGGCGGCCTACCTGAGTGAAGCGCTGGGTCGTGAGGTGCCGCTGGTACGCGATTACCTGGATGGCGTTGCGGTACAGCCGGGTGAGCTGGTGCTGCTGGAAAACGTACGCTTCAATGCCGGTGAGAAGAAGAATACCGATGCGCTGGCCCAGCAGTATGCGGCGCTCTGCGATGTGTTTGTCATGGATGCCTTTGGCACCGCGCACCGCGCCCAGGGCTCAACCCATGGGGTGGCCAAGTTTGCCAAGGTAGCTTGTGCTGGCCCGTTGTTGGCCGCCGAGCTGGAGGCACTGGCCAAGGCGCTGGACAAGCCGGCGCGGCCGATGCTGGCGATTGTGGCTGGTTCCAAGGTCTCGACCAAGCTGGATGTGCTGACGGCGCTGGCGGACAAGTGCGATCAGTTGATTGTGGGTGGCGGTATTGCCAATACCTTTCTGGCGGCGGCCGGCTATCCGGTGGGCAAGTCACTGTATGAGGCTGATCTGCTGGACACGGCCAAGGCCATTGCGGCCAAGGTCAGTGTGCCGCTGCCGGTGGATGTGGTGGTGGCCAAGGCCTTTGCCGAGGACGCGGAAGCGACCATCAAGGCGATTGCCGATGTGGCCGAAGACGACATGATTCTGGATATCGGCCCGCAAACTGCCCGTCTGTTCGGTGAGATGCTCAAGGCCTCCGGTACTATTCTGTGGAACGGCCCAGTCGGGGTGTTCGAATTTGACCAGTTTGGCGAGGGCACCAAGGCGCTGGCGCTGGCCATTGCCGAGAGCCAGGGCTTTTCGATTGCCGGCGGTGGCGACACCCTGGCGGCCATCGACAAGTACGGTGTGGCGGAACAGATTTCCTATATTTCCACCGGTGGTGGCGCGTTCCTCGAGTTTGTCGAGGGCAAGGTGTTGCCTGCGGTCGAGATTTTGCAGCAGCGAGCGCAAGGTTAAAAACCGCTATAAGCTGGAGGCTTGAAGCTTGAGGTAATCCGAGCGGTTGCCAAGCGCAGTGTAATGCCTGCACCCTGTGTGCTTTCAGCTTTCAGCGAATATTTTTGGATATTTTTTACGGAGAGATTACCCATGGCCCTGATCAGTCTGCGCCAAATGCTGGATCACGCTGCCGAGTTCGGTTACGGCGTGCCGGCTTTCAACGTCAACAACCTGGAACAGGTTCGGGCAATCATGGAGGCCGCTGCCAATAGCGATTCTCCGGTGATCCTGCAAGCCTCTGCCGGTGCCCGCAAGTACGCTGGTGCGCCCTTTCTGCAGCATATGATTCTGGCGGCCATCGAGGAGTTTCCGCATATTCCGGTGTGCATGCACCAGGATCACGGTACCAGTCCGGCAGTGTGCCAGCGTTCGATTCAGCTAGGTTTCTCGTCGGTGATGATGGATGGCTCGCTGGGTGAAGACGGCAAGACGCCGATGGACTATGACTACAACGTGCGCGTCACCCGTCATACGGTGGATATGGCGCATGCCTGTGGCGTCTCTGTTGAGGGTGAACTGGGTTGTCTGGGCAGTCTGGAAACCGGCATGGCCGGAGAAGAAGACGGTATTGGTGCCGAGGGCGTACTGGATCACAGTCAGATGCTGACCGACCCCGAGGAAGCCGCTGACTTCGTCAAGCAGACCCAGGTTGATGCCCTGGCGATTGCCATCGGTACCAGCCACGGTGCCTACAAGTTCACCCGTCCGCCGACGGGTGACATTCTGGCGATTGAGCGTATCAAGGCGATTCACGCGCGTATCCCCAGCACCCATCTGGTCATGCACGGCTCCAGTTCGGTGCCGCAGGAATGGCTGAAGGTAATCAACGAGTTTGGTGGCGAGATTCCGGAAACCTACGGTGTGCCGGTTGAAGAGATCGTTGAAGGCATCAAGCACGGCGTGCGCAAGGTCAACATCGATACCGATCTGCGTCTGGCCTCTACCGGTGCGGTACGCCGCTTCCTGGCCCAGAACCCCAGCGAGTTCGATCCGCGCAAGTTCCTGGCCAAGACCGTGGATGCCATGCGTGATATCTGTATGGCCCGCTACGATGCCTTCGGCTGCGCCGGTCAGGCTTCAAAGATCCGCCCGGTATCGCTGGAGAAGATGTATCAGCGCTATGAGGCTGGTGAGCTGGCACCCAAGATTCACTGAGCAACTGTACTGCGTTGACGGGGCCACAGGGCCCCGTGTTTCTATCTGTTAGGAGGCGCCCTATGCAAGGCCCTGAAGACCAGGCTGACGAGGCCTTTACCCACGAGCGGCTGCTCGAGGCAGTTGAAAACCAGTTGGCAGCCAACCAGCCGCCGGCGGCCCAGGCGACGCTGAACAAGCTGACGTTGGTGGGATACAGTCGCGAGGACAGCCTTGATCTGATGGCTCAGGTGCTGGCCTGGAGCATCGGCTTGATGCTGGATCAGGATAGCGGTTTTGACATGCCCGCCTATGAGCAGGCGTTGCGTAATCTGCCGGAGCTGCCTGCATCGCTGGAGTAAGGGTGCGACACATGTGGTTACAGCCCCGGCATGCCGGTCTTTTGTTGCGCTGGCACACTTTCACCTTTCAGGAATAACAAGATGACTCTGATGAGTGTATTGCGCGTACTGTTCTTTTATCTGCTGGCAGTGGTCATTGCCACTGTGCTGGGCACCCTGGTCCAGACCCAGTTCAATCTGGCGGCGCTGGGTCTGATTGGTACTGACATTCCCTTCACTGTTCGCCTCACCACCAGCCTCGCCGATTTGCGCGGCTTTACACCTATCTTCGGCATCATGGTGGCCGTGACCCTGTTGCTGGCGCTACCCGTTGCGGCGGGATTGGGGCGCATTTTCAAGCCCTGGCGCGGGGTGTTGTTTTTCCTCGCCGGTGCGGTCGGCATCAAGGTGGCTTTTGATATTGCCGATTACCTGTTGCCGATGCCGGTGTTTATTGCTGCGACTCGCGGTATTGCCGGTCTGCTGGTGATGATGCTGGCAGTGGGCGTTGGTAGTGCGGTGTTTGGTCGGCTGACCAGGCCCAAGAGCAAGCGCGGCTTGCGCGTTCTCGGCTAATTGAGGAGTAACAAGGCATGACGTTCAAAGCGAATACATTGGCAGCCGCGGTGCTGTTGGGTTCTGCGAGTCTGGCACAGGCGGTCGAATACCGGATTGATACCCTGGCTGAGGGCCTGAATCAACCCTGGTCGCTGGCCTTCCTGCCGGATGGGCGCATGCTGGTTACCGAGCGGGCCGGCCAACTGCGCCTGCTGGATGCCGAGGGTCAGTTGCAGGCCGAACCGCTCAGTGGTGTGCCCGAGGTGCTGGTCGAGCGCCAGGGCGGTTTGTTTGAAGTGGCGCTGGACCCCGAGTTTGCAGAGAACCAGCGGCTTTTCCTGAGCTATGCCTGCGGCACGGTGGACGCCAACAATACCTGTCTGGCCAGTGCACGTTTGACGGATAACGGCCTTGAGCAGGTGCAGGAAATCTTTCGCGCCGAGTTCGCCAAGCGCGGGGGTGCTCACTACGGTGCGCGTATCGCCTTTATGCCCGACAACAGCCTGGTGCTGACGCTGGGAGATGCCTTTATTCACCGTGAGGAAGCCCAGAATACCAGTAATCATCTGGGCTCGATTGTGCGTCTGAATCGCGATGGTTCGGTGCCTGAGGACAACCCCTTTGTTGGTCAGGAAGGTGCGTTGCCTGAGCTTTACAGTATTGGTCACCGTAACGTTCAGGGCGTGCTGTGGGACGGTGCCAATCAGCGCCTGCTGGCCCATGAACATGGCCCACGGGGCGGCGACGAGCTTAACCTGATCGAGGCCGGGAAGAATTACGGTTGGCCGAAGATCACTTACGGTGTCGATTACAGTGGTGCGGTAATCAGTCCCTATACCGAAATGGGTGGTCTTGAACAGCCACTGCTGCACTGGACACCCTCCATTGCGCCGTCGGGTATGGCCTTGTACTCCGGTGAGCTGTTTGCTGCCTGGCAAGGTAACCTGCTGGTCTCCACGCTGGCCGGGCAGCATGTCCGTCGGGTGGTCTTGCAGGGTAACGAGGTGGTTGAGCAGGAAGAGCTGTTTGGCGAGCTGCAATCGCGTTTTCGCGATGTCCGCAGCGGCCCGGATGGTGCGATCTATCTGTTGACCGATTCGCCTGAGGGTAAATTGCTCAGGGTCTCGCCAGCCCAGTAAGTGTTCTGCAACAGCCGGCTCAGGCCGGCTGTTCGGAGCCTTTGCCCGGTGCGCTATAGATCACCACGCCGTGTCGGCCGCTACGTTTGCGCTGATACATGGCCTGGTCAGCCTGGCGCATCATGCTTTCAATATCCGGCTCTATGCCGTTACTCAGACTGATGCCGATACTGGCACCGACGCTGATACTGCCGTTGGTCAACATGATCGGCATGCTCAGCGCATCGAGCAGGCGCTCACCCAGGCTCAGGGCATCCTCGCGGTCAACAATGCCTTCACTGACCAGAATGAATTCATCCCCGCCCAGACGCGCGACCAGATCGGTTTCGCGCGCACACTCGCGCAGTCGTTTGGCCGCCTCGACCAGCACTTGATCGCCGGCGTCGTGGCCCATCTCGTCATTGATTGCCTTGAAGGCATCCAGGTCAATCAGCACCAGTGCCAGCCATTCTTCGCGCCGTTCGGTACGCAGCATCGCCTGCTGCATGTGCTGGGCCAGCGCTGTGCGGTTGGCCAGCCCGGTCAGCGGGTCCTGCATGGCCAGCAGTTCCAGCTGTGCATTGGCCTGGGCCAGCGCTTCAGTGCGCTCTGATACGCGCTTTTCGAGGATCTTTTCCTGTTGCATCAATGAACGTACTACCTGCCGCTGGGCCAGCAAGGCCTCTTTCTGCGCCTGCTCCTTGAGGCGCTTCATTTCATTGAAGCGCGCCGCCAGACCCAGTGATAGCAGGAGCATTTCCATCGCTGAGCCAATCTGCATGGCGTTCACGGTCAGGAAGTTGGAGGGAATTACGCCAAAATTACGCAGTGCCAGCAGCATGCCGCCAATCAGCAGCATCAACCAGGCGATGACAAAGATCGCCGAGCCGGGTACCCGGCGAATGACGCACAGGGTGCCGGCAAAGAACAGCACCAGGGTGGTGATCAGACCGACCAGTGACATCAACTGCAAGGCCAGCTGTACCGGCAACACCAGAATCGTCAAGGTGGCGATCATCGCTATCCAGGCCCAGACCGTCAGAATGGCGTCAACCCGCGTGGCACGTCGCGCGGTATCCAGAAAGGACTGGGCGAAGAGCACGCCGACGGCGGCCGAGAGACACAGGCTGAACGGCATGATGCGATTGCCATGTTCACCCAGATCGGGCCACAGATACTGTGCACCCAGGCCATTGATCGCCAGCATGCCGGTGCCGAAGCTGACCACAAAGCAGACATACAGCAGGAAAGAGCGCTCACGCAGAGCAAGGAACAGCAGCAGGTTGTAGCCACCCAGTGCCAGCAACATACCGAAATACAGGGCGACCAGAACATAGTCGCTGTTGCTTTGCTGCGTGAAGTGTTCGGCTTGCCAGAGCAGGCCGTCGAGGGTCAGATTGCCTTCGGAGTTGGCGCGCAGCAATAGTGTGCGCGTATCACCCGGTTCCAGGGTCAGGGTGAATACCGGGTTGCGGTGGCCGATGCTGCGTTCGGCAAAGGGCAGGGTATCGCCGGCGTGCTGGGCGCTCCAGCTGCCGTCCGGCGCCAGCAGGAACAGGCTGACCCGGTCCAGCGAGGAATAGCGCATCTCGATTACCCAGTCGGTCCTGCTGTCGGCACGGGAGGTCAGCTCCATGTGTAGCCAGACATGATCGTGGGTGTAACTGAAATTCAAGTCGCGCCGCGTGCTGGCCTCTTCAAAGGCAGTCAGGCGCGACAGCACCTCTTCGAGCTGCATCGTGCCACTCGGATCGCGCAGAAATTGGCTGTGGGCCTGTAGGCTGAGAGCGGTTTCATTGCCGTTGAGTTCAACTGGCTGGCTGGCCAGCAGTGGCCTGGGCAATAGGAAAAACAGGCAAACAAACAACGTCAGCAGTGCCATTGGCCCTGCTGCAAAGCTTGATTTTCGATACCGACCAACGCACGGAAGGTCCGATGAACGAGTTAGAAACATCATGCTTGTCTGCCTGACCTGATCCATGGTGTCGATCGGCGGTTGTCGGGGGCGTTAACCGATGCGTGCAGGTGGGTAATGTGATCCGGTTCGCAGATCATGAGCAGACTATAGGTGTCTCTAAGGCTTTGCGTCAAACCCGGCTGAGCTTTTGCCAAGCTGCTGCCGAAAGCTGCGTGGCGTGACCCCTAACCAGCGCCTGAAGGTACGGCTGAAGTTGGTCGGATCGAGGTAACCAAGGCGCTCGGCAACCGCCTCGATACTCAGGTCGGTCTGCGCCAGCAGCCAGCAGGCCAGGTCCGAGCGGACATCATCCAGCAGCGTCTGATAGCGCACGCCTTCATCGTTCAGGTGGCGAATCAGGGTACGTGGTGCCATGTGTTCCTGCGTGGCCATTTGCTCCAGGGTTGGATAGCTGTGCTGACAGGCCAGCAGCCGTTGCTTGATGCGTTCGCTCAGGCTGCCGCCGCGCACCAGTCGTTGTAGTTGATTTTCACAATCGCGCAGCGCCAGGCGTTCGGCCTCGGGGTCGGCGGCCAGGCAGGGTGTGGCCAGGTAATGGGCTGGTAATTCGATGCGCAACTGGTTGCTGCCAAATACCACCTTGCGCGCCAGATGCTGGTAGGCATTGGCCCAGGGTGGTGCCGGCATGGGCCAGTGCAGCACGATCTGTTGTTGTAGCGGCAGACCGGTGGCGGTTTCCAGCAGGCGCAGGATCGCAGCGGTAAAGTGCCCAAGCAGGTATTCGCGCAACTCCGGCAGTATCAGACGTTCATCCAGTACCAGCTCCGGTTTTTCCCCGTCAATCGCGCGGAAAACGGCAATGTTCTGACGCAGGCTTGAATAGCGCTGCAGTATGCCGCAGCAGGCGCCGACATCGGCTGTGGCAATACAGGCATAGCCGGCCGATCCATGGGCGGAGACATCCGTATGCCGACCGACTTCAATGCCCAGCCAGGGGCAGTCGCTGAGGGCCAGTGCATGCAGCACCAGACGGTGCATCTGATCAAAGCTGAGGAAGCGGTTGTCCTGGTGCAGGGTGTCCCAGTTCAGACGGGTATCGGCAAGGATTTGCTGGTTGTTAAAGCCGCGGCGCTTGAGTTCGGCACAGATCAACCGGGCATAAACCGGGTGGATAGAGGGGCTGAGCCAGATTTGCTGAGAAAGCATGGTCTTCATTAATCCTGGGCTGGGCTGTCACAATATGACGATTTATTGCCCGTTGCAACGGTAGGCGCATTACAACCCCGGGCGCATGATCATGGCGGTAGGCGGTTTGTTCAAAAGCAAAAATAAAAGGACTCTGTCATGAACAATAGTGCTTCATCGGCCACACCGGTGGTCGAGTATGTCGATCACAAGCGGCACCTCTGGCTGTTTTCCCTGTTGGTGCCCTGTACCGCGCTGGTCGGGCCCTTGCTGTACCTGTTCGTGTCACCCAAGGTGCTCTGGCTGTGGTTGCCCACCCTGTTTGCCTATGGCGTGATCCCGCTGCTGGATGCCTTGATCGGTGAAGACCAGAGCAACCCGCCGGAGGAGGCGGTACCGGCCCTGGAGGCGGATAGCTATTATCGTTATGTCACCTATGCTCTGGTGCCGATTCTGTGGATCAGCTTTCTGGTCAGTGTGATCTTTGTCGGTACCCATGACCTGCCCTGGTATGGTGTGCTGGCCGTGATTCTGGCGGCGGGCGGCACCTTGGGTTACGGGCTAAACCTGGGTCACGAGATGGGACACAAGAAAACCACGCTGGAGCGATGGCTGGCAAAGATCACCCTGGCATTGGGTTTTTACGGCCACTTTTTTGTCGAGCACAATCGCGGTCATCATCGCGACGTTGCCACGCCTGAGGATCCCGCCTCCTCACGCATGGGAGAAAGCATTTATCGGTTTGTCTTCCGTGAGATGCCCGGCGCCTTTTTTCGCGCCTGGGATCTGGAAGCTGAGCGGCTGGATCGCTGCGGTAAATCGGTCTGGAGTCTGGATAATGAGGTACTGCAGCCGGGCCTGATCAGTCTCGCGTTATATGCCACGCTGGTTGCCTTGCTGGGTATCGAGATCATACCGGTGTTGCTGTTGATTGCCTTCTGGGGTGCCTTTCAGTTGACGCAAGCCAACTACATTGAGCACTACGGCCTGTTGCGGAAAAAACTCCCGAACGGCCGCTATGAGCGGTGCCAGCCCTACCATTCCTGGAACAGCAACCACCTGTTTTCCAACTGGGCCCTGTTCCATCTCCAGCGCCACTCTGATCACCACGCCCACCCGACCCGGCGCTATCAGTCATTGCGCGATTTCCCGGACCTGCCACGGTTACCCAACGGGTATTTTGGCATGTACCTGATAGCTTACCTGCCGCCGCTGTGGTTCAAGGTGATGGACGGGAAGTTGCTTGATGCGGTGAATCGCGACCCAGCCAGAATCAACTTCGAGCCGGCCAAGCGCGAGCGACTGATGCGTCAATACGCGCTGTCAGAGGGTGACGCCCAGGAGGTGGCGGCATGAGCCGCTATCTGTGCCCGGAGTGTGGCTATGAATATGACGAGGAAAAGGGTGACAGGCATTTGGGCTATGCGCCTGACACCCCATGGGCATCCTTGCCGGACAGTTTCAACTGTCCGGATTGTGCCATTACCTACAAGACGGATTTTGTGCTGCAGGATGAGCCCTGATCAGAGTGGCCAGACCCACAGCAGCACAGGGATGCTGACGCACACCACGATTATTTCCAGGGGAAGCCCTAGCCGCCAGTAATCGGTAAAGCGAAAGCCGCCGGGCCCCAGAATCAGGGTGTTGTTCTGGTGCCCGATGGGCGTCAGGAAGGCACAGGAGGCGCCTATCGCGACAGCCATTAGAAAACTGTCCGGGTTGACGCCCAGTTGACTGGCAACGCTCAGGGCGATCGGGCACATGACCGCGGCTGTGGCGGCGTTGTTCATGAAATCCGACAGGGTCATGGTGATAACCAGTATCAGTCCCAGTGCCAACACCGGGCTGCCCTGAGCCACCTGTTCCAGCATCGATTTGGCCAGCAGGTCGGCGGTTCCGGTTGAGGCCATGGCTGCAGCCAGCGGCATCAGGGCCCCGAGCAGAACGATGATCGGCCAGTCGACCGCGTCATACAGGCGCCGTAGCGGGATGACCCGGGTCAACATGTAACCAAGTACACCCAAGGTAAAGGCCAGGGCTGCTGACAGCAGTCCGCTGGCAGCCAATACGACGCAGCCCAGCATGATGGCCAGGGCGGTATAAGCCTTGCGCTTGTCGGGTATCAGAATGCTGCGTTGGGCCAGTGGAATGCAGCCCTGCTCCTGGGCGAAGACACTGATCGACTCCGCTGTGCCCTGCATCAGCAGCACATCACCGGGTTGCAGTTCGGTCCAGCGCAACCGGCGAATGGAGCGATGCCCCTGCCGCGAGATGGCCAGCAGGTTGATGCCATAGCGGGTGCGGATCTGCAGGTCTGTGGCACTGTGGCCAATCAGCATGCCACCGGGTTGGGTAACCAGCTCCTGCAGGGTGATCTCTTCGTCCTGGGCGGGCGCTGCCTGTGGCTCATCACCTGTTGTTTCATCATCCTTGTTAGTCGGGTCGCTGTCGGCCGTCTGTGGATCTTCATCGGCTTCGGGCTGGTCGTCCGCAGGTTTGCTGGGTACGGCTTCTTCAAGCTGTAATCCGAGTCGGGTCAGGGTGGCGCCCAGCGCGTCCGGTTCGGCCTCGATAACCAGAATATCACCTGCCTTGAGAATGCGTCCGGCCATGGGTGCGGTGACACGGAAGTCATTACGGACCATGCCGACAATCTGCGCGTCATCATCCAGCAGGCGCTCCACATCACCCAGGGTTTTGCCCACCGCCTTGGCGGATTCGGTAATCCGCACTTCGGTCAGGTAGGTGCCGGTATCAAAGCCCTCGGCATCGGATTTCTCCCGATGCGGCACCAGCCAGCGCCCGGCTACGACGGCAAACACGATACCGGTCAAGGCGACTGCGAGGCCCACCGGCGTAAAGGCAAACATGCTGAAACCAGTGCCGGTTTCTGCCGCGCGAAAACCCGAGACAATCAGGTTGGGTGGGGTGCCAATCAACGTAGTCATGCCGCCGAGAATGGTACCGAAGGCGAGCGGCATCAACACCTTGCCCGGCGGAATGCCTTGGCGCGCAGCCAGCTGCATGGCAATCGGCATCATCAGGGCCATGGCCCCGACGTTGTTCATGAAGGCTGACAGGCAGGCACCGAGCAGGGTCAGGGCGCCGATGCCGAGCAGACTATGTCCCCCGCGTGGCAGTATGCGCTGGGCCATGGACTCGACGGCACCGGTCGTCTGCAGGCCGTAGCTCAGGATCAGCACTGCGGCTACCGTAATCACCGCCGGCTGGGCAAAGCCATTGAAGGCCTCGGCGCTGGGTATCAGGCCGGCGAGGACGCAGGCGATCAGGGCGATCAGGGCAACCACGTCATGGCGCAATCGGCCCCAGAGAAACAGGCCGATTGTTGCTATCAGGATAGTCAGAACCAGCAACTGATCGGTATTCAACGCAGTACTCCGGGGGTGATGGGCGACAGTGTCCGAATCAGATCAGCCTGACCTTGAAGCGCCTACCCTTGATTTTGCCATCCTCAAGCCGCTCGAGTGCCAGCTTGGCGACATCGCGACGAATCGCGACCAGGGCCTGGTAATCGCTGATACTGATCTTGCCGATGGCATCGCCGGGTAGCCCGGCATCACCGGTCAAGGCGCCGAGCAGGTCGCCGGGACGGACCTTGTCCTTGCGGCCACCGGCCACCACCAGAGTGCGCATGGGGGCAATCAGGGGGCTATCGAGAGTTTCCGGCAGGCGTGACAGATCCTGCCAGTCCAGCGGGCTGCCGAGCGCCGTTTCGATGGCGCTGGCACGACCACCCTCGGACGGTGCGACCAGACTCAGGGCCAGGCCCGGTTGGCCGGCACGGCCGCTGCGGCCGATACGGTGGGTATGCAGGGCCGGATCCGGCGAGAGCTCAACATTGATGACCGCTGCAACGCCTTCTACGTCAATCCCGCGCGCCGCTACATCGGTCGCGACCAGTACGCTGCAACTCTGGTTGGCAAAGCGCGCCAGGACTTCGTCGCGCTCGCGTTGTTCCATGTCGCCGTGCAGGGTCAGGGCGCTGATCTTGTTGGCTTCCAGATGCTGCAACAGGTCATTGCACTGCTGCTTGGTATGACAGAAAGCGATGCAGGGTTGCGGCCGCTCGGCGGCGAGTAATCTGACCACGGCCTGAAAGCGGTCCGCAGGCGCAATTTCATAGAAGCGCTGAATGATCGGGTTGCTGACGACGGTCTCGGCTACGGTGACACGCTCAGGCTGGCGCATGAAGCGGCTGGCCAGGGCCTCGATGGTGTTGGGATAGGTGGCCGAGAACAGCAGGGTCTGACGGCGTTCGGGCGTGCTGGCGATGATGCTGCTGATAGGCTCGAAAAAGCCCATGTCGAGCATGCGATCAGCTTCATCCAGAACCAGGCAGTTCAGACCCTTGAGCTCGAGTGTGCCGCGCTCAAGGTGGTCGAGCACCCGACCCGGCGTGCCAACAATTACATGGGCACCCTGTTCCAGTGAGGCCGCTTGCGGGCCAAAGGGGGTGCCGCCACAGAGTGTGACTATCTTGATGTTGGGCAGGCCACGGGCCAGGGTGCGCAGGCTGGTAGCGGTCTGGGTAGCCAGTTCCCGGGTTGGGCTCAGAATCAGTGCCTGGCAGCCGTAGAAGCCTGGATTCAGCGGGGTCAGCAGGCCGATGCCGAAGGCAGCGGTCTTGCCACTGCCGGTGCGTGACTGCGCCAGCACATCCTTGCCGGCGAGAATCAGCGGCAAGGCCTGGGCCTGAATCGGAGTCATCTCGGTGTAGCCAAGATGTGCCAGGGTGTCGAGAATGGCGCCGGGCAGAGCCAGGCTGGAAAAGGACGATGAGCTCAAGGCGATGGCCTGCAGGAAAAAGGAGGCTCAGTGTAGCAGATGCCGTCGGGCTATTCCGTTTGTGCCAGTGTGGTACGGTTCCGGCCGCCTTCCTTGGACTGATAGAGCGCCTTGTCGGCCTCCTCGATCAATACCGTATGGTTGATCATGCTGTCCCTGATCTCGGCCACACCCAGACTGATGGTGACCTTGAGCAGTTCATCGCCATGCTCGATCTGCAGACGTTCGATGGCGCTGCGCAGACGTTCCGCGAACTGTGCGGCACCATTGAGCTCGGTATCGGGCAGCAGCACCACGAACTCTTCGCCGCCGTAGCGGCCGGCAAAGTCGGTTTCCCGGGCAAACAGCTTGGTCAGTCGGGACACTTCACGAATGACTTCATCACCCAGTTGGTGTCCGTAGGTATCGTTGAAGCGCTTGAAGTGGTCAATATCGAATATCACCAGGCTGGCCGGTGACTCATAGCGCATATGGCGGGCGAACTCGCGCTCCAGGCATTGCTCCCAATAGCGGCGGTTCAGCAGTCCGGTCAGGCCGTCGCGCAGTGCCAGTTCCTGCAACTGCTGGTTGGCCGCTTCAAGCTGGCGCTTGTTGATGGCTACCCCGGTGACATCGTAAATGATCAGACAGACATGGTCGGTTTTGCCGGTGGCACTGCGCAGCGGCAATATGGTGACGTTCTGGTACATCTCATCAGCCAGGCCGGTAATCGGTTGATAGCTCTTGAAGTGCACCAGGTTGGGTCGCTGCTCCCAGATTGTGAAAGCACGGGTGCCGAGCATGACGGCGGTTTCAACTTTTTTCTTGAACCAGTTCGGTTCGATTTCCGGGAACAGCTCAAACAGGGTCTGGCGGGATACCTTGTCAGAACTCATGCCCGAGTGGTTTTCCATGAAGCTGTTCCAGACCTCGATACGGTATTCGCGGTCCATGACCACCACACCAACGTCAATGCTCTGGACAATATCCAGAAGCCAGTGAAGTTCATTGATATCAAACTGAGCGGGCATGACAGGATCCTGTTCGAATGATCAGTTGATCATGAAATCAAGTTGCTGGCGCAGACGCGGAACCGAGTCTTCGGTAAACAGCAGCAGCAGATCGAAGTGGATATCAAGGTCTTCCAGGCTGTAACTGATCTCGACCGCCAGGGTGCGTTTCCAGCGCCGCTGATTGATGCGAATCAGGTCCTCGATCGGGCAATGCTGTCCCAGCACCAGAGGGTGGCCCTGCGACAGACTGATATTCAGTTGCTCTGAAAGGCCGTTGAGGCAGGCACCGATAATGATGCTGGCCAGATCAAGCAGCATCTCCAGTTTGGCGGACTCGTCTTCCTGGGTGTTGAGCAGACGCGCAACATCGTTGATTTCGGCATCATGGAAAATCAACAGGGCTTCACCGGCTACGCCGCCGCCAATATAACCCTGGCAAATCGCCGACAGGCGCTCGCCACGCTGGGCGTCGGCCAGGGTCATGTGCAACTCGCCAACCTCGAGAATATTGACATTGGGGATGGGCAACTGGATAAACACGCCCAGTACCTTGCTGAGCAGGTCGGCAGCGCGACCCATGGCAATGTTGGTGATTTCCCGGAAGGCGTCTCGGAAGGTCACGCTGGGCAGCTCTGACAGACTGGGTGCGGTCTCTGTCTCCGGGGTGCTCAACGGAATGTCGATTCCCAGGGCATTCAGAGCAGCGGCCAGTTGCATGGGATCAGCGGGCTTTTTGATGAAGGCCTTGGCACCCAGCGCCTTGGCTCGACGCACGGCTTCTTCCTGCACGTCCCCGGACACCACGATGACATCCGAACTCAACCCCTCTTCGCGCAGTTGCGCGAGCACCCCGAAGCCATCCAGCTCAGGCATGGTCAGATCCAGCAGGACGATATGCCCGTTGCCCGCACGAATGGCTTCCAGGCCTTCAATCCCGTTGGTAGCCTGGGTAATGCGGAACGGCCAACTGGACGGCAGGGCACGGATAAGCTGCTTGCGGGCCATATTGGAATCGTCGCACACCAGCAGGGGTATAGTGCTCACATCCGCTATCCTTGTTGCGTGATCGGTTATTGTTGTGGGGCAATGCGCAGGTTGTGCTTGTAAAGGCAGGCATTTGGCCATATTTTGCGCAAGCATGCCAAGATATGAGGCCATTGAGAAGTGATTGAGGTCACATGTCGAGCTTTTTTTACAGCTCAGCGGCGTCATTGGTCAGTGCACTATACTGGCTGTATCGGGCAGAGGCGCACATGCCCTCTCATGGATGGGTGCCCAACGGGGGAATATCGGCATGTCTGAGGTTGCCTACACCAGCCAGAAACACCGCGTACAGGTGCTCAAGGCGCTGTTGTGGATCACGTTGATCGGCGGCGGGTTCTTTGCCGCCCTGAACCTTGGGCGGCAGATATGGCTGCTTGCAGCGCTGGAAATCGGCTATGCGCTCTTTGCCCTGTTCATGCTGTGTATTGTTGATCGTACCCGGCACTTGCAGACCTGGACACTGGTTTTCCTGCTGCCGTTCTTTGCCATCATGGCCTTTGCCGTGCTGCTGCCACGGACCTCGCTGACGGTATTTGCCTGGCTTCAGGCGATCCCGATTATCTGCTATCTGCTGCTTGGCCTGCGTCTGGGTTTCTGGATGTCACTGAGTTTCCTTAGTGTTGGCATCCTGGCCTTCAGTTATCGCTTTATGGGCGAGGACCCTTTGCTGATTATGGCGATTCTCGCCAATGTTGCCCTCAGCAGTATGGCAATCATGCTGTTCTCACATATTTATGAGCGCAGTCGGGTGGATAACGAGCGGCGCCTGATCGAGTTGGCCAGCACCGATACTCTGACCGGTCTGGCCAACCGCATGAAGCTGGCCGAGGTCTTTGCCCGCGAACGCAGCCATGCGTTACGGGATAACACACCGTTGTCACTGATTGTGCTTGATCTTGATCACTTCAAGCAGATTAATGACCAGTTTGGCCATGACGGTGGCGATCAGGCCTTGCGCTACTTGTCTGACCTGTTGCGTGAAGGCTTGCGCGAGACGGATCTGGTCTGCCGCCTGGGGGGCGAGGAATTTGCCATCCTCATGCCTGGCGCTGACCTGGCCAACACGGTAGAGCGTGCCAATCTGCTGCGTGAGCAGCTGTTGCAGTCGCCACTGAGCATCAACGGCAGCAGCCATGCCATGACCTTCAGTGCCGGTGTAGCCAGTCTGGGTGAAGATGGTCAGAGCCTTGATCAGTTGTTACTGATTGCCGACCGGCGCATGTATGAAGCCAAAGGCGGCGGGCGGAATCAGGTTGTTGCCGCTGGCCAGCAGTACAGCCTCAGTTCGGTGTCGCTGCCCGGGGTTTGACCTGTATCAGTCCGGCCGTTCGGCGGTTGAACTAGACTTCAGATGTTGGTTACAAGCAATCCTATCTGGAGCATGTCCATGAACAGCAGCGCACTGACGCACTTGCAAACCCTGCGTGATGAATACACGGCCCGTTGTGCTGCGCTGCAGCGCGACCTGTCGGCCGGCCACTCGAGTGACTCGGCTGAGCAGGCTCAGGAGCGGGAAAATGATGAAGTCATGCAAGCCTTGCTGGCCGAAGCCAACAGCCTCCTGCAACAAACCGAGGCGGCCATCGCGCGCTATCAGGCCGGTCGCTATGGCCTCTGCATGCAGTGTGGCGAGCCGATAGCGGCAGCCCGTCTCGAAGCCCTGCCGGTAGCGGATACCTGCATCGCCTGCGCGCAAAGCTGAGTCAGCGTTGCTCCAACCTGAGCTGTGCCAGGCGCGCATCCTTCTGCAGCCACAGCTGGTTAACCCAATCCTGAAAGAAGGCGCGAAACTGCGGGTCATTTTCATAATCACCCTTGAACAGGGCGCTATCCAGCTCTACTTGCCGAATGTCCACTACCACCCGCTCCACCCGTCCGCAGAGCAGGCTCCAGAAGCCAGGCGGTTGGCCCTCCGGGTAGAGCAGGGTGACATCCAGCATCGATTTCATCTGTTCACCCAGTGCGGCCATGACAAAGGCGATACCGCCTGATTTTGGTTTCAGCAGTGAGTGGAAGGGTGACCCCTGTTGCTGATGTTTGGCCGTCGTAAAGCGCGTGCCTTCCAGGAAGTTGACCACAGTGACGGGCAGCGCCTGAAATTTTTCGCAGGCCCGGCGGGTGATCTCCAGATCCTTGCCCTGATCCTCCGGGTGTCTGGCCAGATGAGCCTTGCTGTATCGTTTCATGAAAGGATAATCCAGCGCCCAGAAGGCCAGGCCGAGAAAGGGGATCCAGATCAGTTCCTTTTTCAGGAAGAATTTGAAATAGGGGGTTTTCCGGTTGAATGCCTGCAGCAGCGCCGGGATGTCTACCCAGGATTGATGATTGCAGACAACCAGATAGGAGTGATCCGCTTGCAAAGGCGCATCACAGCGGATATCCCACTGGGTCGGGGTCATGCGATTGAAGGTCCAGTTGATGCTTTCTGCCCAGGTTTCAGCGATCCACATCACAATGCGTGAGCAGTGACGTTGGAATGCCTTTACCGGTATGGCAGCCTTCAGCAGCGCAAAAACCAGCATCGGGCCGATACCAATCAGGGTAAAAAGCAGCATCATCAGGCACGATAGGGTGCCTATCAACCAAGGTGGCAGCATGTGGATTCCCTTGACAGTCCTCATCAAGGATACCGATTTTTGCAGCGCTGGGCAGTGCTGTGTGGCATAAAAACCGCGGCTGCCGCGTCGCCTTTTCACCCGAACAGGGTATTGTTGCTGCAGGGGGCGCTGACTACCGTGGGGCTTTCATGCTGATTGGTCATGCGCTGACCAATTCTGTTCAGCCAACTCCGGAGGTCGGCAATGTCACGGCTTGATCCCGCGATCATTGCGGTGGGTGGTCCTGTCAGTCAACTCGAGTCCATGTCACTGGGTCTGTCTCTGCCGGTGCGCATGCTGTTGGCACTCGCTGGCGGTTTCCTGATGGGGGTGCCCTGGTTCGACCAGGATCTGTATTGGACCGCCTGGGTTGGTAGTGTGCCCTTGCTGTTTGCCCTGCATCAGGTGCGTCTACCGACGGCGCTGATGCTGGGCTGGCTGAACGGGATTGCCTACTTCGCCGTGGCCAGTTACTGGATCGTCGAATTCCTGATGAATCTGCGCGACTTCAACTGGACCAGTGCGCTGTTGCTGGGTTTTCTGTTCTGGTGTTACGCCGGCCTGTCTGTCGCGTTGTCCTGCCTGCTGTTCCGTTGGGTGTCCCGCCGTCTGCCAGCCTGGGATCTGCTGAGCTTCCCTGTCTGCATGGTCGTCATCATGGGCTTTTATCCGCTGTTGTTTGGCGTGTATTACGCCGAAGCCCAGGCGCGTTTTCTATTGGCCCTGCAGGGTGTATCGCTGTTTGGCGTGCAGAGTCTGGACATGCTGATGCTGATGACCAGCATGCTGGTGTTCCAGGTACTGACCCTGAAACAGCCGGCGCTATGGCCCGGCAAACTGGCAGGTGCCTTGGTGCTGGTTGTGTGGTTTGTTTTCGGGCTGGTATCGCTGGACCGCTGGGACCAGCGCATGCAGAGCTGGGATGTACGGCAGATCGGGCTGGTGCAGCCTAATGATGCGGTGACGCTGGATGTGCCCGAGCCGCCCAAGGGGTTCAGTCGCGAATACCCTGAAGAAATGGCGGCAACCGAGCGCCTGGCCGAGGCAGGTGCCGAATTGGTTGTCTGGCCTGAGGCGCGGTACAAGGGTTACTTTGATCTCTACAGCGTGCGTCTGGGTTATATCGAGGCGGTGCGCAAGCACGGCGTTTCATTGATTTTTCATGATGCCGAGAGCGCCTGGCATGAAGGCGAAGAGCATAACTACAACTCATTGGTGCACCTTGATGAAGAGGGCGACCAGTTGGGTGTTTACCGCAAGATGCTACGTATGCCCTTTGGTGAATATCTGCCGGCCTTTTTCCACCTGCCCGGCGTCAGTTGGCTGACGCAGCGGTTCTTTGGCGAGTTTTTGCGGCCACTGCAAGCGGGCACAGTCCATGAGATATTCGAGGTCAAGGGTATGCGCTTGGTGCCCAAGATCTGTTACGAAACGGCCTTCCCGCGCTTTATAGCCAATAGCATAGGCAGCGATGCAGATGGCAAGGTGCTGCTCTTCGTATCCCAGGATAACTGGTTTGGCGAGAGTGCCCAGCCGTTCCAGCACAGCGCCATGTCAGTGGTGCGTGCGGTAGAGAACCGTGTGCCGATGATTCATCTGATCAATAACGGACCTTCTGTCGTGGCCGCGCCCAATGGACGACTGATTGCCAGTACCGAGGCTTTTGTCCGCTCCGAGCAGGTGGTTGCCATGCCTTACTCGGCGACGTCGGGCGGCAGTCTGTACAGTCGTCATCCGTTACTGGTGAAGTTTTTCATGTATTCGGTGCTGGCGCTGCTGATTCTGGCGGGATCCTACCGGGGTATGCGCCTAAGGCGCGCTCAAACAGACAAGCCGGCGCTGTGACCGGATGACCAGGCCCACTGGAAGTTGAAGCCGCCCAGGTGGCCGGTGACGTCCAGTACCTCGCCGATGAAATACAGTCCCGGCTGTTTTTTTGCTTCCAGGGTCTTGGAGCTGATCTCACTGGTATCCACGCCGCCCAGTGTGACCTCGGCGGTTCGGTAACCTTCGGTTGCCGAGGGTTTTACCGACCAGCCCTGCAGCTGTTCTGAAAGCTGGGCCAGCAGCTTGTCGCTGCATTCGGCCAGGGGCAGTTCGTCTGCCTGGGGGCACCAGAGACTGATCAGCTCGGCTACCAGGGCCTTTGGCAGCTTTTGCGTCAGCAGGGTTTTCAGACGCGTGCGCCCTTGCAGGCGCTTGTTTTCCAGTAGCCAGTCGCTGACATTCAGGTCAGGTAACAGATCAATGTCCAGAGGCTGGCCAGGCAACCAGTAATTGGAAATCTGCAGCATGCTCGGTCCACTCATGCCGCGGTGAGTAAACAGCATGTTTTCCCTGAAGCTGGTGCCGTTGCAACTGACCCGCACCTCCAGCGCCAGTCCGCTCAGACGCTCGCACAGGGTCTTGGTGGTATCGCTGAACATGAAAGGCACCAGCCCGGCCCGGCGCTCGGTCAGTTTCAGACCAAACTGCTCGGCCAACTGGTAGCCGATGCCACTGCCGCCGAGGGTCGGCACCGAGAGGGCGCCGGTAGCGACGACCAGTGATTCACAGGCAATCTTCTGCAGTCGCCCGTTGCTCTCGACGTCAAGCTGAAAGCGCAGGGGCGGTTTTTCCAGGCTAGTGACCCTCTGTAATTCGCACAGCGTTCGGATCTGCACGCCGGCCTGCTCGCATTCCTCAACCAGCATGTTGACGATGTCCTTGGCTGAGTCGCGGCAAAACAACTGGCTGTGCTTGCGCTCCTCATAGGCAATACGATGCTTTTCCACCAGACTGATGAAGTCCCATTGACTGTAGCGCGATAGCGCGGCCTTGCAGAAATGCGGATTGGCCGAGATAAAGTTGTCCGCTTCAATAATCTGGTTGGTGAAATTGCAGCGTCCACCACCAGACATCAGGATTTTCTTGCCTACCTTGTTGGCGCGCTCCAGCACCAGCACCCGGCGGCCGCGTTGTGCGGCAGTAAAGGCGCACAGCAGGCCGGAGGCGCCGGCACCGAGAATGATGACATCGTGGGATTCTTGCACGGGATACGTCCATCGTCAGGGACGCAGAGTATAACCCTGCAGCGAGGCTGCCTGCACCGCACTGCAGCGGGTATACTCTGTGTCTGACTTTACAAGGCTGAAAAAATGAAAATTCTGATTCGCAATCTGTCACGCAGTACCACTGAAGCTGAGCTGCGCACCCTGTTTGAAGGGCATGGACTGGTGAGCGCCTGCACCCTGGTCATGGACAAGGTAACCGGCGGTTCCAAAGGCTTCGGTTTTGTCGAGATGCCCAGGCATGACGATGCCAAGAGCGCTATCAAGGCGTTGAACGGGCTGGACGTGGCAGGCAGCAAAATCCGCGTCAAGCGTGACGAGTCCGAGGCTGCTGGGGGCAAGTCGGATGCCTGATCCGCTGCATGGTGTGACCTTGCAGGCACTGCTGACCGATCTGGTTGAGCGTTATGGTTGGCCGGAGCTGGGTCGGCGTATTCCGATCCGCTGCTTTACCGATCAGCCGAGTATCAAGTCCAGCCTGACCTTTCTGCGCAAGACCGCCTGGGCGCGCGAGAAGGTCGAGGCTTTGTATGTGCAGAGCCTTAGCGACGCAGGCGCGCCTCGGGTGCGTTGAGCAGCCGGACCAGCGGGTTGTCACGTTCTATAAGAGCTTTCAGCTTGCGGCCCAGAAGCAGACCGAAGGCAAAGCCGGCCAGGTGAGCCATAAAGGCCACGCCGCCCTGGCCAGAGAACATGCCGAACAGGTTCAGACCACACCAGATGAGAAAATACCAGTGCGGTGCCAGCTTCTTCTGGAATACCAGGATCATGAAGGTCAGGCTGGAATAACGGAACCAGGTCAGATATAGGCCGAACAACGCGGCTATTGAACCGCTTGCGCCGACCAGCAACAGGCGTTCGCCGCCGAGCAGATGGAACCAGGTCAGCTCGGCCAGCGCCGCAACAGCGCCGGCCAGCAGATACAACGCCAGGAAGCGCCAGTGGCCCAGCACGTCCTCGATGTTGTCGCCGATGATCCACAGAAAATACATGTTGCCGATCAGGTGCAGCCAGCCGCCGTGCAGGAACTGGTAGCTGAGCAGTTGCAGCAGCATGCTCGGGGTGCCAACCGTGTCGGTCTGCACGGCATAGGTGTTGAGCAGCCATTGCTCTGTACCTGGGCTGACCAGGCCAAGCACAAATACCAGGCTGCAGAGCACAATCATCGTATAGGTCACCCAGGGCGTTCGATGACTGGCAACGTTGTACTCCACCGGCATCTGGGTCAGGAACTGGAATAGCCAGGAGCGCCAGTTGATGCCTTTATTGAGACTTTTCATGGCCTCGATGATGCGCGGTGAGTGCAGTACCTGGTCAACCTCGGCATGGTCGATCCATACCCCATCACAACCCGAGCAACGGTCGATTTCAACCTCGTAGTCGGCGAGCAGGTGGTGGTGTTCCATGGCGATATCGCAATGGCGGCATTGCCGCTGGCCCGTGCCCAGGCGTTTGCCGAGATGGCTGACGTGGCAGTGCTCCTGGATGTCCGGATCAAAACCGCTGATCAAGTCATTCAGTTCGCCATCTTCAAACCACAGACCCTGGCAGGTGGTGCACTGGAATACGTGCTGGTCCTGGAAGGGCACTTCGGTCAGGGTGCGGGTCAGGCAGTGCGGGCAGCGGGAGCGCAGGAGAGGCATCGGCAATGAGTTCCTTTCAATGTCAGCTGCAGATAATGCGATGTCGGGCGCCAGCGGATCAAGTAGTGCCTGCAGCTGGTTTGTCCGGATTGGCAATCTGTTGATGCCAGTTTTCCGCGGAATGACCCAGAATGCGTTGCATCTGCTCGAATACCGCTTCTATATCCTGGACGACATTGTCTTCGCCGAGCCGAAACAGTGCTTCGCGTTTCAGGTCGATCAGGGCGTAGAGGATGCTGCGTTCATGCACCCAGAGGTCAGCCGGGTTGTGCAGGCCTTCGAGTGAGGTGATCAGGCCAATCAGGGCTGATACCGCGACAATGCCCAGGCTGATGCCCAGATTGGACTCGGGAAAGCTGATCGACAGGGCCGCCAGCAGCGTAGACAAGGCAGTCAAAACAAAGATGCCATAGCGCATGCGGCGGTACATCTGCTTATGCCGGGTGGACTCCTTGTCAAAAACGCTGATCTTGTCGTCCAGTTCCTTGAACACAAAGGCTCTCTTGTCCACGCTCAATCTCCCTTTTGCCTGGGCCGGTGACTACGTGCTTTGTTACACAAGGCAGGCCGCTAACCCGGCCAGCTTGGCGTAAGCTTGATGCATCAGTTATAGCTGACCAATATTGAGCTGACCAATGGGGGCAAGCATGTTTGGATTGTTCAAGACCGATCCGGTAAAAAAAATGCGCAAGGACTATAACGCCAAGCTTGAGCAAGCCATGCAGGCGCAGCGCAATGGCGATATTCGCAGCTACTCGATGCTGACCGCCGAGGCGGACGCGCTGTGGAAGACCCTGGAGCCTCTGGAGAAGGCCAAGGGGTGAAGTCAATTCTTTGTGTCGGGGTCTGCGGCCAGGGCTGACTGGTTGCCACCACGGCGTTTGGCCTGATACATCGCCTTGTCCGCTGCCTGCATGAGTGCGTCCTGGGCCTCGCCATGGTCGGGGTAGAGGGCAATGCCAATACTGGGGATCATCTCCAGTTCCAGTCCATCGACCTCAAATGGACTATTCATGGTCGTGCGCACCTTCTCCGCAATAGTCAGGGCATGGCCGGCCTGCTGAATCTGTTCCAACAGAATGAGGAACTCATCTCCGCCGATGCGCGCCACGGTATCGGCATCGCGCATGCAGGTCTTCAGGCGCTCGGCGACGGCCTGGAGCAAGCGATCGCCGACAGGGTGGCCGAAGGCATCATTGACCTCCTTGAACTTGTCCAGATCCAGATAGAGCAAGGCAATCTGGGTGCGCGTGCGTTGTGCGCGCAGCAGTGCCTGCTCAAGACGGTCATACAGCAGGACTCTATTGGGCAGGCCGGTCAGTTGATCATGGTGCGAGAGATACTGCAGACGCGACTGCATTTGCATGCGCATTATTGCCGAGGCAATCTGGGTAGAAACGAAGTGCAGTAACTCCTTGTTCTTGTCGTTATAGCGCAACAGTTCCGAGCTGCCGTGGATAACCAGCGCGCCAAAACTGCCCTCCTTGCTGCTCAAGGGAACCGCCAGCCAGTTTCCCGGATTGGGGTTGTCCCCGAGTAGCTGGCGGCGCACCTCGGCTAATGAGTCGGGTGTCAGCAGCAGTGGTTCTGCGTGCTCAATGACGCTAGCGCACAAGCGCCTGGTTTCAATGCGCTCAGGCTCACCGTCCTGGCCGTCCTGGTCGACATAGTAGGGGAACACCAGCTCGCCGTCCTGGCCGTCACGCAGAGCAATGGCGAACAGGCTGACGGGCAGCAGGTCGGCAATGATCCTGTGAATCTGCTGAAACAGGGCGCTAAGGTGCTCGGAGCGGTTGGCTGCCTCGGAAATGGCATAGACTGCAGCCTGCATGGCCTCGGTATGCTTGCGCTCGGTGATGTCATGGGCCACGGCCACGCGCAGTTGCTCTTCTTCCGACCAGCTGGCCGACCACATGATGTGTGCCAGTTGACCATCCTTGCGCACATAGCGGTTTTCGAAATGATTCTTCTGCCGTCCCTGCATGACTTCATGGGCGGTCTTGAGGGTGGCGTCCAGATCGGCAGGGTAAATGAGCTCAAGCATCGAGCGACCGACCAACTCGTCGCGGGTATAGCCAAAGATACGTTCACAGGCTGCGCTGACATAGACAAAGTTGCCCTCTGCGTCGACAACGCAGATGGCATCCAGGAGCAGATCCATCACCTTGGGAGAGGGTGAATACACATCGGCCTCGAGCATAGGGTGTGATTTGCAGCGGCTTTGCTGAGAGGCAAAGCCGCACTAAAGCAAAGTGCCATTAGCGAGTTTAGTTGAAATGTGTCTGGCTGACTAAGGGAATCATGCCGGAGAAAGGCGCAGGCGTCAGATATCAACCGCCATATGCCAGCGTACCTGGTTACGCTGCAATACTTCGAGGATGTGCTGATATTCGTTCAGGTCATCCACAACCGCCTGTTGCCCTTCCAGCTCATTGGGATGGGCTGCCAGGTATTCTCGCAGGGCTTTTACGGTCTTTAGACCCTCTTCGGGGTGAAACCATTCTTCATCCGGGGTATCCAGAGGCTCATCGGCATCCTCACCCAGATAGGCTTCCAGCAGCATGGCGGTCTCGACCGGGTCAACACTGAAGAAGTCCATCAGCGGACGCACGCCGAGTTCCAGGCACAGTGATTCCAGACGGGCCTCGTCGGCATGGGCAATCGATTTGCCATTGCAAAAGATATCCAGACCGTCCACATCCGTTTCGGCGGCAATATACCAGGCAAGTCCCATGTTGCGGCTCTCGTGTTGATTCTGAGGGGTGCCCTGCATCCAGCTGTCAGGAGCAGTGAATTAATAGGCTCAATGATGCCTTTATGCTGTCACGGCCGACAAGACTGTATCTGTGAGCCAGGTCTTGATTTGCAGAAATAGTTCTTCAGCTCGGATCTTTCATGCTGCCACAGCGGGTCTTGGGTATGTGCTGGGCAAAGACGAAAGCCCCCAGACCCTCAAATCGGGAATACAACTCATCCACATGCAGGCTCAGGGTGTAGTGCCCTTCGGGCAGGAACACTGTACCGGCAATGAACTTGATCGGGTCCGGTCCGTAGCGCATGGGGAGGCCGGGCCCGCCAATCACCCGCTGGTGAAAAATCCGTTCTCCGTCCAGATTGTGCAGGGTAAGGCGATAACGTGCAGGTAGATTGACATTTTTGAAGCCACTGCCAAAGACACTGTCGATCCTTGCCTGATCGCCATCCAGGCTGCGAAACCCCAAGCCGATTTCATGGCTGCAGGCTTGGGTAACCTTGAAATCGATCAGTTGCTCGGATCCGAGCGTGAACTGAACGGGTGTCTCACGGTACTTGCGGTCCGGGCTGAGCATCAGATAACCGAGACTGGCAATCATAAGAACCAGTGCCGCGGCGATGACCAGTAGCCTGAATGGCTGCATCAGCGCAGCCATCATGATTCGGTAGCCGTTGGAGCAGCATTGGGTTGGCCTTGTTCCGACCCAGCCGGTAGCGAAAACAGGTAATGGTTGATCATCTTTGCAATAGGCGCTCAGTGGTTGGCCGTATTCATATTCCGCAGCCTACGGCTCATGCTGATGGTTCTTATAATGCAGCAGGCCTCTATGACTATGCCTGCAAGCAACAGGCCGTAGAGCATCAGCGGTTCATTCAGCAGCGGGTGAAAGGCGTTGCCGTTGGCAATAAACAGGCCGTACAGCGCCAGAACCAGACACAAGGTGCCTGGCAGGCCGGCGATCTGAGTCAGCACAATTTCCTTGCGTATTGCAGCTGGTGAAGTAAGGCGTGCCATGGATTGATTTCCTGTCCTTGTAAATCATCTGACAGGTTTAATAGCACAGTGGGCCAAGTGGCGTCATCTGCACAGGGGGGTGGGATGCGCAAAGCGTGACAGGGTTGACGGCACAGGGTTGATTTGGGCCTACATTGACGCTTGCGACAAGCTGGAGGTGAGCCCCGGCCGAGGTATCAGGCAACCAGAGCTGGTTGCCTGACATTCAGCTGAGCGGCTGGTGATCCCGTCTCAGCGTTTGACCACTTCTTCACGGACGATTGCTGAGCCGCGTTGCAGCATGCTGCCGGTGGCATTGCCCAGATAGGTTGAAATGGCCTTGTCGGCAATCACAGACGCGCTTTGAGCCAGTTTGTCGAGGGTTTCCTGATTGACTTCCTTGAGGCTTTCGGTTTTCTCGATAACGATATGCGGCTGAAATGCCGGTATGCCATTGACCAGCAATTGATACTGGTAGCCGATTACAGACTTGTTGGCGTTCCAGAGGATGCCAGTGGTTTTCTCAATACGCACATAGGGCTGAATGCTGACGCTGAAGGCTTTGGTCTGTGATTCAAGCTCTGCCCGTGCCAGTCGCTTGCCGTTCTCTTCAGCCTGCTGGCAATCGCGTGCGCATTGCTCGCGCAGCTCGGAGCGCAGATTGGTGATCTCAATCTGATGATCTTTTTCACGCAGTGACTTCCCGGCCTCTATACCTTCCTGCAAATACTGTTCGCGTGCCAGTTTCAGTTGTTCATGATGCTGGATTTCCATCTGGTTCTTGGCCTGCAGAAAGCCCGCTTCGTTGGTGTGAATCTGCCGCTCCAGCGCATGGGTATTGTTCTGGTGCTCCGCCTGCGTCCTTGCGGCCTGAGCAAGCCGACCTCTGACGGCCAGAAAGCTCAGGGCCAGGGTGGCAAGGATGCTGATGACGGCGGTAAGGATAATGTCCATGGTTCATGTCTCTGGGTGTATGTGTTGGGCCGGCGCGCTCTGCAGGGGGCAAGCCCGGTTCCCGCTTATTCCATCGCCATTCCGAGGAGTAAGACGAACAGGGTGCCCAGGATAGTCACGCTGGCAAACACGGTACCGAGGATGGCGAAGACTTTTTTGCGATCGCGCTGGAACAGCGCGCCTATGCCCAAGCCCAGTGATAGCAGTGCTGCACCAAGAAAGGCGAACAGGAGCAAACCGATAACCATGGCGCCAACCGAGTTTTCATCAATACCGCCGGGGGTGCTGAGTTCAATGGCGCCGGCCAGGATAATCAGGATGAAAATCAGTACGGCAGAGGCAAGGCTGGTGATAAAGGCAGCAATGCCCAGACCTGAATGTTTCAGTTGTTCCATAACCGCTCCTTTGTTGTGGTGTTGCCCTCAGGGCAACCGGATTTATGCGTTAGATATCAATGTAATGCAAGTGCTTATATAGGCTTGGTGCAGATCATTGCTGCTCGCCGGACTCGGCGGCCTGGTTGAGTATCTGCTGCAATTGTTCGGCAATCAGACCCTCATGCCTGGTCAGCTGATCTTCACAAATCTGGCGAACCTGTGGGTGCTGGCGGGCGTTGGCGGTGAGTGACCAGCGTGCAGCGCCGCTGGTGGCCATCAACATCAGTCCAGCACCACCCATGGCAAGGACTTCATCCTTCTTGCTGGCATCCAGCCAGGGCAGGGTATCAATGATGTTTGCCACCGGCTGACTGCTGCCGGTGGCAAAGAAATAACCCCACAGCGCATCCAGCAACCAGGGCCCTCGCTCAGCGGGGACCTCGAGCAAACTCATGGGTTCGCTGGTGATAAAGGGGTAAGCCTGGACTAAAGCAGGGTGCTGGTTCAGGCCGGCCGCCACCAGTGAGGCTGACTCGTTTTCCGGGAGATCGGCGTACCAGATGCCAATCAGAACCAGGCCAAGGGTCGTCTCGTCCAGTGTCTCAAGATCATCAATCAGACGCGCAGCCAGGCCGGGATGGCGGCTGGATGCGCCGGCGATAAAACCGAAAAGGGCCGGGCCTGACTTGCTGGGTTCGCTGAACACACCCGCTTCGGCGGCCTGCCGCAGCATGGGCGCAATGCGCTCGGGTTCAGGTTGCAGGTAGTAATGACTGAGCCAGGCGCTGAAGGTATCTCGGGTCATGTCGTTTGTGACGGCTTGGAGCTGGGTGCTGTAAGTCAGCAGCAACAGAAACAGCGACGCCAGCAGGCGCGATAAGACTATGGGAAAGTGGCGGCGTCCGGAGTAAGGCATGCAGGGTATATCCTTCCGTGGTTCAGTCTGGTGAGCTGGCTGCGCTTGTGTGGTGCCGATTCCGGCATGTGATTATTATCGGGTCGGGCGTGTGTTGACTTTAACCCCTTTCACGCAAGGATCCCAGCCATGTCGGTTGCCACTGTCCCTTTGATTCTGCTGCCTGGTCTGCTCTGTGATGACGCCCTGTGGGCGCATCAGGTGACCCACCTTGCCGATGTGGCCATACCGCAGGTGGCCGACTTGTGCGGCGCAGACACGCTGCCGATGATGGCGGCGGCCATTCTGCAGCAGGCACCTGATCAGTTTGCATTGGCGGGTTTGTCCATGGGCGGTTACCTGGCGCTGGAGATAATCAGGCAGGCGCCTTGGCGGGTTGTGCGGCTGGCTTTGCTGGCAACCCATGCCCGGGCAGACAGCCGGGAACAGTCTGAGCGCCGTCGACGGTTGCAACGGCTGGCGCAGACCGGGCGTTTTGCCACAATTGCGCCCATGATGCTGGCGCAGTTGCTGCATCCCGAGCATGTGCAGGATAAGCAACTGGCGGCTGTGCTTATGGCGATGGCAGAGCGCATTGGCGCGACGGCCTTTGTGCGTCAGCAGCAGGCCATACTTGAGCGTGCCGACAGTCGCGAACTGTTGCCGGCCATCCGCTGCCCAACCCTGCTGATCTGTGGCGCCCAGGACCAGCTTGTCCCCAGGGCCCTGATGCAGGAGATGGCCGAGGTGATACCTGGTGCGCAACTGGCGGTGGTCGAGAATGCCGGTCATCTGTTGCCACTTGAGCAGCCGCAGGTGGTAACCGCACTGCTGCGTGACTGGCTGCAGTGTCCGCTCTGATCAAGCCCGCTGGCCGAGTTGTCGGGCCTTTTCCAGCCAGATGCCACGTTGCTTGTCGCTGGATCCGCGCACCGGGCCGAACTCGGCAATTTTCACCGGTTTGATGCCGCTGAATTCCAGAATGGTGCGGCGCATCTGGTTATGCGCGGGCATGCGGTATACCCAGCGGTAGTACCAGGGCGGGGTATCCATGCACACCAGTAACTGGGCAGAGCGTCCGGCCAGCAGACGGTCCCAGAGAATCGAGTTGGTGCGGTAGCGAAAGGCAAATCCGGGCAGAAATGTCCGGTCGAGGAAACCCTTGAGCAATGCTGGCATCGCGCCCCACCAGATCGGATAGGCAAACACCAGATGGTTGGCCCAGCGGATGGCGTCCTGGGCGGTCTCAAGATCAGGTTCCAACGCCTGGTTGCCACGGTAGCCCAGGTGCAGTATCGGGTCGAAGACCAGTTCGCCGAGGGCAATAAAGCGAACTTCGTGTCCCGCCGTGCTGGCGGCCTCGGCATAGGCTTGAGCCAGCGCTGCGCTCAAGCTGTCCCGGTTGGGGTGGCCAAGCATGACCAGAATGCGTTTGCCCATGGGCGGTTACCTGCGACGTTGAAAGAATTGTCACGAGGATAAAGCTGCCCCCTAGGGTGCAAGTCAAGCCGGTTCGCTGCAGCTCAGACCCGGATGACAGATCAGTTCCTGTTGCAAGGCCGCCAGTTGACTGTCCAGCCGTTGGGCATGACGTATGTCGGCCTGTAGCTGGTTGCGCTTGGTGGCGATCAGCTCGGCCATCAGCGCCATGGGCAAGCTGCCCTGGCTGGCCGTGGTAGCAATCAGTGCCGTCATGTCGCGCAGACTGAAGCCCAATTCCCGAGCGCGCTTGATCAGACAGATCAGGTCGGCATCAGACTGCGTATAGAAGCGATAACGTCCTTTGCGCTGTGGGGCGGGCAGTAATCCCATGGCTTCATAGTGCTTGATTGCCTTGCGGGTTACCCCGGTCAATTCAGCAAGTGCGCCGATATACATGCTGTCAGTCTTGGTCCGGGGCATTGTCAGCTTCAGGCCGGGTTGCGCGCAGTGCTTGCGCACGGTGATTCCAGGCGGCGGCAAAGCTGATGCGAAACAGCAGAAAAAAACTGACCCAGCCAAAGGCCAGACTGGCGAGCAGGCTGACAGGCGTATCGAACTGCCCGGCCAGCGCTACCAGAATGCCGGTCAGGGTGCCGAACACCGGGGTCATCTTCAGTACAACCAGGGTGGTGATGGGCTGATCTTTGACCGGACGACAGCGCAACAGTGGCCACCAGCTCCAGTCCATGTCATTCAGCTGGTTCATGATGTTGATCAACGTCTTCATTGAGGCCTCATGGCGAGTGGTTGTGCTGCAGGGATCTGATTACCTTAGCAGCTCGGGCGATGGTGCGCAGGGCTTGATATTTCAGGCCTCTGGTGCACAGGGCTGAACAAAAAGCACATGCTGTCTGAAGGGTTGCAGGTAGCCGATGCTCAACACATCAAACAATACCCACAAAGGCGTGCCGCACTCCAGCTGCAGGCTGTTTCGGCCTGGTTTGAGGGTAATGGCCTTACTGCGGATATCGGTTTTTGGCAGTTGCAACTGCAGGCTCACCGGTTGATCGGGCAGCACCATCTCCAGGGTCTGGCGCTCATCCAGCCGCGCGGCGCGCTCGCCATCAATAAGGACATCCAGGGCCATCTGCCTGGCCATGAATCCGGGGCGTCGGTACAGTGTGACATGCATGCTGGTAGGCTTCATTGATTCTGGTTCGGCAGCACTATAGCAAAACATCCGTGCGCAACCTGCGGCCAGCGTCACGTTTATTGACATTCAGTGACCCCGTCTGCAGGGCAAAAAAAAGCCCCGACACGAGGTCGGGGCTGTTGATAGCCGGTGATTACCGGTCATCAGATAGGATCAGAGACCGTAACGGGCCTTGAACTCGCGGCGACGGCGGTGCAGAACCGGCTCGGTGTAACCGTTCGGCTGCTTGCAACCCTCGATGCACAGTTCAACGGCGGCCTGGAAGGCGATGCTGTCGTCAAAGTTCGGCGCCATCGGCTTGTAGGCCGGGTCGCTGGCGTTCTGGCGGTCAACAATCGGCGCCATGCGCTTCATGGTTTCCATGACCTGCGCTTCGCTGCAGATGCCATGGCGCAGCCAGTTGGCGATGTGCTGGCTGGAGATGCGCAGGGTGGCGCGGTCTTCCATCAGACCGATGTCGTTGATGTCCGGAACCTTGGAGCAACCAACACCCTGATCGATCCAGCGCACCACATAGCCGAGAATACCCTGGGCATTGTTGTCCAGTTCCTGTTGAATCTGCTCGGCAGACCAGTTGGTCTCCGGAGCCAGCGGGATGCTCAGGATGTCATCGACCGAGGCCGGTGTCCGCTTGGCCAGCTCGGCCTGACGCTCGGCAACATTGACCTGGTGGTAGTGCAGGGCATGCAGGGTGGCTGCGGTTGGTGAGGGTACCCAGGCGGTGTTGGCGCCGGCCATGGGATGGGCAATTTTCTGTTCCAGCATGGCGGCCATCAGATCAGGCATGGCCCACATGCCCTTGCCGATCTGCGCGCGGCCTTTCAGGCCAGCGGCCAGGCCGATGTCCACGTTGCTGTTCTCGTAGGCGCTGATCCACTTGGCGCCCTTGATATCGCCCTTGCGAATGAACGCGCCGGCTTCCATGGAGGTATGGATTTCGTCGCCGGTACGATCCAGGAAACCGGTGTTGATGAACACCACTCGCTCACTGGCCGCCTTGATGCAGGCCTTGAGGTTGACCGTGGTGCGGCGCTCCTCGTCCATGATGCCGACCTTGAGGGTGTTGCGCTGCATACCCAGCAGCTCCTCTACCCGACCAAAGATTTCAGTGGTGAAGGCAACCTCTTCCGGGCCATGCATCTTCGGCTTGACGATATAGACCGAGCCACAGCGGGTGTTCTTGCGGCTGGTGTTGCCGTTCAGGTTGTGGATGGCGATCAGGCTGGTGATCACGCCATCGAGAATACCTTCGGGCATTTCATTGCCGGCGCCATCGAGAATGGCTTCGTTGGTCATCAGGTGGCCGACATTACGCACGAACAGCATGGAACGGCCATGCAGAGTCAGGGTCGAACCATCCGGCCGGGTGTATTCACGGTCGGGGTTCATGGTGCGCGTAAAGGTACTGCCACCCTTGTTGACGCTTTCAGCCAGATCGCCCTTCATCAGGCCGAGCCAGTTGCTGTAGACCACAACCTTGTCTTCGGCATCGACCGCGGCAACCGAATCTTCGCAGTCCATGATGGTGGTCAGGGCGGACTCCATAAGGATGTCCTTGACGCCGGCGGCATCGGTCTGGCCGACATTGCTGGTCGGATCGATCTGGATTTCGAAGTGCAGGCCATTGTGCTTGAGCAGCAGACCCTCAGGCTGGCTGATGTTGCCGGTGTAGCCGACAAACTGAGCCGGGTTCTGCAGGCTGGAGCTGCTGCCGTTGCTGAGGCTTACCGACAGTTGGCCGTCCTTGATCTGGTAGGCAGTGGCGTCAACATGCGAACCACTGGCCAGCGGTGCAGCCTGGTCGAGGAAGGCGCGGGCGAAAGCGATGACCTTGTTGCCGCGGATTTCGTTGTAACCTGGGCCCTTGGTGGCGCCGCCTTCTTCAGAGATGGCATCAGTGCCATACAGGGCATCATACAGGGAACCCCAGCGGGCGTTGGCGGCGTTCAGTGCGAAACGCGCGTTCATCACCGGCACGACCAGCTGCGGACCAGCGAGGACGGCAATTTCTTCATCTACGTTTTCGGTCGTGATGTTGAAGTCGGCCGGCTCAGGCAACAGATAGCCGATGTCCTGCAGGAAGGCTTTATACTCGACAGCGTTGTGCGCCTGACCGGCACGCGCCTGATGCCAGGCATCGATTTGCGCCTGCAGGGCATCGCGCTTGGCCAGCAAGGCCTTGTTTTTCGGTGCCAGGTCATTCAGAAGGGTTTCAAATCCAGCCCAGAAGGCGGCAGCATCGACCCCGGTGCCGGGGATGGCCTGTTGGTTGATGAAATCGTGGAGAACCTTGGCAACTTGCAGGCTGCCAACTTGGACGCGTTCAGTCATGGAAAACCCTCACTCTGCAGACAACCTGCGCACTTCTGGCAGGACGTGGAATTTGGAGACGCAGCATGTTACACGATGATCGGTTGCAAATCATGTTGAAAGCATGGAATTCTGATGCTCCGTTTGTCCGTCTCGATCTATTCGAGCCACAGAACTTTGGAATCTGAATGGATCAGGCTTTTTTTGATTTGCTGGTAGAGCGCTTGCCCGAGTTGCAGCCAGGATTGACCCTGGATGATGATGCTCAACGCTATGCAGCGTTTTATGGCATTGACTTCAGCGCCCAGGCTGAACAGCATCTGGGTCTGGTACAGGTTGATGAATACAGCGTGGCGGTGCAGGTCTGGTTGCCTCGCCATGCGCGTGGCAGCCTGATCATATTGCACGGCTACTACGATCATATGGGGCTGTACCAGCATTTGATCGGCTGGGCGCTGTCCCAGAATCTGGCGGTTATGGCCTTTGATTTGCCCGGCCACGGTCTGTCGAGTGGGGCGCGGGCAAGTATTGACTGCTTTCTCAGTTATCAGCGGGTTCTTGATGAAGTGTTGTTGCGGGCAGCCAGTTGGGCGTTGCCGGCACCCTGGCATCTGCTCGGACAAAGTACCGGCGGGGCGATCATTATCGACAAGTTGCTGCATGGACCGTTGCCCGGCGAGTTGGGCCAGACTATTCTCATGGCGCCTTTGATAAGGCCCCGCCAATGGGCCGTTTCACAGTTCAGCCTGAAGTTGCTGGGAGGCTTTGTGCAACAGCTGGGCCGGCGTTATACCGCCAACTCCAGCGATCAGGCCTTTCTCGACTTCATTCGTAAAGAGGATCCGTTGCAGCCGCTGGTCTTGCCGGTAGCCTGGGTGCAGGCCCTGGAGCGCTGGATTCCGCGTATCGAGCAGGCGCCTGGCAGTACCCATCGGCCCCTGATTGTGCAGGGGCAGATGGATCGTACGGTGGATTGGCAGCACAACATCAACGTACTTCAGCAGAAATTCAGTGATCCGCAGGTATTCTATTTGCCGCAGGCTCGCCATCACCTGGCCAATGAGGTTCAGGTCCATCGCAAGGCCTATCTGGACTGGCTGGCTGAACGACTGCGCTGAGCCCCTGGTCATCTGAGCAACAACCCGCTTTTCTCAGGGGTTGAGTGCATCCCGGGCGGCCAGCTCCATCGCGCGCAGTGTGGTGCTGCCCTGGCTCGACTGACTCCAATCCAGATAGGCGCGCAGTTCGCTGTCACTCAGGTCGCGGTATACATGCGCCAGGGTGTTGGGCAGATTCGATTGCATCTGGTTGCGCAGGGCGTCGCGATTGCCGCTCATCAACTCCCCTGGGACCTGGAAAAGACCACCGAGCAGGTCATTGGCGCTCTGTGTGGCCAGATTGGCCAGCGCCATCGACACTTCCACGCCCAGTTCAAGCGCCGGCAGGCTGTGACTCAGTTGCTCAATCAGTTGCTGACGCTCCGGGCTCAGGGGTTGCGCGGGCAGGCCGCGCTGTATCGCGGCAATTGAAGCCGGTGCGGTTGCCCGGGTTTCAGCCTGAACCACCTTGCGGCCAAGGGGGGTATTGAAAAACGCCACGGCATCTCGTTGAGCGCTGTCATCCAGAGCAACAGCCAAACGGGTACGAGCACGATTGTGCATGCCATCGGCGGCAAATCGCTGGTTGCTCTGGCGTACCAGGCTTTCATGCACTGAACGCGGAAGCTGTTGGGCATAGCGTTGCTGTGCGGCAGCCAGGGCAAGCTGAAAGTGGCTCTGGTGGGTGGCCATGCCCGACAGGTCATAGAGATCGGTGCTGGCACGGGCGTTCAGGCTCAGCAGCATCAGGCTGGAGAGCAGGGTCATGATCATCAGATGAAGCGGAGTCAGGCGCATGGTTTCTCGCTGGTAAATAAATGGGTTGGGGCTTGTTCGACGCTGTGCAGAGGATACAATGGCACGTGGCCTGGTCAGGCCGTCTTTAGTCCTTCATCTGAGTCTTTTATCATGACCGAGTTCCCTGCGGCGCTGGGTGAATGCTTTGTGCGTGTGTCCGACGATCTGGCACTGCAGGGCTGGTCAGTTCAAGCCGATGCTTTGCCCGGAGAGCTGGCGAGCAGTCTTGCTTCAGTTTGTCGGGCCCTGTGGTGCAACGATGACCTGAGTCCGGCGGCCATCGGCCAGGCCGGTGAGGCGCTGGTGATGCCGGCCATTCGCGGCGACTACACGCGCTGGCTTGACGACTGTCCGCCCTGCGCCGCCAACGCGGCCTATCTGACCATCATGGAAGGTTTGCGCTGCAGCCTGAATCGCAGTCTGTTTCTCGGGCTGGACAATTTTGAAACCCACTACGCTCTGTACCCGCCAGGGGCCGGGTATCGCAAGCATCTGGATCGATTCAAGGGCAATCCGCTTCGCACAGTGTCGGTGGTGGCTTATCTGAACGCCGATTGGCAACCGGGGGATGGCGGCGAGTTACGCTTGCATCTTGCGGAGCGAATACTGGATGTGGCGCCCCGCTCGGGCACCTTGGCGGTGTTCATGAGTGACAGCATCCTGCATGAGGTGCTGCCCGCCCAGCGCGAACGGGCCAGTCTGGTTGGCTGGTTCCGGCGCCGTCCGGATAACCCGCTGCTACGTTGAACAGCAGGCTCGCGCGCCTGCTCAGGCGCTGAGGCGTTGGCGCAGGCGTCCGAGCATACCCATGAAGTTGCTGACACCCCGTTGCTCCTCAGCAGCACGGGGTGCTTCCGCCTGCTGCATGACCGGTGCGGCAGGTTGTTGCCGGGCTTCCTCAACGCGGGTTACGGCGGTCCTGATGGCTCGCTCAAGCATGCCTCGGCGAATCGGTTTGGGCAGATAGCGGAAAATCTGCGCCTGGTTGATCAGCTTGAGCAGCAGCTCGGTATCCTGAAACGGCGTTATGACGATACTCAGTAATTGCGGGTGCGCTTGTGCCAGGGTCATCAACAAGGGTCGCAAGTCATCCTTGCCCAGGCGGATGTCGGTGAGCAGGATGTCGATTTCCTCCTCGTTCAAGCGCGCTACAGCGGCGTCCAGGGTCAGGGCCGTCTGCAGCTGTACGCCCATTTGCTGACAGATCTCGCCACTCAGTCGTTGATTCTCCGGGTCGTCATCGATCAACAGCAGGCGCACCGGCTTGGGTTTGCTGATGGCGGCAGGTACCGCCACCGGGCCTTTGGCAAAGCGCCGGCGGTGCAGCACAATCTGTGCGGCCTGGGCCAGGGTATCGGCCATGGCCTGCTGGTCCCAGGGCTTGGTCAAATAGCGGAAAATACCGCCATTGTTGAGGGCCTCCACGGCCGCATCCAGATCCGAATAGCCGGTCAGCAGGATGCGCAGGCTGTTGGGATAGCGTTCCTGTACCTGCTCGAGCAACTGGCTGCCGGTCATCTGTGGCATGCGCTGGTCGCTGACGATGATGTCCACTGGCTCGTCCTGCAGGCGGGCCATGACCCGCTCGGGATTGGACTCGGTTATGACCTGGTACTGGCGCCGAAACTGCATCGACAGACTTCGCAGAATGCGTTCTTCATCATCGACAAAGAGGATGCGCACGCTATGGGCAGGGGACATTTAGGCACTCCGTTGCAATGACTGGCTTTGGTTGAGCGGCAGGCTGATATCAAAGCGTGTGCCGCGCCCCGGTTCCGAGGCGAAGCGGATAGTGCCGCCGTGCTCTTGAATGATCTTGTAGCTGATGGCCAGCCCCAGACCGGTACCTTCACCAACGGCCTTGGTAGTGAAGAAGGGATCGAAAATGCGCTGTTGCACGGCTTTGGGGATGCCCTGGCCGTTGTCCTGAATCGACAGGTAGGCGTGCTGCGCATCAGCCCAGCTTTTCACCAGAATCTGCCCGCTACCCTGGATCGCCTGAGCCGCGTTGGTGAGCATGTTGAGCAGCACCTGGTTGATCTGTGAGGGCGTGCAGGTGATGGTCGGCAGTTCACCCAGGCGGGTAATGACCTTGGCCTTGTCCTTCAGCGTGTTGCGGGCAATCACCAGGGCATTGCGGACACAGTCGTTCAGGTCGATGTCTTCACTCATGCTGCGATCCAGGCGCGCAAAGTCCTTGAGGCTCACGGCCAGTTCGCCGATCTGCTCAAGACCATACAGGGTGTCGTCCATCAGGGGGGTGAAGTCTTCCTCAAAGGTGGCCGGTGAGGCTATCGCGGTGGCGTCCTGGACCCGGACGAAGTGCGCCTCGACCTTGTCTGCAGGGCTGTCCGGGTCATTCAGGCAGGCGCTCAACTGCGCCTGGGCGTCGGCCAGTTCCAGCAGTGGCTGCACCAGATCACGGAGCAGTTGCACGTTGTTCTTCACGTAGCCCAGGGGGGTGTTCAGCTCGTGCGCAACACCCGCAACCATCTGACCCAGCGAGGCCATTTTCTCGGATTGGATCAGATGCGCCTGGGAATTCTTCAGTTCGCGCAGGGCGCGATTGAGGGCGCGGTTGCGCTGGTCAATGCGCAGTTCCATGGCCTTGAGCAGGTCCAGTACGGTCCCCAGTCCCTGGTAGCGGCCAGCCTCGTCAACCAGAATAAAGTCTTCGGTAATCGGATACTGCAACTGCGCGGTAACGATGCGGGCCGCCTCGTCCAGCGGCGTATTGATGGCAATGATCAGCGAGTCGGGGTTGACCGCCTCGGTCACTGAACGCTTGCCCCAGAGGTCGCGGCCGAAGCGCTGCATGAAAATGTCCTGCAGGCGATAACGGCTGATCAGGCCCAGCGGACGTTGCTGGTCATCCACTATGGGCAGGGACAGGAAGGCTTTGTAGGCAGGTTGCAGCAGTTGGTCGGCAACATCACTGATGATCATGGCCGGACTCAAGGGGTCGACGGCTTTCAGCAGGGCAGCAAGGGAATCAATGGCTGACATGGTGTGGGTTCAATTGGCAGATTGGAATGCCATTGAACCAGCGCCAGGTTTCCGCCATGTTACAAAAGCAGATTCTGCCCCATAAAAAAACAGGACGCCGCCCAAGCCCTGGGCGGCGTCCTGTGATCGTGCAGCACGGCAGAGCGTGCTTCGCTGGCGTTTTAGAAAAGCACGCGGGAGCGAATGGTACCCTTCACTTCCTGCATTTTTTCCAGAGCCAGTTCGGAGTTGTCGGCGTCAACGTCAATCACCACGTAACCAACCTTGTCGTTGGTCTGCAGGAACTGACCGCAGATGTTGATGCCATTGGCGGCAAACACCTGGTTGATTTCGCTCAGTACGCCCGGAATATTCTGATGAATATGCAGCAGGCGGTGCTTACCCGGGTGTGAAGGCAGCGCCACCTCGGGGAAGTTGACCGAGGTAATGGATGTACCGTTGTCGCTGTAGCGCACCAGCTTTTCCGCTACTTCAAGACCGATATTGGCCTGGGCTTCAAGGGTTGAGCCGCCAACATGCGGCGTCAGGATGCAGTTGTCGAACTCGCGCAGCGGGCTGATGAATTCGTCCTTGTTCGAGCGTGGCTCGACCGGGAACACGTCAATTGCAGCGCCGTTCAGGTGCTTGTCGCGCAGGGCAGCGGCCAGTGCATCGATATCCACTACCGTACCGCGCGCGGCATTGATCAGGATGCCGCCGGGCTTCATGGCGCGGATTTCCTTCTCGCCAATCATCCACTTGGTGGCGGCGGTTTCCGGCACGTGCAGGGTGACGATATCAGCCTGGTTGAGCAGGTCGGTCAGGCTGGCGACCTGAGTAGCGTTACCCAGCGGCAGCTTGGTGACCACGTCATAGAACAGCACCTGCATGCCCAGCCCTTCAGCCAGCACGGACAGCTGGGTGCCGATGGAGCCGTAGCCGACGATACCCAACTTCTTGCCGCGGATTTCGTAGGAGTTCTCGGCACTCTTGATCCAGCCACCGCGGTGGCAGGAGGCGTTTTTCTCGGGTACGCCGCGCAGCAGCAGTATCGCCTCGGCCAGCACCAGTTCGGCTACCGAACGGGTGTTGGAATAGGGTGCGTTGAATACGGCTACGCCCATTGCCATCGCGGCATCCAGATCAACCTGGTTGGTGCCGATACAGAAACAGCCCACGGCGACCAGCTTCTGGGCGTGGCTGAAAACCTCGGCGGTCAGTTGGGTGCGCGAGCGAATGCCGATGAAATGGGCGTCGGCAATGGCTTCCTTGAGCTGCTCATCCGGTAATGAACCGGTGTGGTAATCGATGTTGGTGTAACCGGCTGCCTTCAGCGTATCAACGGCAGTCTGGTGTACGCCCTCGAGGAGCAGAAACTTGATCTTGCTTTTGTCCAGCGAGGTTTTGATCATGGTGTCAGGTACCCGCGAAGCTGATGGAGTAGGGCCGATGAGCTCGTTGACTTTTTTTGTCAAAGGATGAGCCCTGTTTCGGAAGCCGCGTATGCTAACATAATCTCCCGTTTTTGATGCCTGCCACTGCATGAATTGTGTTCAGGCGCAGCATGAATCCCGTTTGAGAGCCGACCATGACCCCAGCAGCCGTGATTGAAACCCTCAAGACCCTGGTTGAGCCGGACAAAGTCCGCTGCGACCCGGAGTCCCTGAACAACTGGGGCAAGGATTGGACCAAGCATTTTGATCCGGCACCTCTGGCTATTGTCTTCCCGAAAAGCATTGAGCAGGTGCAGGCGCTGGTGCGCTTTGCCAATCAGCAACAGCTGGCGCTGGTGCCCTCCGGCGGCCGTACCGGCTTGTCTGCCGGGGCGGTGGCGGCCAATGGCGAGATCGTCGTGTCCTTCGACTATATGAACCGGATTCTCGATTTCAACGAGTTCGACCGCACCGTGCTCTGTCAGCCGGGCGTGGTAACAGCGCAGTTGCAGCAGTTTGCCGAAGACAAGGGGCTGTATTACCCGGTCGATTTCGCCTCGGCCGGCTCCAGCAATATTGGCGGCAATATCGGTACCAATGCCGGCGGTATCAAGGTCATTCGCTACGGCATGACCCGTAACTGGGTGGCCGGTCTGAAGGTGGTCACCGGTACCGGTGAGCTGCTGGAGCTGAACAAGGACTTGATCAAGAACGCCACTGGCTACGATCTGCGCCAGCTGTTTATTGGCGCCGAGGGCACCTTGGGCTTTGTCGTCGAGGCGACCATGCGTCTGGAGCGTGCACCCAAGAACCTGACCGCCATGGTCCTGGGTACGCCGGACTTCGACTCCATCATGCCGGTGCTGCATGCCTTCCAGAGCAAGCTGGACCTGACTGCCTTCGAGTTTTTCTCGGACAAGGCGATGGCCAAGATCATGGGTCGCGGTGATGTCCCGGCGCCCTTCGAAACCGATTGCCCGTTCTATGCGCTGTTGGAGTTCGAGGCGCTGAACGAGGATATCGCCAATCAGGCGCTGGAAATTTTCGAGCATTGTGTCGAGCAGGGCTGGGTGCTGGACGGGGTCATGAGTCAGAGCGAGCAGCAGTTGCAGAATCTGTGGAAGCTGCGCGAGTTCATTTCCGAGACCATCTCGCACTGGACACCTTACAAGAACGACATATCCGTGACCGTCAGCAAGGTGCCGGCCTTCCTGCACGATATTGACGCCATTGTCGGCGAGCACTATCCGGACTTCGAGATTGTCTGGTTTGGCCATATCGGCGATGGCAACCTGCACCTGAATATCCTCAAGCCGGAAGCCATGTCGAAGGATGAGTTCTTTGGCAAGTGCGCGACGGTGAACAAGTGGGTGTTCGAGATTGTGCAGAAATACAACGGCTCGATCTCTGCCGAGCATGGCGTTGGCATGACCAAGCGCGATTATCTGCATTACAGTCGTAGCCCTGAGGAAATCGCATTGATGAAGGCGGTCAAGGCGGTATTCGACCCTAACGGCATCATGAATCCGGGCAAGATATTTAACTGACAGCCACAAGCCACAAGCTGCAAGCGGCAAGCGGCAAGCTAAAAGCTAAAAGCTCAAGGCGAATGCACATACTGTTTTCTTGAAGCTTGAAGCTTGAAGCTTGAAGCTTGAGGCTATCCTGAAAGGATCTGAAGATGTCTTACCAGCACCTTTTCGTTAATGCATCCTCCGCCAACCTGCCGCTGGGCAAGGTGGTCTGTGTCGGGCGCAACTATGCCGAGCATGCGCGAGAGCTGAATAATCCGATTCCCACCGAGCCGCTGCTGTTTCTCAAGCCGGCTACGGCGGTGGTGCCGCTCGACCAGCCCCTGCGTCTGCCACAGGGCAAAGGAGATGTGCATTATGAAACCGAGATTGCTCTGCTGATTGGCCAGACCCTGAGCGGTGAGGTCACAGAGGCGCAGGCGCATCAGGCGATAGCCGGTGTCGGTCTGGCCCTGGATCTGACCCTGCGCGAGCTGCAGGATCAGCTCAAGGCCAAGGGGCATCCCTGGGAGCGGGCCAAGGCCTTTGATGGCGCCTGCCCACTGTCACACTTTGTGCGACCCGAACAACTGCCGAATTTGCACGACATTCAGTTGCAGTTGCATATCAACGGTGTGCTGCGTCAGCAGGGCAACAGCAGCCAGATGATCACCCCGATAATTGCGCTGCTGCAGCAGATTGCCTGCGTCTTCACCCTGCAACCGGGTGATGTGGTCATCACCGGTACGCCAGCTGGGGTCGGGGTGCTGGCATCTGGAGATAGCCTTGAGTTAGCGATTCCCGGTGTACTGAAACAGTCTGCAACGGTCAGTTGAATTCGGGCTTGTGAACTATTGCCACCGATGGCGCTCTGACATCTGACCTTTTCTGTGGCCTGTTCAGGAGTCTGAGCCGTGAAAGCGCTTGTGGCTGTGTCTGTTCTATTGTTGCTGGTCGTGGCAGTAACACTGCATGTGACCCGTCTTGACGCACTGTTATGGCATGGCTGGCAGCTTGCCGGCAAGGTTTTGCCGGATCGCGCCCTGGATCTTGGACGTTATCGGGTGGATATCGAAGGACGCCCGATTGTCGGCGTTGCCGATGATTTATCTGCGCTGACCTTCAACAGCGAAACCGGCACCCTCTGGTCGGTACTCAACGGTCTTCCCTTGTTGGTTGAAATCAGTCTTGATGGTGCGCTGCTTCGTCAGATTGCGATTGATGGCGTCAGGGACATGGAGGGGCTTACCCATGTCAGCGGAAACCGTTTCGTTATAGCCGAGGAGCGTACGCAGCGTCTGATTGTTGTGGATATTCCGCCGCAGGCTGAACGAATCAACGTTGAAGGCGCGCCGAGTTTGAAAGTCGGTCTGGATCTGAATGACAACAAGGGATTTGAAGGTGCCTCCTGGGATGCTGTAGGTCGGCGCTTATTGGTGGTCAAGGAGCGGGACCCACTCAGGGTTTTAGCAGTAACGGGGTTTGTTGATGCGCCTTCCGATGCGCCCATGGCGGTCAGAATTACCGAGCTCAAACCGCCCGATTCATCGCGTCTGTTCATGACCGACCTGTCGTCTCTGACCTTGCATGATGCCAGTGGTCACTTGCTGTTACTGAGCGACGAGTCACATATGCTGGTGGAGTATGACGCCGACGGCGAGCCGCTCAGTCTGCTGGGTCTATGGCGCGGCATGAGTGGTTTGCAACGTACCGTGCCGCAGGCGGAAGGGGTGGCGGTTGATGACCGCCAGCGAATTTATCTGGTCAGTGAGCCGAACCTGTTCTACCGCTTTGCCCCGCAGCACTGAAGGACATTACTGCTCGCGCTCAAGGCGCTTGACGCCGGATTTTGTGCCAAGTAACAGGATGTCCGCTGGCCGTGCGGCGAACAGACCGCTGCAGACCACGCCGACTATGGCGTTGAGTTGTTCTTCGAGCTTGCGCGGGTCGTGTATCTGCATATTGTGGATATCCAGAATGACGTTGCCATTATCCGTTACACAGCCTTCGCGGTAGACCGGATCGCCACCGAGCCTGACGATCTCGCGGGCCACGTGGCTGCGGGCCATGGGGATGACTTCAACCGGCAGCGGAAACTGCCCCAGGGTGTCGACCAGCTTGCTTTCATCGGCAATGCAGATAAAGGTGCGAGCCACGGCGGCGACGATCTTTTCCCGGGTCAGGGCTGCGCCGCCGCCCTTGATCAGTTCCAGATGCTTGTTGGCTTCATCGGCGCCATCAACGTAGTAGTCAAGCTGTGCCACGCTATTCAGGTCGTGCACTTGTATGCCGTGCCCCTTCAGGCGTTGAGCGGTGGCTTCGGAGCTGGCTACGGCACCATCAAAAAAGCCCTTGTGCTTTGCCAGTGCATCAATAAAGCAGTTGGCCGTGGAGCCGGTGCCCACGCCAATCACACTGCGGTCGTCCAGCGTCGGCAGCAGAATCTCGACAGCGGCTTGGCCTACGGCCTGTTTCAGTTCGTCCTGGGTCATGGGCTGTTACCTTATTTGCCGCGGTTAAAGTGCGGATTATACGCCTGCTCGCTTCTCAGCGTGTAGTCGCCGCGCGACTGATTCGCTAGACTGCCCCCTTTACCCTCAGAACAGTTGAAGCGCCCATGCTGGAAACCTACGTCAAGAAGATCCTCAGTTCACGCGTCTACGATGTGGCGGTTGAAACGCCTATTCATGCCGCCCCCTTCTTGTCCGAACGGCTGGGCAATACCGTGTTGCTCAAGCGCGAAGATCTGCAGCCGGTTTTTTCCTTCAAGATTCGCGGTGCCTATAACAAGCTGGCGCTGCTCAGTGACGAGCAGCGGGCCTGTGGTGTGGTCACCGCCTCGGCCGGCAATCATGCCCAGGGCCTTGCGTATGCGGCCCGGCATCTGGGTGTCAAGGCAACCATTGTGATGCCGCGCACCACCCCGGAAATCAAGGTGCGTGCGGTTCGGGCGCGTGGCGCGAAGGTGGTATTGCATGGTGATGCCTTTGATGAGGCGCTGGCGTATTCGCAGAAGCTGATCAAGGAAAAGGGGCTGGTGTATATCCACCCCTACGATGACCCGGACACCATTGCCGGTCAGGGCACCATTGCCATGGAAATCCTGCGCCAGCATCAGGGTCAGCTGGACGCTATCTTTGTGCCGGTCGGTGGCGGTGGTCTGGTCGCGGGCATTGCTGCCTACGTCAAGTACCTGCGCCCCGACATCAAGGTGATCGGTGTTGAGCCGACCGAGGCCGCCTGCCTGAAGGCGGCCATGGATGCCGGTGAACGGGTGACCCTGAGCCAGGTCGGGCTGTTTGCCGATGGTGTGGCGGTGGCGCAGATCGGCGAGCATACCTTTGCGGTGGCCCGGCACTATGTGGATGAGGTGTTGACTATTACCACGGATGAAATGTGCGCGGCGATCAAGGATATCTACGACGATACGCGCTCCATCTGTGAGCCTGCCGGTTGTCTGGGTGTGGCCGGGATCAAGAAGTATGTCGAGCGCGAGGGCTGTGTCGGCAAGGTGTTCATTGCCATTGACTCCGGTGCCAACGTCAATTTCGATCGTCTGCGCCACGTGGCCGAACGCGCCGAAATCGGTGAGCAGCGCGAAGCCCTGCTGGCGGTGACCATTCCCGAGAAGCCGGGCAGCTTCAAAGCCTTTTGTCAGGCTATCGGCAAGCGCGCGATCACCGAGTTCAACTACCGCTATCACGATAGCCGGGAGGCGCATATCTTTGTCGGTGTGCAGACCCATCCTGAGTCGGACCCGCGAGATGCGCTGGTCAGTACGCTGTGTGAACAGGGTTTCCCGGTGCTGGATCTGACCGACAATGAGTTGGCCAAGCTGCATATCCGCCATATGGTCGGGGGGCACGCGGATCAGGTTACTGACGAGGTGGTGTACCGTTTCGAGTTCCCGGAGCGCCCCGGCGCGCTGTTCAACTTTCTCAACAAGTTGGGCGGCAAGTGGAATATTTCCATGTTCCATTACCGCAATCATGGCGCTGCCTATGGCCGCGTTGTAGTGGGTTTGCAGGTGCCGGAGCAGGATCGGCACAAAGTGGCCGAGGCCTTGGATGAAATCGGTTACATGTACTGGGATGAAAGCAACAATCCGGCGTATGAGCTGTATTTGGGCTAGGCAGAGATTTCAGTCAGCAAGGCAGGTCTGGTTACGGCCTTGTGATTTGGCCTGATACAGCGCCTTGTCGGCCAGGCTGATCAGACACTCTGGTTGCTGATCAGCACTCGGTACCAGGCTGGCCGCGCCAATGCTCACGGTCAAATGCCCGTGACTGCTGGTGGGGTGGTCTATCTTCAGCGCGGCAATGGTCTGGTGCAGGTGCTGGGCAACCCGTGCGCACTGGTTGATATCGGCACCGGGCAGAATCACGGCAAACTCTTCGCCGCCGTAACGGCATACGGCATCACCCTCACGCAACAGGCTGGCCTTGAGTGCAGTGCCGAACTTTTGCAGGGCGTCGTCCCCGGCCTGATGACCGAGGATATCGTTGAAACTCTTGAAGTGATCAACATCCAGCATCAGCATACCCAAGGGGCTGCTCTGGCGGCTAAGCAGGCGCCACTCGCGCTGCAGCTTTTCATCGAAATAGCGACGATTGTACAGGCCGGTCAGGGCATCTTCGGTCGACAAGGCCTGCAGCCGCGCGGCAGCTCGCAACTGCGCGCTGTTGTTGCGGCCTACACAGATCAGGTAGTCGCGACCATATCGTGACATGTGCTGCACGCTGATTTCCATGGGCAGGATCTGACCATCGCGGGTACGCAGGCTTTGCTGGAATACAGCGGCGCTCTGTGATTTGGCCAGCTTGCTCAGCTCGGCGCTCCATTCAACCAGGTTGGGCATGATGTCCTGCGGTGCAATGGCGACTATCTGGCGCAGCTCTTCTTCGCTGTAGCCGAGGATGAACCAGCAGGTCCGATTCAGGTAGACCAGCTCCTGCGGTTCCAGGCCGATGATGAACAGTGCGTCATGGCTGTAATTGCTCAGGTCGAGGATCAGTTTCAGACGAGCCTGGTTGCGTTGCAGGCTTTGTTCGGTCTGTTGGCGGCGAATCATCTCGTGTTGCAGTTGCCGGTTGCTTTGGCTCAGGGCTAACCAGCGTTGTGAACTGATCAATGCCAGCCACAGCGCATAGCACAGTGACAGACTGGCAAGCAGGCCGCTGATAAGGATCAGCAGCGGTAACTCTGTGGTGCTCTTGCGCATCAGGCGTTCGGTGGGCAGGGCATGCAGGCTGAAGGTTCGGTTATTGCCGAGGCTGATCATGGCGCTGGCCCGCCAGGGCAAATCCAGGGTATCTGGGGCGCGCCGCTGCAACAGCAGTCTGTCGTATTCGTGCAACTCGACACTCAGTGCATCCCGCGCACCGGTGTTGAGCAGATCATTGAGCAGTACTTCAACGCGAAAGATGCCGAGCAGAAAGCCATCGAAGCTCTGGGGGTGCCCCGTGCTCCGCAGCAGCGGGACATAGTAGGCGAGCCCGGGTCCGCCCTGTTGCAGAACAAAGCTGTTGCTGAGGATGGGCGTGCCGGACTCGCGAGCCCTGAGCAGGAAGGGGTAGTTCGGGTGGTCTGTGCTGTAACTGAAGCCGACTACAGCTTCATTGCCCGCCAGAGGCTCGATCCAGCGCATGCGGAAGTCGGTGTCCAGCCACTCTATGGCCTGGAAATTATTGAAGTCATCCAGCAGATAGTTGACCTCGCGGGTCCATAGCGCACGGTCTTCGCTGTGCAAGTCCCAACGCTTGGCCAGGCGGTGCAGGCTGTCCAGCTGCAGGTCAAAGTGGGTTTCCAGTTGTTGTGCCAGTGCATTGACCTCAAGCTGCAGACGCGCCCGAGCCTGGTCTTCCTCCGCTTTCAGCAGGGCTTGCCAGCCGCTCAGGATGCCAGCCGCCATCAGCAGAAATAGCGCTGCTATGAATACTCTGGTGAGGCGCGGATGACGCGCGGCGAGGCGGGCAAGCATGGCTGATCCTTTGCTGTTGCCTTACTGATAGCATAAGGCCGCATTTCAGGCTAGTTCGGCGCGCATCGCTGCTCCGAAAGTCGCTGATTGGTCAATAAGATCACATTGCCGGACTTTATCTGTATCAATATTTGACAGGCTGCTGGTTGTTGGTCTAAAAAAGCAACCCGATACTGAGTTCTTTTTTGTCTCGGTGAATCGACGGTTCAGGTATCTGCTTGCGGAACTGGTCGAGGTTTTGCTCTGTTAGATGAGATGAATTGGAACAAAGTAGCTTAAAAGCACCCAAAGACAATAATAAGAAATTGCCAGATTTTCCCTTAGTAAGGAGGGCAGTGTGCGCCGCAAACCTGATTTGTTATGGATCCTTGTCATTGTATTCGGCCTGGGTGTCGTCACCACAGGCTATACGCAAAGTTACCTTGAACGTGCTTCGCAGGCTGAGACGCGGATCAATCAACCCTGATCGGCATGAATTGCCGGTCTGTGACTATCGCATCCAGACCTATGTCCCAGCTCGCTGCTGTCAGCTTCTCAACCTGCTGACAGCGGTGAGCCAGGCCGACCAGCTTCGGTCCAGACCAGCTGTGGCGACGAGCTTTGTAAGACAGCGCGCGATCATAAAAGCCGCCACCCATGCCCAGCCGGTTTCCCTGAGAGTCAAACCCAACCAGTGGTAAAAAGATCAGGCTCAGGCGCCAGGCAGGCGGCTGTCTGCGACGTAAAGGTTGGGGTTCGGCAATCCCGTAGCGATTTTTTACCCAGCGCTGGCCGGGTTGAAGGGCCTGGAAGGCCATGTGCTGACGTGGCCAGCGACGCAATACCGGCAGATAGCAGGTCTTGCCGAGCCGTTGTGCATGCTTGAGCAGCAGGTCGGGGTCGATCTCACCATCATTGGCCAGATAAAAGGCAATGTGTTGGCTGCGTCTGAATAGGGGTTGTTGAGCCAGTAGCTTGAACAGCGCCTTGGCTGCGGCAGATTGTTCTGCTGGTGTCAGCGATCGACGCTTGGCGCGTAAGGCACGGCGCAGTTGGGCGCGGTCGCTGCGAGTCATGAGGATGTCCCCGGAAATGCCGCTGTCGGGTTAGCCCTTGAACCCGAAAGTTCAAGGTGGGGGACACGGTACTGCCTCAGGCTTTCCGTCATGCGGACATGCACACTGGCAACAACGCGTGGCCTCCTTCTGCAGGAGTATCGGCTCAGGGACATCACCGACTGGCAAACATCCCAGGGACGTGAACCAGTATACAGAAGAATGACCTCAAGGACATTGACCTTCAGTGCTGGTGACGCGCCAGTGCCTGGTCCAGTCTAGTGACCAGCTCACTGATCTGCTGTTGCTGGCTGTTCAGGGTCTGCCCCTGCTGGTGGCTGCCGGTAATCATTTCGTGGCTGATATTCAGCGCCGCCATCACCGCAATGCGTTCGACGCCGATTACCTTGCCGCTGTTGCGGATCTCGCGCATGGTGGTGTCAAGATGGCGTGCAGCCTGTTCGAGATTGCTGCGTTCTTCGGGCGGGCAACTGACGCGGTATTCCTTGTCGAGAATATGCAATGTAACGGTCAAAGCGGTGCTGCTCATGAATCATGCTCCAGGGATTTGAGACGCGATATCATGGCTTCGACCTTCTGACGGGCCAAATCGTTCTTTTCGATCAGTTGCAAACGTTCATCTCGCCAGGTTTTTTCCTGTGCCAACAGGTGGCGGTTCTGCTGCTGCAACCGGTCACACAGCTCAATCAGCTGGTTCACTTTAAGCGTCAAGGTATCGATAACGGGTTCTTCCATAGGTATCAGTCTGTCATCCCGGTGTTGGCCAACTATAGAGTGGCCCCGCTGGGCGGTCAAACCCCTGAATAGTCTGTCTCTGCTTCCCTGGGGAAGCCAGGCTGGTAGACTGGAAGCTGACTGTGGCGCACCTTGGCTTGGCGGGTACGGAAACATTTCCTGCATCTATTGCTGCGACTTTCACTTACGACCTTTGCGAGGCCCCGATATTATGGCATTGCTGCCTGCCGTTTTTGAGTTTGATCGTTATGACCAGTTGTTCGCTGACCTGGGCGCTGCGGCGTTTCCCGCCGAGATACATGGCCACCTGGTCGGTCGGCTCTGCGCTGGCGCCCGCTATGACCATGGCACCTGGCTGAACGTTGCACATGAGTTGCTGGATGCCCGCAGCAGCTTGCCCGAGGCGGGTAAAGTGTTGATGATTCAGCTGTATGACGCCAGTCTGGCCGAGCTTAGTGGTAGCGGTTTTGACCTGACCCTGCTGTTGCCGGACGACAGTGCGGCAGTGGACCGTCGGACTCAGGCGCTGGGTCAGTGGTGCGAAGGTTTTCTCGGCGGGTTTGGCTTGGTCGAGCGCCAGGGTGAGCTGAGCGAGGAGGCCGATAGCGCGCTGCACGATTTTGCTGCGATTGCCCAGGTGCAGACCGATCTGGAAGAGTCCGAGGCCAACGAAGTCGATTTTATGGAAGTCATGGAATATGTGCGCATGGCAGTACTGATGCTGTTCAGTGAGTGCCAGCCGGCAGCGGACAGCGAGAGCAAACCGCCCGCATCCCTGCATTGATACACCCGAGCCCGAGGTAAGCATGCATTTGACCAGGCAGGAATATAGTCGCCGCCGCAAGGCATTGATGGCGCAGATGGAGCCCAACAGCATTGCCGTGCTGCCGGCCGCTCCGGTGCATATTCGCAACCGTGATGTGGAGCATCAGTATCGTCAGGACAGCGATTTCCAGTATCTGACCGGCTTTCCGGAGCCGGAGGCCGTTGCCGTGTTGATCCCCGGCCGGGAGCACGGTGAGTATGTGCTGTTCTGCCGTGAGAAGGACAAGGAGCGTGAGCTCTGGGACGGCTATCGCGCCGGGCAGGAAGGTGCTATCGCGGATTTCGGGGCCAATGATGCTTTCCCGATCAACGATATTGACGACATCCTGCCGGGCCTGATCGAGGGGCGCGAGCGTGTCTATTACGCCATGGGCGCCAACCCCGAGTTCGATCGGCGACTGACCAACTGGATCAACGTGATTCGCAGCAAGGCGCGCCTGGGTGCGCAGCCGCCAAATGAATTTCTGGCCCTTGACCATCTGCTGCATGACATGCGGCTGTACAAGAGTGCCGCTGAACTCAAGGTCATGCAGGCCGCTGCCGAAATTTCCGCCCAGGCGCATATTCGCGCCATGCAGATCTGCCGTCCCGGGCTCTGGGAGTATCAGCTTGAGGCAGAGCTGCAGCACGGTTTCATGCGCCATGGCAGCCGCTCACCGGCCTATTCATCGATTGTCGCGGCCGGCCGCAACGCCTGCATCCTGCATTACACGGAAAATAATTGTCAGATCCGCGACGGTGATCTGATTCTGATTGATGCCGGTTGTGAGCTTGATTGCTATGCCAGTGACATTACCCGTACCTTCCCGGCCAGCGGCCGGTTCAGTCCTGAGCAGCGGGCCATTTACGATATTGTGCTGGCCGCCCAGGCTGCGGCCTTTGAGGTGATTGCCCCGGGGCGGCACTGGAACGAAGCGCATGAGGCGACAGTCCGGGTTATCACCGCCGGCCTGCTCAAGCTCGGTCTACTCAAGGGAGAGCTTGTGGAGTTGATCAGCACCGAAGCCTATCGCCGTTTCTACATGCACCGCGCCGGTCACTGGCTGGGCATGGATGTGCACGATGTTGGTGACTACCGCGTGGGGGGCGTCTGGCGCGAGCTGGAGCCGGGGATGGTGATGACGGTTGAGCCGGGGATTTATATCGCGCCGGACGACGATACGGTGCCGCGCAAATGGCGCGGTATTGGTATTCGCATCGAGGACGATGTGGTCGTTACGCGCACTGGCTGTGATGTGATCAGCGGCAGTGTGCCCAAGCAGGCGGATGAAATTGAAGCATTGATGGCTCAGGCCCGTGAGTCTGAGGGCGTGACGGCGTGAGCTCTATCAGTATCGTAGGTGGCGGCATGGTCGGTGCCTGCCTGGCGCTGGCTTTGCAGGACTGTGCCCGGCAGGTGGGTTGGCGTATCCGATTGATTGAAGCCAGCCCGCCAGGCTCGGGTGCGGCGCCGACCAGTTACGATGCGCGTTCTACCGCACTGTCGCATGGCAGTCGGCTATTGTTGGAGCGCCTGAGGGTGTGGCAGCGGTTGTCGGAACAAGCTGAACCCATCCGCCACATACACGTTTCGGACCGGGGGCATCCGGGTGTTACCCGGCTGGATGCCCAGCAGGAGCGGGTGCCGGCCCTGGGTTATGTGGTGGAGAACGCCTGGTTGGGCGAGGTTCTGCTTGCAGCCTTGGATCAGCAACAGGTCGAGTGGCTGGCGCCGGCCAGTGTCACCTCTGTGCGGGTAGCCCCGGGTGGTTACGCACTGGGCATCCAGCAGGCGTCCGGGCAGCAGACACTTGAAACGGATCTGCTGGTACTGGCCGACGGCGGGCGCTCAGGTTTGCTTGAACAACTGGCAGTGCATCGTCAGATCAGCCCCTATGGCCAGGCGGCGATTGTCGCCAATATCAGCTCTGCCCATGGCCATGCCGGGGTGGCCTATGAACGTTTTACCGATAGCGGCCCGCTGGCGCTGTTGCCGTTGTCTGCTGGCCGCAGTGCGTTGGTCTGGACGCTGCCGGAAGACCAGGCGGCGGCGGTTGCCCAGTTGCCTGATCAGGCCTTCCTTGATCGCCTGCAACAGGCCTTTGGTTTCCGTATGGGGGCGCTGACCCGCGTGGGTGCCCGTGCCTGCTATCCGCTGCAATTGATCGAGGCGCAGGAGCAGGTGCGCTCGCATCTGGTAGTGTTGGGTAACGCCGCACACAGTCTGCATCCTATCGCCGGGCAGGGCTTCAATTTGTCACTGCGCGATACCCTGGCACTGGCCGACAAGCTGGTTGAAGCGGGACGGCGGGGTGTTGCGCCGGGCGATCTGGCAGTGTTACAGGACTATCTGCGCAGTCAGCAGCCTGATCAGCGGCAAACGGTGGCCTTCAGTGATTACCTCACGCGGCTGTTCAGCAACCGCCAGCCGCTGCTGACGCTGGGGCGCAATATCGGATTGCTTGGGCTGGATATGTTGCCACCGGCACGGCAGTTGTTCGCACGGCAAGCCATGGGGCTCAAGCATTGATGCCCAGGCCCGGGAGAAACGCGTGACACAGGATTATGATCTGATTGTGGTGGGCGCCGGTATGGTGGGCGCTACCCTGGCTCTGGCATTGGCCGACAGTGCTTTGCGCATTGCCGTACTGGATGGCATGCCGCTGGATCAGCCTGTCCCGGTCAAGTCCACGGCCTCGGGTTTCGATCCCAGGGTCAGCGCCCTGAGTGCCGCCTCCGAACATATTCTGACGCGGCTGCAGGTCTGGCCGCTGATCACGGAACGCTGCTCCTACCGGCATATGCACGTATGGGATGCCGAAGGTACCGGCGATATTCACTTTGATGCCCACGAGCTCAGCGAGCAGCGACTCGGTCATATCGTCGAGAACCATCGTCTGCAGCAGGCCCTGCTTGAGCGCTTGGCTAGCAGCGAGGTTACTCTGCTTGGGCGTCATGCGGTGCAGGGTCTGATTCGCGAGGAAGACGGTTGGCGTCTGGATTTTGTCGATCCGGAGTGTGTTTCTCTGCGTGCGCCTTTACTGGTGGCGGCCGATGGCGGTCGCTCGCGGGTGCGTGAGCTGGCCGGGTTTGCCATGCGTGAATGGGACTATCTGCACCATGCCATTGTCACCACGGTGGAGCTTGCCGAACCGCATCAGGATACCGCCTGGCAGGCCTTTTTGCCCTCCGGCCCGCTGGCCTTTCTGCCGCTCTCGCCGCGTGACGGCAAGCATTTCTGTTCGATTGTCTGGTCCTTGCTGCCCGAACAGGCAGAGCGTCTGATGGCGATAGATGAGCCAGCCTTTATCGCAGCACTCAATCAGGCCATGGCCGGGCGGCTGGGCAAGGTGCTGGCGGTTGATCCGCGGCATTGCATCCCGTTGCGTCAGCGCCACGCCAAGCAGTATGCGATGCCTGGACTGGTGCTGATTGGTGACGCGGCGCATACCATCCATCCGCTGGCGGGGCAGGGCGTGAATCTGGGTTTGTTGGATGCGGCCGAACTCAATGACGTGTTACGCGCTGCCATGCAGCGCGGTGAAAAGCTGGCCGACCTTGCCGTACTGCAGCGCTATGAGCGCCAGCGCATGGGTGCCAATCTGGCCATGATGGCCGCCATGGAAGGGTTCGAGCGCCTGTTCCACGCCGATGCCCTGCCGCTGCGCTGGCTGCGCAATACCGGCATGCAATGGCTTGACCATCAGGGCAAACTGAAGTCTCTGGTCATACGTCGGGCCATGGGACTGGATGGCAAGCTGCCCAGCCTGGCGCTTGATCCGGAGTTGTTCACAGAAGTTTCATAACCCGATCATTGATAAACTAAATATGAATCATTATCATGTAGCCTCTTTCTTCATTCTCCGAGGCGTACCATGTCCCTGATTCGTTGTGTTGTTGCACTGAGCCTGGCGGCAAGCCTGTCTTCTACCTTTGCCCAGGCCAATGAGTTGGTTGTCTATTCGTCACGTCAAGAGCATTTGATTCAGCCTGTATTTGATCTGTACACCGAACAAACGGGTGTAAAAATCAGCTACATCACTGACGGTGAAGCGCCGTTGATGGCTCGCCTGCGGGCTGAAGGTGCCAACACCCCGGCCGATCTGTTCATCACCGTGGACGCCGGCAACCTCTGGCAGGCTGAGCAAATGGGTCTGTTGCGCCCGGTCAAGTCGGACCTGATTGAAACCAACATCCCTGCCCAGTACCGCGCCGAAAGCGGTGAGTGGACGGGTCTGTCTTTGCGCGCCAGAACCGTTGCCTATTCCACTGAGCGTGTCGATCCAGCCACCCTGAGCACCTATGAAGCGCTGGCAGATTCAAGCTGGCACGGTCGTCTGTGCTTGCGCACGTCCAAGAAGGTCTATAACCAGTCATTGACCGCGACCCTGATCGAAACCCTGGGTACCGAGGGTGCGGCTGAGGTGATTCGCGGCTGGGTGGGCAACCTCACAACGCCGGTATTTTCCGATGACACGGCACTGCTGCAGGCAATCAATGCTGGGCAATGCGATGTGGGTATCGTCAACACTTACTACTTCGGCCGTTTGCAGAATGCCGATCCTGAACTCAAGGTGGCGCTGTTCTGGCCAAATCAGGAAGACCGCGGTGTGCATGTGAATATTTCCGGTGCCGGTGTTACTCGGCACGCCAAACAGCCTGATGAAGCGATTAAACTGCTGGAATGGATGACCGGTCCCGAGGCGCAGGCCATTTTTGCTGGCGTCAATCAGGAGTTTCCGGCCAATCCAGCGGTAGCACCGTCCGAGGAAGTGGCCGCCTGGGGTGAGTTCAAGGCCGACACCATCAATGTCGAAGTAGCGGGTCGCCGTCAGCCCGAAGCCATCATGCTGATGGATCGCGAAGGCTGGAACTGATCCCGATGTCTTGACCGTGGTCAGCCCACGGATCAGGATTTACCGATATACTGCGCACCCGGCCTCGAGCCGGGTGTGTTTTTTCTGAAGCTAATCAGCAACAAGGAGACCGCGTGCCGCAGAGCCTGATCAGCAATATGCCTCGCTGGCGCGCTGTAGCCTATTGTGCAGCCGCTCTGGTCATCATGCCGTTGATGGTCCTGCTTCTAAGCTGGCAAAGCCTGGATCTGCCGATCTGGTCGCATCTGCTGCAGACGCAAATGGCCAGATTGATCGGCAATACGCTGGTGCTGGTGCTGGGTGTGGCTGCGGGCGTGCTGTTGTTGGGTGTCAGTCTGGCCTGGCTGACCAGCCTTTGCGAATTTCCCGGGCGGCGCTGGCTGGACTGGGCTCTGATGTTGCCCTTCGCCATACCCGCCTACGTGCTGGCCTTTGTGATGATCGGCCTGCTGGACTTCGCCGGTCCCGTGCAAAGCCTGTTGCGTGACTGGTTCGGCAGTGATTTCCGGATGTTCTCCATTCGCTCGACCGCTGGCGTGATCAGTGTGCTGGTACTGGTCTTCTATCCCTATGTCTATCTGCTGGCCCGCAGTGCTTTCATGGCCCAGGGGCGCGGGCTGATGGAAGCCGCGCGGATTCTCGGACAGACGCCCTGGCAGGGCTTCTGGCGGGTGGCGCTGCCAATGGCGCGGCCAGCCATTGGTGCCGGAACTGCCCTGGCGATCATGGAGACCCTGGCTGATTTCGGTGCGGTTTCGGTATTCAATTACGACACCTTCACCACAGCGATCTACAAGACCTGGTACGGTTTTTACAGTCTGCAAACCGCCACTCAGTTGGCCAGTCTGCTGTTGCTCTTCGTTTTTCTGGCTTTGTATGTCGAACGCAGGGCGCAGGGCAGCAAAGGCTTCCCGGGCGTGGATCGCCCACGTCAGGGCGCGCTCTATCGACTGCGCGGCCCCAAAGCCTGGCTGGCGACCAGCTATTGCCTGCTGGTGCTGGCGATCGCCTTTGTGATCCCGCTGATCCAGCTCTTGAGCTGGCTTTGGTTCAGCGGTCTGGCTGACCTAGATAACCGTTACTGGACCTTGATTCGCAATACCCTGACGCTCGGCGCGTTGGCGGCGCTGCTGACGGTTACGCTGGCTATTCTGCTGGTACTGGCCAAACGATTGCAGCCGATCCGGCGGGTCCGCAGTGCCGTGGCCATGGCCAATCTGGGCTATGCGCTGCCCGGGTCGGTATTGGCCGTGAGCATCATGTTTGCCTTCAGCTTTCTGGATAATCAGGTACTGATACCGCTGCGGGTGTGGCTGGGTAACGAGCTGGCGGCGCCCTTGTTGCTGGGCAGTCTGTTCGCCCTGCTGCTGGCGTATCTGATTCGCTTTATGGCGGTGGCCTTCGGTCCGCTGGAAACATCACTGGCGCGTATTCGCCCGTCATTACCGGAGGCGGCCCAGAGTCTCGGTCAGTCCGGCTGGCGCGTGTTCCTGCGGATTTATCTGCCGTTGCTGGTGCCGGGCATTCTCAGTGCGGCGCTGCTGGTGTTTGTCGATGTGCTCAAGGAAATGCCGGCGACCCTGCTGATGCGACCCTTTGGCTGGGACACCCTGGCCGTGCGCATTCACGGATTGACCGCCGAGGGCGACTGGGCCAGAGCCTCGCTGCCGGCCTTGACGCTGGTACTGGTCGGGCTGATTCCCGTGATTGTGCTGATCCGCCGGTCAGCTCGGCGTTAATTGCTGGGCAAAAGCTGCAAATCCTTGGCGTTTATGGCTACAATTCGCACCTTTGTGAAGTCCCTTCTTTTTCAATCAAGCAGGTAGGCCGTATGGGTTTGCGCACGCCGTTGTATGAATGTCACCTTGCCGCTGGCGCCAAAATGGTCGACTTTGGCGGCTGGGACATGCCTTTGCATTACGGCTCACAGCTTGAGGAACATCATCAGGTACGCCTTGATCTGGGTGTGTTTGATGTGTCGCATATGACCGTTGTCGATGTGGTCGGCAGCGAAGCCAAGGCCTATCTGCAGTACCTCCTGGCAAATGATGTGGCGCGCCTGACCTCCGCCGGCAAGGCGTTGTACAGCGGCATGCTGAACGAGCAGGGCGGGGTCATCGATGACCTGATCGTCTATCTGACCCAGACCGGTTACCGCGTGGTCGTCAACGCCTCTACCCGGGACAAGGATCTGGCCTGGATGCAGCGTCAGGCTGAGGCCTTCGCCGTGACTGTGACCGAACGCGCCGATCTGGCCATGCTCGCGGTACAGGGCCCGCGGGCGCGGGAGGTCGCCGCCTCGCTGGTATCCGATGCCCGAGCCGCATTGATCCATGATCTGAAAGCCTTTCAGGGCCTGGCCGAGGGCGACTGGTTTATTGGTCGTACCGGCTATACCGGTGAGGATGGGCTGGAAATCATGCTGCCCAATGAGCAGGCCGCCGCGCTCTGGGATGCCCTGCTGGCGGCCGGTTGCAACCCCTGTGGTCTGGGTGCGCGCGATACCCTGCGGCTGGAAGCCGGCATGAACCTGTATGGCTCGGATATGGATGAGAGTATCTCGCCGTTGGCCGCCAACATGGCCTGGACCATTGCCTGGGAGCCGGTAGAGCGCGATTTCATCGGCCGTAAGGCACTTGAAAAGCAGCGTGATGCGGGTGATCAACCCAAGCTGGTTGGCCTGGTGATGAATGAGCGTGCGGTGCTGCGTGGCCATCAGCGCGTCGTTGTAGAGGGTGTAGGTGAAGGTGAAATCACCAGTGGCAGCTTCTCCCCGACCCTGGGTTGCTCCATCGCCCTGGCCCGTGTGCCCCGTGCCACAGGTGACACCGCGCAGGTCGAAATCCGTGGCAAGTTGCTGGATGTTAGGGTAGTCAAACCCGGTTTTGTGCGTCACGGCCAGGCCGTATTCGAATAAGTTTTCCCTTTTTGTTGAGGATTGACCCATGAGCAATATCCCTGCTGATCTGCGCTACGCTGCCAGCCACGAATGGACCCGTCAGGAAGCCGATGGCACCGTGACTGTGGGCATTACCGACCACGCCCAGGATCTGCTGGGTGATGTGGTCTTCGTTGAACTGCCGGAAGTCGGCCGCACTGTCAGCGCCGGTGAAGAGTGCGCTGTGGTTGAGTCGGTCAAGGCGGCCTCGGATATTTACGCGCCCATCAGTGGTGAAGTGGTCGCCGTCAATGACGTGTTGGCAGATGGCCCGGAACTGGTCAACAGCGAGCCCTACAGCGGCGCCTGGTTCTTCAAGATCAAGCCATCTGATGCCAGCGAGCTGGACAAACTGATGGATGCTGACGCTTACGGTGCGTCTATCTAACGGCCTCATCCGTGCCTCGGTAAACCTTGATCAGAGCGAGTATGGGGGTTGGCGCCGTTGGCTTGCCCCTGTTCCAGACACGCTGCAAGCACATCCCTGTGAGCTCGACGACGCCCGTCCAGGGCGTCGACGGTCTGGAACAGGGGCAAGCCAACGGCGCTAGTCTGGCTATGTGCAACTGATCAAGGTTTCCCATCCAATCTGTATCTGACAGGCACGGACGATCCCGGAACATAACGATTCAGCCCTACATATTTTCAACAGGTGCCCCCCATGAGCCGTACCCCAAGCCTTACCGATCTGGAACAGACTGACGCTTTCCTGCGCCGACATATCGGCCCGGATGCCGCAGAGCAGCAGGCCATGCTTGAGTCGTTGGGTGTCGACTCGCTGGATGCGCTGATCAACCAGACCGTGCCGCAAAGCATACTGCGCAAGGACCTGTTGGCTATGCAGGGCCCGCGCAGCGAAGCCGAGGTGCTGGGGTACCTGAAGAATGTGGCGAGCAAGAACGAAATCTATACCTCCTGCATCGGCATGGGCTATCACGGCACGCTGACACCGACGGTGATCCTGCGTAACGTGCTGGAAAATCCGGGCTGGTACACCGCCTACACGCCTTACCAGCCGGAGATTGCCCAGGGCCGCCTGGAATCGCTGCTGAACTTCCAGCAGATTTCCATCGACCTGACCGGCATGGAGCTGGCCAGCGCCTCGCTGCTGGACGAAGCCACCGCCGCAGCCGAAGCCATGGCGCTGGCCAAGCGCGTGGCCAAGAGCAAGAGCAACCTGTTCTTTATCGATCAGGATTGCCACCCGCAGACCATTTCCGTGGTCAAGACTCGTGCTGAAGCCTTCGGCTTTGATGTGGTGGTGGATGATGTGGCTGATCTGGGCCAGCACGAGGTATTCGGTGCACTGTTCCAGTACCCGACTACCTGGGGCGAGATTCGCGATATCAAGCCGCTGATCGATCAGGTCCATGCACAGAACGGCCTGGCCTGTGTGGCCGCTGACCTGCTCAGCCTGGTCCTGCTGACCCCGCCCGGTGAACTGGGTGCCGATGTGGTCTTTGGTTCGGCTCAGCGCTTTGGTGTGCCCATGGGTTATGGCGGGCCGCACGCGGCGTTCTTTGCTACCCGTGACGCCTACAAGCGTGCCATGCCGGGACGGATCATCGGTGTATCCATCGATACTCGCGGCAATCGTGCTCTGCGCATGGCGTTGCAGACCCGCGAACAACATATCCGCCGCGAGAAGGCCAACTCGAACATCTGTACCGCGCAGGTACTGCTGGCCAATATCGCCAGCTTCTATGCCGTCTATCATGGGCCAGAAGGTCTGAAGACCATCGCCCAGCGCATTCAGCGCCTGACGGCGATTCTGGCGACGGCGCTGGAAAGCCGCGGCATCAGCCGCCAGAATCAGCACTTCTTCGACACCCTGACGGTCAAGGTGCCAGGTAATGCCTCGGCTATCGTTGAGCGTGCGCGTGCGGCGCGAATCAATCTGCGCCTGATCGACGCCGACCATCTGGGTGTCAGCCTGGATGAGACCAGCACCCGCGCCACGGTGGAAGCTCTGGTGGCCTGTTTCAGCGGTCAGGGCGATAGCCTGGATCTGGATGCGCTGGACGCGCAGGTCGCTGACGCGGGTCTGGGTATTCCGGCCGGCTTGCAGCGCCAGTCGGCCTTCCTGACCCACCCGGTATTCAATAGCTATCACTCGGAAACCGAGATGCTGCGCTATATCAAGTCGCTGGAGAACAAGGATCTGGCGTTGAACCACGCGATGATTCCGCTCGGCTCCTGCACCATGAAGCTGAATGCGACCACCGAGATGATCCCGATCACCTGGCCCGAGTTCGGCCAGTTGCATCCCTTTGCCCCCTTGGCGCAGGCCCAGGGTTACAAGGTGATGATCGACGAACTGGAAGCCATGCTGCGCGAGATTACCGGCTTTGACGCCATCTGCATGCAGCCCAACTCCGGTGCCCAGGGCGAGTACGCCGGTCTGTTGGCGATCCGCAAGTTCCATGAAGCCAATGGCGATGAGCACCGCAATGTCTGTCTGATTCCGACCTCGGCGCACGGCACCAACCCGGCCTCGGCGATGATGGCGAGCATGCGCGTGGTGCTGGTCAGCTGTGATGACCAGGGTAACGTGGATATTGCCGACCTGCGGCAGAAGGCCGAAGACAACGCGGCCAACCTGTCCTGCCTGATGATTACCTATCCTTCTACTCACGGTGTGTATGAAGAGGGTATTCGCGAGATCTGCGACATCATCCATCAGCACGGTGGTCAGGTGTACATGGACGGTGCCAACCTGAATGCTCAGGTGGCGCTGACCCGGCCGGCGGATATCGGTGCCGATGTGTCGCACATGAACCTGCACAAGACCTTCTGTATTCCGCATGGCGGTGGTGGTCCGGGCATGGGCCCGATCGGCGTCAAGGCGCATCTGGCACCCCATGTGGCCAATCACCCGGTGGTGCCACTGGACGGCCCGAATCCGGCCAATGGCGCGGTCAGCGCTGCGCCTTGGGGTAGTGCGAGCATTCTGCCGATCAGTTGGACCTATATTGCGCTGATGGGTGCGCAGGGTCTGCGCCAGGCCACCGAGGTGGCCATTTTGAATGCCAACTACCTGGCCAAGCGCCTGGGTGAGGCGTATCCGGTGCTGTATAGCGGTCGTAACGGCCGGGTGGCGCACGAGTGCATTATTGATATTCGCCCACTCAAGGCGGCGTCCGGAATCACTGAGGAAGACGTAGCCAAGCGGCTGATGGACTTTGGCTTCCACGCGCCGACCATGTCCTTCCCGGTGGCGGGGACGCTGATGATCGAGCCAACCGAAAGTGAGTCCAAGGCCGAGCTGGATCGTTTTGTCGACGCGATGTTGACCATCCGCAGTGAAATCAGTCGAGTCGAGAAGGGTGAGTGGTCTGCTGAGGACAATCCCTTGCACAATGCGCCGCATACCCTGGCCGATATCACGGGCGACTGGCAGCGCAGCTACTCGCGACAGGAAGCGGTGTTCCCGCAGCCCTGGGTTGCAGCCAACAAGTTCTGGCCATCGGTCAACCGCATCGACAACGTTTACGGCGACCGCAATCTGTTCTGCGCCTGCCCGCCGATCGAGTCCTACGAGTCCTGATGGCGTCTGGCCGGGGGCGCTTTGTCGAGCTGCTCCCGGGGCAGGACAAGGTCAACTCTGACGCCCTGATCAGGCACGTTGCATAGCTGCACCCTACCCCGGTGCAGTTGCGCTACTTCATGTACCAGACTGAGTCCCAGGCCAGTGCTTTTGCGCTGGCTATCCGGACGTGGCAGCGAATAGAAACGCTCGAATACCCGCTCAATGGCATAGTCGGGCACCGCTGGTCCCTCATTCAGAATGCTGATCCGTATCTGTTTTTCAGCCGTTGCTTCGGCGCTGATCAGGATGCGTCCGCCCGCTGGTGTGAAATCAATGGCGTTATCCAGCAGATTGCTCAGGGCCTGCTCGAGCAGAAAGCGCTCGGCTTGCAACTGCAATTGCGCGCTGACCTGCAATTCAATCTGTAGATGCTTGCGGCTGATCAGGCTCTGTTTGGCCTGCAGCTCCTGATTAAGCAGCGCGCGCAGGTCTAGTGGTTCAATACTGTCCAGGTGCTGACGCTTTTCCACGCTGGCCAATGACAATAGCCGGTCGATCAGCCGTTGCAGGCGCGCCGACTCGGCGTCGATATTGCGGGTAAAACGCTGGCGGGCAGCCTCGGGCAAGTCACTTTCCTGCAGCAGCTCGGCGGCGCCACGGATCGCCGAGAGTGGTGATTTCATCTCATGGGTCAGGGTATGCACGTAGTTTTCCACATAGGCCTTGCCGTCGATCTCCTCACGCATGGCTTCGGTAGCCTGGGCCAGGCGGTCCAGCTCCGGCTCGCCCATCACCGGCAGGCTGGCACGCTCACCATTTCTTACCCGTTCGACGTAGTTGACCAGTCGGCGGATGGAGTGTGTCAGCCAGTAGGCGATGCCACCGCCGAGCAGCAATGCGGTCAGTAGAATCAGACCGCCGCGTTGCCAGAAGTGCGCATTGGCCAGGGTAATGAAGGGCTGCAGGCTGGCGGTCGGTTGGCCAATACTGAGTACCCCGAGCAAGCCTTCGCTGCCCATGATCGGCGCCGCCACATACATGTAGCTGGTGCTTTCGTCCTCGGGGTCAATGCGGGTGGTACGCGCACCATATTCGCCGCGCAGGGTCAGGGCCACATCACGCCAGTCGGAGAAGTCTTCACCAATCAGGCTCGGCTCCGGGTGAAACAGCACCTTGCCCTGATGGTCGGTGATATAAACCACAAGCTCGGTCTGGCTTTTCTCGCGTGACCAGATCAAGGCCTGCAGCGGGCGCTGGCGGTAACGGGCCAGGGCCTCACTGAAGGGTGAGCCGGGGGCAAAGCCGCTGTCCCAGTGCAGGGCACTGAGCTCGGCCAGCAGGTGACTGCTGTCGACCAGCACCTCTTCGCTGGCCTGGCGCATGGAGGAGGGCAACTGATTGATGATGCTGTTGTAGAACAGCAGTGTGCCGACCCCGGCCAGCAGGAACCAGGCGATAAAGACTCTAAGGCCAAGACTCATTGACGCGCTTGCCGATTACTGAGATCCAGGCTGTAGCCCAGGCCACGATGGGTGACGATCGGGTCGTGGGCCGGTTCGATACGCTTGAGTTTGGCCCGTATGCCCTTGATATGGGTATCCACCACACGGTCGAAGTTCGCCGAGGGGTCGTCCCAGGCCGAGTCCATCAGTTGTTCGCGGCTCAGCACGTGTTCCGGGCGTTGCAGCAGGGTGCTGAGAATCAGGTATTCGTAGCGGGTCAGATCCAGCCAGTGGCTGTGGTAACGGATGCGCCGACGTTGCTGGTCATGTTCGAACAGACTTGCTGTGGCCTCCGCAGGCGCCGGGCTGCCGTTCGCCGGGCCGCGGCTGCGACGCAGAATGGCACGCACCCGGGCGGAGATTTCCCGCGGACTGAAGGGTTTGACAACATAATCATCGGCGCCAATCTCCAGGCCGACAATCCGGTCGACCTCTTCCTTGCGGGCGGTCAGGAACATCACAGGTACCGTGGAAAACTGGCGAATCTGCCGGCACAGCTCAAAGCCGCTGGTGTCCGGCAAGCCGACGTCCAGTACCAGCAGATCGACCGGGTTGTGTTGCAGCCAGTCGAGTCCGTCCCGGCCCAGGTGGCACCAGTGCACCTCAAAGCCTTCACTGCCCAGGGCATAGATTAAGGCGTCGGCAATGGCTGCCTCGTCCTCGATGATCAGTATGCGCTCGCCCATCTGTTCCGCTTCCCTGTCTGCCAGCAGCGATTGTGGCGGCAATAGGGCCTGCTGCGCAATCATGTTGAGGGTTCCAGCAGGGCGCTGACAACATAGCGCAAGGGGCCGCCACTGTGCAGCGAGGCGAAGGGGTAGCAGGTGACCAGGCGTAGTTCGGCCAGATCCTGATGGAAATGCATGCTCTGTTGCGAGCTGTCTACCACAGTGTGAACACTGACCCGGTAGGCATGTTCGTTGCCATGGAGATCCTGTAGGCGTAGCAGGTCACCGGCTTTGAGGTGCTGCAGAAAGGCAAAGTGGCTGTCCTGATGTCCGGCCAGCAGCACCGTAGCCGCTTCGCCGGGGAGTGCGCTGGCCGGGTGATGGCCGGGACCGAAGGCCAGGGCTTCGCCGCTGACGCTGGCCAGCACATAGTGATGACGTCCACCGGGTTCAGTCAGCCGTGCTACCGGCCAGGTGTCGGCCCAGCGCCAGGGTTTGACTGGCTCGCCGGAGAGCAGGCTCTGCTCCCAGGCGTCGGCAATCAGGTATTGGGCCACAATGGCCTTGGCCTGCAGCCAGCATGCCTGGCCTGCCAGACCGGCGGCTGCCAGCAGCAGAACACCAGCCAGGCCATGACGCAGGCGCCGGCTCATGCTGCTTTCCTGCGCAGCAGCAGAGCACCCATGAGACCCAGGAACAGGGCCAGCAAGCCTTTCTGTAATAGCCCCAGCGAGGTTTGCGGGTACTGGTGGTCGACCGGGTTGCGGTTACCCAGCTCCTGGCTGTGCAGTGCTTGATCAGGCCTGCGCGCCGGCTGTTCATCCACGGCAACAAAGCTGGTGTAGGCGCTCAGCAGACGGTGCTTTAGGGCTACCTCCAGTACCTCCTGGCGAACCTGCTCGGGGTCTTGACCCTGGCTCAGTTGATCCATCAGCACCTCGATCTTCTGGCGTGCCCAGAGTACGGCTGCACCGGCATGTTGCTGCTCGGCGGGCAGGCTGAGCTGTTGCTGCCAGGGCTCGGGCTGACGGCCATGCAGGGTCAGATGGGTGGGCATGCGGTTCAGTTTCATGGCAATCAGCAGTGGCTGGCCGGCATACAGGTCAGGCAGTTCCTGGGGCCAGTATTCAGCCTCAATGCCCGCCGGCAATTCCAGGCGCAGATCGGTCAGGACCGGGCGTTCGAGCTTCTCGAACAACAGCGCCATCTGGGCTTCCACTTCATTGGCGTGGGCGATGAAGTTGTAGCTGCCGCGCCCCAGCTCTGCAGCCTTGCGCAGCAGATAGCTGTTGGGTGCTGCACCGATGCCAACGGTAAAGAGCCTGGCGCGGTGCCGACGACGCTCGATCAGGTTGAGGATATCGGCCTCGTTACCCACTGAACCATCAGTAATGAAGATGATCTGGCGCAGAAACGCGGGGTCGCTGGGAAATGACAGGGCATCACGCAGTACTGGCAGCATCTCGGTGCCACCGTTGGCTTCCAGGCGGCTCACCCAGGCTTCGGCCTCGGCCAGGTTTTCGGCATTGGCCGGCAGCAGGTCACGGAACAGCATGCTGTGCTGGTGGTTGAATTCAAGGACGTTGAACTTGTCCTCGGGCTGCAGTCTGCCCAGGGCATAAATCAGGCTGTCGCGGGCTTCACGCATGCGTTCACCGGACATCGAGCCTGAGGTATCTATCACCATGATGACTTCCCGCGGCATCCGTTCAGTCTGCTCGGACAGATCACCGGGTACCAGCATCAGCAGGGCATGCAGGTCGCCATCGACACGCTCGGCAAACACATTGACGCGGCTGGATGGGCTGCCTTGCAGCTGCCAGTCGAGCACGAAGTCACGATCCATGGGCACGGATTCAGCCGGCAGAACGATGCGATGGCGGTTGCCATTGGACTGCTGTTGAATCACATGGCTGGGGCTGCTGAGGCTGTCCAGCGGCTGTCCGGCATCCAGTTGAATGGACAGTATGGTGCGATGGGAGTTATCCGGCAGGCCGTTGTTGGGCAGGATCAGGCCTTCCGGTCCTGATGCCTCGGCCGCCATGGCAGGTACCGGGTTTTCTGCATGTTCAGCGGCCATGGGCAGGTAACGCGGGGTCATGGTCAGCGGCAGACGCAGTGACAGGCGTGGACCATCGGGGATCAGCAGTTCGGTGTACTCGAGGCTCACCATAATGTCGCTGTTGGGATCGATGTTGGCCACCGAGGTATTGAAGATATTGGGCCTGCGCTGCTCAACCAGGGCGGTGGACTGGCCACGGGCACGGGCCTGTTCATAGATCTGCCGGGCCCGCGCCTGCTCTTCGATACGGCCGACGATGCGCCGCTCGCCAATCACCATCTGCATGCCATGTACACCGGAGCGCTCGGACAGGGGGAAGGCATAGACGCCTTCAGCGAACTGATCGAGGGTGTTACGAAAGCGCTGCTCGACCTTGACGCGCACTACCGGGCCACTGATCTGCACATCAAAACGGGTTTCCAGCAGCATGGCGGGCTGCCATTCCTGATGCTCATCACCACGCAGCAGTAATGCACCTGTCTCGGCTTCGTTCAGCCAGGTGTTGATGTGAGCGGGTGCCGGGTTGGCGAAGCTCATGCGGCCCAATAGGCCCGCCAGCAAGATGAGGTATCCAAGGGTTTTCAGCATGACAAGTTCTCCTGTGTTGTCGTGGGAGAGAGTCTCGCTGGCGAATTTGTGATGATGATGTGGTTTGTGTGTGGAACTCGACTCTGTTCTGCGTATCAGAGCTTGGCACCTGCGCTTGCCGACGGGTACATTGAAGAAAATATCAGCAGGAACACCCATGAAAGCACCCGAATCAGCTGCCCAGCCACCGGGCACCAGCCCGCTGCTGGTGTTGCGGCGCGTGGGTATCGATACCTACAAGGAAAATGTGGCTTATCTGCACCGTGACTGCGCGGTCTATCGGGCCGAGGGCTTTCAGGCGCTGTCCAAGGTCGAGGTGCGCGCCAACGGTCGGCGCATTCTGGCCAGCGTCAACGTGGTGGATGACGTCTGTATTGTCGCTGCCGGTGAGCTGGGGCTGTCCGAGGATGCCTTTGCCCAGTTGGCGATGGAAGAGGGGCATAGCGTCAGCGTCTCACAGGCCGAGCCGCCGTTGTCGATACCAGCGCTGCACCGCAAGATCGCCGGTGAACGGCTGACCCACGATGATTTTCGCCACATAGTTCAGGATATCGCCGAGCATCGTTATTCCAAGATCGAGCTGACCGCCTTTGTGGTGGCCTGCAACCAGTCAGAGCTGGATCGTGAGGAAGTGTTCTTCCTCAGCGATGCCATGAGCCGGGTGGGGCGCAAGCTCGACTGGCGTGAACATCCGGTGGTCGACAAACACTGTATTGGCGGGATTCCCGGAAACCGTACCTCGATGCTGGTGGTGCCTATTGTGGCGGCCCATGGCATGCTGTGCCCCAAGACCTCATCACGCGCCATCACCTCGCCGGCCGGCACCGCCGATACCATGGAGGTGCTGGCGCGGGTCGAACTGCCGTTCGAGCAGTTGACCGAGATAGTCCGCGCGCACCGTGGTTGTCTGGCCTGGGGTGGGACCAGTGACCTGTCACCCGCCGATGATGTATTGATCGCGGTTGAACGCCCCCTGTCGATTGACTCGCCGGGCCAGATGGTCGCCTCGATTCTGTCCAAGAAGATCGCCGCCGGTTCGACCCACCTGTTGCTGGATATCCCGATTGGGCCCACCGCCAAGGTGCGCAGCATGCCCGAGGCTCAACGTTTGCGGCGTCTGTTCGAGTTTGTCGCCGCGCGCATGGGGCTGGCACTGGATGTGGTGATTACCGATGGCCGCCAGCCGATTGGTAACGGCATCGGACCGGTGCTGGAGGCGCGGGACGTGATGCGCGTGCTGGAAAATCATCCGGATGCGCCCAATGATCTGCGCCAGAAGTCCCTGCGCCTGGCCGGGCGCATGCTGGAGTTTGATCCGGACGTGCGCGGTGGCGACGGCTTTGCCATTGCCCGTGACATTCTTGACTCGGGTCGGGCGCTGGAAAAAATGCGCGACATCATTGCGGCGCAGGGCATCAAGGCCTTTGATCCCGAGTCTCCACCCCTGGCGCCGCTAAGTTTTGAAGTCAAGGCGCCGACAACGGGCACTGTGATCGGCATCGATAATCTGCAACTGGCGCGCATTGCCCGTCAGGCTGGGGCGCCACGGGCCCAGGGGGCGGGCGTCGATCTGCTGGCCAAGCTCGGCAGCCCGGTGCGCAGTGGTGATGTGCTCTACCGGGTCTATGCGGCCTTCCCGACCGAAATGGAATTTGCCCGCCAGAGCTGTGAGCGCGCCAGTGGCTTTCAGATTGGCGATGCGGCGGCGTTGCCCTCTGTCTTTGTGGAGTTCTGATGAGTGATCTTCTGCTGTATTTTGCCGACGAAGCGCAGCCTGCGCGGCGTCTCGCCGAGGCCACGGAACTGGCTGCCGCCGAGATCGACAGTCACCGTTTCCCGGATCAGGAGTTGCGTCTTACCCTGCCCTTGGCCGAGGGTCAGACGCTGCCGCATTCACTGGTGCTGTACCGCAGTCTGGATCGGCCCAACGAGAAGCTGGTTGAGCTCTTGCTGATTGCGCGCCACGCGCGTCGTCTGGGTATCCGCCACCTGGTGCTGGTGGCACCCTATCTGGGCTACATGCGCCAGGATATCGCCTTCAACCCCGGTGAAATTGTCAGCCAGACCATAGTTGGCGGCTTTCTTGCCGAGCTGTTTGATGCGGTGATCACCGTCGACCCGCATTTGCACCGGATCAGTCACCTGCGTGAAGCCATTCCGATTGAACAGGCCATCGCCCTGTCCGGTGCGCCCCGGTTGGCCGATCTTATCGGCCAGCAACGGCGTGATCCCTTGCTAATCGGTCCGGATGCCGAGTCTCAGCAATGGGTGGAAAGTGCCGCCGCCGCGCTCGGTTGTGACTTTGCCGTGTGCACCAAGGTGCGTAGTGGCGACACCCGCGTCAGCATCAGCTTGCCGGATATTGATGTACAGGGCCGTGCTGTGGTGTTGATGGACGATGTGGCCAGCTCTGGCCGCACGCTGGCGGGGGCTGCCGAGCAGCTGTTGCGGGCGGGTGCCGCCTCGGTGGATGTAGCGGTCACCCATGCGCTGTTCGCTGATGATGCCTTGGCGGTGATTCGAGCGGCTGGCGTTGATCAGGTCTGGAGTACCGACTGTATTGCCCATGCCAGCAACGCTATTGCCATGGCGCCACTGCTGGCAGTCGAGCTTCGGCGTATCCTGTTACAGAATAAGCCGTCCAAGGGGTGATGCTCTGCGTCTGAATAGCGTCTGAAGCGAGTAACCAGGAAATAGATAATCAAGGAGTAGCGGTTTGACCATTGAAGAGCGCGACAGTCCAATCCAGACAGCCCACGATGCGGTGCTGGACGCGCTTGAACGTGGAAAACGCAAGCGCCTGCGCAAACTGCTCAAGGCCATGCATCCGGGCAAACTGGCCAGTTTGCTGGAACTGCTTGAGGCGGAACAACGGCAGGCGGTCTGGCAGCAGATTGCCGACGAGCAGGAAGCGACCGTGTTGCGACACCTCGATCCGCTTTTGGCCGTTGCCCTGCACCGTGACCCTGAGGAAGTGGGCCTGGAAGCGGCACTCAAGGCCGGTGAAGAGCACGAGTTCAGCCAGGTCAGCAGTATTCGCGAGGCCCTTGAGGCGGGCAAATTCAAACGCATTACCAAGGTCTTCAAGCATATGCACCCGGCCAAGGCCGCGGGTCTGCTGGAGGCACTGCCACCGCCTGAGCGCAGTACTGTGTGGGAAACGCTGGATGCCGAGCGGGCCGGCAAGGTGCTGGTGCACCTGCATGATGAAGTGCGCGCCACCCTGGCGCTGGAAATGGAGCAGGAAGAGCTGCTGGCTGCGGCGCGCAAGCTGGATCTGGATGATCTGGTTGACCTGATACAGGCACTGCCGGCCGGCCCGGGCAGGCAACTGTTGCTGTCAATGGACGAGATCAAACGCCAGCAACTGGTGGCCATGCTGTCCTACCCTGAGGACAGTGCCGGCGGTCTGATGAATACCGACCACATTTCCGTGCGCGCCGATATCAAGGTCGGCTCGATTCTGCGTTATCTGCGCCTGCTGGAAGACCTGCCTGATCATACCGACAAGCTCATGGTGGTCGATCGCAAGAACCGCTATCAGGGCGTATTGCGGCTGAGCCGACTGCTGACCAGCGTGCCGTCGGCCAAGGTCAGCGAGGTCATGGATGCGGATTTCCAGGCGCTGGATGTGAGTCTTTCCACCCAGGAAGTGGCGCGCAAGTTCGAGGACCTCGACATGCTCTCGGCGGCGGTGACGGACGAACAGGGCACCCTGCTCGGACGCATCACGGTGGATGACGTGATGGACACCATCCGTGAGGATTCCGATCGCGCCATCATGAACATGGCCGGTCTGGATGATGAGGCCGACATGTTCGCCCCCATTCTGACCAGTACCCGGCGTCGCTCGGTGTGGCTGGGGATCAATCTGGTCACCGCCTTCCTGGCGGCCTGGGTGATTGGCCAGTTTCAGGGCACGCTGGAGCAGATAGTGGCACTGGCCGTGCTGATGCCGATTGTCGCCAGTATGGGCGGCATAGCCGGTAGCCAGACTCTGACCCTGGTGATTCGCGGTCTGGCCCTGGGGCAGGTGGAGGGTGGCAATGCCCGGGTGTTACTGGTCAAGGAAATGGGCATTGGTTTGCTTAATGGCCTGATCTGGGCGGTGGTTGTGGCGCTGCTGGCCTATGTCTGGTTCGACAGCTGGAAGATTGGCGGTATTATCGCCGCGGCGATATTGCTCAACCTGGTGTGCGCCGCGCTCGCCGGCTTGACGATTCCTCTGATACTACGGCGCTTCGGTATTGATCCAGCGCTGGCAGGCGGTGTGATTCTAACCACTGTCACCGACGTGGTCGGCTTCTTTGCCTTCCTGGGTTTGGCGACCCTGTTGCTGATCTGATCTGCAGGCATTCCGCTTGAGACTGGTGCTGCACTGGTGTTCCGATGCGGGCAGGGATTGAGCCCGTCAAACATGCTCAAGGAGAACGACAATGAAAGATGAACTGGTTGCGCTGGATCCCGGTTTGCTGCCCGCGCTGGACACAGCCCGGCTGGGTCAGCCACTGAAATGGCAGCATCCGCCGCGCATTCTGCTGCTGTACGGATCGAACCGCGCGACCTCCTATAGCCGCTTGCTGGTTGAAGAGGCCGCGCGCCTGTTGCAACGGATGGGCGCGGAAACGCGTATTTTCGACCCATCCGGTTTACCCATGCCCGATGACGTCCCCGACGATCATCCCAAGGTGCAGCAGTTGCGTGACTGGATGCAATGGTCAGAGGGCCAGGTCTGGTGCTCCCCGGAGCGTCACGGCGCGATGACCGGGGTGTTCAAGTCGCAGATCGATTGGGTGCCGCTGGCCTTGGGCGCAGTGCGTCCGACTCAGGGCAAGACCCTGGCGGTGATGCAGGTCTGCGGCGGCTCGCAATCCTTCAATGTGGTCAATCAACTGCGGGTGCTGGGCCGCTGGATGCGGATGGTCTGCATCCCCAACCAGTCCTCGGTACCCAAGGCCTTTCTCGAGTTCGAGCATGGCCGCATGAAGCCCTCGGCCTATTACGATCGCGTTGTTGATGTCATGGAGGAATTGATGAAGTTCACCCTGATGCTGCGCGAACAGGCCGACTATCTGGTTGACCGCTATTCCGAGCGCCGCGAATCGGCAGACGCCCTGTCGGCCCGGGTAAACCAGCGCAGTATCTGATCAGTCTCTCAGGCAGCGCCCTGGCTGGCCATGTGAATAGGGCTGGCCTGCAGGCGGCGGGCACAATACCAGCCGATCATGGCGACGCCGGCACCGGCCAGTCCGATCATCGGCATGGAAAAAGCCTGAGTAACCTGGGCGCCCACGGCCGCCCCAGCGCCTTGGCCGAGAAACATCATGGAGCCGTTCAGTGCCAGGGTGACTTGCCGAGCATGGGGCGCGGCTTCGAGCAATTGCCCCTGCATCAGCGGGGTCATGAAGAACAAGGCAGACGCGCCGAATACCACCGCACAGCTCAAGCCCAACCAACTGATGGCGCCCATACCCGGCAACCAGATCATGGATGTTGAGTAGAGAAGCTGGGTGACAGCCACAGCTACGAAGGCATGCTTGAGTACCCGGCCTGGATTGCTGGGTGTGCCCAGTCGACCAGCAAGGATTACACCGGAAAGGGCGCCTACGCCTACCAGCATCTGTGACAGTGCCACCCATTCGGTACTGCCAATGATGATTTTCATCACCGGCGCAATAAAAGGGACAACACAAAAGGTAGCGCAAAAGGACGTCAGTGTCATGATCAACAGGCGGCGCACTGGCGGGTGCCAGCCGAGTTTCAGCAGGTGCCAGCCAGTCTGGTCCTCGCTAGTGACCCGGGGTAGTACCAGACGAATTGCCAGCGCGGCGCCAATACAGAGTACGGCGGCAAGAATGAAGGTGGAGCGCCAGCCAAACTGTGCACCGATCAGGCTGCCTAGCGGCATGCCGAACATGAACGCCAGGACCATGCCGCCCATCACCATGGCCAGTGCCGGGCCGCGGCGTTCAGGTGGCAACAGGCTCGCCACCACGGCCGGCAACACCGGTGTGACCAGCGTGGCGGCCAGTCCGGCGAAGATGCGCAGGGCGATCAACTCGGTAAAGGTGCTGGCCATGGCAGCAGTCAGGTTGATCGCGCCCATTACCAGTAAAGCGATCCACAGCAACCGGCGACGCTCCAACTGGCCGGTACGCAGGGCAATAAAGGGCGCGGTAAAGGCGTAGGTCAAGGCGTACGCGGCAGCCAGATAACCGGCCACCGCGACGGTGATGCCCATATCGGCAGCCAGTTCAATCAACAGACCGGCGAAAACAAAGGTTTGAGTGCCCACTGCGCAGGTGGCGGCGGTAAGTACGGCAACATTTCTGTTCATGACGGTTCTGCCTGAATGTGATCGGCGTTCTGCCCGAGGCGGCTGTGTGCGAATCGTGGATGATAGCGTAGTCCAGCCGGGAGACGGTTCCGGCCCCTGGTTTTTTTCAGAAAGTTGATGACTGAGTCGATAACCAGCGGATCACCCAGGGGCCTGTTGTGTCCGCCCTGATCCAGCCAAAGCGTTTGCGCCTGGCGTGCGGCGGCATTCTGATGCGCTGCTTGAATAGGTACGACCCGGTCATCGTGCGCATGCACCAGAAAAACCTGGCATTGTATGAGCGCCAGTCCACGGTCCACCTGAAAACGTTCTAGCGGGGCCGCTAGCCGGTGTTGTAATTGCCGCTGCATGCGCTGGATTGCCCTGGCAGACAGGCCGTTAGCCCGTGCCTGGCCTATCGCCTGCTTGCTGGCCGCTTGCGGTGCGCCAATCAATACCAGCTTTTTGGCATTCAGCCCGTATTCCTCCATGGCCAGAACGCTGGTTGCTCCGCCGACCGAGTGGGCGATGATCGCGTGCAGGCCTGGCAGGGCATTGCCTACCGCCGTGATGGCCTGGGCTATAAGCGGCAGGGGGGCTGACTTGCCCTCGGCCTCGCCATGGGCAGGTAAGTCCAATGCGGCTACCGAGTAACCCTGGTTCAGCAGGGGCTGAACAAAACCGCCCAGAGCAAAATGGTCATTTTCCCAGCCATGCACGAGCAAGACCTGTGGTCCGTTGCCCTTGTGCCAATAGGGGATGCGCAATCCCTGGATGGTTATTTCCGACTTCTCAAAGCCGGCATAGGCATCCTGCCAGCGGGTAACGGGTGCGGCGCGTTGCGGTTGAAGGAAAAGCCGCGTGCCGATGGCCCCGAAGTAATCGGGAAAAAGCCACGACAGCCCTTGAACCAGCCGGATGCGAAACAGGTGACCTAGGCGTGAGGTGTTCATGATGCGCTCCTTGACTACCTACCAGTCGGTAGCTGCTTGATGGCTAAAAAAAGCCCCTGAAGGGCTGGTGTGTTTCTTTCTGTCTTTCAGTTGTTACGGCTGCTGCCTGGCCACTCGCTGCGCAGTTGCGCGATAGTGCGTTCCATTGGCAGGGGGCTGTTCTTGACCCGTGAGAGCAGCATGGCACCCTGGACCCTGATCATCACCTGTTCCGCCCAGCGCTCGGCCTGTTCTGGGGTATTGCCCAGGCCACCCAGCTCGGCAATCTTCCTCAGCCAGGCATACTGCTCGTTGAGCAAGGCCAGGGCCCAGCGACGCGGTTCCTCGCCCAGATGATCCCAGTCCCCGGTAACGCCGCTGACCGAGCAGAGGCGGGTGCCCGCGCCTATGCGGTGTTGATAGATATCAAGGAAGGCGTCCAGTTGGCGCTCAGCAGACTGCTGCTGCATGTTGTCAACGCGCTTGCGAAAACCGTCCAAGCTGTTTTCCAGTACATCGGCAATAAGGGCGTCCTTGTTCCGATAGTGATGGAACAGACTGGCCTTGCGGATGCCAACGCGATCGGCTACCTCCTGCAGGCTGAAACCATTGACGGTCTGGCGCTGTAGCAGATCGGAGGCAATGCTGAGTATCTGGGTTCGGGTGTCCATGCGCCTACCATATGGTAGGCGCCTGTGGCTGGTCAAGGATTTTCTGAGCCGATTACATCGCTGTCTATAGTATTGTCTCTGAATGTTTCAGTTGGCCGCAGGCTGCAGCGCCTCCGCTATGGTAAGCGCATCAATAATCAAGGAGTTTCTCATGCCAGGTCGTCTCTTGTTTTCATTCGCTCAGCTCAAATTGCTTGCTGCCGCCTTGCTCGGTCTGGTTTTCCTGCTGGCAGGCTTGGCAGCCAATGCTTCGTCGTCAACACAGGCAGGCCAGCCCTTTGCCGGCAAAGTTGCGGTGATTACTGGCAGTAGCTACGGCCTGGGTCGCGAGTTGGCGTTGATCGGTGCAGCGCAGGGCATGAAGCTGGTGCTGGTGGATATCCGTCCGGAACCGTCGTTGGCGCTGGCGGAGCAGATCCGCAGTCAGGGTGGTGAGGCGGTAGTGGTTGAGGTCGACCTGGCTGAAGCGGCTCAGCGCCCGCAAGTCATTGAGGCCGCCATGCAGGCCTTCGGTCGAATCGACTACCTGTTCAACAACGCCGGCTATTCCTATCTGGCTACACTTGAGCAGATGGATATCGCCAAGGCGCAACATATGTTCGAGGTCAACTACTGGGCTTACGTTGATCTGGCCCAGCGCGTCATACCCATCATGCGTGAGCAGGGCGGCGGCACCATTTTGAATGTGTCATCGATTCTCGGCATGCGCGCTGCGCCGCCCGGACTCGGACACTACGCTGGTAACAAGCACGCTCTGCATGGCCTGTTCCAGACCGCTGCTCAGGAACTGGCCGAGGCCAATATCAAGGTGTTTATTGCTGCGCCGGCTGGCATGCGCACACAGATCAGCCGCCATTCGGTGGGCCCGCTGGCCAATCCGGAAAATGACCGGGCTGCAGACTGGGAAGACCCGGCTATTGCTGCGCAGGATATTTTCGACATGATCCAGGGTGATCAGGTGGTATTCAATCCCGGTTATATCGGGCGGCAGTAAGGCGCAGCGGCAAGCGATAAGCTTCAAGCTTCAAGTAAAACCCGGGCAGTCGCGTGACTGCCCGGGTTTTTTACTGTTCGCTGTCGGCCATTTCGAGGATGGCGCTGACGATGTCGTTCATGGTGATGATGCCCACCAGTTCGTTGGCATTGGTCACCAGAATGCGGTGGATCGACATGTTGACCATCAGCCGTGCGACGTATTTGACTTCCAGCTCACGGGATACGATCAGCGCCGGTTTGGTGCAGATGTCGTAGACATTGATCAGGTCAATATCACCTTCCTCAGCGACTATGGTCTTGAGAATGTCGTTGTAAGTGATGAGTCCGTAGGCATCATGTTCGTTGCCCTTTTGTACCACCAGTGACTTGATGCCATGTTCGCGCATGGTTTTCATCGCCTGGCGCACGGTGGCAAAGGCTGAAACGGTGACGACATTGGACTTCATGATGTCTTTGACCAGCATGGCAGTTCTCCTGAAAAGGGTCAGATCTCGTTCTTGATCAGTTCTTCGAATTGTTCGATCTGCCGGTGATCGATGCCGGCAATATGTTCCAGCGGCAGGGTAAAGACCACCCCACGGCTGTGATTGTTCAGATCCAGCTCGGCGACCAGTCGTTTCATGACCCGCAGTGACAGTTTCTTCTCCAATACCAGAATCAGTACGGACTGGCTGCCCTCGTAGGTCAACCCGAAGAAGGTCTTTTTCTGTTCGGCGCCGAGTCCGCGTCCGTTGAGGATGGTCATGCCGCCGGCTCCGGCGGCCTTGGCCACTTCAATGGCCTGTTCTTCAAGGTCCTCGGCCAGCATGGCCACCAAAACCGAGAATTTCATGATGTCTCTCCTATGGCAGGCTTGATCCGCTCCATGACGATAGCGTAGAGCAGGACGGTAACAATGGGGAAAATGGAGGCAAAGGCAATCAGGCCAAAGCCGTCGATCAGTACACTGCGACCTTCTATGTTGGTTGCCAGACCGATACCCAGGGCGGTAACCAGGGGTACGGTAACCTCGGAGGTGGTTACCCCGCCCAGATCGAATGCCAGGGGCACAATAAAGCGCGGCGCCAGAAAGGTCAGCAGAATGACCAGCGCATAGCCGGCCATGATGTAGTAGTGGATTGAGTCGCCGGTGATGATCCGGTGTACGCCAATACTGATGCCTATGGCTACGCCGAGTGCGACCAGCAAGCGGATATGGCTGGCCTGCAATTTGCCATTGGCGGCTTCTTCGGCCTGCTGACCTATGGCGATCAATGCCGGCTCCGCCATGGTGGTGGCGAAGCCGATGGCAAAGGCAAAGAGATAGATGTACAGCAGCGTATCCAGACCGATCAACTGCTCTGCCATGCTGCGGCCGACCGGAAACAGGCCGAGTTTGAGGCCGATGACAAAGGCGTAGAGGCCGAGGATGACCATGGCAAAACCGAGAATGACCCGGCGCACGTAGGGAATGGGTTTGCGGATCACGCCATACTGGAAGAACACGATTACCAGGATAATCGGCAAAACATCGCGCAGCATGCCGAACAGGTCCATCAGCATGACCAGCAGTTGCCGGCCCAGGCTATCTTTTATTGGCAGCACCTCACTGGCTTGGGTCGCGAGCATCTGCGCCTCGGTCAGACTGGCTTCCACCGGGAACAGGGTATAGACCACGATGCCGTAGAGCTGCACGGCAATCATTGGCACCATAACTGCCAGCGCAACCAGGCCAAAGCCGTGGGCCAGCGGGTTGCGCCCTCGGATCGAGCTGGCCAGACCGATACCCAGTGCGGCAATCAGTGGCACGGTGACAATATTGGTGGTGACGCCGCCGGAATCGTAGGCCAAGCCGACGATTTCAGCGGGCGCAAAAAAGGTGACTGTTACGACCAGCAGGTAACCGCTGATCATGTACCAGTGCAACGGGTGACCAAGCAGGGTGCGCAGGACCCCCACAGCCACCACCAGACCAACCGACAGGGCCACCAGCAAGCGCAGAGTCAAACTGTCTATGCGACCACCGCTGATCTCTTCGGCCTGCTGGGCAACGGCGATCAAGGCCGGTTCGGCGACTACCGCCGAGAAGCCCAGACTGAAACCAAAGGCCATCAGCAAGGGTAGCGAGCCGCGCCGGGCGAAGGCATTGGAGAGATTCTTGCCGACCGGGAAAATACCCAGCTCCAGGCCCTGCAGGAAGATGGCCACACCGAGGATGACAATGCCCAGTCCGAGCAGCATGCTGCCCAGTCCCTCGGGTACCTGACGTATCACGAAGATCTGAAATAGCCCGACCACCAGCACGATCGGCATGAGATTGCCAAAGGCGTGCTTGAGGGTATGCCAGAATGCGTGCAGATGATTCACAATAACGGGGGTTCCTGGTTGGCCTGACCCTTTGACATGCGCCACAGGATAGCAAAGGATCCCGGAACAGGGACTGATATCAATCAACTCATTGGTTTGAATGGCATGCAGACGGAAAACCGGACAGGACTCAGACAGTGGATGTGGCGCGCCTTTGTGCAGAGCGCGCTGATTCCCCTGATCCTGGTGGAAACCGTATTGGTGGCAGCTTACCTGCTGACCAACATTGCCATTCGAGATGCCCAGGTGTCTCATCTGCGTGAGACGGCGCTGCTGGACCTGCAGGGGGCGGCGGCCCAGGAGTCGCGTCTGATCAGCCAGCGACTGCAGTCGGTAGCCGATCTGGCCAGCCTGTTTGCTGATCAGACCCGTGAGGCGTTACAGGCACCGCTGCATGTCAGCCTGGATGCAGAACGGGCCAATCTTGCCCGCACAGACTCAGGCGTGCTCTACAGTCCACAGGACCGGGGCGGTGCGGCATCCTTCTATTCGGCCGCCACGCCAGAGCAGCAGCAGGACCTGGACAAGGTGCTGAGACTGTCGCGTCTGGATCCGCTGATGCAGTCCATCGAAGCCCGTAACAGCCTGGTCGCGGCGGTATATTTCAACAGCCACGACAGTTACAACCGTATCTGGCCGTGGTTTTTGACACCGGAGCAGTATCCCCATGATATGGCTATTCCTGAGTACAATTTTTATTACCTCGCCGATGCGGTGAACAACCCCGCGCGGCAGGTCACCTGGACCGATATTTATGTTGATCCAGCCGGTCAGGGCTGGATGATGTCCGCCATGGCCCCGGTGTACCGGGACGACTTTCTCGAAGGGGTGGTCGGGCTGGACATCACCGTCGACAACATTCTTGAAGAAATTGCCGGTCTTGATCTGCCCTGGGGCGGCTATGCCCTGCTGGTCAGCGACGAGCTGAACATCATGGCGTTGCCGGAGGTGGGTGAGCGTGACCTGGGTCTGGATGAACTGACCAGTTTCAGTTACCACGAGGCTATCCGTCAGGAGATTTTCAAGCCGGGTGATTTCAATCTTATCAACCGCACCGATACCCGCGATCTGGCGATGCTGGTGGAGAGTCAGAGCCAGGGGCTAAAGCCGGTGGTATTGGGTGGCCGAGCGCAACTGGCAGCCTGGGCGGATATACCCGAGACCGGCTGGAAACTGATCACGCTGGTCGATGAGGCCAATGTTTTTCGGCAGACCAATGATCTGGCAAGCCATTTCCAGCGCATTGGCTATCTGCTGATTCTCGGTCTGTTGTTGTTCTATACCCTGTTTTTTGTCGCCATGTGGATTCGTTCGCGGCAGTTGAGTACCCAGCTGCAGGGTCCGATTGCCGGGGTTGGGGAGATGCTCGATGAAATTGGCGAGGGCAAGTGGTTTCCTGCGCCAATCCAATCGCCGATTGCCGAGCTGCAGGCCATGTCCGCCACAGCGGCAGGCTTGGGCAGCCGCCTGGCAGACAGTGAACAGCGTCGACTGGATACCAGCAAGCAGTTGGAGCGGGTGCTCGAGTCAACGACCGAAAGCCTATGGGAAGTGGATGTCGGGCAGCAGTTGATCCAGTTTCAAGGTCGTCTGCCGGAGCGTTTCGGCTTGCCGGATAATCGCCTGGACGTACAGCATTTTCTTGCTCGTGTGCACCCTGATGATCTGTCTGTGGCGCGTGACAGTCTGTTGCCGCGCAGCCTGGATCGACGCCTGGATGCCGAGTACCGTCTACGCGACGCGGAAGGCGACTATCATTGGCTGCTGGCCCGTGGCCGGGTGGTGCAGATTGACCGTCGCTCGCAACGTCCGGCACGCATTGCCGGTACCCATGTCGACATTGATGCGATCAAGGCTACCCAGGAAGCCCTGCGTACCGCCAGTTTGCAGGCTCAGTCGGCGAACATTGCCAAGACGCGCTTCCTCTCCAGCATGAGCCACGAGCTGCGTACACCCCTGAACGCCATTCAGGGCTTTGCCCAATTGATGGCACTGGACATCGAACGTGACATGCCACGCACACAGCTCAAGCGTCAGGTCGATGAAATACTGATCGCCAGCCAGCATTTGTGCCTGTTGGTGGATGATGTGCTGGACCTGGCCCGGATTGAAGCCGAACGGCCGGAGATTCAGCTTGAGTCAGTGGATGCCTGGGCCTTGCTCAAGGCCTGTGCTGAGCAAATGCAGCCGGAACGCAGCGCGGCCGGTATCAACCTGGAACTGAATGAGCCGCCGACAATGCTGCTGGTTCGTGCGGAACCCCGTCGGCTGCGTCAGGTACTGCTGAACCTGCTGAGCAATGCCATCAAATACAATCGCCCCGGTGGCACTATCCGGCTTGGCTGCAAGCTCGTGGATGGGCGCGTACAGCTGCTGGTCGAGGATGACGGGGTGGGTATTCGTCAGGCTGACCAGCCTTTGCTGTTCAAACCTTTCCAGCGTCTTGGTCATGAGAACGGAGCGATCAAGGGAACCGGCATAGGGCTGGCACTCTGTCGTGAGTTGGCCGGGCTGATGGATGGCAGCATGGGGGTGCGCAGTGACGCGGGTGTTGGCAGCTGTTTCTGGATCGAGTTGCAGCAGGCGCAGTTGTCAGTCAGTGCCCGCAGCGACTGGGAGGCCGGCGTCAGTTCTGGTCTGCATGATCTGGTGTATGTCGAGGATGACCGCGCCAGTCAGATTCTGGTTCAGCATGCATTGAGTGATCTGGCGCGGGTCAGGCTGCTTGAGAACGGGCTGGAAGCACTGCACCTGATCACCGAGCGGCCGCCCGAAGTGTTGTTGCTGGATATCGATCTGCCGGACATGCAGGGTGACCGCCTGCTGCGCTCGCTGCGCAGCAGCGCCCGAACACGGGATTTGCCGGTCATCATCATCAGTGCCGGCGCGCTGCCGGCTGATCGTGCCAGGGTCAGTGATCTGGATGTTGCCGCTTATTTGACCAAACCGCTGCAGATACAGGACCTGCGCGAGGCGATAAAGCGCTTGTTGGCGGACTGATTCAGTCTGTTTCGCTGAGCTCGACCATCAGGTCGTCTGCCAGGTGTTCGAGATCGGCGCGCAGGCTGTCAAGATCGGTTTGAGCTTGAATGCCCAGTCGCGCACTGGCCTTGAACAACAGATCGGCGCTCATGGGAGCGGGGCTGCATTCGGTTTCCAGTTTGTCGACGTTAACGCCATGCCGGGCCAGAATCTGTGATACCTCATGAACAATGCCGGGCCGGTCATTGCCCAGCAGGTTCAGGTGCATTACTTGCAGCGCCGGTTCGTCGGCCTGACCGCTGACGGCGGCCTGCACGTTGATACCCAGACTGGTCAGTCCGGTCAGGTCGGTACGCAGGGCATCAACCTTGTCCGCAGCAATATCCACCCTGAGAATGCCGGCAAACTGCCCGGCCATGCGCGCCATACGGCTTTCCAGCCAGTTGCCACCGTGCCGGGTAATGACCTGGGCGATACTTTCCACCAGTCCGGGTTTGTCGGCGGAGATTACAGTCAGAACGAGGGGTGTAGTCATGGAGTCATTTTCCTTTTTAATCCTGGTAATAGCGGCCTTCGCCGGTGGCCATCATTTCCCGACAGGTACCTTCAATGCATTCAAAGTCGTATTCGCTGAGGCCGACATACTCAAGAATCTGTGCGCCGCTGGCGGCCCATTCGTGATCCACCGATTGGTTGCCCAGAACCCGATGTGATTCGCAGATGTGCTCGGCCATCTTGAGGATAGCCAGCAGATTTTTCAAACCCGTGTCGATATGTTCATCCTGCATGAAAATATTCTGGGTGTTGTGATGGCTGGCAATGGCTTCGCACAGGTGGCGGGGCAGCAACCAGGACTTGGCGGTGAAGTAGCCGATAACTGCATGGTTGGTATTCAGACGCTGGTTTTCCACATCGACAATGCGGCTTTCGGGCGAGGCATAGGACGCTTCCATGACCTGCATGTACTGCGGAAAGCGTTTCAGCATCAAGGGAATGCCGCAGTTGTGGAACAATCCCAGGGCGTAGGCTTCGTCCGGTTCGACGCAGCCAATCTTCTTGGCCAGGGTCATGCAGGTCATGGCCACATCCTGCGCGCTGTCCCAGAAACGATTGAGATTGACGATGTTTTCATCGGTCATCTCGCCACGGATCGACTGGGCATTGATGATGTTGATGACCCGCGTGACGCCGAGCAGGTTGACCGCCTGCTGAATCGATGAAATGCGATTGGCCAGGCCAAAGAACGGCGAGTTGACGATTTTCAGCAGGCTGCCTGAGAGGCCGGGGTCCTGGCTGATAAGACGGGCGATGGTCTTCGGGTCAGGGTCGGGCATCACCTGTTCCATCTGCAGGTCGACCATGATCTGCGGTTGCGGTGGAACGCTGATGCCCTGCAGGGCGTTCTTGATCTGCTCTTCAGTAAGATCCTGGCTCATCGACTGCGCTCATCTGATTTCATCGGATCATCCGAGTTTAGCCGCAGACTGCGACACAGGACAGCCTGTATAATGTTTGGCCGGCGGAATACCCTGCCGTCCGAAGTCGAGGAGCGAATATGACCCTGCCCAGCCTGCGTCTCAAATCCAACAGTGACAGACGCATCAAAGCCGGTCACCTGTGGGTGTTCAGCAACGAAGTGGATACCGCCCAGACGCCCTTGACCGCCTTTGAGCCGGGTCAGGAAGTCCTGCTGGAAACCGCCTCGGGCAAGCCGCTGGGTCTGGTGTGCATGAGTCCGGCCAACCTGATCTGTGCCCGCCTGCACAGCCGCGATACCGCTCATGGTCTGGGCAAGTCGCTGCTGGTGCACCGCTTTCAGGTGGCGTTGAGCCTGCGTGAAAAGCTGTTCGACAAGCCTTTTTATCGACTGGTCTATGGTGATGCCGACTTGCTCCCGGGGCTGGTGGTTGATCGCTTTGGCGATTATCTGGTGGTGCAGATTGCCACGCCGGGGATGGAACGGGTGCGTGATGCCATCGTCGAGGCGCTGGTTCAGGTACTCAAGCCTACCGGCATTCTGTTCAAGAATGACAGCGGCGCACGTGCAGCGGAAAACCTGCCATCCTACGTTGAAGCCGCCCATGGCACGGTCCCGGAGCAGGTTGAGCTGGAAGAAAACGGCGTGCGCTTTGTGGCCCCGGTCTGGCATGGCCAGAAAACCGGCTGGTTCTACGATCACCGCATGAACCGGGCGCGCCTGGCGCCCTATGTGGCAGGCAAGCGGGTGCTGGATCTGTATTCTTATATTGGCGGCTGGGGTGTGCAGGCGGCTGCCTTTGGCGCCAGCGAGGTGATGTGTGTCGACAGTTCGGCGCCGGCGCTGGATCTGGTCGAGCAGAATGCGGTACTGAACGGCGTGGCCGAGAAGATGGCCGTAGTCGAAGGCGATGTCATGGATGCCCTGCGCGAGCTGAAGTCGGGCGGTGAGAAGTTTGATGTAGTGATTGCCGATCCGCCGGCCTTTATCAAGAAACGCAAGGACATCCGCAATGGCGAAGCGGCCTATCGGCGCCTGAATGAGCAAGCCATGCGGTTGCTGAACAAGGACGGTATTCTGGTGTCAGCCTCCTGCTCCATGCATCTGGCCGAGGATAGTCTGCGCGACATTCTGCTGGCCTCCAGCCGCCACCTTGACCGCAGCCTGATCATCACCGAGCGCGGCTTCCAGGGCCCCGATCACCCTCTGCATCCGGCCATCCCGGAAACCGGCTATATCAAGTCGCTGTTCTGTCGGGTCTTGCCGGTTTAGGGCGGCCGTTGGCCGCCAGCTTCAAGCTACAAGCGGCAAGCTACAAGTGAGGGCAGTCCGAGTACATGGATAATTCAGTCAACACTGATCAGCTTGCGGCTTGTATCTTGTAGCTTGAGGCTGTTTTTAGCGCAGGCTGACGACCCGCCATCCCTGCTCCACAGCATGTGCGTGCAACACCTCGTCCGGATCAACGGCAACCGGGTTGTCGACCATGTTCAGCAGCGGCAGATCGTTCTGCGAGTCGCTGTAGAACCAACTGCCTTCAAGTTGTTGACCGTTCTCCAGCAGCCAGCGCTCAAGGCGTGTCACCTTGCCTTCACGGAAGCAGGGTATATCTGTAGTGCGGCCGGTATAGCGTCCGTCGACCCGCTCGCACTCGGTGGCCAGCAGGATGTCGATGCCCAGACGCGCCGCGATCGGGCCGGTGATGAAACGATTGGTGGCGGTGATGATCATCAGCGTATCCCCGGCCTGGCGGTGCTGGTCAATCAAGGCCAGGGCTTTGGGCAGTATGATCGGTTCGATGCGCTCGGCCATGAACTGGGCATGCCAGGCTTGTAATTGTTCCTGTGGATGCTCAGCCAGCAGCTGCAGGCAGAAGTTCAGGTACACCTGAATATCCAGACGCCCGGCCAGGTAGTCATTGAAGAAGGCGTCGTTGCGGGCCTTGTACTGGTCGGCATCGACAATGCCATGGGCCACGATAAACTCGCCCCAGGCATGATCGCTGTCACCGCCAAGCAGGGTATTGTCCAGGTCAAAAATAGCCAGTGCCACGCCGTTTCTCCAGTCTGTGCAGTGCGGGGCTGACTAGCATAATGCAGCATGCCAATACCTGCTACGATGCAATTGCCGCTGCGCGCGTCTTTGTGGAACAATGCCTTGCATACGCACTGAAGGATACTGGCTGTGATAGACCCTGATGGTTTTCGCCCTAATGTAGGCATTATCTTGACCAACGGGTCAGGACAGGTGCTATGGGCGCGCCGTATAGGGCAGGATGCCTGGCAGTTTCCACAGGGCGGCATTCAGCGCAATGAAACGCCTGAGCAGGCGCTGTACCGCGAATTGCACGAAGAAGTCGGCTTGCTGCCCGAGGATGTCGAGGTGCTGGCCTGCACCCGTGGCTGGTTGCGCTATCGCTTGCCGCAGCGGTTGATCCGCAATCACTCCCAACCGGTCTGTGTCGGCCAGAAGCAGAAATGGTTCCTGCTGCGTCTGACCGCCGATGAGCAGCGGGTCTGCATGACCAAGTCAGGTAAGCCTGAGTTCGACGGCTGGCGCTGGGTCAGCTACTGGTACCCGCTCGGCCAGGTCGTAGCCTTTAAACGTGACGTGTATCGCAAGGCCATGAAGGAACTGGCCCCGCGCTTGCCCCTCGGCGATCAGGTGCTCTGATGAGTATGCTCAACACGCTGCGGCGCATCGTCCAGGAGGTCAACGCGGCCAAGGATCTGTCTGCGGCGCTGGATATCATTGTTCAGCGCGTGCGTGAGGCCATGGGCACCGAAGTCTGCTCGGTTTACCTGCTTGATCCCGATGTGTCGCGTTATGTGCTGATGGCCACTGAAGGTCTGAACAAGGACGCCGTTGGCGTGGTCAGTCTGGCCAGCAATGAAGGTCTGATCGGTTATGTGGGCGCCCGCGAGGAGCCCGTCAACCTGCAGGATGCCGCCTCCCACCCGCGTTTCCGTTACTTTGCCGAGACCGGCGAAGAACGCTACGCCTCCTTCCTCGGTGTACCGATCATTCACCACCGCCGGGTCATGGGCGTGCTGGTCGTGCAGCAGAAGGAACGCCGCGAGTTTGATGAAGGTGAAGAATCCTTTCTGGTGACCATGAGCGCGCAATTGGCCGGGGTGATTGCCCATGCTGAGGCAACCGGCTCGATCCATGGTCTGGGCTGGGCTGGCGAGGCCGTTCAGGATACCCGTTTTGACGCTGTGCCCGGTGCCCCCGGTGTGGCCATAGGTCAGGCCGTGGTGATTCTGCCGCCGGCCGACCTCAAGGCCGTACCGGACAAAACGGTTGAGGATATCGACGCCGAGCTGCAGTTGTTTTCCAATGCCCTGGAAGCCGTGCGCAGCGATATGCAGGGCATGTCGGCGAAACTGGCGACGCAGTTGCGCCCGGAAGAGCTGGCCCTGTTCGACGTCTATCTGATGATGCTGGATGATGCGGCTCTGGGTAACGAGGTCAGACAGGTCATCCGTAAAGGTCAATGGGCTCAGGGTGCCCTGCGTGAAGTAGTCAATGCGCATATTGGCCGCTTCGAGATGATGGACGATCCTTACCTGCGTGAGCGCGCTTCAGACGTCAAGGATCTCGGTCGGCGACTGCTGGCGTATTTGCAGGAGGCCGGCAAGCAGGACCGCGTGTTCCCGGATCAGACCATCCTGGTCAGTGAGGAGCTCTCGCCGGTCATGCTGGGTGAAGTGCCCAAGGAAAAGCTGGTGGGCCTGGTCTCGGTCCTCGGCTCCGGCAGTTCACACGTCGCGATTCTGGCCAGGGCCATGGGTATTCCCACCGTGATGGGTGCTGTTGATCTGCCTTACACGCGCATGGACGGGCTTGAGCTGATTGTCGACGGCAACCACGGCGAGGTCTATTCCAACCCCTCGCAGGAGTTGCGGCGCCACTACATGGAGCTGGTGCGCGAAGAACTGGAGCTGGTGCAGGGGCTGGAGAAACTGCGTGATGTGCCCTGCGTCACCACCGATGGCCATCGCATGCCGCTGTGGGTCAATACCGGCTTGCTGGCTGACGTGGCGCGTTCGCTGGATCGCGGCGCCGAGGGCGTGGGACTGTACCGCACCGAAGTGCCCTTCATGATTCAGGACCGTTTCCCCAGTGAGAAGGAGCAGCAGGCTACTTACCGGGAGCAACTGAGTGCCTTCCATCCTCTCCCGGTGACCATGCGCAGCCTGGATATCGGTGGCGACAAGGCCCTGACCTATTTTCCGATCAAGGAAGACAACCCCTTCCTCGGTTGGCGCGGCATCCGGGTAACCCTGGATCACCCGGAAATCTTTCTGGTGCAAACCCGTGCGATGCTCAAGGCCAGTCAGGGGCTGAACAATCTTCGCATCATGCTGCCGATGATCAGCAGTGTGTATGAAGTCGAGGAGGCGCTGCATCTGATTCACCGTGCTCACAGCGAGATCCTTGATGAGGGTATCGATGTGCCGATGCCACCCGTGGGGGTGATGATCGAAGTGCCGGCCGCCGTCTATCAGGCCCGTGAGTTGGCCCAGATGGTCGACTTTCTGTCGGTCGGCACCAACGACCTGACCCAGTATCTGCTGGCGGTGGATCGCAATAATCCGCGCGTAGCTGATCTGTATCACTCACTGCATCCAGCGGTGCTGCAGGCTTTGATCAAGATCGCTGTCGCCTGCCGTGAGGCGGGCAAGCCCATGAGCGTCTGTGGCGAGATGGCCGGCGATCCGGCTTCGGCGGTGTTGCTGATGGCCATGGGTTGTGACGTGCTGTCCATGAATGCCACCAACCTGCCCAAGGTCAAATGGCTGTTGCGGCAGATCAGTCTGGTTGATGCCAAGGCGCTGCTGGATGAAGTGATTGAAATTGACAATCCGCACCTGGTGCAAAGCACCCTGCATCTGGCCCTGAGTAATATGGGGCTGGAGAAGGTGCTGCGTCAGGGCCGTTGATCCAGTTCCAGCAGCCAGCAGTTCTTCCCCAGCGCTGTGCCATTTGGTCCGAAAAACCGCTCCGTGAAGGTGATCTCATCTTTGCTCAGGCGCAGCAGACTGCTGGCCCGGGTGCCGTATGTGTCGCCGAGAATAAACCGGGCTGACAGCAGGCGTTCCCACTCCAGACTGACGCCGGTAGCGGGCAGACGTTCATCGGTATAGGTATCGGTATTGCCGAGCAGGTCCAGCAGGCTGGCCGGATCATCGTTCAGGTGGGCCGCTAGTGCGTTACGCAGATCCAGAAGTTTTGGCCAGGGGCTGTCCAGGGACGCGTTGCTCAGCCCATATATGCCGGGCGACAGGTGCTGTGGTCGGGCTTCCTGGCTGTTCAGGTGCCAGAGTTGCTGGCAGTCGCCCACCAGCAGGTTGAAACCACTGTATAGATGCCCCTCTGCCGCGATGCGCTGCAGGTAGGCTTCTGGTGACTGGTCGGAGGCGAGGTAGTCAAGTGCCAGGTGCCCGCGGGAGCGCGTGCCCACGGGACTCCCGGGTTGGCGAACATTGGTCAGCGCGGCAAAGCGACCCTGACGGGTGACGCCAAGCCAGGTGCCACCGGCCTCCAGATCCTTGCCGGCCAACAGGTCCGGCAGGCCCTCGGCCTCCCAGAAGCCAGCTTCGCGGCTGGGTCGGGCATGGAACTCATCTCGATTTCCCAGCAGGGTCAACAGGTGCTCACCGGTTTGCCAGGCAAAGGCCATCAGACACATGGGTATCTCCTTTATCTGCCGTGAGTGTACGTATTTTTCGCCCGGTTGTCGGTGTCTGATCGGCCTGGTGAGGGGGCATTCTGGTTTGGCGCAGGAGAAAATCCTGCCGCCTGGCAGGCATTCAGGCTGTTGGGTTGAAAACCCGGGATGATTACTTGATGTGCGCAATTGGCCACGGCTGCATGAGACCCTCTAGCGAGATTTCCGTTACACTAGCGCCGCATATTCAAGCGCTGATCCGGCGTCTTCGGGGGTGTTGTGGAATTTCTGCTTTATCTGATTCTCGGCGGTTTTGCCGGCACGCTGGCTGGGCTGTTTGGTGTGGGTGGCGGCATGATCATCGTGCCGGTGCTGGTCTACAGTTTTGCGTTACAAGGTTTTTCTGCCGAGGTGGCCACCCATATGGCGGTGGGCACCTCGCTGGCAACCATTGCCTTTACTTCGATCAATGCGATTCGAGCGCACCACTTGAAGGGGGCGGTGCGTTGGCCATTGTTTGTCTGGATGACCCTGGGGATAGTCTTTGGTACTGTGCTGGGGGCCTTGACGGCGGCGTTGATAGCCGGGCCGCTGCTGCAGAAAATCATTGGGGTTTTTGCCATCTGCATTGCCATACAGATGGGCTTTGAATTGAAGCCCAAAGCGGATAAGGATGTGCCGGGCAAGGCCATGCTGACCGGTGCAGGCGGCGTGATAGGCTGGGCCTCGGCGATCTTTGGCATTGGCGGCGGCTCGCTCACCGTGCCTTTCCTGGTCTGGCGTAGTATCCCGATGCAACAGGCGGTAGCCACCTCATCGGCCTGTGGCCTGCCGATAGCCATAGCTGGGGCACTGAGTTTTATCTGGACCGGCTGGGCCGCCGAGCCGTTACCTGAGTGGAGTCTGGGTTATGTGTATCTGCCCGCGCTGCTGGGTATTGCGGCGACCAGCATGCTGTTTGCCGGCTTTGGTGCCCGGCTGGCGCACCGTTTGTCACAACGGTTGCTGAAACGCCTGTTCGCCCTGCTGTTGCTGGGCGTAGGTATCAATTTTCTCATGTAGGGAGTGGTGATGCTGCCATATCCACAGATTGACCCGGTGGCCTTGTCACTGGGGCCGGTACAGATTCACTGGTACGGCTTGATGTACTTGATCGGTATTGGTGGCGCCTGGTGGCTGGCGCGCCGTCGGCTGGCTGGTTTTGCCCCCGACTGGGACAATGAAAAGCTCTCGGATCTGGTGTTCTGGGTTGCCCTGGGTGTCATTGCCGGTGGGCGTCTGGGTTATGTGCTGTTTTACGAGCTGGAGGCGTATCTGAATGAGCCCCGGCTGATGCTGCAGGTCTGGAAGGGCGGTATGTCCTTCCATGGTGGTCTGATCGGGGTGCTGTTGGCTGTGGCCTGGTTTGCCCGCCGGCAGGGTGTGTCCTTTCTGGCGCTGATGGACTTTATCGCACCCATGGTGCCGATCGGTCTGGGTGCAGGGCGGATCGGCAACTTCATCAACGCCGAACTCTGGGGCAAGACAACCGACCTGCCCTGGGCCATGGTGTTTCCCACCGATCCGCTGCAGCTGGCGCGCCATCCCTCACAGTTGTACCAGTTTGCTCTGGAAGGCGTGGCGCTCTTTGTCATTCTCTGGGTTTACTCCAGCAAGCCGCGTCCGACCATGGCGGTGATGGGGCTGTTTGGTATCTGCTACGGGGTGTTCCGCTTCCTTGTCGAGTTTGTCCGCGTGCCTGATGCGCAGCTCGGCTATCTGGCCTTTGGCTGGTTGACCATGGGTCAGTTATTATCCTTGCCAATGATCTTGATTGGCGCTGCGCTGATGGCGTGGGCCTACCGCAAAGAGGGAAGCAAAGCGTGAAACAGTACCTGGATCTGATGCGTCATGTGCGTGATCACGGCACCTTCAAGTCTGATCGTACCGGCACCGGCACTTACAGCGTATTTGGTTATCAGATGCGCTTTGATCTGGCCGCCGGTTTTCCTCTGGTGACCACCAAGAAGTGTCACTTGAAATCCATTGTGCATGAGCTGCTGTGGTTTCTGCAGGGTGATACCAATATCCGCTATCTGAAGGAAAATGGCGTATCGATCTGGGACGAGTGGGCGGACGAAGAGGGCAATTTGGGACCGGTATACGGCTATCAGTGGCGCTCCTGGCCGGCTCCGAATGGTGAATCGATCGACCAGATCAGTAAGCTGCTGGAAATGCTGCGAACCAATCCGGATTCACGTCGCTTGATCGTATCGGCCTGGAATCCGGCGCTGGTTGATCAGATGGCATTGCCTCCCTGCCATGCGCTATTCCAGTTTTATGTGGCCGACGGCAAGCTGAGTTGTCAGTTGTATCAGCGTTCGGCGGACATCTTTCTGGGTGTGCCCTTCAATATCGCCAGTTATGCCTTGTTGACCCTGATGGTGGCACAGGTTTGCGGTCTGCAGCCCGGTGAGTTTATCTGGACGGGGGGAGATTGCCATCTGTACAGCAACCATATGGAGCAGGCCGAGCTGCAGTTGTCCCGTGAACCTTATCCAATGCCGACCATGCGACTGAATCCGGCGGTGACGGATCTGTTCAGCTTCCGTTTTGATGACTTCATCCTCGAGGACTATCAGGCGCATCCGCATATCAAGGCCCCGGTAGCAGTATGAGTCAGCCGCATATTGCTCTGATTGCTGCAATGGGTCGTAACCGGGTGATCGGCCGCGATAATCAATTGCCTTGGCACTTGCCGGAGGATCTCAAGTACTTTCGCAGCATGACCTGGGGCAAGCCTATCGTCATGGGGCGCAAGACCTTTGACTCGCTGGGTCGACCCTTGCCGGGGCGAACCAATATCGTCATCAGTAACCAGTCAGGCCTGCGTATTCCGGGTGCCTCGGTGCAGCCTGATATTGATGCTGCACTGGATCAGGCGGCCACCCAGGCTGCGCTGGATGGTGTTGATGAAATCATGGTGATTGGCGGTGAAACCCTCTATCGGCAAATGCTGGCACGGGCTGATCGACTCTACCTAACGCTGGTGGATGCCGAGCCGCAAGGAGATGCCTGGTTTCCAGTGATCCATGCCGAGGATTGGCAACTGGTTGAGGATCGCGCGGTGGAGGGTACGGCAGACTATCCGGCGCACCGCTATCAGAGGCTGGACAGGGTTGCTGGCTGATTGATTACATCGTCCAGGGTGCGCGGGCGGCCAATCCAGTAACCCTGCAGGTAGTCTCCGCCCCAACTGGACAAGAGTTCAGCATACTGGGCATTTTCCACGTAATTGGCGATAACCTGCTTGTCCATACTGCGGGTCAGGTTGATCAGGTTACGCAGGTAGTTGGCATGATCGGCATGCTGTTCACCCATGCGTCGGGCGTCCAGTTTCACGCCTTTGATCGGTAGCCGCGCCAGATAGCCGACGGCGCCGTATTCTTCGCCAAAATGATCGAGCCAGATATCCACGCCCAGTGCTGCAATGTTCCTGCACAGTTTTTCCGCCTGACTGGCGTGCTTGAGCAGGGCGTCTTCACGCAGTTCCAGCTGAATGGCGCTGGCGGGCACCTTGCTGCGCGCCAGTAGCTGGTGCAACTGATCGGCAAAGCGCGGTTGCTTGAGTTCGCGATCACTCAGGTTGACTGACAGGCGACAGTCTATCCCTGCATCGCGCCACTGTTTGACGGCGGTCAGCGCCTGGCCAATAACCCAGTGGCCCATCGGCAGAATCAGGCCGCTGTGCTCGGCCAGCTTGAGAAAGGCGTCCGGGCTCAGCAGTCCCAGTTGCGGGTGTTGCCAGCGCAGCAAGGCTTCCCAGGCGACCGTATTGCCCTGACGGGTATCGACGATCGGTTGGTAGTGCAGGCGGAACTGACCTTCCAGCAGGCCATGCCGCAGGCCCTGTTCCACATCCAGATTATGCTGGGTCTGGGCTTCTTCATCGGGGCTGTAAAAGCTGAAGCCATTACGTCCGCCGGCCTTGGCGCGATACAGAGCCTGGTCGGCGTGATTCAGCAGCTCGCCCGCTGAGGCGCCGTGCTGGGGAAAGGTGGCAATACCGACGCTGGCTGAAATCAGCAAATGATGGCCGTTGAGGGTAATGGGCTCGCTCAGAGTATGAATAATCTTGCTGGCAATCAGTGCGGCATCATTGTGGTCATGCAGGTCGTGCAGCAGCGCGACGAACTCGTCACCACCAATCCGGGTAATCAGATCGACATCACGCATGCTGCGGCGCAACCGGTTGGCAATAACCGCCAGCAGCAAGTCGCCGAGACCGTGTCCAAAACTGTCGTTGATCTGCTTGAAGTAGTCCAGGTCGATATACAACAGGCCGAAGCGTGTAGGTGTGCGCTTGCTGCGCAGCAGCAGGCGATCCAGCTCCTCTTCCAGTTGCGCACGATTGCCCAGTCCGGTCAGTGGGTCCTGTTTGGCTTGCAGGGCCAATTTGCCGCCCTGTTGACGACGAAAGCCAGCATGCAGCAAGGCGCGGTTCAGATTGACGCTGGACAGAGTGTCCCGGTGCAAAACATCATCGGCGCCGTCCTGCAGGGCCTGGCCATCCTGTTCGTGTCCGGGTTGGTCACTGATAACCAGGCACAGGGTTTGACTGGATACCCGACGCACGTCGCGCAGCAAAATGTTGTCATCAGGAATGATGCAGGCGGTGTAATTGCCGTTGGCCAAGCGGTTCAGAGCTTCTTTCGGGCGTGTGCACACATCGACCTGGAGGGCGTGGTCGGCATCGGAACGGCACAGGGCAAGCAGCTGTTCGCGCTTGTCCGGGTCCACTTCAACCAGCAACAATCTGTGTGCAGTTGTGTCCATTGGAATCCATGCCCAAAGGAGGGGCGTGTTGTAACAACACATTTATACGTTGAATGTTAACTCGGTCACACTATTCTTGCCTGCATTCCGCAAGGCAAACGGTTGCTTTTGCCGACAGATGGTTGTTCGACATCTTGCAAATGTCGAGCGATTGACGTATTGGGGGTTTCGCCCGTCTCGTGACGGGAATATGGCGTGATTCGTGTGGTGTTTTGCTCCGCTGGGGCAAACCAACCTGACGGCCGGGAGGCCGTCAGGCAGCAGGGATCAGTCCTCGAGCATGGCCTTGTTGCGTACCGCACCCTTGTCGGCGCTGGTGGCCAGCAGGGCGTAGGCCTTGAGGGCGGTGGTAACCTTGCGCGGACGTTTTTCAACTGGCTTCCAGCCCTTGGCGTCCTGCTCGCTGCGGCGACGCGCCAGTTCCTCGTCGCTGACCAGCAGGTTGATGCTGCGGTTGGGAATATCGATCAGCACCTTGTCACCGTGGCGCACCAGACCAATGGCGCCACCGGCAGCGGCCTCGGGCGAGGCATGGCCGATCGAGAGCCCGGAAGTGCCACCGGAGAAGCGCCCGTCGGTCAGCAGCGCACAATCCTTGCCCAGTCCCTTGGATTTGAGATAACTGGTCGGATAGAGCATTTCCTGCATGCCGGGACCGCCCTTGGGCCCCTCGTAGCGGATAATCACGATATCGCCGGCCTTGACCTCGTCTGCCAGAATCCCGCGCACCGCACTGTCCTGACTTTCATAGATCTTGGCACTGCCTTCAAACACATGAATGGATTCATCCACCCCGGCGGTTTTGACCACGCAGCCGTCCAGCGCGATGTTGCCATACAGCACCGCCAGACCACCCTCCTGGGAATAGGCATGTTCTACGCTACGGATACAGCCTTGCTCCCGGTCCAGGTCCAGGGTGTCCCAGCGGGTGCTCTGGCTGAACGCGGTTTGCGTGGGAATGCCCCCCGGTCCGGCTTTGAAGAAGGTGTGCACGGCTTCGTCATTGGTCTGGGTGATATCCCAACGGGCAATGGCGTCAGCCATGCTCGGGCTGTGCACGGTGGGCACATCGGTGTGCAGCAGGCCGCCGCGGGCCAATGAGCCGAGGATGGAGAAGATGCCGCCAGCGCGGTGCACATCTTCCATGTGGTATTTCTGGATGTTCGGCGCCACCTTGCACAGCTGCGGTACCTTGCGCGAGAGCCGGTCGATATCGCGCAGGTCGAAGTCGATTTCGGCTTCCTGCGCTGCCGCCAGCAGGTGCAGTATGGTGTTGGTCGAGCCACCCATGGCGATATCCAGGGTCATGGCGTTTTCGAAGGCGCGGAAGTTGGCGATATTGCGTGGCAATACGCTCTCGTCACCCTCGGTGTAATATTTTTTGCACAACTCGACTACGGTACGGCCCGCTTGCAGGAACAGCTGTTCACGGTCCGCGTGGGTGGCCAGGGTCGAACCATTGCCGGGCAGGGACAAACCCAGCGCCTCGGTCAGACAGTTCATCGAGTTGGCAGTGAACATGCCCGAGCAGCTACCGCAGGTGGGGCAGGCGCTGCGTTCGTACTCAGCCACTTTTTCATCGCTGGCGCTGTCGTCGGCAGCCACGACCATGGCATCGACCAGATCCAGGCCATGGCTGGCCAGTTTGGTCTTGCCTGCTTCCATTGGCCCGCCGGAGACGAAAACCACGGGGATGTTCAGGCGCAGCGCGGCCATCAGCATGCCGGGGGTGATCTTGTCGCAGTTGGAGATACAGACGATGGCATCGGCACAATGGGCGTTGACCATGTACTCCACCGAGTCGGCTATGATCTCGCGGCTGGGCAGCGAATAAAGCATGCCATCGTGACCCATGGCGATACCGTCATCCACGGCAATGGTATTGAATTCCTTGGCCACGCCGCCGGCCCGCTCGATCTCCCGCGCCACCAGCTGACCCAGATCCTTGAGGTGCACGTGACCGGGCACAAACTGGGTGAACGAATTGGCGATGGCGATGATCGGCTTCTGGAAGTCCTCGTCCTTCATGCCGGTGGCGCGCCACAGCGCGCGGGCGCCAGCCATGTTGCGGCCAAATGTGGAGGTTTTCGAGCGGTAATCAGGCATGACAGTGATCTCGTTGGGCGTTGTGCAAGTCGCCAAGCATATCAATTTGACGTGGCAAGTGCAGCCAGCGGCGTGGTTCATTCGCCATCAGGTGTTCAGCTTTGCTGTCCTGAGTGCTTGAGGGGGTGGGTAACTCGCATATCTCTTTTCGGTATATCAAAATGACAAACAATTCTTTTAAAGAATAAGTGGCGAGGGTTAGTATTCTCACATCGGCGCACAGTGCGTCGATCAGAGCGATACGGAGCATGACCATGACCGCAACATCACAACTCAATGCGGCTGTGGACGACGAGCGGGTAATACTGGCCATTGCCGCGGCGCTGAAGGACATACAATTCGGTGCCGTCGAAATTACCCTGCATAACGGTCAGGTGGTGCAGATCGAGCGGAAAGAAAAAATCCGCTTTCAGCCACCGACCAAGGCGTCCTGATTGACCCGACCACGGGAAGCGCCGAACACACTTTAAATACCATCCCCACCGACTGGCACCACCAGAGGTGTGAAGCCCAACAGAACATGGAGAGTACCCATGCACGCTTTCACGCCTGCTGCTGAACGCTGTCGCCTGTGTAAAAGCGCCATCTGTCGAATGTGCTGATGAAACAACACAGATTTGCCAACACCTTAAACTTGCTTTTACAGAGTGTATGAAATGAAAAAACTGATTCGCAATACCCTGATTGCCGGTGGCCTGGCCACCCTGTTCGCCACCTCCGCACTGGCTCAGACCATCAACCTGTTGAACGTGTCCTACGACCCGACCCGTGAGTTTTACCGTGAATACAATGCGGCCTTCAGTCAATACTGGGAGGAAACCAAAGGCCAGAGCGTCAACGTGCGTCAGTCCCATGGTGGTTCGGGCTCACAGGCACGTTCGGTAATCGATGGTCTGGATGCCGATGTAGTGACCCTGGCACTGGCCTACGATGTGGATGCCCTGCGCCAGAACGGTGAACTGATTCCCGAAGGCTGGCAGGATCGTCTGGAACGCAACAGCTCACCCTACACCTCGACCATTGTGTTGCTGGTGCGCAAGGGTAATCCGAAGAACATTCAGGATTGGGACGACCTGATTCGCGATGGCGTGGAAGTCATTACCCCCAACCCGAAAACCTCTGGTGGCGCCCGTTGGAACTATCTGGCGGCCTGGGGTTATGCCCTTAACCAGAACGACGGTGATGAGCAAAAGGCTTACGACTTTGTGAGCCAGATCTATGCCAACGTGCCGGTACTGGATCCGGCGGCCCGCGGTGCCACCAATACCTTTGTGCAACGGGGTATCGGTGATGTCTTTATCGCCTGGGAGAACGAGGCGTTTCTGGCAGTAGAACAGCTTGGGCAAGGTCAGTTTGAAATTGTTGTGCCTTCGGTAAGCATCCTGGCTGAGCCGCCAGTTACAGTGGTGGACAAGAACGTTGACCGCAAAGGGACCCGTGAGGTTGCCGAAGCGTATTTGCAATACCTGTACACCGACTACGCTCAGCGTCTGGCTGGCAAGCATTACTACCGTCCGAGCGATCCGGACATCGCCGCCGAGTTTGCTGAGCGCTTTCCTACCGTCGACTTCTTCACTGTCGACGAGGTGTTCGGTGGCTGGCAGAGCGCGCAGGACACGCACTTCAACGATGGCGGCAAGTTCGACAGCATCCTGGAAGCCATTTCCAGACGCTGATCGCGACTGCTTTACCAACCCGGGCGATATACGCCCGGGATTCTGCCTGAGGTGATCTATGTTCGTGGCCAAAAGACGTCGCGTTATACCCGGCTTCGGGTTGACGATGGGTTTTACGCTGTTCTATCTAAGTTTCATTTTTCTGATCCCGGTCGGAGGTCTGTTGTTATACACCTCCATGATGAGCTGGGACGACTTCTGGAAAGCCGTCAGTCATCCGCAGGTGGTTGCATCCTACAAGCTGTCCTTTGGCGCTTCGCTGATAGGTGCCACCATCAACCTGGTGTTTGGTGGTCTGGTTGCCTGGGTGCTGGTGCGTTACTCCTTCCCTGGCAAGAAGATCATCGATGCCCTGGTGGATTTGCCCTTTGCCCTGCCGACAGCGGTGGCCGGTATTGCGCTGGTGACCCTGTATGCGTCTACCGGCTGGGTCGGTCAGTATCTTGAGGTGGCCGGGATCAAGGTCGCCTATACCCAGTTGGGTGTGGTGGTTGCTCTGACCTATATTGGCCTGCCCTTTGTCGTGCGCACGGTACAGCCGGTGCTGGAGGATCTGGAGGCCGAACGCGAAGAAGCCTCAGCCAGTCTGGGTGCCAGCCGCTTTACCACTATCCGCCGGGTGATCCTGCCGTCACTGCTACCAGCCTTGATGACCGGCTACGCACTGGCCTTTGCCCGCGCGGTCGGCGAATACGGTTCGGTGGTGTTTATCTCGGGAAATATGCCCTACCGCACGGAAATCACGCCGCTGCTGATCGTCGCCAAGGCCGAGCAATACGACTACAACGGCGCCGCTGCCATCGGCACGGTGATGCTGCTTGCTGCCTTTGCCTTGTTGCTGTTGATCAACGGCCTGCAGTGGTGGACCTCGAGACGTGGCGTATGACCAGGAGAATCCCATGACAAGTAAAACAGGGGCCTATGAGGCCAATCCGGCGTTGGCTGCGCGTTGGCGCCGGGCCACGGAAGAGCCCACCTGGGTGCGCTGGACCCTGATCGGCATTGCGCTGACGTTCCTCGCACTGTTTCTGGTTCTACCGCTGGTCGTCGTGCTTTATGGCGCCTTCGAACAGGGTCTCAAGGTCTGGTTTGCCGCTATCAATGAACCCGATGCGCTGGCGGCGATCAGGTTGTCGCTGCTGGTAGTGGTAATCGTAGTGCCGATCAATATGGTCTTTGGCGTGGCGGCGGCCTGGGCGATAGCCAAGCACGAGTTTCGCGGCAAGCCGATACTGATTTCGCTGATCGACATGCCCTTTGCCATCTCGCCGGTCGTGGTGGGTCTGATCTTCGTGATTCTGTTTGGCTCACAGGGTTGGCTCGGGCCATGGCTTGCAGCCAATGACATACGCATCATCTTTGCCGTGCCCGGCATCATTATCGTGATTGCCTTTGGCACCATGCCCTTTATTGCCCGCGAGCTGATACCGCTGATGCAGCAGCAGGGCAAGGAAGAGGAAGAGGCCTCGCTGACACTGGGGGCCAACGGCTGGAAGACCTTCTGGTATGTAACCCTGCCGAACATCAAGTGGGGGCTGATCTACGGTATCATCTTGTGTAATGCCCGGGCCCTGGGCGAGTTTGGCGCGGTGGCAGTGGTTTCGGGACGTATTCGCGGCGAAACCAACACCATGCCGCTGCATATCGAAGTGCTCTACAACGAATACATGTTTACCGCCGCCTTTGCCGTGTCGTCACTGCTCACCGGTCTGGCATTGGTGACCATTGCGATAAAGAGCTTTGTCGAGTGGCTGGATGAGCGTGGTCGAGAGGAGTCAGGTCGTGCCCATTGAATCCACAGCAGCATACCGCAGCGCGGCCGTGCAACGCGCATATAAGCCAGACAGAATCTACCCTGAGGTTTTCCCATGAGCATTGAAATAGAACAGGTCAACAAGCGCTTCGGCGATTTTGTCGCTGTGGATAACGTCAGTCTTACCCTGAATGACGGCGAACTGACGGCCCTGCTTGGCCCGTCCGGTTCAGGCAAGACTACCCTGTTGCGCATCATCGCCGGGCTTGAGCAGCCCGACAGCGGGCGCATTCGCTTTCACGGTGAAGACACCACCGACCTGCATGTCAGTGATCGCGGCGTCGGCTTCGTATTCCAGCACTACGCCCTGTTTAAGCACATGAGCGTGTATGAGAACGTCGCCTACGGTCTGACCGTCAAGCCGCGCAGCCAGCGACCGAGCAAGGAGGTGATTCGCCAGAAGGTCATGCACCTGCTGGAAATGGTGCAGCTGGACTGGACCGCAGATCGTTTGCCGTCCCAACTGTCCGGTGGTCAGCGCCAGCGCATCGCCCTGGCGCGTGCCCTGGCGGTCGAGCCCAAGGTATTGCTGCTGGATGAACCCTTCGGTGCACTGGATGCCAAGGTGCGCGCTGAACTGCGCCGCTGGTTGCGCCGCCTGCATGATGAAATCCACGTTACCAGCGTGTTCGTGACCCATGATCAGGAAGAGGCACTGGAGGTCTCCGACCGCGTGGTCGTGATGAACAAGGGCCGGGTCGAGCAGGATGGCAACCCGGAGGAGGTCTACGACAATCCGGCCAACCCCTTCGTTTATCAGTTCCTGGGTAACGTCAACCTGTTCCATGCCCGTGTGCATGATGGCGTGGCACGAATCGGCGATGCCCAGTTCGACGCCCCCGAATACGCCGGGCAACGTGACAGTCAGGCACTGGCCTATGTCCGCCCGCACGATATCGAAGTGCTTGGCAGTCGAAGCGATGGCGCCCTGCATGCCGAGATCGAACTGGTCTCGGTAGTAGGACCCACGGTACGGCTCGAACTGCGCACCGACAACAGCGCTGACGTCGTGCATGCCGAATTGTCGAAGAATCAGTTCAAGGCACTCGGCCTGGTGCAGGGCGGCGATGCCTGGATTCGCCCGGTCAATACCCGGGTGTTTCTGGAGGATGGCGAAATCAGCAGAGGCGATTAAGGTATCCGGGCTGGCACTCTTTCGAGCGGGTAGAGGTAAACATTTGCCCTGAAATCGGTCAGTATGGTCTGGTTATCCAAGCTGACCAAGCCAGCCGAATCAGGGGAATGCAATGACCGACAACAGCTATACGCCACCCAAGGTATGGACATGGGACAAGGCCAGCGGTGGCCAGTTTGCCAATATCAACCGGCCGATTGCCGGGCCGACCCATGACAAGACCCTGCCAGTAGGTAAGCACCCGCTGCAGCTTTACTCACTGGCCACGCCCAATGGCGTCAAGGTCACCATCCTGCTGGAGGAGTTGCTGGCGTTGGGTTTTGACGGTGCCGAATACGATGCCTGGTTGATCCGTATCAATGAAGGCGAGCAGTTCGGCAGCGGTTTTGTCGAGATCAATCCCAACTCGAAAATCCCGGCGCTGCTGGATCATAGTCAGAATCCACCCCTGCGGCTGTTCGAGTCCGGCTCGATCATGCTGTATCTGGCTGACAAGTTCGGCGCCTTTATTCCGCAGGATGCTGCCGGGCGCGCCGAGTGCCTGAACTGGCTGTTCTGGCAGATGGGCAGCGCACCCTTCCTCGGCGGTGGCTTTGGCCACTTCTACGCCTATGCCCCGGAAAAATACGAATACCCGATCAACCGCTACGCCATGGAGGTCAAACGTCAACTGGATGTGCTCGACCGGCAACTGGCCGAGCAGCCTTATATCGCCGGTGCCGAATACAGCATTGCCGATATGGCGATCTGGCCCTGGTATGGCGGCGTAGTAACCAACCAGGTGTACGGCGCCGCCGAGTTTTTGGAAGCCCACACTTACACCCACTTGCAGCGTTGGGTTGAAGAGATCGCTCGGCGCCCAGCAGTTCAGCGCGGGCGCCTGGTCAACCGTACCTGGGGAGATGCTTCCGAGCAATTGCCGGAGCGGCATGCGGCAAGTGATTTTGATGCACTGGGAAAGTGAGCCGTCATGTGTGAACTGATGGGTATGAGCGCCAATGTGCCGACCGATATCTGCTTCAGTTTTTCCGGACTGATGCAGCGGGGTGGGCGCACCGGGCCGCACTGTGATGGCTGGGGTGTGGCCTTTTACGAAGGCGGCGGCGTGCGCTGCTTTCATGACCCGCAACCCTGTCACAGTTCAGCCATTGCCCAACTGATAGAAAGCTATCCGATCAAGTCAGAAAACGTCATCTGTCATATCCGTCAGGCCAATGTCGGTCGCGTGACGCTGGCTAATACCCATCCTTTCACTCGTGAGCTTTGGGGTCAGTATTGGACCTTTGCCCATAATGGACAGATGCACTCGTTCGCAGCCGGTTCCGGTCCTTTTCAGCCGGTAGGTACTACCGATAGCGAAGCGATTTTCTGCGACCTGCTCAACCGCCTACGCGCTGAATTCGAGCAGCGGCCTAAGCTCGATCAGTTAATGGCTTCTATTACTCGTGCATGCGCTGATTACGCTGCCCAAGGCGTTTGCAACCTGCTGATCAGCAATGGCGAGTGGTTGTTTACCCTGTGCACCAGCAAGCTGGCCTGGATCACCCGCCGTGCACCCTTCGGTCCAGCGCAGTTGAGTGACGTTGAGCTGGTGGTCGACTTTCAGGAGCACACCACGCCCAATGATGTGGTCACCGTGATTGCTACCGAACCCTTGACCAGCAATGAAACCTGGCAGTTGTATGCGCCGGGTGAGTGGCGTGTGTGGCAGGGTGGCGAGACCCTATTGCAGGGCCGACTGGCCGTTACTGCCTGAGCATCAAGCCGCACTGCCCAACCTTGATCTGAGGATGTAGAGTGTTGTTGCCATCAGTACTCCGGCGGCGTGGCTGGTGGTCATACTCTGTAACTCTGCTGCGCCCACGGAGGTGACAGCAAAGCCAAGCCCCAGACTGTCCAGCAGGATTTTCAGGATGATCAGCATTAGCACCAATATGCTGAGCCATTTCAGGGAAGGCTGGGTTTTGTTGAAGAGCAATGCGCAGTAAAAGGCGTAGCCGTAGACCAGCCCCGACATGCCTCCGTACCAGGCCATGTCAGGGTGCAAAAGGAATAGCACCGGTCCGATGACGAGCAGCATCAGCCCGGTGAGTTCGCACATATGTCGGCGACTTTGCACCTCCACCAGGCCCGCAGCCAGCGTCAGGCCCAGCAGATTGAAGATCAAGTGTCCGGGAGTGAAATGCACAAGGTGAGCGGTGAGCAGGCGTCACCACTCACCCTGTGCAATGCCCGCCCGCTCTTAAACACTCCATGAGGTCATGGTCGGGTACAGAAAAACGCAGATGCACAGCGCAGCAAGACCCCCTGTCAGAAGAGGCAGACGCCTTGTCACATTGGCGCGCGTTTTGATCGCCAGAGCCATTTTGTGCTTGGCGTGCAAGCCTTTGGCCCGTATTGGACTCCGGCATGTCATGACAATGATATTCATTTTGGGAATATAAAGATTTAAATAAATCACATATAGATATAACTACAATGTATTTCAAATCCCGTCGGCTAGTCGGTATTTTCATTTGGTGTGCTGGTCCGGGAGTGGTCTCCTGCAGCTTTCGGCTTAATCTAATCGTGGGAATTAAAGGAGTTTGCAGGTGCGTAGCGTTCCCCCCATCCCAGATATGATCTTGGAACTGGACGGACAGGAGGCTCAGCCGCTGTCGATCCGCGCCAAGGCGCTTGTATTTGCAGATCCCGCATCCAGAACGATGCTTCATTATCTGGAGCGCATCGCGCCAAGTGATGCGCCTGTTCTGATCAAGGGTGAAACCGGCACAGGTAAAGAGTTGGTGGCTCGGCATATTCATCAGTTGAGTGGCCGCGAAGGACCATTTGTGGCTGTCAATTGTGGTGCCATCAGCGAGCATCTGGCTGAAGCTGAACTGTTCGGGCATGTGCAAGGAGCGTTTACCGGGGCTACCAATAGTCGAGCAGGCTGGTTTGAAGCGGCAAACGGAGGGACCCTGTTCCTGGATGAAATAGGCGATCTTCCGCTGGCGCTTCAGGTCAAACTCTTGCGGGTGTTACAGGAGCAAGAGGTGGTCAGAGTGGGGACGCGCAAACCCATACCAATCAATGTGCGCTTGGTGACGGCTACCAACGTTGCCCTGGAGGATGCTGTCAGGGCCGGTCGTTTCAGGCTGGACTTGCTGTTTCGCTTGAATATTGCCGACGTCAATCTACCCCCTTTGCGTGACAGGATCGGTGATATTTTGCCATTGGCTGAGTATTTTCTACGCCGCTATGCCAAGCGCCTGGAGTTGCCCGAACAGAACCTGAGTCAGTGTGCAGTAAAAGCCTTGCAGAAGTATTCCTGGCCAGGAAATATTCGAGAACTCGAAAATGTAATTCACCATGCTTTACTGGTCTCGTCTGACGACGAGATAAAAGTTGGCAATTTGAAATTGGACCGTACTGTAACTGAGTTGGGTTTGCCTGATGATCAGGTGCAAACCGAGTATCAGGCATACGAACAGCTACAGCAGGCCTTGAAGGCCCTTTTCGAGGAAGGAGAGCAGGACCTTTTCAATCGAGTTGAGGAGGTAATTATCAGGTCTGCACACCAGTTCACTCATTTCAATCAAGTACGCTCAGCCAGTTTGTTGGGTGTGTCGCGCAATGTACTGCGCACTCTTCTGAAAAAGCACAACCTCCTTGATGGTGGCAGGCCGGATATTCCAAGAATCAGATGAGCCTGGTTTATGCCTGACAGAGGCATGCCAGTATTCCTTGCAGCTTGGCGTCGTTACCCCGGCAGTCGCCCGCGCATGACGCAATTCAGTTTGCATCGATACACTGATTTCACCATTGTCGCGGCCACTATCTGGGCGGCTCCTCCCTGTTTTTATCCCCTACCTGCAAACGAAATGATGGCTGACTGAGCCGCTTGCCTGTTTATCCCGTTTGCGAGAGCAGGCAGCCGTTTTGCTGCCGGAATCTTCACTGGTGAATATCAAGCAACAACGAGCAGACGGCTGTTTGAAACCAAGCAACGGTGCTGGTGATGGTTCAGTTGAATGCGCTGCTCAGTTGCTGTTCATCATTTTCTAATTAATTGAAAAATAACAGGTAATTGTATTTATAAGGCGCCTAGGGGAGTGGTTTTTTACTCTGGCACGTTAAGTGCTATGTAGATAAAAGTAGTCGTCCGCACAACTGGGAGCAGTTATGCGAAACGACGTTTTATAGCCCGTGCAACAAAGTGAGCACTCGGCTTTGCATAAGATTTATTTCAAATGGGGGGGGATGATGCACACGAAGGCAGGTGTTGAGGTGGTCAATGTATCAAGTGCGAGCATGCAGGGCAGTCCGGGCAAGGGGCAATTGTCGGTACTGGCTCTGGCTGTAGCAGCGTTGGCAGGTTTCTGGGGTGCGCCAAGCTGGGCGCAGGTTGTAGTGCCAGCACAGGTGACGGACGGATCGACCGCAGAGGCATCCTCCGAAGAAGAGAACGCCGAAGTAGAGGCGCCAGTATCCGCCAGCGCCAACCAGTTGGGTACAGTTGTAGTTCGAGCGCGCAATCGCGAGGAGCGCTTGCAGGATATCCCGATCCCGGTCTCGGTGGTTGCCGGAGAAGATCTTGAGCGCGAGGCGGCTGTTACCTTTCAGGATATCGGGAATCGCTCCGCAGGGATTATCGTCAACGAACAGAATGCGCGTCAGTCCAGTATCGCTATTCGTGGTTTGGGCAAGCAGGGCGCTACCGATGGGCTTGAGGCCAGTGTTGGCGCCATCGTTGATAATGTTTTTTATGGCTATGGCGCCATGACCTGGGGCAGTTGGATTGATGTGGACCGGGTTGAGGTGCTGCGTGGCCCGCAAGGCACACTGCTGGGGAAAAACACCACCCTGGGAGTGGTCAATGTCTTTACCAAGCAACCCTCGTTCCGGCCTGAGAGCAGTCTGGAGGGCACGCTCGGTACGCGTAACTCAGTGCTTTTACGCGGGCACACAACTGGCCCATTGGTTGATGATCTGGCGGCCTACCGCTTATCGCTTGTGGTAGACAAGCGTCCGGGTGCCTTTGAAAACCTGAATTCGATTGGCGGCGCGATTTATGAAAAAGACCGGATTGCAGGGCGGTTGCAATTCCTTCTTACGCCGCGTGATGACCTTGATGCACGGATCATTCTCAGTCATGCACAGTCTCAGGAAAATGTGAACGGCAATCTGCTGGTCTCCGATCCCACCACGTTCGGTGACGGATCAGCCAGAACGGGTCAATCCTTTTCAAGTCGAGTGGCGCGGGTAAGCGCTCTGAATGGTGTGGATTACCAGCCACCCTTTGGGCGAAAGCGTTTCGATCATGACTACATCCGACCGCTGGAAAATGAGCAGAATGGCTTGTCAGCAGAGATAAACTGGCATTTGACCAATCACACCTTTACATCCATTACCGCCTACAACGATCTGGAGTTCTATGCCAGTAATGATCAGGACAATACGCCGTTCTCGGTCAATTACAATTTCAACACGGATGCAACCTATCGGCAGGCCACGCAGGAGTTTCGCATTACCTCTCAGCCTGGAGGGCTGTTTGACTACCAGGCGGGACTCTTCGGGCTGACGTCGAAGATCAGCACCAATCAGAAGAGTCAGTTTGGCCAGGATGCTGGTGCATGGTACGCAAGCAATGCCCAATGGGGCCGTCTGAACAGTGATGCTGTCGGTCGGCAGTTGTCGCGTGACTCGCTGAATACGGTATACACCAGTCAGAATCAACAGCCCACTACCGATAGTCTGGCAGCCTTTGGCCAGTTGAACTGGCATTTGACCGACCGCACTGATCTTACTTTGGGCTTGCGTCAGACCTATGAGCAGCGGGATAACAGCATTGACAAGCGTCTGGTGGTTGCCGGAGCGCCATTGGCGAATGATGATGCGACGGCGCAGCGCTATTTTGATAGTGACTATGCGGCGCTGACAGCCAGTCAGCAGGCGCAGCTTCAGGATGCCATTGATATTCGCGGTGGTCGTGTTGGATCAACCTACGACCGGTTGCCAGGTATCAAGATTTCGGATACTTCGTCTTCATGGTTGATCAGTCCGAGTCACAAGCTCAATGACAACACGCTGCTCTATGCCACCGTGGCCTATGGTGAAAAGTCCGGCGCCACGCTGTTCAATACCACTACCGCAGAGCCCATCACGGTGGACCCAGAGCGTGCCTTCGATCTTGGCCTGGGGGCAAAGTGGACTCTGCTTGATCAGGCGCTGATTCTGAACGTCAATCTGTACCAGACGACCGTCAAGGATTATCAGCAGACCATTCAGCAAGCGGACCCGGCAGCCATATCAGGTTTCCGTGGACAGCTGGGTAATGTGGATGAGGTACGGCTGCGCGGTGTCGAGTTTGATGCGAACTATCGATTGAGTGCGAACTGGAGCTTCCAGGCCGCTGGTGCCTATAACCAGGGTATCTACCAATCGTTCAAGAATGCGACCTGCTCCAACACGGCAACGGCCTCCCCGGCCGCCACCTGTGATTTTTCCGGTGAGCAGCTCTCGGGAGCGCCGCGCTGGACCATCAATACCGGTCTTAGTTACCGGCAGCCGTTATCCAATGGACTGCTGTTTCGTGCCAGCCTCAACAATGCCTATAAATCCAGCCATAACGTGAATGCTGGATTGAATGAGTTTGGTGAGCAAAGCGGGTATCACGTGACGGATGCAGCAGTCAGTCTCGGCAGTGCTGATGAGCGCTACACCTTCAGTCTCCTCGCAAAAAATCTGTTTGATACCGAGTACAAGGTCAACGGCGCTGGGTTTACCGGGACCAATCCGGTAACCGAGCGCCTTGGCGATCCGCGCTGGTTGGGTGTAAGCCTGCGTTCCAGGTTCTAGCGCGCAATGGTCGTCGGGGGCTGTTCGCAGCACGCCCGGCGACTTGCGCAATCACGGTGTGATAGAAGAGGTTCGACATGCAAACGATTCGCAACGATCTCGGGCCAGTAAACAATCTGCTTGAGCGTCAGTATGTGCCCGGAGAGCTGCTTTACCCGCAGTCTGTCGGCAGCGAGCGGGTCAATAAGGCACGTGCTCCTGCGCCTGAGACTGTCGCTTTGTCCCTGCAAGGGGTGGGTAAAACCTATCAGGTCAACGGCCAGGCGCTGGAAGTGCTTACCGATATCAATCTGGATATTCGTCAGGGGGAGTTTGTCTGCATCGTTGGCGCTTCCGGTTGCGGCAAGTCGACCATTTTGCGATTGGTCATTGGTCTTGAGTCACCCTCTACCGGCGCATTGTTGATTGATGGCCATAGGCTTGAAGGGCCGGGACTGGATCGCGGCATCGTGTTCCAGGAGCATCGACTGTTTCCGTGGTTGACGGTTGAACAGAACGTGCTGTTAGGCCTCGATGCGTCCGGGATGCACGCGGCGAAGAAACGCGAAAGCGTGCGCGAGCATATCAGCCTCGTTGGTCTTGATGGCTTTGCTAATGCCTACCCTGCTCAGCTGTCTGGGGGTATGGCGCAGCGCGCGGCCATTGCCCGTGGGCTGGTGGCTAAACCAAGGATACTGTTGCTGGATGAGCCCCTTGGGGCACTGGACTCCCTCACACGCACGCACCTGCAGGAGGAATTGTTGCGTATCTGGGAGCAAGACAAGACAACGACCATCATGGTCACCCATGATGTCGAAGAGTCAATTTACCTGGCCGATCGTGTGGTAGTCATGGACCCACGACCAGGTCGTATCCGGACTATCATCGACGTCGATCTGCCTCGCCCTCGGCGGCGCGGAAATCCAGAATTTGCCGCGCTGAAAGGCAAGGTGCTGGGGGAGCTTCGGCATTGACTCTATCATCACCGTCTGCCCCCGAAACGCTTCCAGCGAGTCGGGCAAGGGTTGTGCCCCGCGTTTTGCTACGCCTGGCTGCCATGGCCCTGAATTATCCGTGGTACTGCGTATTTGCGCTCATATGCACGCTGGGCGCTACGGTCTTTACGCTGTTAACCCCTAGGCTGCTGGGTCTGGCGGTAGATCAGTTGCACCTGCTTGGTACCGAGCAGGGCGTTGATGTGCCCGGCTCACCTACAGGTTTGGTTTCACTGGCGGTGCTGATTGTCATGGTAGCCGCCTTGCGCGGGTTGTTGACCGGGTTGCAGGGCTTTCTTGGAGAGGCTACAGCCCAGAACATTGGCCATGATTTGCGCCTTGCTTTTTTTGACAAGTTGCAGCGACTGTCATTCGATTTTCACGATAAAAACCACTCCGGTGATCTGATTGCTCGCGGCATGCTTGATCTTGAGGGCTGCCGGGGTTTTCTTGAATCAGGCATTCTGCGGGCTGTGACCTTGATCCTGTTGCTTGGGCTGGGTACCTGGCAGGTTCTCAGTGCGGATCTGGTTCTGGGTCTGCTGTCTCTGAGCTTTGTACCCATAGTGCTGATCACTGCGGGACGCATGGGGTATGTGTTGCGACTCACATGGACCCGCCTGCAGGAATACATGTCTGAAATGAGTCTGAAAATGGAGGAGAGCCTGCAGGGCATGCGCGTCGTGCGGGCATTTTCAGCCAAGGATTTCGAGCTCGCAAAATTTGACGAGGTGGGCATTCGGGCGTTGAAAATATCCAACCAGCGTATTGCCATTCGCATGCGTTCAATCAGTTTGATGAACTTCATGTATTACCTGTCAATGGCGCTGGTACTCCTGGTGGGGGGGCGCAAGGTCATGGAGGGGGTAATCACTATTGGTTTGCTGACGGAGGTGATCACCTTTATGGCGATTCTGCAACAGCCGGTGCGCCAGGTCGGCATGATTGTCAACTCCAGTGCCAGGGCTTCTTCATCGGCGAAACGTTTGTTTGAGGTGCTTGACTGCGAACCGTCGCTTCGCGATTTGCCTGGTGCGCAACCTTTACGGCAGCCCGATGGTGTACTGCAGTTTGACAAGGTTTCATTTGCCTACCCCAGTGCGCGCGACGTGCCCGTGCTGAAAAATGTCAGTTTCAAGCTTGAACCAGGAAAAACCCTAGCTGTTGTGGGGATGTCTGGCAGTGGCAAGTCAACCCTGGCTCGATTGATCGGTCGCTTTTATGACGTGAGCAGTGGGCGGATCAGCATCGGTGACCAGGACATTCGGCACGTCACCCTAGACTCTCTGCGTCAAAGTGTCAGTCTGGTCCAACAGGAAACCTTTCTGTTTGATATCAGCGCCGCAGACAATATCCGCTATGGCCGCCCGGATGCAGATATCCATCAAGTTACCCAGGTCGGCAATGCGGCACAGATAGATGCTGATTTGACGGTATTTAGACAGGGCTATGCCACGCGCGTTGGCGAGCGCGGCAGCCGTCTGTCTGGTGGACAGCGGCAACGGTTATCGATTGCGCGGGGCTTGCTGGTTGAACCCAGTATATTGATTCTGGATGACACCACCTCTGCCCTGGATTCGCTCACAGAGCAAAAGGTACGCCAGGCTCTGCGTGAGCAAGCCGATAACAAAGCCTGCATCATCATTGCCCACCGGCTGAGTTCGGTAATGCACGCTGACGAAATACTGGTGCTGGAGGCTGGGGCGATTGTCGAAAGGGGTTGCCACGATCAACTTCTGGCCAAAAAGGGCTTTTACCATTATTTGTGGCAATTGCAGGCTGGCACGCTGTCTCTGCCGGATCTAAACGTGGATCAGGACCTGTTAGGCCGTTCGCGACAGCAGTTTGTGCAGGGTGTCCCATCATGACGGGTAATACAGTCGCCAAGTCGGTGCAGACAACCGCTCTTGAAAGTCAGTCCGAGAGTATCTTCCGTCGTTTTGAAGGTAATGTGGCCGCTCGCATGTGGGGCTTTGTGCGTCCGCATCAACGCTTGCTGATAGTGGCATTGCTGTGTATCGGTATTTTCACCCTGATTCAGGTGAGCATACCTCTGTCCTTGCGTCATGTTGTAGATACTGCTGTTGGCGATGGTAGCGCGCCCTTGACCACGGCAGTGCTAGCTTTTGTCGCGCTTGTTGCAGGCTATGCCGTATTTCAGTTTCTGAGTGAGTGGCTTGCCACCAAAGTTGCCCAGACGGTTATTTTTGACCTGCGCAGGGCCATGTTTGTGCATGTTCATGAGGTGTCGCTGACTGTGCTTGATCGCACCCAGGTCGGCAGGCTGATGGCTCGCTTGCAGGGTGACATTGGCGCCTTGCAGGAGTTTCTCGAAAACTCCATGTCAGCCCTGGGAGATTTGTTTCTTTTGCTGGGCATTGTGGTCGTGCTCATGCTGTTGGATCTGCGTTTAGGCCTGCTCACGCTCAGTATCTTGCCGGTTATGGTTATAGTCAGAGCGGCCTGGATTCCTTGGGCCAAGGTGAAGTATCTGCGCGCAAGGGAAGCCTCTTCGATCGTCAATGCGACATTGGCAGAGAACATCAACGGTGTCAGGACGGTGCAAGAGAGCCGGCGTGAGGACATCAACTTCGCCGGTTACCAGGTGAAGGCAAATGATAATCTGCAATCTCAAATCGAATCGGCAAAAGCATCGCAGTTGATGGTGCCTGTGGTCGATCTGCTCACCGGTCTGGCGCTTGCGGTGGTAGTGCTGGCGGGAAGCGAGTCGTTGCGCACCGGGGAGATAAGCATAGGGGTCATTGTCGCCTACATTTTTCTGGTGCAGCGTTTTTTTGATCCTATCCGCACGCTGTCCATGCAGTACACGATGATGCAGCGGGCCTCTGCTTCAGGGCAGCGGGTTTTTGAAGTGCTGGATGTGCCACTCACGTTGGAAGACAAGTTTGGCGCGCCACCACTCAATCCGGACCCGCCTACCATTGAATTCAGTCATGTCAGCTTTGGCTACCGCAAGGACGAGTGTGTACTGCATGACATAAATCTGTGTATCCAAGCCAATCAGTCTGTTGCGATTGTGGGTGCCACGGGCTCGGGTAAAACCAGTCTTGTGGGGCTGGTCCACCGTTTTTCAGATCCGACTTCGGGTGTGATTCGCATTGCCGGCCAGGACCTCAGGGAGGTAAGCATCGAGTCACTGGGTAAACATATTGGTATGGTCATTCAAGAGCCCTTTCTGTTCAGCGGATCGATTCTTGACAATATTCGCTATGGCGCAGACTGGGCCACTGATGAGCAAGTCGTGGAGGCAGCGCGGGCCGTGCATGCCCATGACTTCATCGTTCAACTTCCGGATGGTTACCAGACACAGTTGGGGCAGCGAGGTATCAACCTGTCGGTAGGGCAGCGTCAATTACTCAGCTTTGCCCGGGTTCTGGTGGCCGATCCCCGGCTACTGATACTCGACGAAGCAACGGCCAATATTGACAGCATCACGGAGTTGAAAATTCAGCAGGCGATGAAAACCCTGTTACATAACAGGACCAGTCTGATTATTGCTCATCGGCTTGCAACAGTGCGCGATGCGGACCGCATCATTGTTATGGACCACGGGCGTATTGCGGAGTCCGGCAGCCATGCTGAACTGCTGCGCCAGGGTGGACTGTATGCGCGCATGCATGCCAGTTCACTTAACCCGGTAAGTGGCTGAGGCTGGTCCAAATGCAAAAGATCGAAATAGATGCCACACGTCTGGCGAACGTGCAACTCCCTGGTCACTTCGAGAAAAGCGGCGTGGTGATCACTATCGGCAACTTCGATGGTGTGCATCTTGGTCACAGGGCGTTACTCAAACAGGTTCGGGATGTGGCTGAGACACGCCAGCTTCATAGCGCCGTGCTGACGTTTGAACCGCATCCTCGGGAATTTTTCAAAGTCCAGTCGTCCCGGCAGAGGCTTACTACGCAGACGCAAAAAAAACAGCTGCTCGAATGGGAGGGCTTGGATTTGCTGGTTGTTGCGACATTTGACCAGGCGATGGCGGAACTTTCCCCAGAGAGCTTTGTAAACAAGTTGCTGATAGACGCCCTCAAGGTTCGCCATCTGATAGTGGGCGATGACTTTTGCTTTGGCCATCGTCGGCAGGGCGACTTCACTAGCCTGAAGTGCCTCAGTGCGGGCAAAGATCTTGAGATAGAGACCATGGATACCCACAGTTCTGAAGGCGAACGCGTCTCCAGCTCCCTGATCCGCAGCTGTATTGCCGCAGGTGACCTGCTGCGTGCCCGCAAGCTTCTGGGGCGTTGGCATGTGCTGGGTGGTCGTGTGCAAAGCTGCCTGCGAACGGCTAATGGATACAGTCTGTTGCTGCAGATTGAGGCAGGCCAGGCACCTGCATTCGGGCGCTATCGGGTGAAGCTGAAATTCAACGGACGGCCAATGCTGTTCTCTGGAGTGGCAGATATGGGTGCCAATTCCGGTCTTGTTGAGGTGGGTATTGATAACCTGGAGAACAGTCATGTGGCCCATGGTTGTATCGCTGAAATGTTTTTTCTCTACCCGCTGATTGGGTTACGGCAAACCGAAGCTGGGGCCCAGAAGTATCTCAGTTCAGGTTGAGCGGATGCCTTCTGCTTTTGCCCCCCCCTTAGGGTTCCAGGCGGGCGGCGAGTGAATTTTTTAATGTTGAACATTTTCCGCGCCATAGACTGGCGCTACGGCTGAAGCTTGATGATCATGCAGAGCAAAAACACCGTCTATATTTTCATGTTGATTGGCATGCTTGCTGGCGTTTCCAATGGTATTGCCAAAATCATACTGCCGCTCTATGCCGCCCACCTGGGGGCATCGGCAACACAGATTGGCCTGGTAGGCGGTTTGCAGTTTGCAGGAACCTTACTATTGTCCTTACCGATTGGCGCTTTGATCGGCCGTTTCGGTAGTCGGGTGTTATTTCGCTTTGGTGGCGTGTCATGTGCTGTGGTTTTTCTCTTCGCTCTGAGCCTGGCGACCAGCCCGTGGCAGTTGGTGGCTGGGGTGGCTTTGCTTGGTACTCTCAATCCCTTTCGGATGGTGACCACGCAGGCAGAGTTCCTGAACTTCATGCAGCATGCTGATTTGCGCAAGGCGGGCTGGCAACGAGCTGCGCACTCTGCGGGTATGTTTTTTCTGGGACCCTTGCTTGGCGGCTTGATGCTTCTGGTTTTCGGCTTCGCCGATACGCTTAGGATTGTTGCTGCGGGGCTATTGCTGACGGTACTGATTGGTGACCGAATCATGTCGGCGGCCCCCGCAGCGGAAGGTGTTCAGCCGGTCCGGTTTGTTCGTAGACTTCTCGATCAGTTACAGATTGTCAGATCCAGAGCAGACCTGCGACAGACCATGCTCATTGAGTTTGTCGGGCAGTCGGCCATGGCCTATTTCACGGTGTTCGTGATTTTTCTTGGCGTCAGAGAGTTTGGCCTCAGTGCTCAGGTAGCGGCGACGCTGGTCAGTGTCCAGGGCGGCTTCTTCGTATTTACCTTGATGACGGCAGGAGGGGTTTTGAGCAAGCTGAGTGAGGCTCAAAGCTATCTTGTGGCCTTTTTTTTCATCCTCTGCGCGCAGTTGATTTTAACCGGGCACTACCACTACCTGCTGCTCTGGTTGTCAGCACTGTTATTCGGAATTGGATTGGGCCTGCAGCATATAACCAGCGTAACCCGCTTCGCGCTGCTGACTAAAGCCTTTGGCCATGGACGCATGGCTGGTCTTTTCTCGTTAGCCGGCCCGGCCGGTGGCGTTACCGGTGCTGTACTGGGGGGCGTACTCAGTGACCACCTTGGGTTATATGCCGGGTTCCGGTTGCTGGTCGTGCTATATGCGGTGATGTTGATTGTGCACTTTGCCAGGCAGCGATTGATTAACGATGAAGATATAACCATTGCTCAGGAAGGTTAGTCTGTCTCAGGCATTTTTGTGTTCGTTGCATTCTTGAACATGATGGGTTTTCGCTGTGGCTGTAGAGCTCTTGCTGTTGGATATCCAGCAGCCGGCAGGTTCTTCTGTTGGTTTTCAATCAGGGCAAATAACCCTGTTGTGCTTGCTGATCGGGTAGGTCCTGTTTTTTCAAGGGATACTGACCCTGTCCTGGTTGGCATGATGCCTGCTTTAAATCCGGTCAGGCGCTATCTATCGGTCAGCGTGGTTGTTTCTGGAACGTATCGTCGATCCATGCTGGGCCATATCTGAAAACAAACATGAAGCACACACCACGAGGTTAGGATGAATGCACCTGAACGCATTACTTTAGAGGATGTACAGGCCTATACCGACAAGCGAGATATTCCCATCCAGTTTGTCGGTGTGCGCGATGTCAGGTATCCGTTAACTATTCAGTCTGTCAGTGGTGAGTCGCAGTCGACCATTGCGATGATTGAGATGACGGTCGGATTGCCCGGACATATGAAGGGCACGCACATGTCGCGCTTTCTTGAGTTTATCGAATTTGAGGCCGGCGTTGAGTTGGCGGCAACCGAGGATTTTCTTGATCGCATGCTGGCCAGATTGGAAGCGACGGCAGGGCGGATTATCATCAGGTTTGTCTACTTCCTGAGTAAGAAGGCTCCCGTTTCGGGGATTTCCAGTCTGCTGGATGTGGACGTCGAGTTGACCCTGGAGCGTTCTGAATCCAGTGTGTTCAGCCAAAGCTTGAAAATTACCGTGCCGGTGACCAGCCTCTGTCCCTGTTCCAAGCAAATTTCGGCCTATGGCGCGCACAATCAACGCTCGAATCTGGTGGTGGCAGTGACGGCTCTGGAAGCCTTTGATATTGATTCGCTTGTTCGGCTGGCAGAGGAAGAGGCGTCCTGTCAGATCTTTGGGTTGCTAAAGCGCGAGGATGAAAAGTGGGTCACTGAAAAAGCCTACGACAATCCCAAGTTTGTCGAGGATCTGGTGCGCGATATTGCCTTGAGGCTGCGAGACCATCCCGACTTTACTCGCTGGTCGGTGGACTCGGAAAACTTTGAGTCCATTCACAATCATTCCGCCTATGCGCGAATCGAGGGGATAAATACCCGATAGTGCGTGCAACAGTGTTCTCACTGCTGCCTGTCATGTTCTGCTTCTGCCGGATCGCGCTCATGTGCCGGGCGCGGCCCTTTCTGTTACAGGGCAGATTGTACTAGCCGCATCAGACGCTCCGTCGTCGCATTGCCCAGCACGTTTTGCCTGGAAAACAGCTTGCTGGGCATTGCATATGATGTACTCCGTGCCCAATCAACCTGCTATGCATTCCTGTTCGCCTACCCTTGATTCTGCGCTAAACCGCTAGCGCTTTCATCGGCGGTTGGTCGATGCATGAGGCGTGTGCCACATCCTGTCCAGCCTCTGTCGGTATTCAAACAGTCCAGCCGGCATTTCTGTTTGAAATGCCACAGTTAGCTGAGACTTTCTGATGTCAATCCGCATAACTATATGAAAATAAACAGATTTATATGATCTTTGAGGTTGGCATGAAGGGTGCATTGCCAAAGAAAGCTGAGCGACTGCAGGCCGGTGATTACGGGTCTTGCCTGCGCTTTTGTAAATGCAGATGACGTTGGTACGCGAGAGGAGTGATGGGATGACAGCTGAAAATAGAGTAAGCCAGCGCCTGGCCCTTGGTGAATATGACCGAGAGCTTGAGGCCGATGTGCTGGTCATTGGCGGGAGTCTGGCCGGGACCTGGGCAGCTATTGCTGCCGCCCGTGAGGGGGCGACTGTTGTGATCGCCGACAAGGGTTATGTGGGTGCTTCAGGGCCAATTGCTGCGGGCAGTGTCGGCGCCTATTTTGCCAAGCCGGATGATGATATTCAGAACGACGTTATGGTGAATGCCCGGATGCCGCTGGCTTTCGGTCTGGCCGACTCGCGCTGGGGCAAGAAGATTCTCGAGCAGACCTATTGGGCACTGGAATGGTCTGCGCAATGGGGTTTCGAATGGCCGAAGGTCAAGGACGGTCGTGAGTATCGTGGTCAGATTACCCCGAATTATCTGGCCTTCCTGCGGGAGCAGGTGATCAAGCATGGGGTGACCGTGCTGGATAATAGTCCGGCGCTGGAGCTGTTGAAGGCAGATGAGGTTGTGGCTGGTGCCGCTGGCGTTGCACGCCGAACGGGTGAGACCTGGGTTGTTCGCGCCGGCGCAGTCGTGGTCGCCACGGGTGGAACCGGATTTCTCGCCGGCTCGTCAGGGGCTGGTACCAATACTGGTGACGGCTACTTATTGGCAGCCGAAGCCGGAGCTCAGTTTTCCGGCATGGAGTTCTCAGGGCAATTTCACATCAAGCCGCATGGCAGTCCTTCGAGCAAGGGTGCTTACCGTAGTGCCGGGGTGCTGACAGACAACAATGGCAATGTCGTCAATCTTGGTCGCCAGCTGGCTCAGGCGATTGTGGAGACGGGTGCTGCCTACGATAAGTGGGAAGACTTGCCAGATGAAGAGCTCAAGGATCTCCTGATCAAGACGCCCTATGTCTGCACCCAGTATTTTGAAGATGCGGGTATCGATCCCTTCAAGGAAAAATATGAAGTGGACTGGATCTGTGAAGGCACCATGCGTGCGACCGGCGGCATTGAGGTCAATGATGACCTGCAGACCAATGTACCAGGCTTGTTTGCCTCGGGCGATGTGGCCAGTCGGGAGAAGGTTAATGGCGCTGGGCCGCCCGGTGGCGGTCCTGCAGCTGGCTGGGCAATTGGTGCCGGGTTCTTCTCTGGCCAAGCGGCTGCACGCTTTGCGTTGGTCAATGGCAATGCGGGCAAGTCGGGCAAGGCCAAGCCAGTGGGTGGTGCCGGCTTAAGGCCTACTGATGCAGCGCAGGCAATTGATCCGAAGCAGGTCGTAGGAAAGGTCCAGGAGCATATGCTGGCGATCGACAAGAACTTCTGGCGCGATGGCGCCTCGCTCAGTAGCTCATTGGCTGAGTACAACAGCCTGTGGCAACAGATTCGCAAGAGCCTGGCGCCGTCGCCGGCAGAGGATCTTCGTTCTGCGGCGCGCGCAACCTTGCGTACCCGCGAGGCAGCCTCTTTGCTTGCTACGGCACGCTGGATCAATGCCAGTGCACTTGAGCGCAAAGAAACCCGTGGCCTTCATCGTCGGATCGATTATCCCAATCTGGATATCAGCCAGACCCATCATTTGATTTCTGGTGGTGTTGATGAAGTATGGGTGAAGGTCAAGCCGGTTGATCCCACGGCAGAGTTTCCCGACAAGGAGAAATTCTTCCCTGATAGCGCAGTGCAACATGCGCCTTTGGAGAAAATCGCATGATCGAGTTCATTGCCCAGGAAAGCTGCATAGGTTGCGACAAATGCTACGAGGTATGCCCGGAGGATGTCTTTGACTCTACCGGCGGCGGAGTGCCTGAGATTGCCCGGCTTGATGACTGTACGTCATGCCGGCAATGCGCCCTGCATTGTCCGGAAGGGGCGATCTTCGTGGCGCTGCTGAACAAGCCGATGGAGAACCTGGATAAGCAGGCCATCATCGCCCAGGGACGAACCACGTCCTACGCGAAGTGGCTGGGTTGGGACAAGGGGACGCCGCCACCTGGTGACCGTTCTGGTTCCCATTATGACTACAAGCATCGCCTTGAAGAGAAAAAAGGAGGCGGCAAGCCGCCAGATCCTGCCGACAGGGTAAGGCGCATGTTGTACGAAGCAAAAGAACGCAACCTGATTTAGGTGTGTTGATTGGATAGTGCAGGGTTTTTCTGTGCGTCAGGCAGCGGCTGGGTCAGCACTGCAAGTGCATGACCCGGCCACGGCCCCCCTGTAATTGAGTTAACCGGTTAGGAGAGTGGAGAGATGCGTTGGCGCGAATTGTTGCAGGTAACCTGTCTGGCCGGACTGGCTCTACTGATTGCCGGTTGTGGCAAAACAGGTACAGATCCAACTGCCAGTGTGCCTGACTCCATTGAAGTGGATGGCGTTACCTGGCCGTCAGTTATTCGTATGGCTCCGCACGGTATATGGGGCTCGGACAAGGCAACGGGAGTTTTCGGCATTGTTCAAGAACAACGTTTGCTTGAACAGGCCTTCGCGGATATCGGCACCCAAATCATCTGGACACCGATGGATGGTGGCGGCATTACCATCAATGAGGCCGTTGCCAATGGGCAGGTCGACTTCTCCATGTACGGTGCCTTCCCTCAGATCATTGGCCAGGCTCGGGGTTTGAAGACCAGAGTTCTGGCTTCCCAAGGCTTTGCCTACATGTATCTCGCGGTAAGAAAAGGGTTGGAGCATATCGAGCATCCATCGCAGTTGAAGGGGCTCCGGCTCGCTGTGAGTTTTGGTGCAAATACCCATCACGGAACGTCCTTGCTTTTGCGTGAGCATGGTTTGTCACTGGATGATGTCCAGTTGATCAATATTGCTGCTTCAGATGCGATTTCTGCCTTGGCGACGGGCAGTGTGGACGCCGTTCTCACTGGCCCAACCTTGTTTGCTCTTGAAGAGCAGGGCTTGGCTCGAATAATCCATGCCACACGCGGGAGGGCTACTCAGGCAAGCAACTTCGGCAGCCTGTTCGTGACTGAGGATTTTTATCAGCGCTATCCCGAGGCGACCAGAAAAGTTCTGGAAAGCTATGTGCGAGCCGTGCACTGGGTGAGTCTGCCAGAGAACAGAGAAGCTTATTTTGAATTTATCGTGAATAACTCCACGACCCCTGTCCGTTTCCTTGAACGTGACTTTGAGGGCGTTGACTTGGCTGAACGCTTCACGCCCCTGCTGGATGACAATTTTATCTGGCGTCTCCGGGATACTGTTGAGTTCGCCTATGACAACCGCATCATTCGCAACAGGATAGATGTGGATGGATGGGTGGATGCCGAGCTTATCGACGAGGTGATTGACGACCTGGGTCTCAGCGGATTCTGGACGCCCTGGGACGAGTCGGGTAAACCCCAGCCATTGTTGGCAGAAAAAAGCGTGTCAGGTTTCTAAGATGCTGACTGATCAGATCAGCGCTCTATTTCTGTGAGGATGACTTTACCGTGAATTTTTTTGCTGAGGCACGCCTTGCATCATTGAGCCGCTTTTGGCCAAAGGCGTCGGGCCGTTTTGCTATACGGCGATATGTGGAGATGAGCGCCTTCCCGCTTGGCGTCCTTCTGCTCTGGCAACTGTCTTTTTCCTATCAGTGGATATCACCCATTATTTTGCCGAGCCCAATAGAAGTTGCCCGCACATTGGGGGAGCTCTGGTCGAGTGGTGAGCTTGCAAGCCACCTGGGTATCAGTGCCTGGCGGGTGGTTGTTGGTTTTTCCATGGGTGCGCTTCTGGGCATTGTGCTCGGACTGGCCATGGGTATCTCCCGCACGGTTGAGCAAATCGTGTACCCCACTTTTCGGGCTATTGTTCAAGTTCCTACATTGGCATGGCTACCTCTGTTAATGATGATTTTTGGAATAGGCGAGGCCCTGAAAATCATCATTATTACCAAGGCAGTCATGGTGCCGTTATGCATCAACACCTTTGAGGGTATAAGAACCATTCCTGAAAAATACTTTGAAGTCGCCCGGGTTCTGCGATTACAGCGCAGAACCGTGCTGTTCCGCCTGGCACTGCCCGCAGTACTACCCCCCATGTTTTCTGGCGTCAGACAAGGGTTGAGTAGTGCCTGGATTTCGCTGGTAGGGGTTGAGCTGTTGGCGTCGATGGAGGGCATTGGGTACATGATGAATTATGGTCGGACCATCTTTCAGCTTGATGTGGTTCTGGCAGGTGTCGTCGTGATCGGCGCAGTAGGCCTGCTGATGGACTTTACCATGGGACGGTTGGAAGCGCGCCTTAGTACATGGCGCACAGACTCAGGGGCTTGAGGCAAATGAAAAGCACGTCATTCAACGTCAAGCTCGCTTTTATCCTGCCTGCCTTCTTACTGGTCTTATGGTCGCTGGCTTCAGCGTTCAACTGGGTTGATCCAAGGCTGCTTCCACCGCTCAAGCAGGTTGTCCTGGCTCCAACCGATCCTGTGGTTCTTCGTTTGGTACTTGATGGTATTGGGTCGAGTCTCAGCAGGAACATTCAGGGCGCATTGATAGGCAGTTCTTTAGGTTTGTTGTTTGGCACATTGCTGGCTTTTTCACCGATCGCAGATCGTATGCTAGGTCCCAGCTTCCATGCGTTTCGTCAGGTTGCCATGTTTGCGTGGATCCCGTTACTAACCGCCTGGCTGGGGATCGGCGAAACAATGCGCATTACCTTTATTGCCATTGCCGCTTTCAAACCCATGGTACTGAACACCCAGGAAGGTATTCAAAGTGTGCCGCGGGCCTATATCGAGGCCGGCCAGAGCATGTGCCTGTCGCGCTGGCAAATGCTGCGCAGAGTTGTTTTCCCTTCTGCCATGCCGTCGATACTGGCTGGTTTGCAACTGGCCTTTATCGCGTCCTGGTTGGCAACCGTGGGTGTTGAGACCCTGGTCAGCTTCTCTCTTGGGCTCGGGGCCGTGTTGCAGGAAGGTCAGGAACATTTCCGCATGGATGTTGTGATGTTCGGAATACTGATCATTGGTTGTGTCGGGTTTGTTTTCAATTCAATGCTCAAGCTGGTCGCTGATCGCTTGCTGCGTTGGCGAACGCTATGAACAGATGTGTTTCGCCGCTATGACTGAGGTGTTTTCATGAAGATTCTCTTGATTGCGGGTAGCCCACAGGCTGGCGCACGCTCTACCCAGGTTCTGCAGCATATTCAGCAGAGCCTCGAGCACAACGGCTTCGATGTTGACTGGCTGGTGCTTGCCGATTTGCCCGCTGCAGCGCTTATCCACCAGCGGCGTGACAATGCAGAGATCGCAAGGGCCCTAGCAGCGGTCGAAAATGCTGACGGTGTGGTGGTGGCTGGGCCTATATACAAGGCAGCCCCAGCGGGATTGATCAAGGTTTTTCTTGATCTGCTGCCGCAACAAGCGCTGAGTGGCAAAGTACTCCTGCCCCTCGCGACTGCCGGAGGTGCGGCTCACTTTCTGGCGCTTGATTATAGCCTCCGGCCCGTATTGGGTGCTCTGGGTGCGGTTTCCATAGTGCCCGGCCTGTATATTCAGGATGGGCAAATATCGTTCAGTCAGAGCGGTAGCCTTCAATTTGATGCTGCCACCCAGAGGCGTGTGGAAGCCAGTTTGGCGCAGTTTCTGGCTTTTCTAGCATCTACTGAGTCTTTCCGGCAATCGGTTCTGCGTCCGGCGGCAGCCAGGATGTCGGTGGTCAATTAGTCGCGTCAGCTCTTTGCACTGGGGTGCAAGTTGCATCCCTGTTTTAATCTTGTCTCTGTTCATAGGAATAGCCATGAGTGTCTCTCGTCATAGTGAACATGCTGTTGCTCCATTTCTTCTGGCGCGGCGATCGCCACGTTATTTTCAGCAAGCGCTGATTGAAGAGCACGTGCTGCTCAGTTTGTTTGAGGCAGCGCGCTGGGCTCCATCGGCAAGCAACTCGCAGCCCTGGCGTTTTATCTATGCCAGGAATGGAACGCCCCATTGGCCTCGGTTGCTGGGGTTGCTCAATGAGAAGAATCAGGTCTGGGCAGCTAACAGTTCAGCGCTGATTGTTCTGCTATCCAAGACTCGGCAGCGTAAGGCTGACAGCGATACCCCAACGCCTTTGCGAACACACTCCTTGGATACTGGCGCTGCCTGGCTGAGTTTGGCATTGCAGGCGGAGTACGCTGGCTGGCATGCACATGCTATCGGTGGCCTTGATCGTGAGCGTGCGCGCACGGAGCTGGAGGTGCCGGATGACTATCAGGTCGAAATTGCCATTGCGATTGGTCAGAAGGCAGAGCCAGCCAGTTTGTCTGCCGAAGAATTGGAGAGAGAAGTGCCAACCCTTAGAGCCCCTCTGGAAGCCCTGATTGCCGAGGGCTCTTTTGCGCCCCAATGGCGCGAATGATGCGTTACTTGAGAGCGTTTCCGGATTGAGCAGCTAAATGACTTTTTCGAATCAGGAAAACCTGCCAACTGATGCGCCGCTGGCGCGGCCAGTCGGTACAGGAGTTGGAGTAAAATGGAAAATGAAACCGACGCAATAGGGACTATCCTTGAACTCGAGGACGCTGATGCGCAGCCTCTCTCCATTCGCGCAAAAGCCCTGGTTTTTTCCGATCCTGTATCCAAGCAAATGCTGGCGTATCTGCAACGCGTTTCTCCCAGTGATGCGCCGGTGCTGATAAAGGGTGAGACCGGGACTGGTAAGGAACTGCTGGCGCGGCATGTTCATCAATTGAGTGGCAGGAAAGGCCCCTTTGTTGCAGTCAATTGCGGGGCGATCAACGAGCAGCTGGCGGAAAGCGAGCTGTTTGGCCACGAACAAGGCTCCTTCACTGGGGCTAGTAGCCGCCGGGCTGGCTGGTTTGAGGCGGCCAATGGCGGCACCTTGTTTCTGGATGAAGTGGGTGACCTTCCGTTAAGCCTTCAGGTAAAAATCCTGCGTGTTATCCAGGAGCGAGAAGTCGTTCGGGTGGGTTCGCGTGAACCTGTGGCCATCGATGTTCGCTTGATAACTGCGACCAACGTTGATCTTGAGGAGGCGGTGCGTGCGGGGCATTTTCGACTAGATCTGCTTTATCGCCTGAACATTGTTGATATTCGCTTGCCGCCTCTTAGAGAGCGTACAGCGGATATTCGCCCGCTAGCTGAATATTTTCTGAAGCGCTATGCGACTAGATTGAAGCTTCCGCCACAAAGGTTGGCCGATTGTGCCATCAGGTTGCTTGAGGAGTATTCATGGCCTGGAAATATCCGTGAGCTTGAGAACGTCATACACCATGCGTTGTTGGTGTCTTCTGAAGACAAGATTACAGGAAGAAACCTGAAACTTGGCCGCGGTAATTTGAGAGCCACAAACCAGACGCCCGAAATGCCAGAGCCAGGTGCGATATCCTCTTATCATGTGATCGAGAAGTCGGTTCAGTGCCTGTTTGACAGCGAGCAGGGCGATCTATATCACAAGGTTCTAGCGCTGCTGTTGCAATCAGCCTATCAGCATGCACATTGCAACCAGGTTCATTCTGCCCGGTTGCTCGGTATTTCGCGCAACACATTTAGGACGCTATTGAAGAAGCATGGCGTTGTGGATTTGCCCACAGCTGCGATCCACGGTATGGCTGCAGATACTGCCAGCGCCCCAGTGCGCAAAATCAAGCGATATTGACGTGCTTGGTTGTTGATTCGCTATTGAATCCGGTTTATCAGAAGAAAAAAAGGAAAACATCCAGATGGATGAGCAGCAGCAAATCAGGCGTATTTGGTACACGCGCGGGCCGGGGCCGTCGCCTCTTGGTCTGGCTGCCCAGCTCGGGTGGTTCATTGACGAGTTCCAAAGGGATGGCATAGGCGTTTATACCCTGCAAGATACCCCCCATCAGGTATTGCGCGCATCGCACTATGATCACCGGCTCGTTCACTCATTCCGCCAAGGCGGCAGCGGTCCGGCAATATGGGCGCATGCTTGCGGAAGAGATACGCGGGTGATAGGTCTTAATCGGGTGCAAGAATTTCAGGCGATTATTACTCTACCGGAAAGGCGCTTGCATTCACTTGAGCAGCTACGCGGGCGACGCTTTGCTCTGCCCAGACAGAGCATGCTGTTTGATCTGGGCCGCGCTGCTGCCTTGAGAGGCATTCTATCTGCCCTGGATTATGTCGGGCTTGGTGAGCATGACGTTGAGCTGGTTGATGTTGATGAGGACATTCCAGTCGATTTGCTCGATGCCAGCGCTGAGCGTGTCCCCACGTTACAACAGACCGGTGCGGTCAGATCATTGCTTAATGGGGAGGTTGACGCCATCTTTGTGCGGGGTGCACAGGGTGTACGGACGCTCTTCGATATCAAGGGACGTTTGTTGCTTGATCTGGCTTCACACCCGGATCCGCTGCTGCGATCAAACAACGGCAATCCTCGACCGATCACGGTGGATATGGATCTGTTAAAAAACAGGCCGGATATTGTGGTGCGCTTTCTCTCTCGCGTGGTCGCGGTTGGTAACTGGTCCAGTATTCATCCTGCGGAAACAATCCGTTATCTTGCTCGCGAGACCAGAACCTCTGAAAGGCATGTGCGCGTTGGTTATGGCCATGAGCTTCATAACCAGCAGTTTACCAGTCTTGACGAAGCATCGATTGTCGGCCTGAAAAGCTACAAGGACAAGGACTTCCTTTTGGCCAGAGGCTTTTTACCCAGGGACATTGATTTGAACGAATGGGTAGATCCGCGCCCGTTAGAGCACCTGCTTGCCAGTGCGCGGGTCATGTACTCATGATGAACAGAGTGAAAGAAAAGACCTCCCCTACCGGAGCGTCATGCATAGGGGAGGCTGGAAAGGTTTAGCGAGCGGTGACTACCGCCAGCTTGGTGATGCCTGCGCGTTCGATGGCTGCCATGGCTCTGGCGACTTCACCGTAGTTCACTTCATCATCAGCCTTGAGTTGCACGCGGACATCGGCGTCATCGCTTTTGGCCTGCAGTAAATTGGTTTCCAGCAGGTCCGGCTGTATTTCATCCTCGTTGATGAATACCTTCCCTTCGCTATTGATGCTCACAATCAGAGGGTCGCTGATTTCCAGCGGCGCTACGGCATCGGTCTTGGGCAGGTTGATCGGTATCGAGTTGGTCAGCATTGGCGCGGTCACGATAAACACCACCAGCAGTACCAGCATCACGTCGACCAGCGGCGTGACGTTGATTTCACTCATGACATCATCGTTGTCTTGACTGGACATGGCCATTTCAGGAAGCCTCCCTGCTTTGTGTGGCGGGTGTCTGCCGCTTGCTGGCAGTTGGGTGCACTATGACCTTGAAGGCACTCTTCTGGGCCAGGCTGTAAAAGTCGTGGGCAAAGTCGTCAAAGTCAGCTGCGGCAACTTTCAGTCTGCGCACAAAGTAGTTGTATACCAGGACTGCCGGCACGGCGACGGCGATACCCACGCCCGTGACGACCAGCGCTGCGCCGATTGGGCCTGCTACGACTTCAAGGCTGGCCGCGCCTGCTGCACTGATGCCTTTGAGTGCTTCCATGATCCCCCAAACAGTCCCGAACAGACCAATAAAGGGTGATGTGGAGCCAATCGAGGCGACCACCGCTAATCCCGATTCGAGCGAACGTTTTTCGCGCTGGATTTGTTGTCTCAGGGCACGCTCGAGTCGGTCCTGATGGTTAATGGCCTGGCTCAGGTCCCCGGGTTGGCCCTCCGGAACTTGAATGGCGGCGTAGCCAGCCTTAGCTACCTGCGCCAACGCGCCTGGATGATTCTGACTCTGTTCAGCAGCGGACTCGAGACTGGTTGCACTCCAGAACACTTTCTGGAAAGTGCGATCTTGACGACGTTGCCTGGAAAACTGGACTGATTTGATCAGAGCCAACCCCCAGGTGAGAACTGAAAAGACAATCAGCAGCCAAACAACGGCGTGCTCGACTGACTCCACGGGTGAATCGGTTAACAGGTTCATGTTGCGTTTACCTCAATTTAAAAGTGTCTGGGGGGTGGGTTTCAATTCAGCCGAAAATCGATGGGCACGCTGACCCAGCCGTTCTGCGGTTCTTCACCGCGTTTCGACGGTACGAAGGTCCAGCGCTGTACTGCTGTCACGGCAGCCTGGTCGAGTGCGTCACGACCACTGCTGGTCTGTATCTGAATCTCGCTCGGGCGCCCGTTGGCCAATACGTGAACGCGCAGCATCACTGATCCTTCCCAGCCGCGGCGCACGGCAAGATCGGGATACTGCGGTGCTGGATTATTCAGATAAGCCGCATTTGCTGTGGGTGGTGTAACGACCGGCGGTGCCGGTGGCGCGGGTGTTGGCTGCGCCGCTGCAGCGGGAGCAGGTGTCGGAGCAGACGCCGTCTGAACAGGTGGGGTCTCTACCGGTCTGGGCGTTGGTTGCGGTCTGGGCGTTGGCGGGGGTTCCGGCTTCGGGGGTTCGGGCGGCTTGACTGCCAGCTCGTCCACCACTGGCTCAGGCGGTAGTTCAACTACAGGTTCAGGTTCGGGTTGTGGCTCAATCACAGGTTCAGGCTCGACCACTGGTGGCGCGATGCTGGTGAACTCGATGGTCATCGGTGGGATGACTACTGCCACTTCATCCAGCTGAGTAGGTGCTCGCCGATTAACCCAGTCCAACAATCCCGCATGCAAGGTCAGAATAAATACGCCCAGCAGAACAGCTTCGCGGCGTGATATGACAGGACGGCTTTTGCCCGGGCTGATCAGTTGTTGATACAGCGGTGTAAGCACTTTGCGTTCGAGCGCGCGAATGCTTGCCGGTGGCGCGGCCGGTGGTTGCAGAAATTGAGCAGCTGTAGCGCTCAGCGATATGGCCATACAAAAACTCCATTCGTGTTGGCGGCGAGCAAGACACGCGCGTACGCCCCCGCTTTCAATTGCTTATGCAAGGCGTGTTCCAGCTCAAATAAAAATTATTTTATGTTTAAAAACAGATGGTTATTTTGATAGTTTGATGAGGGTCGTTTTTTTGCTGTTGGTACTGCAGCACTGCTGCTGAGTTAGCAGCAGTGCTGCAGTACCAATAACCCTCGGCAATGAGGGATCCCGGCCGGGGTTGAGCGCAGAGACATATCTGCTCCTTTCCCATGCCAAAGGCTCTTGCAAGCCAATGCGGGGGCATGTCTCCAGCAAGGGCAGGCTGCTGCCATTCAGAGGGATATGTATCTAGCCGCCGTCCTTTTTGTACGCTCCCGGTAACTGCCCGGAATACTTTTTGAATGCCCGAATAAAAGCCGCAACCGATTGATAACCCACCGCGTCGGCTGCTTCCGCTACGCCGCTGCCTGCCCTCAGCATTTTGCTGGCCAGGTACATGCGTATAGCCATCAGTACCTGTCCGGGTGATTGTCCTGCCTTCTCATTGAAGTGCTTGATAAAGGCTGAGCGCGACATGCCCACCACTGCAGCCATGTCATCCATGCTCCAGGGGGCTGCAGGTTGGTTGATGAGCTTGTCGAACAGCGGAGCAAATTGGGCTGAGAGTGCCACGCCGGCAATACCGGAGATTTGCTCCAGCGTCTGTAGGCGGTAGCGCAACGCATAGATCAGCAGCAGATCGCTCAGGCGTTGCAGTAGCGCGCTGGAAGGTTCGTGCGGGCGCTGGGTTTCCTCCATGATCAGCGTAAAAATGCTACGCGCCTGGCGCATGCCCTCGTCCTGTGCGCGCAGAATGATGAAGTCGGGCAGCGCCGAGACGATCCATTGCCCCGGTCCCTGGCCAACGTCGAAGAAACCACACACCAGCCCGACCTCTGCATCAGCATGGCTGAACGGCTGCATAGGTTGTCTGGCTGTATGCGCAAGGAGGCTGGGGTCGGGGCTGCTGCTCAGCCAGTGCGCTTGGTCACGCAACAAGAAGAGCGCATCGCCCTCATTCAGCCGCTGTGGTGTTTCCTGCTTATGGTGCAACCAGGCCTCACCGCTGATGACCAGATGAAAGCTGGCCGGGGCCAGACCCTGGGTACTGGCCTTCCAGGCGCCACAATACTGGCCGGCATGAAACAGCCGGGCGGCCGGTTCCAGGCTGTCTAATAACCAATCGATTGGTGAGTGTGCGAAATTCATCTAGGCAAAAAACTCATAAGCAATTTATAACGACTTTAGAATATGCATTGGGGTTTTTATTACCAATACAATTTGGCTACTTGCTTATACCGGAGTTGCCAGTATGTCACGAGTCACTTTGAGAACCATTGAAAACGCCCCAGAAGCAGCGCGTCCCTTTCTTGAGAATGCGCTTAAGGGTTCTGGTTTTATTCCGAATTTGCTCGGCCTTTTGGCCAATGCACCGGCGGCACTGGAGACTTACGTCACGGTTTCAGCGCTTAACGGCAAAGCCAGCCTTACGTTGGCTGAGCGGGAGGTGGTGCAGTTGATCGCCGCCACTACACACGGCTGCAGTTTCTGCGTTGCGGGCCATACCGCAGTAGCTCGGAACAAGGCCAAGTTGCCGGCTGAGGTAGTAGATGCCTTGCGTGTTCGCGATGAACTCCCGGATGCGCGCTATGAGGTGTTAGCGCAGTTTACCCGTGATGTGATCGCCACTCGGGGCGCAGTCAGTGATGAAAGTTACGCCGCGTTTCTTGAGGCTGGCTTCAGTGAGGCCCAGGCACTGGAAGTGATTCTCGGTGTGAGTCTGGCCACCCTGTGCAATTTTGCCAATAGTTTCAATGGCACCGAGTTGAACCCTGAACTGCAAGCGTATCGTTGGGATGCGTCTTCCAGCTGAACTGCAACCTGGAGGTAGTCTGATGACCTTGAGCAATCTTACCCAGTGGCTTGATGCCAGCGCGCAGGGGCTGGATACAGGCGAGCAGGATGCGGAGCAAATTGTCACCCGGTTGGCTGCCAGCGGTGCCCTGGCTTTCGGTGTGCCCGCTGGACAGGGCGGGTGCGGTGATGTGGTGGATGCGCTGAATGCCATTGCCGAGGTTGCCAGTCACTCGCTGACGGCGGCTTTTGTGTTCTGGGGGCAGCGTGCCTTTATTGAATACCTGCTGCACAGTGACAATGCTCGGTTGCGAGAGACGCTGCTGCCTGGTTTGCTCAGTGGTGAACTGGCTGGGGCAACGGGGCTGTCCAATGCGATGAAGTTTCTCTCCGGGATAGAGGAATTGGGCGTCAAGGCGGCTGCTAATGCTGAGGGCTGGGAACTGACGGGTCGGCTTCCTTGGGTTACCAATCTGCGCAAAAGTGGTTTTGTGGTGGCGGCGGCGATAGAGCTGCAGGGCGCTAAACCTTTTGTCGCCGCGATTCCGGATAATCTGCCGGGGCTGGAGCGCAGTGAGGACTTTCAACTGCTGGGCATGCAGTGCAGCAACACGGCGGCGCTGACGCTGGACCGTGTCGACCTCCCGGACAAGTGGCTGTTGGCAGCGGATGCCAAACCTTTTCTGCAGGCAGTGCGGCCCGCCTTTCTGGGTATGCAATGCGGCATGGCTATTGGGCTTGCTCGCGCTAGTCTGGACGAGGCACGGCAGTTGTTGGGTGCTCATCGTTCGGTGCTGGAGGCGGATTGGGCGTCACTCGATCAGCGTTTGGAGCGTGCTGCAGGGCAACTGCGCCATGGTTTGCGTCAGGGCTACTTTACTCAGCAGCCGGCAGCGCTCTTCCGCCTACGCATCGAGTTGGCCGAGATTGCCACTCAGGCCGTGCAGCTGGAACTGCAGGCCAGTGGTGGCAAGGCCTATGTACAACCGCATGGGCAGGCGTTTGCCAGACGTTTTCGCGAGTCGGCTTTTGTGCCGGTGGTAACGCCAAGCCTGGTTCAGTTGCGCACCGAGTTGCGCAAGCACGGTCAGGATGCAGCGGCGTGAGCACCGACAAGCCAGTGCTGATCGCCCGAGATATCGCCCTCGGCTACGCCCAGTCTGCTGGCTGGCATAGCGTGCTGGAAGCCTTTGAGCTGACGTTGAGCGCCGGTGAAATAGTAACCATTCTGGGCCCCAGCGGCGTGGGCAAATCCAGTTTGCTGCGGGTGTTGGCTGGTTTGCAGAAGCCGCAGAAGGGACAGGTTGCCTTGTTCAATGAGCCCTTGTCCGGGCCTCATCCGCGTGTAGCAGTGGCTTTCCAGGACCCATCCTTGTTGCCCTGGTTGAATCTGGAGAAGAATGTGGCATTCGGATTGGACTTCAGCCGCCAGCCGCGCCGTGAGAAAACCCGTCGCGAGGAGTTGGTGGATCATGCCATCGCCCGCGTGGGGCTCGAGCCTGCGCGTGGGCGCTACCCTTCTGAGCTGTCGGGAGGTATGGCGCAGCGTACGGCGCTGGCGCGTTGCCTGGCCCGCGAGCCACACGTTTTATTGCTGGATGAACCCTTCGGCGCACTGGACGAAGTAACCCGTGCCGATATGCAGCACCTGCTGCTGAGCATTATCCACGAGCAGCGCACTGCCGCCGTGTTGATTACCCATGACATCGATGAAGCCTTGCTGCTGTCTGATCGAATCCTGCTACTGGGTGGCACCCCGGCGCAAACGATTGGCCAGTGGCACGTAGACCTGCCGCATCCGCGGGAAGACCTGGTCGACGAGCTGGGCGCATTGCGTGTCGATATCCTCAAAACCCTACGGCGGGCGAGCCGCAACAACGGACCTATAAACACACCGATGGAGCTCTCCCATGTGCCTGGACGATCCCACCCTGTCACGACGTGACTTTCTCAAACTGACCAGCCTGCTCACGGCTGCTGGCGCTTTCCCATTGCTTACGTCACTGCAGGCGCGAGCAGCGAGTGAGCCCAATGCACCGGTACGCATTGGATACCTGCCGATTACCGATGCAACACCGCTGCTGGTGGCGCACAACAACGGCTTGTTCGAGGCTGAAGGCATTCAGTCTGAAAAGCCGGTGCTTTTGCGTAGTTGGGCGCAGGTGATCGAGGCCTTCATTTCCGGCCAGGTCAACGTAATTCACCTGCTCTCGCCAATGACGGTCTGGGCGCGCTATGGCAGCCAGGTGCCGGCCAAGGTCGTGGCCTGGAACCATGTCGGCGGCTCCGGTCTGACGGTGGCGCCGGATATCAGTGACGTCAAGCAGTTGGGTGGCAAGTCAATCGCTATACCCTTCTGGTACTCGATTCACAACGTGGTCGTGCAGCAGTTGCTGCGCGACAGCGGCCTGACGCCGGTGAGCAAACCTGCTGGCAGCAACATAGCGGCCAATGAAGTCAGTCTGGTGGTCATGCCACCCTCGGACATGCCGCCAGCACTGGCGAGCAAGCGGATCTCCGGTTACATCGTGGCCGAGCCGTTCAATGCGTTGGCAGAGAATCTGAATGTGGGCCGGGTACAGCGCTTTACTGGCGACATCTGGCGCGATCACGCTTGCTGTGTGGTGTTCATGCACGAGCATGATCTGAACAATCGCCCCGAGTGGTCGCAGAAGGTGGTCAATGCCATCGTCAAGGCGCAGCTCTGGACCCGCGAACACCGTGAGGAGGCGGCGCAGTTGCTGTCACGTGACGGCGCCAACCGCTATACGCCGCATGCCCATGACGTGCTATCCCGGGTGCTGGCACCAGCGGCATCAGAGCGCCAGGATTATCTGGCCAGTGGTGCGATTCAGCATGCCGCCTGGCAGGATGAGCGCATCGACTTCCAGCCCTATCCGTTTCCCAGTTATACCGAAGAGCTGGTCCGTCGCCTGAAAAATACGCTGGTTGAGGGTAATAGTGCCTTTCTGGCTGATCTGGACCCGGCAGCCACAGCGCGCGATCTGGTCGACGACCGCTTCGTGCGCCAGGCCATTGAGTCTGTGGGTGGTTTGCAGGCGTTTGGGTTGCCGGACAGTTTTGAGCGGGTCGAGGAGATTCAGGTTTGAGAAATGCTATTGCCCCCCGATGGCAGCCCTTTTTTCTGGGGCTGGCGGGTTTGTTGTCGCTGCTGTTCTGTTGGTGGCTGGCAATGGCCTTGCTGGGGGAAAAAAGCTGGTTTGCGGCGTTGTTTACGCCGCAGGCCACTTTTGCCAGCCTGGCCGAATTGCTCGGGCGCGCCGAGCTTTATGAGCATATCGGCGTGAGTCTACGTCGCATACTTGTGGGACTGGGGTTGGCGCTGCTGATCGGTGTGCCGCTAGGTTTGCTGGTCGGCAGTTCAAGGTACCTGGAATGGGCGACTAACCCCACGTTTCAGTTTCTGCGCATGATCTCGCCCCTTTCCTGGATGCCGATTGCGGTGATGGTATTGGGCGTAGGAGACAAGCCGATCTATTTCTTGCTGGCTTTTGCTGCGGTGTGGCCGATTCTGCTTAATACGGCGGCGGGGGTCAGGCAGCTTGACCCACGCTGGTTACAACTTTCGCGCAGCCTGAGTGCAACGCGCACCGAAACGCTGTTGAAGTTGGTTATCCCCGGTGTGCTGGGTCATGTACTCACCGGTGTGCGGCTAGCCATAGGCATTCTCTGGATTGTGCTGGTGCCTTGCGAAATGCTCGGGGTCAGCGCTGGCCTGGGGTATTTTATTCTGGACACCCGGGATCGCTTGGCTTATTCCGAATTGATGGCTATGGTCGTGGTAATCGGTGTATTGGGCTTTATACTCGATGCCGCAGCGCGTGCTTTGTACGCGCGGTGGGTTAAAGGGGCAGGAAATTGAGCCTGCTAGTCGAAGAGCGCCCTAATCTCGCGAGCTCAGGGCGCTCAACAGGTTTAGCTTCCTGCTTTACTGGCTAACCGCTTGACCGTATCCACCAGCAGGTCTATCTCCTCATAGGTGTTATAGAACGCCAGTGAGGGACGCACAGTTGTTTCCACACCAAAACGTCTGAGGATAGGCTGTGCGCAGTGATGGCCTGAACGCACTGCTACGCCTTCCTTGTTCAGTGCTGTGCCGACCTCACTGGTGCTGTATCCCTTGAGCACAAAGGAGATAACACTGGCCTTGTGGTCTGCTGTACCTATCAGGCGCAGGCCGGGAATGGACTGCAAGCCCTGCGTGGCATAGACCAGCAAATCATGCTCGTAACGCCCGATCTGCTCAATGCCGATACGCTCCACATAGTCCAGAGCCGCACCCAATCCTACCGCATCCGCGATATTGCCAGTGCCTGCTTCGAAACGTGCCGGTGCTGGGTGGAACACGGTTTTCTCGAAGGTGACATCTTCGATCATGTTACCGCCTCCCTGCCACGGCGGCAGGCTGTTGAGCAGCTCCTGCTTGCCGTACAGCACGCCAATCCCCGTAGGCCCGAAGATCTTGTGTCCGGAAAACACGAAGAAGTCGGCGTCCAGCGCCCGTACATTGACCCGCATGTGAGAAACCGACTGGGCTCCATCAACCAGAACCCGTGCGCCGACGGCGTGGGCCATGGCAATGACTTCGGCCACTGGCGTTATAGTGCCCAGGGCATTTGACACCTGCGTGATGGACACCAGTTTGGTGCGGGGGTTGAGCAGTCTGGCGTATTCGTCCAGGCGTATCTGCCCGCTGTCATCCACTGGTATGACCCGCAGCTTTGCACCTACCGACTGCGCCAGCAACTGCCATGGCACGATATTGGCGTGGTGCTCGAGATTGGAAACGATGATCTCATCGCCAGCGCCAATGTGCTGCCGACCGAAGGTGTTGGCAACCAGGTTAATGGCTTCGGTGGTGCCCCTGACAAAGACGATTTCATCCGCAGAGGCGGCACCGATAAAGCGTGTTACCTTGTTGCGCGCGCCTTCATAGGCGTCGGTGGCTCGGGCAGCCAGCTCATGTGCTGCACGGTGAATGTTGGAATTCTCGTGGGCGTAGAAGTAGCTGACCCGGTCGATGACCGACTGTGGCTTGTGGGTTGTCGCCGCATTGTCGAACCACACCAGCGGTTTGCCGTTGACGCGTTCAGCCAGTATCGGGAAGTCGCGGCGAATGGCGTGCACATCAAAGCCGCTGGCCGGCTGTAAGACCGGTGTTGCCTGCTGCGGTTGCTGGGTGTGCTGCGCTTGCCCAGGGGGGGGATGGTCAAGAAAGTAATAGGCGTTCTGCCCCGTGTTGGCCGAGGCCACGGAACCGGGAGCGCGGCTCTCACCCAGAATTGATTGCAACACGGCGGCAAGTGAATCATTCACCGGCACTGAGTGCGGTTGCTGGGTCAGCGCAGAGCTGCCGGTGGGAGCCGGATGACCACCAGGGCTGGGTCGTTGCGCTTGACGCAGGCCTGACTCTGGCGAATTCGGGCTGGCCAGCAGCACTGAGGGATCATATTCGGGCAGGTCGACGATCAACGCATCGCTGTTGAGCCTGGACGTATCGAAAGGGGAGGCTTTGGGGCGCTCCTGCGTCAGCACATTGGCGGTTGAGGGTACAGAGGTCGAGGTGCTTGGCACACGACCTCTGTCCAGTGATTGCACAAGGCTGGCATTGGGGACGCCTTGGCTGGCGCCCCCGGGCAAGCTGGCGAAAAACTGGTTCGCCAGTTGTTCCAGTGCGGAAATATCCAGTGAGCCGGCGTCGGTTGAAGGCTGGCCCCCTGTATTACTTGTAGGTATCTGGGTAGTCATGGTACTTGCCTACCTCCACATCATCGAGAACGGCCAGGGCATCTGGCGTGAGTACCGCCAGTGAGCAGTACAGCGAGATCAGGTACGACGCAATGGCGTTTCGGTTGATGCCCATGAAGCGCACAGATAGTCCCGGACCCTGTTCTCCGGCGACGCCGGGCTGATACAGGCCGACTACACCCTGACGCTTGTCACCCACGCGCAGCAAAAGGATCTTGGTCTTGCCGTCTTCATCGAAGGGGATTTTGTCCGAGGGGATAAGCGGCAGACCGCGCCAGGTAATGAATTGAGCGCCGTGCAGGCTGACAGTCGGTGGCGGTACCCCGCGGCGGGTACATTCGCGGCCGAAGGCGGCAATCGCCAGTGGATGGGCAAGGAAAAAGGCGGGCTCCTTCCAGACTTTGGCTATCAGCTCGTCGAGATCATCCGGGGTCGGTGCGCCCGTCAGGGTGGAAATGCGCTGGGTCTCGTCGACACTGTGCAACAGGCCGTATTCGGGGTTGTTGATCAGCTCACTTTCCTGACGTTCCTTGATCGTCTCGATGGTCAGGCGCAGCTGTTCCTTGATCTGGTCATGCGGGCTGCTGTAAAGATCGGAGACCCGGGTATGCACGTCGAGAATGGTGGTCACCGCGTTGAGGAAGTACTCACGCGGCTGCTCATCGTAATCAACAAAGGTTTGCGGCAGTGCACCTTCGTCGCGTTGCGAGCAGGCTACTTGTACATCCAGCGGATTCTTGACCTGGTTGAGGCGGAAAATACCCGCTTCAACCGGCGTCCATTGTAGGAAATGGGTCAGCCAGCGCGGGGTGATGATGGACAGTTGTGGAACTGTCTTGGTCGCGTTGGCCAATTGGCGGGCGGCGTTGTCACCGAGCGCCAGGCGTACATCCTGGTTCTTAGCCATAAAATCTCCAGATGAGTTGAGTTTGTGGGGCCGGAAGGTTCGTCTCGACGACTACCCCACGTTGCCCACCTGGTCTTGAATGTTTGCTTGGGTGACATTGCTGCCAGGAGGCAGGCTACGTGTCAGCCAGACATTGCCACCTATGGTGGATCCTTCACCAATGGTAATGCGCCCAAGGATGGTTGCCCCGGCGTAGATCACCACATCGTTTTCGACTATCGGATGGCGGGCCTGGCCCTTCAGGAGTTGCCCCTGATCATCCGATTCAAAGCGCTTGGCGCCCAGTGTAACGGCCTGATAAACCCGCACTCGTTCGCCGATCACCGCTGTTTCACCTATGACAACACCTGTGCCGTGGTCGATGAAAAAGCTCTTGCCGATGCGGGCACCAGGATGAATATCGATACCGGTGGCTGAATGCGCCAGCTCGGCAATGATCCTTGATAACAGTAATAGTCCCTCATTGTAGAGGTGATGTGCAATACGGTGGTGGATTACCGCCAGAATACCGGGGTAGCACAGCAGCACTTCATCGACGGATACTGCGGCGGGGTCGCCGTGGAACGCGGCCATGACGTCGGTATCCAGCAACCGACGCAGATCAGGCAATGATGAGGCAAAACGCAGTACGATACCGCGGGCTTGTTGCTCTATATCCGCATCGTTGTTGATCTGTTTGCGCTTGTTGTAAACCAGTTCCAGGCGTATTTGCGCCAGGAGTGCATTCAGCGCAGCATCCAGGGTATGGCCGACGTAATAGTCTTCACTTTCCTGGCGTAGATCGGTCGGACCCAGGCGCATGGGGAACAGTGCGCCGGATAGCGCATCGATAATATCCTTGACTGCGCTAATGGAGGGGAGTTCGCGGCCGCCCAGTTCACGAGTACGTCCGTGTTGCAGGCGCCAGTCTGCACGTGCACGGCGCAGCTCGGTTACAATGCTGTCGAGCTGCCAGTTTGCCGTATCCTTCATGGTTCTCTAGACCTTGTGTGGGTGAAAGTGTCAGTCCTGAATCCAGGGCAAGTCGTGTTGTCGCCAGCCGCCCAGTGCGCCCCTTTGCTGCTGCGGGTCGAGTTCGCCCTCGAAGCCTTCAAGAATATTGAAAACATGAGAGAAGCCGGCGGCCGTGGCAGCCTTTGCCGCTTCTGCAGAGCGTTTACCGCTGCGACAGAGCAAAAGCAGCACCTTGTCCTTGCCGGCCTTGTTCTCAAGTTCACGCAAAAAGCGCGGGTTCTTGATCATCGCCGGACCTGTCTGCCAGGCAATGTGCAGGCTGTCCGGAACGCGGCCAACAAACTTGAGCTCCTCAATGGTTCTCACGTCGATTAATACTGCCTCACCGTTCTGTACCAATGCCCAGGCCTCAGTGGGATACAGGCTCCCGGCATAGCCATCGCCTATAGTGCGCTGGCGGGCATTGTCCAGAAGCGTCGCGGGGGCAGCAGCCAAAGCCGTATTCAGGTCGACGGGCGTGGTTGGTTTGGATGGTGAGTTGGCGGCAGTGGGCATGATTTAAACCTCTTGGGCATGGTTCGGTGATCCGATACATGCACTGTAGAGGGAGTTTTAATTCCAAAAAAATAACTTGTTATTGTATTGACCTGCAATTCTGGAATAAGTGATGGTTCGATGCTCCACGCCATATCCACAATCACAGCTAACTCAGTGTTGGAAGAAACTGCCTGGTGTCTGCCCGAAATGTAGATGAAAGGCGGCAATAAAGGCTGAGGTTGATTCATAGCCGGCGGCAGTCGCTGCATCGCTCACTGGTCGCCCCTGTTCCAGCGTGGCGAGGGATTCCAGCAGACGCAGACGCTGACGCCAGGCACGGAAGGTCATGCCGGTCTCGCGCAGAAAAAGCCGACTCAAGGTTTTTTCCGATGCGCCTACCTGCTCGCCCCATTGCTGCAGAGTCTGCGGGTTCTGGGGCTGCTGTTGAAGCTGCTGGCAAAGCTGCCTTAGTCGCGAGTCATGCGGCAGGGGTAGCGACAGACTGACTTCCGGCGCGGCTGCCAACTGGTCCAGCAGCACCTGTACCAGACGACCCTCGGCGCCTTGCTCGTCGTAGTCGCAACGCATGTCGGCAAAGTGACAGATCAGCTCGCGAATAAGTGGCGAGACTTCGAGTACGCGGCATTGTTGTGCATGCCAAGGTGTAACGCCCGGCTGCAGATACAGTCCGCGCATTTCCGTCCCCGCGCTGCTAATGACCTGATGGCGGATGCCGCCGGGTATCCAGATCGCCCGTTGTGGTGGTGCGATATAGTTGCCGACCTCGGTCTCCACGCTGAGCCAACCGCGGATGGCATAGGACAACTGAGCCCAGGGATGACTGTGGTAGGGCGTAATCATGGCGGCGTCCATTGACTCGCTGCGGGCAAACACCGGTCGCGGTAGGCTCTGCAGTTGGGGTATGACGCGTTGCTGCATGATTGTCCGTTTCTCGCTACTGATTGGGCGGCTGGCGTTACCGTCAGGCATGCCTCGGCGGGTAAAGTGGAGCGCTTGTTGCTGATCAGAGATTACACCACCCCATGGCCCGCTCACGTCTGTTGCCGGATAATTTTACCCTGACATTGCTCGCCGTTGTGGCAGCGGCGACGCTCTTCCCTTCTAGCGGCAGCGTGGCTGTGGTATTCGAGTGGATTACCAATCTGGCCATTGCACTGCTGTTCTTCATGCACGGCGCCAAGCTGTCACGCGAGGCCATCATTGCTGGCGCCTCGCACTGGCGGTTGCACTTGTTGGTACTGTCCATCACCTTCGTGATCTACCCGTTGCTGGGTCTGGCGTTACGGCCGATTCTCTCGCCTATCCTGCCGATAGAACTCTATCTGGGCATTCTATTTCTCTGTGCATTGCCGTCCACGGTTCAATCATCCATTGCCTTTGCTTCGCTGGCACGCGGCAATGTGTCGGCGGCCATCTGCACTGCCTCGGCCTCCAGTCTGGTCGGCATTTTCCTCACTCCGATCCTGGTCGGGGTGCTGCTCAATACCCAGGGTTCTTCCGGTTCCACGCTGGATGCCGTGGGCAAGATCGTGCTGCAACTGCTGGTGCCCTTTGTCGCGGGGCATATAGCTCGGCGCTGGATAGGTGCCTGGGTGGATCGCAACAAGAGCTGGCTCAAGTACGTGGATCAGAGCTCTATTCTGCTGGTGGTTTACACCGCCTTCAGTGCCGCGGTGGTAGGGGGGATATGGCAGCAGATTCCGATCAAGTCGCTGCTGATCCTGGCGGTGGTGTGCTCGGTGCTGCTGGCCATTCTGCTGGTAGGCACCACGCTGTTGGCCCGCAAGCTGGGCTTCAACAAGGCAGATGAAATCACCATCGTGCTATGCGGTTCAAAGAAGAGCCTGGCCACCGGGGTACCCATGGCCCAGGTGCTGTTCAGCAGCAGCACCATTGGCCCAATGTTGCTGCCGATCATGCTGTTCCACCAGATACAGCTGATGGTCTGTGCGGTGTTGGCGCAGCGTTACGCCGAGCGCAATGATGATCTGCCCCCGGAGCTTGCGCCGCGGCAAAAGCCTGCTCCTTGAGGCTGCGCAGGGGGCAGATTGTGAGGATCAGGCAAGGCTAGTCCTGGGCTTGCTTGACCGCATTCAGCCCGCCACAGATTGAGACCACATCGGTGTAGCCAAGTTGTTGCAGGGTATCGGCGGCCAGGGCCCCTTGGTTGCCGCCGTTACAATACACCACGATGGGCGCCTTTTTGTCTGGCGCGACTTCGTGAATACGCATTTCCAACTTGCCACGACTAAGATTGGTCGCGCCCTCAAGATGGCCCTGATCGAACTCTTCCTTGTCACGGACATCCAGTAGCAGGGTTGATGGTTTGACGTGATCCTTTATGTCATCGGGATGAATCTTGGTAATGCGGGTGTTCGCCGCCTTGGCCAAACTTAGAAACTCGTCTGAGTGTGGCATTTATCTTCTCCATGTGGATTGTGAAAAGCCGCGCCACTCGTTACGGGTGGCGCGGCTTTTCTATTGACGCTGCATCAAAGTAATTGCAGCGGGTACTGGACGATAAAGCGCACCTCGTCGACATCCGCTTCAGCCGTGTGATCGCCGCCGACTCTATGAGTGGCTTGCAGCAGGGTCAGCGACAGATCCTTGGCCACACCGTTTTGCACGACATAACTGACCCACAGGTTGCGCTCCCAATGTTTGCCATCACTGATGCCATTGAAATAGCCATAGGCTGGACCGGCTTTGCTGCCGTCGATGTCAGTACCACGCACATAACGGGCGGTCAGATTCAGCCCCGGCACGCCGAGAGCACTGAAATCGTAGTCATAGCGGGCCTGCCAGGAACGCTCGTTGGGGTTGTTGAAGTCGGAGACCTGTGAGGCACTGTCCAGCTCGATGCCGTAGGTGTTCCATACATAGTCGAAGGGCGTATCGCCATCGATGCGGGTATAGGCAAGCGCCAGCCCATGAGCACCAGTCGTCAAGCCGATATGGGTACTCCAGGAGTTATTATCGATTTCGCCGACCAAGGCGTTGCCGGTATCGCGGGTGCGGTAATAATTCAACCCGACATTGACGCCCAGGTTGTCGCTCAGCGACTTCTTGAAGTCAGCACGGAAGAATGACTGATTCCAGATGTCATCCAGCTTGCTGGTGTGCAACTTGAAACTCAGGACGTCGTTGAGGCGGTAGTCGCCGCCGAGGTATACGACATCGTCGGCATCCTTGAAGCGCCCGGCATAGACAGTGCCCAGGTCGCCCTGGTGGCTGCTGGCGTTACGATCGCTGCTAGACTCAAGCTTGCCGCCCTGCAGGGCCAGCCCTTCCAGCGAACTGTTGTTGAAGATGAAACCGCGCAGGGTTTGCGGCAGCAAACGGATGTCACTGGCATTTAACACTGGGCTGGTGGGCCGCACATCGCCATAGCGCAACTCGGTATCTAGCACACGCACCTTCAGCGCGCCGCCGATCTTGCCGTAAGAGTCCTTCGGCTTGCCGTCGAAGTTCTCGCCATAGCGAGAGATGATCCCAGGCACACCGACGCCGTTGCCGACAACGCCATTACCGCCATCCAGCTTCAGCCCCACAAGGCCCTGTACATCCAGGCCGACGCCAACGCTGCCTTGGGTAAACCCCGATTTGAAGTCGGTGATGATGCCGTGGCCCCACTCCGCATGCAGGCTCTGCCGCTCGCCGTTATTGGGATTAGTGAAGGCATCACCGTTGCGGTAATCTTTGTTGAAGTAGAAGTTGCGGTTGACCACGCTAAGGGTGGAGTCCTGGACAAAACCTTCTGCAGCGCTGGCAAGAACGGGTAAGGTAAGGCTTACAGCAAGCGCTAGGGCCGCTTTCCGAGGGTGATGGGCACGCATAAATTTTCCTTATGATTGGCATGTTGTAAGCGTCCCGACGGACGCACGCCAAAGGCATTTACAACATCCATGCCAAAAGAAAAACCATATTAATATCAAGACTTTAATAAATAAAATCAACAGCGCGACGCAACGCAGAACAGTCAGAATGCTGATTTGCTGTTGGTCTTGATACAGCAATCTTTCTACTTAGTCCCTCATCCAGCCACTTCATTGAAGTGTATTGGGGAGATCCAGTCCCAGCACTCGGGCCGCATTGCCGTAGAAGAACTTCTCCAGCACCTCGTCCTTGAAACCGAGGGCCAGGGCATCGTCGATGCTCTGGCGGATCGGCCTGAAGGTATAGGAGGAGCCGAACAGCAGCTGGTCGGCGAGAAAGCCGTTGGCGGCCTGTACATAGGCCTCGCTGCCGGGCAGGAACAGGTACATGTCCGGCACCAGATGGATGTTCTCGTAGCGGAAGGCCACGCCGATGGCCTGCTGCACATTGGGCCAGTAGCCGTGGTAGACGACGATTTTCAGTTCGGGGAAGGCGCGGGCGACCTTGGCCAGGCGGCCGGGGTCGTTATAGGTCGGGTCCGGGGTGGTCGGCCCGCTCATCAGGAACAGCGTGATGCCGCGCTGTTGCAGGTGCTGGTAGATCGGCCAGTACAACTTATCGTCGGGATGCCGCGCCGGTTCGCCGAAACCGGGCTCCAGGTCGATGCCGGATAGGCCGAGCACGTCGATGGCGCGGTCGATTTCCGCAAGGGCGCGCTCGATCCCCTGCAGTGCCGGGTCGATGCCGGCGATACCGAGCAGTTCGTGCTGACCATGGACGATGCCATGGATGCTGTCGTTGGGCAGGTGCTGGCCGGGTGTATGCCGGCCCACCACCACGGCTTTCTCCAGCCCGGCCTCGCGCACCTCGGCGAGAAAGCCGTGCTGGGTCAGCGAACGCTCAAAGTGGCTGTCGCTGCCGCGGGTGCCAACGCGGCGGTTGAGCCAGCGTGCCGTGGCATGCTCGGGCGAACCCGGCACGCCGCCGAAGAAGGGGTGCAGAAAGGCGGGACGGCAACGCATGTCGATGATCTTCATGCGGCACTTTCCTCTTGCTTGGCCTTGGCGCGCACGTCGAAGGCACCGCCGGTGAGCACGTCATTGACGGTGACGGCGTTCTTGCCCGGCAGCAGCGGGAATACCAGTTCGGCGAAGCGGTAGGCTTCTTCCAGGTGCGGGTAGCCGGACAGCACAAAGCTGTCCACGCCCAGGTCGACATACTCCTGCAGGCGTGCGGCGACGGTTTGTGCATCACCGACCAGGGCCGTCCCGGCCCCGCCGCGCACCAGACCGACGCCGGCCCACAGGTTGGGGCTGACTTCCAGTTGGTCGCGACGACCGCCATGCAGCGCGGCCATACGTTTCTGGCCGACCGAATCCATGCTGGCGTAGTTGGCCTGGGCCTTGGCGATGGTGTCGTCATCCAGGTACTGAATCAGCTCATTGGCGGCAGCCCAGGCCTGTTCATTGGTTTCTCGCACGATCACATGCAGGCGCACGCCGAAGCGCACGCTGCGCCCATGTTTGGCGGCGCGGGCGCGCACATCGGCAATCTTTTCGGCCACTGCGGCAGGGGGCTCGCCCCAAGTCAGGTAGGCGTCCACATGCTTGGCCGCCAGCTCGTGAGCGGCCTCGGAGGAGCCACCGAAGTACAGGGGCGGGTGGGGCTTTTGCACCGGCGGGAAGAAATTCTGCGCTTTCTTCACGTTGATGTGTTTGCCGGCGAAATCGACGGTTTCGCCCTGCAGCACCCGACGCCAGACAGTAAGGAACTCATCGGCCGCCTCGTAGCGCTCATCGTGCTTGAGGTACACGCCCTCGGCCGCCAGCTCGGCGGCATCGCCGCCGGGCACCACATTGAGCAGCAGGCGCCCGCCCAGGGCTTCGTCCAGGCTGGCGGCCTGGCGTGCGGTGACTGTCGGGCTGCTGACCGAGGTGCGCAGGGCCACCAGCAGTTTGATCTTGCGGGTCACCGGGATCAGGCTGGCGGCGGTCACCCAGGGATCCAGGCAACTGCTGCCGGTGGGAATCAGCAGGCCGTCATAGCCCAGGCTTTCCGCCGCCACGGCGATCTGACGCATGTACTGATTGGTGGCCGGACGGCCGGATGCGGATTTGCCCAGGTAGCGGGTGTCACCGGAGGTGGGGAGAAACCAGAAAATATCCAAGCTCATGCGTGTGCCTCTTGATGAGTCATAAAAGAAAGCGCCGTCGGTTCTGACCTGTCGCCACGCCAGCCAGGTACCAGCGCACGATCAGGCAACTGCCGGCCGCTGCTCGTTACTGTTCATCGCAAGGCAACCAGCAGTTTGCGGCTGCCAGGAAGTGCGGCGAGGGCTCTAAGGGTCCTCTGCGCCGAGCAGAGGCCTGCCCGAGGCCGCCCACTGTTCGCTGGCAGGTAGGAGAGCAAGCCGCGTACCAGTTCCGTGGCGGCTCAGCAGATTGCCGCTCAGGCCTTGTTTCGGGGCTTTGCGGCTTGACTGTGGGGGTACGCCGAGGTCGTTTCGCTGTCTGCCAGGCAACAGTCTGTTGATCAGGTGTTGCCTGTTAAACAGTTTCGTTTTGCCCCTGAAGCAAGCCAGTAGTTGCGGGTATTTGGCAGAATTTGCTGGCATAAAATAATAACTAAAAGGTATTTATTTTTTAATTATTAGATCGATTAGATTCATTGATAAGTGTAAAGGCGCAGCTGAACTGTTGCCTGCGAGGCAGTTTGATCTGCTGTTGCTCTGGCAACAGCAGATCAGCAATGCGCTGGCCATGCAACAGCCGAAAAATTTTTAATATGCAATAAGAATATGATTTTTATAGATTTATACAGGTGGTACGGCTATTGCTAGAACCTCTGCTCCTAAACCTGCAACAGGACTTCATCCCATGATCACTCCCCTTAAGGTTGTCGCGGTTTCCGGTGGCACCTTCCGTCCCTCACGCACCCTGGTGCTGACCCAGGCCATTGTCAGTGAGTTGCAGCAGCACCTGGCCATCGACAGCCGCATTATCGAACTGGGCGACATTGCCCGCCCGGTCGGCGCCGCATTGTCGCGCAAGGAACTGCCGGAAACCGTCGAGCATGAACTGCGCGCCATCGAGCAGGCGGATCTGCTGATTGTTGCCGCACCGGTCTATCGGGGTTCCTACCCAGGCCAGTTTAAGCACCTGTTTGACCTGATTGGCCAAGATGCGCTGATCGATACCCCTGTATTGCTGGCTGCCACGGGCGGTAGCGAGCGCCATGCGCTGGTCATCGATCATCAATTGCGCCCGCTGTTCTGTTTTTTCCAGGCGCTGACCCTGCCGATCGGCGTGTATGCCGCTGAAGCCGACTTCAGCAACTACCAGATCAGCAGTGAGGCGCTGCAGGCGCGTATCCGCCTGGCTGGCGAACGGGCCGCGCAGCTCTTTACCAGCAACCTTGCTGCCCTGCGCAAGATTGCCTGATTGCTTGGGCCTCTCTTTCACGTCACCAGGAGAACTGAGTGTGACTGCCATCCTTTCTTCCAAGCTGCAGAGCCCGTTGCAGATCGCCCAGCGCCTGGCGGCGGATTTTGCTAAAAATGCCGCCGAGCGCGATCAACGGGGGGGGACGCCCAAGGCCGAGCGCGATGCGATTCGCCGCAGTGGCCTGCTGGCCCTGCTGATCCCCGAGCAATATGGTGGCCTGGGTGCCAGCTGGAGCGAGACCCTTGCGGTGGTGCGCGAGCTGGCCAAGGTCGACAGCTCGATCGCCCATGTCTTTGGTTTTCAGCACCTGATGCTGGCCACCGTGCGCCTGTTTTCGCGCCCGGATCAATGGCAACCCTGGTTCGAATTGACCGCGCGTAACAACTGGTTCTGGGGCAATGCGCTGAATCCGCTGGATACGCGCACGCTGTCGAAGAAATATGCCGGCTGGCGCGAATTTTCGGGGCGCAAGAGTTTCTGCTCGGGCTCGGCGGATTCGGAAATGCTGATCGCCTCGGCGCTGGACGAGTCGACCCAGGGCAAGCTGTTGATTGCCGCCATTCCCTCGGGGCGCACCGGCATCACCCTGCATGGCGACTGGGACAATATCGGCCAGCGCCAGACCGACAGCGGCAGTGCCACCTTCGAGCGAGTGCGTGTCGAGGAGAATGAGTTGCTCCTGGACCCGGGGCCACTGAGTACGCCCTTTGCCTGCCTGCGCCCGCTGATCGCCCAGCTCACCTTCGTCAATATGTTCCTCGGTATCGCCGAAGGGGCCTTTGCCGAGGCGCGCCAGTACACCCTGAAAGAAACCCGGCCCTGGTTCAAGGCCAAGGTGCAGTCGGCCACCGAGGACCCCTACATCCTGGCGCATTACGGTGAGTTCTGGGTCGGCCTGGAAAGTGTCCGCCTGCTTACCGAACGGGCCAATGCTCTGCTCGACGACGCCTGGCGCAAGGAAGAGCGGCTGACCGCCGAGCAGCGTGGCGAGCTGGCGGTCGCCGTGGCCACGGCCAAGGTCGCCGCCAGCCGCGTTGGCCTTGAGCTGACCAGCAAACTGTTTGAAGTGACCGGCGCGCGGGCCACCCATGCGGCCCTGCGTCTGGATCGCTACTGGCGCAACCTGCGTACACAAACCCTGCACGATCCACTGGATTACAAACTGCATGAGCTGGGGGACTGGGCCTTGAACGGACAGCTTCCCACGCCATCCTTCTACTCATAGGCACGATCATGGAATTACTCACCTTGCCCCCGTCACCTGCGCTGGCGACCTCCATCAGAGCCACTGCCCAGGTCTTCGAAGACCCCAAGTCCCAGGCTTTGCTGGCTCACCTGCAGCAGGTGGCGCCGAGCGATGCCAGTGTGCTGATTATCGGCGAAACGGGTACGGGCAAGGAGCTGGTGGCGCGCCATCTGCATAACCTCAGCGCGCGGCGTAACAAACCTTTCGTGGCGGTCAACTGCGGCGCGTTCTCGGAAAACCTGGTGGAGGCCGAGCTGTTCGGCCATGAGAAGGGCGCCTTTACCGGTGCCCTGAGCGCCAAGGCCGGCTGGTTCGAGGAAGCCAATGGCGGCACCCTGTTCCTCGACGAGATTGGCGACCTGCCGATGCCGATTCAGGTCAAGCTGCTGCGTGTGCTTCAGGAGCGCGAGGTGGTGCGTCTTGGCTCGCGCAAAAGCATACCGATCAATGTGCGGGTGCTGGCGGCGACCAATGTGCAGTTGGAGAAGGCCATCAATGCCGGACACTTTCGGGAGGATCTGTATTACCGCCTGAATGTCGTCAGCCTGGAGCTGCACCCCTTGCGCGAACGGCCGGGGGACATTCTGCCGCTGACCCGGCACTTTATTGGCGAGTACAGCCGACGCCTGGGTTATGGCGAGATCAGCTTCGATGAAGGCGCCCAGCAGAAACTGATCGGCTACTCCTGGCCGGGCAATATTCGCGAACTGGAGAACGTGATTCACCACACCCTGCTGATCTGCCGCGACCAGCTGATTCGGGCGCAGGATCTGCACCTCTCCAACCTGCGTATCGAGCGCCAGGAAAATACCCCGGGCGGGCCCGGCGAAAGTGCCGATGCACTGCTGCAGCGCGCCTTCGAACGGCTGTTCGAGGAGCAGGGTGGAGCATTGCATGAGAAGGTCGAGGAAGCCCTGCTGCGCAGCGCGTATCGCTTCTGCCATTACAACCAGGTGCAGACCGCGAATTTGCTGGGCCTGAGCCGTAATGTGACCCGCGCCAAGCTGATCAAGGCCGGTGAGCTGGTGGTGAACAAGCGCCGCCCGGCACAGAGTCTGCAGGGCAATCGGGTGGTTAACCTGTCGATTTAGCCGGGTACCGTGGCTGCCTGAACTCAGGCGGCCACAGTGCGCTTGGCAGCCGCGCGACCCAGGTAGAAGTCCTGCAGATTGCCGCGCTCAGCCATCTGCTGAGCGGTTCCCTCGCTGGCAATCCGGCCGTTTTCCACGACATAGGCGCAGTGGGCATGGCGCAGGGCGACGTTGATATTCTGTTCTGCGATCAGAAAACTCACCCCAGACTGCTGATTGAGGCGGTGAATGATCTCGAAGATTTCCTCGACCACCTGCGGCGCAAGGCCCATGGAGGGTTCATCGAGCAGCACCAGTTTGGGTTTGCTCATCAGCGCCCGGCCGATGGCCAGCATTTGCTGTTCGCCACCTGAGGTATAGCCGGCCAGACTCTTGCGGCGTACCTGCAGGCGCGGGAACAACTTATAGATCTCCTCCAGATCGGCTTGCAGTTGGCGCCGTGAGGCCTTACGGGCGAAGGCTCCCGTCAGCAGGTTTTCCTCGACGGTCAACTGGGCGAAGCAGTGCCTGCCCTCCAGTACCTGCACCAGCCCATTGGCCACCAGATCATGGGGCGCGCTGCGGGTGATCTCCTGGCCCTGGTAGAGGATACGGCCCTTGACCACTTCGCCGCGTTCGGCGCGCACTAGGTTGGAGGCCGCCTTGAGGGTGGTGCTCTTGCCTGCGCCATTGGCGCCCAGCAGCACCACAATCTGGCCGGGCTGAACGTGCAGGGAAACACCTTTTACGGCGAGAATCGCCTGTTCGTAGAGGACTTCGATTGTGTCGATCTGCAGGATCGGGTCGTGGCTCATGTCGTGCTCCGGTCATGGGGGCGGCCGGGGTGCGGGCACCCCGGCGCAGAGGGATTAGCTTTCCTGGCTGCAGTCACGCGGGGTGATGCCCTTTTCCGCGGCATACTGGCGCGCCGAGGCTTCGATGATCGGACGCAGCAGCGCGCGATCAGCTTGCACCCAGTCGCTGATCAGGTTCCATTTTTCCCCGTCCCATTGCTGGAAGCGCACCGCGCCACCGCCTTCATGGTCCGAGCAGGACAGCTCAAGCGGTTGCACCAGGCCCAGGGCACCCAGCTCGGTCAAGCGGGCTTCGTCCAGCTTGAGATTCTCGAAGCCCCAGCGAACCTGTTCACCGCTCAGCGCCTGCTGGCCGAACCTGGCCTGGGCGATGCGCAGGGCCTCGACATTGAGGATGCCGTTGACCACGCCCAGGTTGTAGTACACAGTGCCAAAGCGCTTGGGGTCGGCCAGGTCGCCATTGCCATTGGCCACCACCTGCTGCTCGATGCCCTGCAACACAGGGAAGTCGGTGCCGGAAGGGTGCGTGGTGATGGAAATAAAGCCCTTGGCGGCGGTGCCGGCCGGCGCTGCGTCTTCCTCGGAGTTGCTCCAGATATTGCCGATGATGCGCTCGGCCGGGAAACCGACCCGCTGCGCGGTTTTCAGGGCCACCGGGTTCATCACCCCCCAGCCGCGCAGGATCACCCAGTCCGGCTGCTCGCGCCGGATATTCAGCCACTGCGACTGCTGCTCGTTGCCCGGATGTGGCACCTCCAGCAGGCTCAGCTTGAAGCCGTACCTGTCCGCAAGGATCTGCAACACCTCGTTGGTTTCCTTGCCATAGGGCGAACCGTGGTAGAGGGTGACGATCTTCTGTCCATTGAGCTGATCCAGGCCGCCGGCCTGCTGGCCGATGTAGTTGATGATGGCCGAGACTTCCGAGTAGGGGTTGAGCTGCAGCGGGAAGGCATAGGGGAAGACGCTGCCGTCGGTGGAGTCGGTGCGGCCGTGGTTGATAGTGATCAGCGGCAGCTTGTCGGCGGTGGAACGTTCCAGCGTGGCATAGGCGATACCGACCGACAGCGGGTTGGTGGCAGCGGCAGGGGCACCGTTGAGCCCATTCTTCAAGCGCTCGTAGCATTCCACGCCTTTTTCAACCACGTATTCGGTTTCGCATTCGCTCCAGGTCAGTTTGACGCCATTGACTCCGCCGTTGGCGTTGACGTACTTGAGGTAGTCGATAAAACCACCAAAAAAGCCTGTGCCGCCGGCTGCATAGGGGCCTACACGGTAGCTTTGCAGCGGGAAGTACTGTTCCGTGGCCGCCTGCAGGCTGCTGCTGGCGGCGCCCAGGCCTACTGCCAGGGCCAGGCTGGTGAGCAGAGATCGATTCAACATTGCTTGTATCCTTATCGAATGGGTTATCGGGTTTACGGGAGTGGGCTTGCGCGGTTCGCTCAGTAGCGCAGCGGCCAGAGCCGTGCGCGCTCGCGAAATTTCTGCCAGAGGCGGGCGAGGCCTTCTGGTTCTTTAACCAGGAACAGGATGATCAGGCTGCCGAAGACGATCTTCTGCAGGTTCTCGATCTGCCCGGCGTCGATCAGGCCAGGGGGCAGCAGACCGGCCAGGTTGGACAACAGAACCGGGAACAGCACGATAAAGGCGGCGCCAAGGAAGTTGCCGAGGATGCTGCCCAAACCGCCGATGATGATGATGAAGAGAATCTGGAATGAGCGATTCAGGTCGAAACCGTGTGGCTCCACCGTGCCCAGGTAGGTGAAGGCCCAGAGTGCGCCTGCCACGCCGAGGAAGAAGCCACTGAGGGCGAATGCCAGCAGCTTGGTCTTGAGCAGGGGAATGCCGATCACGGCGGCGGCGGTATCCATATCCCGCACCGCCATCCAGTTGCGTCCCAGTTCGCTGCGCACCAGGTTTTTGCCCAGCCAGAACAGTGCCACCACCACGCTCAGGGTGAGCAGATAACGACCGACCGGCGAGGTGAAGTCCACCCCGAAAATCTCCAGGCGTGGCGCGCTGATCACCCCCGAGGCACTGTGGTTGGAGAACCAGCTGAACTTGGTCAGGGCCCAGGTCACGAAGAACTGCGCGGCCAGAGTTGATACCAGCAGATAGAAGCCCTTGATGCGCAGGCTGGGCAGGCCAAAGAATACGGCGACCAGGGCTGCGGTGAGGCCACCCATGGCCATGCTCAGGAGCAGCGGCAAGCCGGGTATGCGCAGGTCGAAGTTGTAGGTGGCAAAGGCGCCCACCGCCATAAATGCCGCCGAGCCCAGGGACAGCTGGCCGGCATAGCCGGTCAACAGGTTCAGCCCCAAGCCGGCCAGGGACAACACCAGAAAGGGGATCAGAATGGCGCTGAACCAGTAGTCGTTGCCCAGCCACGGCACGGCGACAAAGGCAAACAGCAGCAGGGCGGCAAAGCCCAGGCGATCCTGGTGCAGGCGAAACAGCCGGCGACCCTCGGCATAACGGGTATTGAACTGACCAGATTCCTGAAAAAACATCGTGTCTCTCCTTACACCCGTTCGATGGCGCGTTCGCCAAACAGCCCGGCTGGGCGTACCAGCAAGAACAGCAGAGCCAATATGTAGGGGAACCAGTTCTCGATACCGCCGCCGATAATCGGGCCCAGATAAATCTCGGCCAGTTTCTCGCTGGCGCCGATGATCAGGCCGCCGACAATTGCCCCGGTAATCGAGGTAAAGCCGCCGATGATCAGCACCGGCAGGGCCTTGAGCACCACCAGCGAGAGGGAGAACTGCACGCCCTGGCGCGCCCCCCAGAGCAGGCCGGCCACCAGGCCGACGAAGCCGGCAACCGACCACACCAGAATCCATACCCGTTGCAGGCGAATGCCTACGGCCAGGGCTGCCAGCGGGTCGTCCGCCACGGCGCGCAGGGCCAGCCCCACACGGGTTTTGTTGAACAGCAGCGAGAGCAGCAAGACCAGGGTGGCGGCGCTCAGGGCGGCAAAAATGTCGAACTGCGACAGCAGCATGCCGCCCAGTTCCAGCGGTACATCACTGATACCCAGATCCAGGCCATGCACCTGAGCGCCCCACAGCGCCTGGGCCGAGCCTTCCAGTACATAGGCCAGGCCCAGGGTGGCCATAAACAGGGTGATGGGCGGGCGGTTGACCAAAGGGCGCAGGATGGTGCGCTCGACGGCCACGGCAATCAGCACCATGACCACCAGGCAGATGACTAAGGCCAGCCAGAACGGCACACCTCGGGCCAGCAGGCTGACAAAGGTCAGGGCGGAGAACAGCAACATGGCGCCCTGGGCGAAGTTGAATACCCCGGATGCCTTGTAGATCAGCACAAAGCCAATGGCCACCAAGGCATACATGACCCCGGCTAGTAGCCCGCCAATCAGCACTTCAAAGAAAAATTCCATGTTCGATCCTGTCTTGCGGCAAAGCCAATCCGTGCCAGCCCTAAGGTGGCGTGGGACATAGCGGGGTTAGTGACGGGTGCCGAGGTAGGCGGCAATCACCTCGGGGTTGCGGCGCACCGCATCGGGTGAGCCATCACCGATCTTGCGGCCGTAGTCGAGTACCACCACATGGTCGGAAATGCCCATGACCACGCCGATGTCGTGCTCGATCAGAACCACGGTAGTGCCCAGTTCACGGTTGATCTCCAGGATGAAGCGGCTCATCTCCTGCTTTTCTTCGGTGTTCATGCCGGCCAACGGCTCGTCCAGCAACAGCAGCCTGGGTTCGGCGGCCAGGGCACGGGCCAGTTCCACGCGCTTTTGCAGGCCGTAGGGCAGCTTGCCGACCGTGGCGTCGCGCCAGGGCTGTATCTGCAGGAAGTCGATGATGCGCTCCGCCGCTTCGCGCTGCCGGTCGTCCTCGGCACTGGCGCGGCCTATGCCCAGGGCCTGTTCAAGCCAGCTGCTGCGCCGCTTCAGGTTGCGTCCGCTGAGTACGTTGTCGAGTACGCTCATGCCCTTGAATAGCGCCAGGTTCTGGAAGGTGCGGGCGATGCCGCGCACCGCGGCATCATGCGGGGCCATGTGCCGGCGCACGCTGCCGGCAAAATGGATGCGCCCCTGCTGCGCCTGGTAGACGCCGTTGATGACATTGAGCAACGAGCTTTTACCCGCGCCATTGGGCCCGATCAGGGCACAGATTTCTCCCGTGGCGACCGCGAAGCTGATGTCGCTGACAGCTTTGACCCCCTTGAACGACAGCGAAATATTTTCCAGTTGCAGCAGGGGCGTGTCGGGGTGTGTCGCACTATGGCTCATTAACGATCTCCATTCAGGCCAGCTGTGAGCCGCCATCTATCCAGCCGTCGACCTGACGGGCCGCCGGGACCACGGGCTGGCGCCATTGGGCTGGGTCCGGCCAGGTGCGCACTTCGATGCCCAGTACATCGAAGAAGGCCTGGGTGTCTGCAGCCAGTTCCTCGCCCACCAGCAGGGGCGCCCGGGTGCGGGAAAACCCCAGGGCATCGCGCAGTGGGCGGCGTACCAGCCAGTAGCCCAGGCTGCGCTGCCAGACCGTGGGGCGCTTGGCCAGCGCCCAGTCGATCAAGCGCCGCGAGCGGCTGCCCGGCTCAGGTAGGCGCTGCAGAATCTGCATATGCAGGCGGCTGAAGGTTTCCCGCGTACCGGCCACCAGGGTGGGGCCCAGTTCGCGACGATCCTGGTCGCGGGTGGCCAGGTTTTCCGGGAAGTTCAGGCGAAAGCCCGCGATCAGCCAGGGGGCGAGCAAGTAACGGGCTTGCCCGCCAGTGGCAAAGGCTCTGGCCGCCAGGGCTTCTTCCTGGCGGCCAAGGTGTTCGGTTTTCACCAAGTGCCGGCCTGCTTGCAGCAGTTCGGCATGGCTGATGCGTTGCTGCTCCAGACCCTGTTCTGCGCCGAGTCGATAAAAGGCAAACGCCGTGCGCTCTGGGCGCGCCTGGGGGCGCAGCAGCAGATCGACCGCTGGCTTGATCAACGCGGCATAGGCGTGGGCCTCAGGAAGTGCCGGGCTGCTCAGCAGGCCCCGGCCATCGGCATAGATCAATAGCCTGGGTTGCAGCGCCGCAGCCTGCAGGCGCTGAATTTCCTGCAGGCCTTCGGCAAACACGAATTCGGCCTGTAGGTCAGCCAGTAAGCTGACCTGCGGTTCGGCATCCTCCAGCGGATCAAGGAGCACGGCCACGCCTCCCAGCCATTGCGCCGCCAGGGCGGCGAGCAGGGACTCGGGGCGTGGCCGGCTGATGATCAGCAGACTGTTGCCCTGGCCAAAGCCACGCTGGTGCAGGGTTTTGGCCAGGCTGCGAACCTCATCGGCCACCTGCCGCCAGGTGCGTACCTGCCAGATCCCCAGGCGCTTGTGGCGCAGGGCGATGCTGGCTGGTTGGCGCAGGGCCTGCAGGTGCAACCAGTCCGGTAGGCTGCCTGGGTTGGCTTCAGGTTGAGGATTGAGGTTCGGCATAGGGGCTCCCGGCTTAGACCACGGCTGCGGCGTCGGCTTTGGCCGTTCTGTGGCTGTTGCGCTGCTCCAGTTCTCGCACCAGGGGCAGTACCTTGCGGCCGAAGTACTCGACTTCTTCCTGGAAGTGCAGGAACCCGCCCAGTACCAGATCAACGCCAATGGCCTTGAGTGCCACAATGCGCTCGGCAATCTGCTCGGGGGTGCCAATCAGGTTGGTTTTGAAGCCATCGTTGTACTGCACCAGATCTTCAAAGGTGGATTTGGCCCAGTTGCCTTCGCCTTCAGGGCTGGCCGCACCGGCATTTTTCACTTCACTGCCGAAACCGTTGACGGCTTCGGGGTCAGCCTTGTCAATGATTTCCGCCAGCACGGCACGGGCTTCGGCCTCGGTTTCACGGGCGATGATGAAGGCGTTCACGCCGATCTTCACCGAATGGCCATTGAGGGCCGCCTTGGCGCGAATATCGTCGACCTGGGCCTTGATGCCTTCCACTGTGTTGCCGTTGGTGAAGTACCAGTCGGATACGCGCGAGGCCATGTCCCGTGCGGCGCGCGAGCTGCCACCCTGGAAAATTTCCGGATGCGGTTGTTGCAGGGGCTTGGGCTTGAGGCTGTAATCATGGAAGCGGTAGAAATCGCCGTGGAAACTGAAGTTGTCCTGGGTCCAGATGCCTTTGAGGGCGCGAATGAATTCCTCGGAGCGGCGATAGCGCTCGTCATGGTCGTACCAAGGCTCGCCGATGGCGCGGAACTCGCCCTTGAACCAGCCCGAAACGATGTTCACCGCGACACGGCCGTTGGTGAACTGGTCGATGGTGGCCAGTTGTTTGGCCGCGAGCACCGGGCTCCATGGGCCGGGCAGAATGGCGGCGATAACCTTGAGCTTCTCGGTAGCGGCCAGCAGCGCATGACTGATGGTGACCGATTCATGCTGGTTCTCGGCGCCATAGCCGGCGGTAAAACGGATCTGCGAGAGGGCGTACTCGAAGCCCGCCTTTTCGGCGATCTGCGCCAGCTTGCGGTTATAGTCGATGTCCCAGCTAGTGCGCTGTTCGATTTTGCTGACGACTAGGCCGCCGCTGACGTTAGGTACCCAGTAAGCAAATTTAATGTTGTCCTGACTCATTGCATGTACTCCAGTCACTCATTGAAGTTGGGGGTTAATCGGACACGTCAGGCAGCGCTGACATCCCGTTGAAAATCCGGATTGAGGCTCAGTACCGCCGTCTCAACTGCCCGTTCGATACGTTCGAGTAGCAGCGGGCTGGCAATCTGGTAATCGGCGAAATCCGCTTCGCCGGCGTATACGCCAATCGGCAGGCTGAGGGCCTGGAAGAAGCCAAACAACGGCCGCAGTTGGTGATCGATGATCAGCGCATGGCGGTCTGAGCCACCGGTGGCGGCTAGCAACACCGGCACGTTTTGTAAGGCTTCGTGATGCACGAAGTCGAACAGGTGCTTGAACAGGCCGGTGTACGAGGCCCGGTACACGGGGCTGGCGGCAATCAGCAGGTCGGCGGATTCAATTGCCTGCAAATCGGCCTCTACCGCAGCGGGCAAATCAGCACGTTGCAACGCGCCGGCTAACTGCGGACCGACCTCTGACAACTTAATCAGGTACAGCTCGATTGGCAGGTGCTGCGCCAAGCCGGCGACCAGCGCCTTGAGCAGCACCAAGGTGCGTGAGGGCTGCTGCACGCTGCCGGATACTGCGACCAATTTCAGATTCTTGCTCATTGCCCGTCCTCATCACGGCAGAGGCCACCGTGGCATCTGCACAAGGGACTAAGCAGTAACCGTGCCAAACTTAATTTCCTATATAATTCATACAGTTATCAGATTTATACGGCGCAGCGCGATGCCCCGCAGCGGACAGACTGTTGATCAACTGTTGCACGGCCAACAGCTGCGCTAGAGGGCGGACTTTGGCGCGCAGCAGCGCGCTGTTGCTGAGCAGTCAGTGCTTCAACAAGTTGCCCGACTAGCGACAGCCGCAAAGCACACGAAAATCGCTGCAGCCTCTATTTATCGTGGCTTACAGCGCCAGGCACGGCCTTTGCAGTATTAGCAATCAACAGCAGCCCAAAGTGTCTGCTCGTCTTACTGCTAACTGAAGGAGCCATACCATGACCGCACAGCAACAGCATCTACCAAACGCGCTTGCCACCGGCACTGACTACCAAGCACTGGCCGAACGCTTTCGCTCGATCTTTGCGCGCATCGCCGCCGGCGCGCTGGAGCGCGAACAAACCCGAAGCCTGCCCTTTGAACCGATTAAATGGCTGAAGGAAGCCGGCTTTGGCGCCGTGCGCGTACCCGTGCAATTCGGTGGCGCCGGCGCGTCGCTGCCGCAGCTGCTGCAACTGTTGATCGAACTGGCCGAAGCCGACTCCAACGTGACGCAAGCCCTGCGCGGCCACTTCGCCTTTGTCGAAGACCGCCTCAACGCTCACGCCAGTGCCCCGCAGGACACCTGGTTCAAGCGCTTTGTCGACGGCGAGCTGGTGGGCAATGCCTGGACCGAAGTCGGCAGCGTCAAGATCGGCCAAGTCGGTACTCGCGTTTCGCGCCTAGGCGACCAGTGGGTGGTTAACGGCACCAAGTACTACAGCACGGGGAGCATCTTCGCCGACTGGATCGACCTCTATGCCCAGCGTGATGACAGCGGCAGCGACGTGATTGCTGCCGTGCGTGTGCACCAACCGGGCATCCAGCAAAGCGACGACTGGGACGGCTTTGGCCAGCGCACCACCGGCAGCGGCACCTCGGTGTTTGTCAACGCTGTGGTCGAGGACGACAACTTGCTCGACTTCGCTACCCGCTTCAAATACCAGACAGCCTTCTACCAACTGGTGTTGTTGGCCGTACTGGCGGGCTCGGGCCGCGCCGCCCTGCGCGACTTCAGCGACGAAGTGCGCAAGCGCACTCGCATCTTCAGCACAGGCAACGCCAGCCAGGTCAGCCAGGATGCCCAGGTGCAGCAAGTGGTCGGCAAGGCCTCGGCCCAGGTCTACGCCGCCGAAGCCACCGCACTGCGAGCGGCTGCGGCCTCGCAACTGGCGTACGAAAGCCACTTCGGCCAAAACGCCGAAGCCGAACGGAACGCCAATATCGCCGCCGAACTGGAGTCCGCCCAAGGCCAGGTGGTAATCGCCGACTTAGTGCTGCGCGCAACCAGCGACCTTTTCAACGCCCTTAGCGCCTCGGCCACCAGCACCAGCAAAGCCCTCGACCGCCACTGGCGCAACGCCCGCACCGCTGCCTCCCACAACCCGCTGATCTACAAGGAACGGATCATCGGCGACTGGGAAATCAACGGCACCGAACCGCCCTATGTCTGGCAGATTGGCGGTGGCTCTAAGCACGGGTAATCAGGCGGAGAAGATCAGGAAATTGGCTGCGGCAGGATGTGGGTTGGCCCTGCTGCGTTGATTCTAAAAAACCGCCTCCCCGGCGCTCCGCGGCCCACTAGATTAGAAACACTTCCGCTCTGGTGAGTCCCAGCTAGATCTCTTTTGCTGGACAGTGATCGTTAGCTCTTTGGAGGCTTAGTCCCCGTCAAAAACATTATCCAGGGGAAGCTGCGGACCCGTTATTGGTAGCGTCTTTTGGCGACCCCGTTTAGGAATGTGATCTGATCCGAGTCCCCGTCCAGTACTTCTTTGCTGGAGGATTCTCATGAAGAAGCTCAACTCAGTACGTAACGGTTTACCGGTCATCAACGACCACGCAGCCGGCATAGATCGGGTCTCGCTTCCATGTCGTGGCGGTCCCAGCCGACCTTGCTGAGCAACCTGTGCGAACGTTTAGAGCGTTCACAGCTGAACTCGAGTGCAAGGTTCAATCGGGGTTACTACCGTAGCAATGGAGTCCACGGGGGTGTACTGGATTCCCGTCTACGAGATTCTGGAAAGCCCCGGTTTGCACGTCGTATTGGCCAACGCCCGCGATGCTCGAGCCGTTCCTGGTTGCAAGACCGACGTTAATGACGCGCAATGGATTCAGCGCCTGCATGCCTGCGGCTTGCTCCGTGCAAGTTTTCATCCGGATCGTGAGATCGCTGCTTTACGTAGCTACCTACGCTTGAGGGAACGGCATTTGGATTACTCTGCCGCCCGTATCCAGCACATGCAGAAAGCGCTTACTCACATGGTGAGGGAAGCCAGTGCGACGCTGAACTAACCCGCTGCACTGGCCTGACAGGCTTTACAGCTTGGCGATAGACACCTCGGTGGATTTCACAAAGGCAATGACTTCAGAGCCGACCTTCAGGTCGAGTTCGTCGACCGAGCGGGTGGTGATGACTGACGTGACGATACCGGCGGCGGTCTGGACGTCGATTTCCGAGAGGACGTCGCCGCGAATGACTTCCTTGATGTGGCCTTTGAACTGATTGCGTACGTTGATCGCTTTAATGGTCATGATGCACTTCCTTCTGGTTTTCGGTTAACGAGCTTGAATCAATTGGCCCAGCGCAGTTGCGTGGGTAGAGGTGAGACTTTTTCCGGTTTGTCCGGCAGTGCCGGTTTGGCCAGTACCCGGTCCAGCACCTGGGCTTCAAGTTGCCCGAGCTGGAACGAGCCATGGGCACGAGGCCGGGGTACATCGATCTTCAGGTCCAGGCCGATTTCGCCTTCCTCGATAAGGATGACCCGATCGGCCACAGCCACCGCCTCACTGACGTCATGGGTTACCAGGAGGACGGTGAAACCGTGTTTCTGCCAGAGGCTTTCGATCAGGTGCTGCATTTCAATTCGCGTCAGCGCATCCAGGGCGCCGAGCGGCTCATCCAGCAGGAGCAGGCGAGGTTGGTGAATCAGCGCGCGGGCCAGGGCGACACGTTGCTTCTGCCCGCCGGACAGCGTGGCGGGCCACTTGTCTGCCTTGTCCGAGAGGCCCACGGCTTCCAGTGCTTCCAGCGCCTTGGGGCGCCAGTCACCCTTGAGTCCGAGGCCGACGTTGGCAATGACCTTTTTCCAGGGCAGCAGGCGCGAGTCCTGAAACATCAGCCGGGTATCCGCGCGGTTGTCTGCCAGGGTGCCGTTTCCGGCCAGCAGTTCACCGCCGCTGGCTTGGTCCAGACCGGCCAGCAGGCGCAGCAGGGTGCTCTTGCCGCAACCGCTGCGACCGACCACGGCAATGAACTGGCCGGCCGGTACTTGCAGGTCGACATTCTTCAGTACCTGCAGTTCACCGAAGGACTTGCTCAGGCCACGAACGGTCAGCGGTATACCGTTTTTCAGGCGGGGGGGGTGCTGGGCGGTCATGCTCGACCCTCCTTTTGGTAAGCCGGATGCCAGCGCAGCCAGATACGTTCAAGCAGCCGTGCGCCACTGTCGGCCAGTTTGCCCAGCAGGGCATAGAGCACAATGGCCAGAACAACGACATCGGTTTGCAGAAACTCGCGTGCGTTCATTGCCAGGTAGCCAATACCGGAGCTGGCGGAAATGGTCTCGGCGACGATCAGCGTTAGCCACATGAAGCCCAGGGCAAAGCGCAGGCCGACCAGGATCGAGGGCAGGGCACCGGGGAGGATGACCTGCCAGAACAGGGCAAAGCCGGACAGACCATAGCTGCGCGACATCTCCACCAGGCCACGGTCAACGTTGCGGATGCCGTGATAGGTGTTCAGGTAGATCGGGAACAGGCTACCCAATGCGACCAGAAATATTTTTGCCGACTCATCGATACCGAACCACAGTATCACCAGTGGAATCAGCGCCAGATGGGGGATGTTGCGGATCATCTGCACCGAGCTGTCGAGAAAGCGTTCGCCCCAGCGTGAGAGCCCCGAGATGAAGCCCAGGACCAAGCCGAGGCCACCCCCGATCGCTAGTCCGGTTACGGCCCGCCAGCTGCTGATCGCCAGGTGTTGCCAGATCTCGCCACTGGACAGTAAGCCCCAGCCAGCAGCTACCACTGCGCTGGGTGCTGGCAGAATGCGGCTGGATAACCAGCCAGTGCTGACCGACAGTTGCCAGATGCTCAGCAGCAGTACCGGCAGCACGAAGGGTGCCAGGCGTTCGAGCCATTGGGTCTGTTTGCTCATCATTCGTCCCTCAGCTCTGTGCCGCAGCTTTGGGCAGAATGTCATTAGCGACCATTTCACCGAAGGGGCTGACGTACTGGGCGCCCGCCGGTTGTTCGGGCAGGGCAATATTCAGATGTGGAAACAGCAGCTCGGCGACGCGGTAGGACTCTTCCAGATGCGGATACCCGGAGAAGATAAAGGTGTCGATGCCCAGGTCGGCATACTCCTGTACCCGCGCGGCTACTGTGGGGCCATCACCGACCAGTGCGGTACCTGCACCACCCCTTACCAGACCGACGCCGGCCCAGAGGTTCGGACTGACTTCAAGGTTGTCCTTGCTGCCACCGTGCAGGGCCGCCATACGCTGCTGACCGACCGAGTCGAAACGGGCGAGGGAGGCTTGGGCCCTGGCAATCGTGTCCTCATCCACATGGGCAATCAGTTTGTCCGCTGCCTGCCAGGCCTCTTCGTTGGTTTCCCGTACGATCACATGCAGGCGGATACCAAAGCGCACCGTGCGGCCGAGCTTGGCGGCCTTCTCGCGGACCTGTTCGATTTTCTCGCGTACTGCCTCCGGCGGCTCACCCCAAGTCAGGTACATCTCGACCTGCTCTGCGGCCAGATCCTGGGCGGCTTCCGATGAGCCACCGAAGTACAGCGGCGGACGCGGCTGTTGCACAGGTGGATACAAGAGCTTCGCACCCTTGACCTGAATGTGTTTGCCGTCGTAATCGACGTTCTCGCCTTCCAGTACGCGGCGCCAGATTCGGGTGAACTCGACCGAGGCTTCGTAACGCTCTTCGTGGGTGAGGTTCAGGCCGTCGCCAGCCAGCTCGTCCGGGTCACCACCGGTAACCAGATTGAACAGCGCCCTGCCATTGGAGAGACGATCAAGGGTTGAGGCCTGGCGTGCAGCCACGGTCGGGGAAATGATCCCGGGGCGTAGCGCGACCAGAAACTTCAGCCGCTGGGTAACTGGGATCAGTGATGCAGCCACCAGCCACGAGTCTTCGCAGGAGCGTCCGGTCGGGATCAGTACGCCGCCAAAGCCAAGCTTGTCAGCGGCCTGGGCGATCTGTTGCAGGTAGCTGTGGTCGACTGCGCGGGCGCCGAACGACGTACCCAGGTAACGCCCATCGCCATGGGTGGGCAGGAACCAGAAAATGTTCAGCGACGCGTTTTCTTTTAGTGACATGGAGTGGTCTCCTTCATGTGTCATGCAAGGGGGTGACCTGCCCAAGGCTGGGCAGGTGTGTGTTCCAAAAAATCAGGGTGCTGTGGCCAGGTTGGCAGGTGCTGTCCAGATCACTTCACTGATGGTCAGTTCTTTCGGGATCAAATTCAGTTCAAAGAAGGTGTCAGCAATTTTTTGCTGTGCTTCCACTACCTCGGGTGAAATCAGGCGCGTGCCATAGCCTTGGCGCTCGAGCGCGGTCTTGGTGATCTCATGGCTGAGCCCGAGCAAAGGCGCAACCTGCTCGGCGGCCGCATCTGCATTGGCCAATGTCCAGTCACCGATGCGGGAAATTTCTTCCACCAGTATCTGTATCACTTCAGGGTTGTTGTCAGCGTAATCGCGGGTCGAGAGATAAAATTGATGGTTATTGACCAGGCCTGTACCGTTAGCCAGTTCACGGGCCTCAAGCTGCTGTTCGGCGGCGGCCTGGAAGGGGTCCCAGATAACCCAGGCATCTACGCTGCCACGTTCGAACGCGGCTCGGGCGTCAGCCGGAGCCAGGTAGATCGGCGTTACATCAGTAATGCTCAGTCCGGCTTCTTCCAGTGCGCGTACCAGCAGATAGTGAACGTTGGAGCCTTTGTTGAAGGCGACTTTCTTGCCCCTCAGATCGGCAACGCTTTGCAGTGGAGAATCCTTGGGCACCAGAATCGCCTCGCTCAGCGGCGCGGGTGGCTCGTGGGCGACGTAAAGCAGGTCAGCACCGGCAGCCTGGGCGAACACCGGCGGGGTTTCACCGGTAGTGCCGAAGTCGACCGAGCCGACATTCAGGCCTTCTAGCAGTTGCGGACCAGCGGGAAACTCGGTCCAGCGAACCTCGATACCGCGCTCGGCGAGGCGACGATCAAGTCCGCCGTCGGCGCGCAGCAGCACCAGGGTGCCATATTTCTGATAACCGATACGCAGGGTGTCGGCAGCGGCGTGGGTAATAGCGCCTAGGGAAATTGTGGCGGCCAGAACGGCTGCCAATCCCCGGCGCAAAGTAGTTGAGCTCATGGTCTCTTCCTTTGCTTTGAGTGTTGGAAACCTGCTGACCCGTTGGCGGGAGAGTAAGGCGGGTTATTGCCCTAAAGGGCGGGTTCAGATGCTCCAGCGAGCGTTGATCAAGCGATCGTTAAGGGTTTTTGGATCTATCGGCGCGGGTCTGCGTGCCAGGGCGCTGACAAAGTGCTCCACGGCTTCATCCAGTCGCGCTTTAAGATTCGCCTCGAGCACCGCCGGTTCGCCGTACTGAATCTGGCTGTCCTCGGCGAATACGCCTTGCAGCATTTCCTGGGCCTTGAGCGCGCCCAATACCGGCTTGAGTGCGTAATCCACTGCCAGCATATGGGCGTGGCTGCCACCGGTGGCGATAGGCAGTACCACCTTGTGCGCCAGAGCCCGTTCTGGCAGCAGATCCAGCAGCACCTTGAGGGCGCCGGAAAACGAGGCCTTGTATACCGGCGTGGCAATCAGCAGGCCGTCGGCGCGGTTTACCTGCTCCGCCAGCTCCACTACCTGTGGGCTGTCAAAGCGTGCATAGAGCAGATCCTCGGCATTGAAATGGCGAATATGAAACTGTGCCACCTCCACGCCCTGTTTCTGTAATTTGCCGCGGGCATAATCCAGCAGAATCCCGGAGCGGGATTTCAGATTGGGACTGCCCGCGATGGACACAACCAGCATGGGGTCTTCCTTGTAGCAATGAGTGGGAGCAGCGATCTGCTGCCAGTTGCGCTAAGCTAGCAAAGTATTCTTATTCCTCTAAATCACATTTAAGAATTTTAATATTCTTAGAAAGCATATAGGGGAATGTGATTTACTTGGCCTATCCACTATTCAAGGAACAGCTTGATGAACGACAAACCGGGTTTGGCCGAGGTTGAAGAGGGCGCTCTGATGCCACCCGTGCCCTTTTACCAGGCGTTTCTGTTCTGGCTGAAGCTGGGATTGATCAGCTTTGGTGGCCCGGCCGGGCAGATTGCGATCATGCATCAGGAACTGGTCGAGAAACGTCGCTGGATTTCCGAGCGGCGTTTTCTGCATGCGCTGAACTACTGCATGTTGCTGCCAGGCCCTGAGGCGCAGCAGCTGGCCATTTATATCGGCTGGCTGTTGCACCGCACCTGGGGCGGGATTGTTGCTGGCGTGTTGTTTGTCTTGCCGTCGTTGTTCATCCTGGTTGCCCTGGCCTGGATCTATATCGCGTACGGCGATGTGCCGCTGGTGGCGGGTATTTTCTACGGCATCAAGCCCGCGGTGACGGCCATCGTGTTCCAGGCGGCCTGGCGCATCGGCAGTAGAACGCTGAAGAACCCCTGGTTGTGGGCTATCGCGGCAGCCGCCTTTATCGGCATTTTTGTATTCCGTTTGCCTTTCCCGCTGATTGTGCTGTGCGCCGCTTTGGCCGGTTATCTGGGTGGACGCTACGCGCCACAGTACTTTCAGCCCGGTGGCGGCCATGCGGCGACGGAAAAATCCTATGGCGCAGCCGTTATTGATGACGATACGCCAACGCCGGAACATGCGCGCTTTGCCTGGCCCCGGTTGACGCGCCTGGTGGTAGTCGGGGCAGTGCTGTGGCTGGTGCCCATGCTGGCGCTATATGGGCTATTTGGCTGGGACGGCACGCTAACGCAAATGGCCTGGTTTTTTACCAAAGCTGCCTTGCTCACCTTTGGTGGTGCCTACGCGGTTTTGCCCTATGTCTACCAGGGTGCCGTCAGTGGTTATGGCTGGGTAACCCCGGCGCACATGATTGATGGTCTGGCACTGGGCGAAACCACGCCGGGTCCGCTGATCATGGTGGTGGCTTTCGTGGCCTTTGTTGGCGGCTATGTATTGGAAGTGTTTGGCCCGGAACAGGCGTTTCTGGCTGGCGCAGTAGCGGCCACGCTGGTCACCTGGTTCACCTTCCTGCCGTCTTTCCTGTTTATCCTCGGCGGTGGCCCGCTGGTGGAGTCCACCCACGGCCAACTGGGCTTTACTGCGCCGCTGACCGGGATTACTGCCGCAGTGGTGGGCGTGATCCTCAATCTGGCGTTGTTTTTTGGCTATCACGTGCTCTGGCCAGAAGGCTTTGATGCTGCGCTGGACTGGCCTTCGGCTGTCATTGCCCTCGGTGCTGCGGTGCTGCTGTTTGGTTTGAAATTGTCGGTGATGAAGACGCTGGGGCTTTGTGCTTTGGCTGGCTTGTTGGCGCAGTGGTTGATCTAAGAACGCTTGCATGCCCGCCATGGCCGTTGGTCGTTGGCGGGCGTTTTAGCAAAGAAGGGTCAGAGTGCGTGATCCTGGTATAGCGCAGTCAGTGCCTCACCCCGCAGATAGGCCAGTTCGGCAGAACGTCGGTCGCGGGGTCGGGTCAGTGGTACGTGAAACTCTTGGGTGATACGGCTGGGCTGCCCACCGCCGAGGACAACTACACGGTCACTGAGGTAGAACGCCTCGTCCAGATCATGGGTAACCAGAAGAATGCTGATGTCGTAGTGCACCGCCAGCTTCGCCACCAGGTCCTGCAGCTTCATGCGCGTAAAGGCGTCTACCGCACTGAAGGGCTCGTCGAGCAGCAGCACCTGAGGCTTGCCGTACAGACCACGGGCTATCGCGGCACGTTGTGCCATCCCGCCTGACAGTTCCTTCGGCAGGGCATCACCACGCCCTTGCAAACCCACATCCTTGAGCAGTTGTTCCACCCAGACCTGGTCAGCCTTCCAGCCGTCGGCAAAGGCGATATTGTCGGCGACGTCCAGCCACGGTAGCAGGCGCGGTTCCTGGAACACCACACCGATGCCGCTACTGCGGCCAAAGTCGAGCAGGGGGTTGCGCTCAAGTTGACCCGTAAACTGTTCATCCAGCCCAGCGGCGATCCGCAACAAGGTGCTCTTGCCGCAGCCGCTGGGACCAATCAGGCTGATGATTTCTCCGGGCGCCAGGGACAAGTTAACCTTGTCGAGAATCTGCAGCCCGGCGTAGGCCTTGTGAATGTCGATGAGTTTCAGCAGCGCGCTCATGTTGCGTCCTCTCCGTGAAAGTTGTCACGCCAGCGCAGTGCCCGATCTTCGAGACGTTTGAGAATGCTGTCAGACAGCTTGCCGAGTACCGCCAGCACCAGAATGGCGGCGATAACGATATCCGGGCGTGAGGTTTCCCGCCCATCGGTCAATAGATAGCCAAGCCCTTTCGTTGCGGCTATCAATTCGGCTGCGACCAGAAACATCCAGGCTAGGCTCAAAGCACCGCGCAGGCCGGTAAACAGATTAGGCAGCGCCGCAGGCAACAGAATGCGGCGTATCAGTTCGAAGGGTGGCAGGCGGTAGAGCTTGCCCACCTCGATCAGTTTGCGGTCAATATTGCGGATCCCGGCAACCAAAGACAGGTACACCGGAAAAAAGGCGCCGAGTGCAATCAAGGTGATCTTGGGCGTCTCATCAATGCCAAGCCAAAGCAGCAGGAGCGGTACCCAAGCCAGGCTGGGGATGGCCCGCAGGCCCTGAAACGTCGGTTCCAGGTACGCCTCGGCTCGCTGGCTCAGCCCCACCCAGGTACCGATGAAGATAGCCAGCCCCGCACCAATAGCAAAGCCACTACCAACCCTGGCCAGGCTGGCCAGGGTGTGGGACCAGAGGTTGCCGTGCGCCAAGTCGTAGAGCGTGATAGCTATGCTGCTGGGTGCAGGCATCTGGTGGGCGGGAAGCCAGCCAAAGCGAACAATGATCTCCAGGGCAAACAGCAGCACCAAAGGCACCACCCAGCCGCGCCAGTTGAGTTGCCATGGCCGGATCAGACTCGGCAGTCTGTCGGTGATGCGGCTCAAAGTGTGAGTCTGGGTGGTCATTGCCTTACTCTCCGCTCGCCTTGGCCAGGTGGCCTGTGCCAATCACCTCAGCTGCCAACTGCGGGCTGATCAACTGATCAACGGCTGCAGCCACGTCAGTACCCCGGCGCACCAGCTCTTCTTCCACCAGAATGCTGGCAGCTGCCTTGAGCGCAGCAACATGTTCTGCGCCAGGCAGTGGATTGCTGAAGTCGGTACGTGAAAGTTGCAAGCGGGCCACTTCCAGTGGTAATCCAGCCTCTTTTGCAAGGAGCGCAGCGGTGTCCTCCGGGTGGGCCAATGCCCATTGGCGAGCTTCCTCGTAGGCAGCGATGACCTCTTTGATCAGTTCTGGTTGCTCGCGGGCAAAGGTATCACTGACATTCAGTACTCCATAGCTGTTGAAGTCCAGATTACGTGACAGCAGGCGAGAACCGGCCTGTATCTCACTGGCAGCCATATGGGGATCCAGCCCGGCCCAGGCGTCCACGCGGCCCTGCTCCAGTGCTACTCGGCCATCCGGATGCTGCAGGTGAATGATCTCTACATCATCCTTGTCCAGCCCGGCTTCGTTCAGTGTGCGCAGTAAAAACAGATAGGGATCGGTTCCCTTGGTTGCTGCGATTTTTTTGCCCCTCAGATCAGCCACATTCTGGATCGGTGACCCCTGTGGTACTACCAGGGCGGTCCACTCGGGACGGCTGGCGACATAGATGACTTTGACCGGGCTACCGTTGGCTCTGCTCAGTACTGAAGCCAGCCCAGCGGTTGAGCCAAAGTCAATGCTGTTGGAGTTCAGGTACTCCAGGGCTCTGTTGCTACCCAGGCTTTGTACCCAGCGTACGCTGATATTTCTATCAGCCAGACGCCGTTCCAGAATGCCTTGATCTTTCAGAATCAGGCTGGTGGGGGCGTAGTAGGCATAATCCAGACGGACTTCATCGGGTTCACTGGCCAGAGCTGCGGTGGGCAGGGTCAGTAAAAGGGCGGCAAGGTGTTTGCGCCAGACGGGTGCTTTCATGTAGTGCTCCTTAATAGGTTATTGATGCATGGCGATTCCTTCTTTTCCGTTGGCGGTCAAGTCAGGTATCCGGCCGAAGCCGGATGTTCTGTTTTGCTTGCTGGTATCAGTCCGGCGGCCTTAAAGCCTGCCGAAAACTGATTCACTTACCTGTTGGGTTGCGGCGTCAGGCGCAGATAAGGCCTGACAGCTCGGTATCCCTTGGGAAAACGTTGTTTGATTTCATCTTCATCCTTCAGCGAAGGCACAATGACGACCTCGTCTCCATGCTGCCAATTGGCCGGGGTGGCGACCTTGTAGTTGTCGGTCAGTTGCAACGAATCGATTACTCGCAGAATCTCGTGGAAGTTGCGTCCGGTACTGGCGGGATAGGTGATGGTCAGTCGCACCTTCTTGTTCGGGTCGATCACAAACAGCGAGCGTACGGTCAGGGTGTCGTTGGCCTTGGGGTGGATCAGGTCGTACAGGTCTGAGACCTTGCGATCGTGATCGGCAATGATCGGAAAGTTGACACGGGTGTTCTGTGTTTCGTTGATGTCGTCGATCCACTTTATGTGTGAGTCCACAGGGTCCACCGATAACGCGATAGCTTTTACCCCGCGCGCGGAGAACTCCTCTTTCAGTTTGGCAGTGAAGCCGAGCTCGGTCGTGCAGACTGGGGTGAAGTCGGCGGGGTGCGAGAACAGCACGCCCCAACTGTCGCCCAGCCATTCATGAAATTGGATGCGGCCCTCGCTGGAGTCCTGTTGAAAGTCGGGGGCGATGTCGCCGAGTCGAATGGTCATGGTTTTGCTCCTGAAGTCATGCGTGTTTAGGATTGACGCTTACTATGCGCTGCTGTGAAATCGACTAAAAAGAATAAATAAGAATTTGCTTATTTGTTTTTAGAATAAGTAACAGGACGTGATTTCAGAAAACAAAGCCATAAGCTAATATCAAAAAAGTATTTATATTTTATTTTTTAGATCGTTTAGCTTTGTTGTACCGGACGACCGGATCCTTGGCAGTGTGGCTGCCTTTACTCCGATCCGGCTCTGTGCAGAGACGGTTCCATACAATCCTGTACAGAGACCCTGTCATGAAAAGACCTTCCCTGAGACGGCTGATTGGCCGCTCCATCGGTGTTTCGCTGTTGGCTGTTGCGGCTGCCACCTTTAGCGCTTCCGTGCTTGCCGATAGCACGCTGCGCATTGGTTACCAGAAATCATCTACCTTGATCACCCTGCTGAAAACTCAGGGCACACTTGAGTCGGTGTTAGCCCAGCAAGGCGTAAGCGTTACCTGGCATGAATTTCCCAGTGGCTTGCCGCTGCTTGAAGCGCTTAACGTGGGTAATGTCGATTTCTCCGCGGATGTGGCCGATACCGTGCCGGTATTTGCCCAGGCTGCCGGTGCCAGGCTGACCTATGTGGCGCAGGAGGCCCCATCGCCTTCAGCGCAGGCCATCGTTGTACCATCGAGTTCCGCCATCCAAAGTGTTGCCGATCTCAAGGGTAAACGGGTTGCTGTAACCAAGGCAGCCGGTAGTCATTACCTGTTGATTCAGGCCTTGAAGCAGGCTGGCCTGAGCTTTGCGGATATTCGTCCTTCCTACCTGACACCAGCGGATGGTCGTGCCGCCTTCGAGAATGGCAATGTGGATGCCTGGGTAACCTGGGAACCCTTCCTGACCAGCGTTCAGCGACAGCTCGAGACGCGGACCCTGGCGGACGGCGAAGGACTTGCCGATTACCAGCGTTACTACCTGAGTACCGACAGCTATGCCGAGGCCAACCCGGCAATTCTGGCAACCCTTTTCAACGAGCTGCAAAAAAGTGGTGAATGGCTGCGTGCCAACCCCAGAGAGGCCGCCACTATCTTGGGGCCGTTGTGGGGCGGATTGGATGTCGCCACGGTGGAGGCGGCTAACCAGCGGCGCAGTTATGAGGTCAGACTGGTTCAGCCCGAGAGCTTGGCCGAGCAGCAGAAAATTGCCGACACCTTTCACCAGGAAGGTTTACTTCCGGTGACGGTCAACGCAACCGACGTCAATATCTGGGCTCCGGAGAACTGAAATGGCCGATTTGTCCGTTGCCAGCCAGTACCCAGAGGACGTGTCCAGCGTCCTTGATTCCCGGGTATTTTCGGTGGATTTTGCTGATCTGAATCCGGCAGTTCTGTTGCTGGCCCGGCAACTAGCCGCGTCAGCCGTGCAGCGCGATCGTGAAGGTGGCAGTGCATTGGCGGAAAAGGAACTGATCCGCAGCAGCGGTCTACTTGGATTGTCGGTACCAAGGCAGTTCGGTGGGCGTGAGACGCCATGGCCAGCTATTTATGCCATAACCCGCTATCTGGCTGCGGTGGACAGTTCGCTGGCTCACCTGTTTGCTTTTCACCATCTGCAGGTCGGCACCATTCTGTTGTTTGGCGACGCCTGGCAACAGCGCTATTGGCTCGGCCGTACCATCGAAGAAAGCTGGTTCTGGGGCAACGCCACCAATGGCCGGGACACGGGTCTGCAACTGGTCAGAAAGGATGAGCATTACGAGCTCAATGGCAGCAAGTCGTTCTGCTCAGGGGCGCTCGGTGCCGATGCGCTGGTTGTCAGTGCGCCGCGTAGTGCGCGCGCGGATGATCGGGTCTTTGCGTTGGTGCCGGGCAGGCGCGATGGCCTGCTGGTCAAGGAAGACTGGGACGGCTTCGGTCAGCGCCAGACTGACAGCGGCACGGTGCATTTCGAATCGGTTTTTGTCGACAGCCGCGATCTGCTTGAGGCGGGACCGGGCGCGCCCCGCGGCACCCTGCGTACCTGTCTGTCACAGTTGATTCTGGTGCAGATCTATCTGGGCAATGCCCAAGGCGCGCTTAGCGCTGCGCTCGACTATACCCGAGAGCAAACGCGTGCCTGGCCCGCTTCGGGGGTGAGCAAGGCCACTGACGATCCTTTTATGCAGCAACGTTATGGCGACCTCTGGCTGCGCTTCAGGTCTGCCCAACTGCTGGCTGACGAGGCTGCTCAGTTATTGCAGAAGGCCTGGGAAAACCCGGCAGTAACTGCGGCGCAACGTGGCGAGGTAGCACTGGCGATTGCTCAGGCCAAGGTGGTTTCCGCGCGGGCAGCGCTGGCGATTACGGCACAGATTTTCGAGGCCATGGGCGCTCGCGCCACGTCTGCCAGTTATGGCTTCGACCGATTCTGGCGCAACGTGCGCGTGCACACGCTACATGATCCGTTGGACTACAAGGTCAAGGATATTGGCCATTGGCTGCTGAGTGGGGAGCCCCCAGTGGCATCGGTGTACAGCTAACCAAAGGGAGAGAGCAACGCGTTATATGAATATGAGTAAAGAATCTAATTTCGTTTTATTGCAGAACTAATCTATTTAAAGCATTCCACAGGAGTATCGACATGAATTTCAAAACCTTCATCGGCGCCGGTCTGTTGGCTGTAAGCGCCCTGTTGCCGACTAGCGCTGCGCTGGCCGCTGCCAGCGATGTATTGGTCAGTACCGAATGGCTGGAAAATAACCTGAACAATCCTTCAATCAGAATTGTTGAAGTGAGCGTCAACCCGGGCCAGTTCGAGCGCGGACATATACCCGGCGCAGTCAACTTTGTCTGGCACACGGATCTGGTTGATCCGGTCAAGCGTGATATCGCGTCACAGGAGAATTTTCAGGCGCTGTTGCGTGGGGCCGGTATTTCCTCTGATACCACCACTATTCTGTACGGCGATACCAACAACTGGTTTGCCGCCTGGGGTGCCTGGATTTTTGATGTCTATGGCGTTCAGAACGTCAAGCTGCTGGACGGCGGGCGGGCTAAGTGGGAAGCCGAGAATCGAGGTCTGAGCAACCGGGCAACAACCTATTCGCAGGGTGATATTAGCCTGGCAGGACGTAATGAGGATTTGCGAGCACGTTTTGTTGACGTGGTTGCTGTTGCTGAGGGCCGTGGTAATGCCCGACTGGTTGATATCCGTTCGCCAGACGAGTTCAACGGCCGGATTTTTGCGCCCGAAGGCGTTCAGGAGCTGGCGGTTCGGGCTGGCCACATTCCCGGTGCGGTGAATGTGCCATGGGGGCAGGCTGTTGCGGCTGACGGTACCTTCAAGTCGGCTGAGGAGTTGAGAGAGGTCTACGCCGCAGTAGGTATCGATGGCAGCGAGCCGATCATTACCTATTGCCGGATTGGCGAACGCTCCAGTCACACCTGGTTCGCATTGAGCAAGATTCTCGGTTACGACGTGCGTAACTATGATGGCTCCTGGACCGAGTACGGCAATGCAGTAGGTGTACCCGTAGTGAACGTCGCGGGCACTGTCTGGGGTGGCAAGTAATTCGCCATGACCGGCAGCAATATCAGCCCCGGCTCAGGCCGGGGTTTTTATTTAGCTGCTTCTGCGCGTTCTCGTCTCAAGGGGGTTTCGATGATTGACAAGGTCATGGCTGATCGACCTTCCGTTCCAGCCCTGGGGCTGGCCCTGCTGATTACCGCCGGGCTGTGGCTCTGGGCCTGGGTGCTGTCCACGCCAACGCCTGTTGGCCGGACACTGAGCTTTTCTTTACTGGCAGGTGCTGCCTTTGGTGTGTTGCTGCAACGCTCACGCTTCTGTTTTTTCTGCATCACTCGTGATTTTGTCGAGCGCCGGGATGCGCGTGGCCTGCTCGGTTTGCTGGCAGCTTTGGCGGTTGGCACGCTGGGCTATCATGCCGTGTTCGGCAATTTTGTGCCTGATGCTTTCAGTGGTCGTTTGCCACCGGATGCGCATGTCGGGCCGGTCAGTTCGATACTGGCTTTTGGTGCGACGATATTCGGTATGGGTATGGCCCTCTCTGGTTCCTGCATCAGCGCCCATTTGTATCGACTTGGAGAAGGTGCTTTGGCTTCGCCTTTTGCGCTCGTGGGTGTGCTGCTGGGGTTCATCATCGGGTTTCTCAGTTGGAACACTCTGTATCTGTACGCGGTTCAGGACGCACCAAGTATCTGGTTGCCCGCTTATCTGGGTTACGGCGGGTCACTGCTCCTGCAGCTGGCTTTGTTGGCGGCACTGGCCTGGGGTTTGCTGCACCATGCTCGGCCCGCAGAGCCAGATCCTCAAACTACGCCTGGCCAAGCGATCTGGCGCCGACGATGGCCACCCTATGTTGGCGGTGTGCTGATTGGCGCATTGGCGGTAGTCAGTTACCTACGTGTGGCACCCTTGGGAGTGACTGCGGAGTTGGGTAGTCTGTCACGCACTGCTGCGGACGCAGCAGGCTGGCTGCCCAGTCGTCTTTACGGCCTGGATGGCTTTTCCGGCTGTGCAACGGCAGTCAAGCAGGCACTGCTGTCGAACAATGGTGTGTTTGTTATTGGACTGGTACTGGCGGCCTGGGCCTCAGCGCTGGTTGCTGGCGACTTTCAGCCCAAGCGACCCTCTCTGGAGCAGATTTGGCGCAACCTGGCAGGCGGTGTGCTGATGGGTTTTGGCGGCATGCTGGCGCTGGGCTGTACCGTGGGTACGCTGCTGTCAGGCATCATGGCCGGTGCGGCGTCAGGCTGGGTATTCGGCTTTTTTTGCTTGGCTGGGGTGCTCTTTGGTTTGAAGATCAAGCGTGCTATAGGGTGGATGTGAGTGCTGACTCCAGCCCGGTGGGCTGGAGTCAGGCTGCAGGAAGATTCAGATCTTCCGGTTCGATTACGCCATTACGGCAGACAAGTAATGCAAAGTGGATAACGTTTTCCAGCTCGCGGGTATTGCCCGTCCAGCGGTGGTGCTCCAGTCTCTGCTGAGCTTCATCACTAAAGCGGGGTACATTCAGACTCAGGCGTTGTGCGTACATGGCAAGAAAGTATTCAGCCAAAGGTAGAATGTCTGCTGGCCGTTGCCGCAGCGGCGGCAGTTCGAGAAAGCCTTCATTGATGTATTCATACAAATGCGCATTGAAGTTGCCTGCGCGCACTGCTCTTTCCAGATTGATACTGGTGGCGGCCACCAATCTGACATCGACTGGCGTAGCTGTCTTGGCACCTACCCGGTGTATCTCATGGGTCTGAAGAGCGGTCAGCAGCTTGTCTTGCAAACTCAATGGCAGATCGCCAATCTCATCTAGGTAAAGCGTACCGCCATTGGCTGAGCCATACCAGCCGGTGCGCCCTGCCGGACTGCTCAAAGGTTTATTGGGTGCGTAGCCAAAGAGTTCTGCTTCGGCTTGACCATTGAGCAGCGCGCCACAATTGACAGCCACGAATAGGCCGGGTCTCTGACTAGTCCGATGAATCTGCCTGGCCAGCAGCTCCTTGCCCGATCCGGTTTCACCGCCTACCAGAATCGCAAGACTGGTTTTAGCCAGATACTCCAGTTCGTCATGCAGTTTTTTCGATCGTGGATCGACGAATACCAGCGCTTTGGCACGGATGCTCAGGGGGCTGCGATCGGCATCAGCAAAGCTCAGTAGCGCGCTGGGTGGTGTGTAGGGCGTGTTCATACTGTGTCCTGATTATCCGTGCTTTCTCGCACTCTGTTCAATCGTGCCCTGTAGCCGGTAAAGATAGGCAAACCCGGCCTCCCAATGATGAAACCCTGCCGCGGCATTGATATGCCCACAGCCGCTCAGCAGCACCATCTCACTGCCCCAGGCCTGGCCCATTGCGATGGCCCGATCAGCGCTGGCAGCACGGTCATTGTCTGAGCCTACCAGTAGACTGGGGAAGGGCAGAGCTGTCAGCGGTATTGGCGCAAATCCTCGTAACGCGCCCGGGCAGTTCGGCCGTTCGACGTCTGCGGGAGCAACCAGCAACGCGCCCCTGACCTGCTTGCGAGAAGACGGACTCGCTTGGTTCGCCCAGCAAGCTATTGTGACGCAGCCCAGGCTATGACCTATGAGCACAACGGGTGCGCTGCTTGATTTGATGTATTGGTCCAGCCGGGCAGTCCAGTTCTGGCGGTCAGGATACAGCCAATCATCCTGTTCGACTCTTTGTGTGTTGGGTAGTAGCTGCTCCCAGTAACTCTGCCAATGGTCTGCACCGGAACCCTGCCAGCCGGGAACGATCAGATAGCGTGTCAGTTGGTTGTTCATGATGTCCCCTTGAGGGAATGCTGAATTGATGGAGCTATTGTATAGCCGCGCTATCTAATTAATAAGGAATATAAAATTCTTTGCTTATATATAAAAAGGAATAAAAAGAGCCCGCGAACCTGTTGAGTCAGCGGGCAAAGTACTGATGAAAGCGTTTCTGTTAACTCATTTACAGCAAAACGACGTTATAGCTGATGATAAAGCGGGTCTGATCTATATCCCGCTGGTTAGCTACGCTGCTGCGCAATGCCGCGCTGCGCAAGGAGAAACCAAGATTTTTCAAAGGCCCGTCCTGGATGGTGTAATCCACACGGACATCACGTTCCCACTCTGAATCCTTGCCTGAGACGGCGGCATCCACATTGTCACCACGCAGGTACGTCAGATTGGCGCGCAGGCCCGGTACACCTGCATTGGCAAAGTCATAACCGTAGCGGGCAAGCCAGGTGCGCTCGCCGGCGCGCTGGAACTTGCCGATTTGCGAGTCGGTAATCAGGTAAGCAGTGGCACCGTCGCCGTTATTGACGAAGGGGAAGTTGCTGCTGCCACTTAGGTGCTGATAACCCAAGCCGAACGCATGGCCGCTTTGGCTGAAGGTAAAGAGCGCACTGGCAGCAGTGTTATCGACCTTGCCATCATTCTGGAATCCACTGGCGCCAAAACCGGCTTCCTGACGCTTATTGGCACCATGCGCGTTGCTGTCGAAATAACGCAGATCAGTACTGAGCTTGCCATTGCCAAGGCTTGTGGTATGGACGGCGCCGAGATAGTGCTGACGGTAGTAGTCTTCCAGTTCGGCAAAGTAGTAGCTGGTGGTCAGGTTATCTGTCAGCTTGTAATCGCCACCGGCAAAGCGGAATTGATCAACGCGTTCAGTGCCGCCGGCAATCCGCAAATCCTCATAGTCAGAAGATGCGCGCCCGCTGGCCTCACGAATTTCACCCAGATGCAGGGTCAGGCCGCTGATATCGCTGGAGGTCAGATGACCGCCACGGAAAGTCTGCGGAAGAAGGCGGCCGTCGTTTTGGACCAGGATCGGCAGACGTGGCCGCAGAGTACCAATACGTAATTCAGTATTGGCAATGCGGGCCTTGGCTGTTAGATCGAACCGACCAAAGCTGCTGACAGCGCTGTTGTCATCATCAAGGGGAAAGAGCGCGCCAGGGCTGCGGCTGCGCCCGGCCTTGTCGGTACGTCCGCCTGAATCCAGGCGAATGCCGGCTTGCCCAAGCGCGTCGAAGCCCAGCCCCACCGGGCCTGTGCTGTAGCCTGACTGAAAGTCCAGCACAAAGCCCTGGCCCCATTCCTCGGCTCTGGGTGCGGCTGAACCGCTGCGGTTGTCCTGGTTGAAATAGAAGTTGCGCAGTCCAAGGTTGGCTTTGCTTCCTTCGATAAATCCTTGGTTGGCCTGCACCAGGCTGGATGCTGTGCTGGCCAGAATGCTGACCAGCACGGCACTGGCGAGATGGGTTTTGTTCATGTTGTGGCTCCGGTTTATGTTGGCGTACCGTCTGAATGGAGCGCTTCGTGGTCGAGTAGCAGCAGACGCGTCAATCTGTTTGACGGTTGTAACATAATCGACACATGAACAAATTAAAAAGAATAAAAATGAATTTATCTATTCAATATGGATATATGACGTTGTGATTGTTCCTTGGCCAGCCGGCTGACTGAAGGGACATATTGAAAAGTCGTGTTGCTCGATATCAGGCCGGGCGCGGACCGCTCGGCCCTCATGCTAGATCGCCTTGGTATCTTTCAGACGGTGCTCCCAGCGGCGTCGAGCAAAGCGGCGCATGTTGGGGATGTCGTCGGTCTCATCCATGATCGGTTTGCCGATAATGGCCTCGACAATATCTTCCAGGGTAACCAGACCCTGCCAGCCACCGAATTCGTCGTATATCAGGCTCATGTGCTGACGCTCCTGCATCAGTTGGCTCATCAGGTTTTCCGCGTTGGTGGTCTCCAGCGTGACCTTGACCGGTTTCATGATGCTGGAGACCGGCTGGCTTTCATCTTCAGCCATCAAGGCGTCATAGCGGAAGACCACACCCAGTGGCGACTCGTCTTCAGCCACCACCGGGTAGCGCGAGAACTGGCTCTCGCGAATGCGCAGCTTGAGGTCGGCAATGGGTTCATCCGGGAGGGCAGAGTCGCAGACAATGCGCGGCGTCATGATGTCCCGGACCTTGATGTCGTGCAGGTCGAGAATATTGCTGATGACCCGCTGCTCATCATCATCCAGCTTGTCCAGTTCCCGACCGAGCAAAGCCAGCGCCTTGATTTCCTGGCGAATATCATGCTCGGGTGGTTTGCCGCCAAACAGACGCATGACCACGTCCGACAGCATGATGAAGGGCTTGAGCATCAGAATCATGGCGCCTAGTAAAGACGGCAGGAAGGGCGCTATGGCTCGCCAGTAACGCGCGCCAATGGTCTTCGGCAGGATCTCGGAAAGGACCAGAATCAGCAGGGTCATAATGGCGGAGGCAATGCCCAGGTAGCCATCGCCAAACACGATGGTGACCTGCGCACCGACGCCGGTGGCACCCACGGTATGGGCCACGGTATTGAGTGTCAGGATGGCAGCAAGCGGCTGATCGACATTGTCCTTCAGCTGCTTGAGGCGTTCGTAGAGCTTGGGCTTGTCCTGCTTCTGATGGGCAATGTAACTGGGGGTCAGGGAGAGCAGGGCGGCTTCAAGGATGGAACAGATGAAAGAAACCAGAATGGAAAGGACAGCAAAGGCTATCAGGAGAGTCATGGGGTCCGTAAAGGGTGGCTATTGGAAAGCGGAATCTACATTAAAACAGGCTGATCGTCACCGGGCATACTGTGTCCAAAGATCACTTTCAGATGAGTGACCCGCATGCGGGTGCAACCTGTTTGATTTGCATACGCCCAAGCTCAGCTTGGACGTATGCCGGGGATCAAAGGGCTTTTTCAAACACCTTGGAGTTACGCTGGTAGTTGTACAGCGAAGCCCGCTTGGCCGGCAGGCGTTCGACCGAGCTGGGCACAAAGCCGCGCTCCCGAAACCAGTGCGCGGTGCGGGTAGTCAGCACGAACAGGGTGTCGAGTTTCAGCGCGCGGGCCTCTGCTTCGATATGTTCGAGCAGTTGATCGCCGCGGCCGCCATGCCGGTAATCCGGGTCGATGGCTACGCAGGCCAGTTCCGCCGAGCTGGACTCTTCCAGCGGGTAGAGGGCGGCACAGCCGATGATCCGGCCGTCGCGCTCGATCAGGGTGAACTGGCCGATTTCGGTTTCCAGTACCTCGCGTGAGCGGCGCACCAGAATACCGGCTTCCTCCAAGGGTCTGAGCAGTTCCAGCAGGCCACCGACATCTTCAATGGTCGCGGTGCGGATCAGCTCGAAGGCTTCCTGAGTCACCAGGGTACCGCCGCCGTCGCGGGTAAAGAGCTCGGTCAGCAGCGCACCGTCATCACTGAAGCTGACTATATGGCTGCGCCGCACACCCTTGTCGCAGGCCTTGCAGGCGGCGGTCAGCAACGAGCCTGGCAGGCTGTTGCCGAGGCTTTCGCGCAGTGCCACGGCCTTGGTTGGCTTGAGTTCGCGCAGCAGTTGGCCACGGCTGTCGAAGATGCCGGCATCCGGGCCAAACAGGATCAGCTTGTCGGCTTCCAGCGCGGCAGCGGCGCTGGTGGCCACATCTTCACAGGCCAGGTTGAAGACTTCACCGGTAGGCGAGTAGCCCATGGACGACAGCAGCACGATGGACTGCTCGTCCAGGTGCCGACTGATGGCCTTGCGATCAATCCGCCGGACTTCGCCGGTATGATGGAAGTCGACACCTTCAAGCACGCCTATGGGTTTGGCTGTGACAAAGTTGCCACTGACCACGCGCAGGCGCGAACCCTGTCCGGAGGCGGAGGGCGCCATACAGAGTTGCGCTTCTATGGCGATCCGCAGGCTGCCGACCGCATCCATCACGCAGGCAAGGGTATCACTGTCGGTAATGCGCAAATCCTGATGGTAGCGCGAACTGATGCCGCGCGCGCTCAAGCGCTCCTCGATCTGAGGCCGCGAGCCGTGCACCAGAACCAGCCGCACGCCCAGGCTGTTGAGCAGCATGATGTCGTGCACTATGTTGCTGAAATTCGGGTGCGCCAAGGCTTCACCCGGCAACAGCACAACAAAGGTGCAGTCGCGGTGGGTGTTGATATAGGGCGTCGAGTGGCGAAACCAGTTGACGTAATCAGACATGCTGGGCAATCCGTGCAAAACCGCAGTGTAGGGACTTTGTCTGATCCGCTTCAAGTGGTGATTGTGCTTGCCTGTACCTGGAACGCAAAAAACAGGCAAGATATAGCCATCGATAATCAGGGAGAAAACGCATGGCAGAGCCATCAGGCGGGTATCAGCAGGTCACGACAGCAGAGCAGGCCGTTGAGGTTTTGGCAGCGCTGTATGGGCAGGCGTCATCGGCCTTGGCCCAGGCGCTGACGGCTTATCTACAGAACCGTCGTCGCCCCGATGCGGCTCAGCTGAAGGCCTTCTGTTACCCCGCGCTGCGCCTGACCTATGAGTGCCCCGGCGATGTGCCTACCAGTGTCAGGGCCTACGCCAAAGTCCAGTTGCCCGGTACCTATGGCATCACGGTGACCCACCCCGGTGCCTTTCGCAATTACCTGCTGGAGCAGCTGCGACCGCTGATGAGTGAGTTCACCGTCAGGGTCGAGATCGGGTTGAGCGAGCAGGCCATTCCCTATCCCTATGTGGTCGAGCATGTTGAGCTGGCCAGTGCCGGGGTGACTGCCAGCGAACTGGCGCGGGTGTTCCCCAGTACCGACCTGTCATCGGTGACCGATGCCACAGCCGATGGCCTGAACGACTGGGACACGCTGGATATGCTACCGCTGGCGCTGTTCGATGCGGCGCGCACGGATTTCTCCCTGCGGCGGCTGGTGCACTACACAGGCTGCGACTGGCGTCATGTGCAACCCTGGATTCTGCTGACCAACTACCATCGCTATGTTGATCAGTTCATTCGTCACGGGCTGGACATGCTGCAGGCGGACACCCGTTTTCAGCGCATGGTCCTGCCGGGCAATGTGGTGATCGAGCGTGGGCTGTCCGAAGGCGAGATGCAGGCGATACTCGAGCAGGTGGTCTGGCACCGCTACCAGATGCCGGCTTACCACCTGCAGGCCGAAGAGGGGCAGGGCATAACCCTGGTGAACATTGGTGTGGGTCCGTCGAATGCCAAGAACATTACCGACCACCTGGCAGTATTACGCCCGCACTGCTGGCTGATGATCGGCCACTGCGGTGGCCTGCGGCAATCGCAAACCATAGGCGACTATGTCCTGGCCCACGCCTATATGCGCCGCGACGGGATTCTGGATCGGGTATTGCCACCGAATATTCCCCTGCCAGCCCTGGCTGAAGTACAGATGGCGTTGCAGGAGGCGGCGGCGCAGGTAACCGGTGAGCGCGGTGATGCACTCAAACGGCGATTGCGCACCGGTACCGTGCTGACCTACGACGACCGCAACTGGGAGCTGCGTTGGGCGCAGGAGCGGCCCTTGATCAATCAGGCGCGGGCCATTGCCGTGGACATGGAAAGCGGCACCATTGCCGCACAGGGTTACCGTCTACGGGTCCCCTATGGTACGCTGCTGTGTGTATCGGACAAGCCGCTGCACAGTGAGATCAAGCTGCCTGGTGCCGCCGGGGTCTTTTATGAGAAAGCGGTAACCCAGCATTTGCATATCGGCATTGCCGCCTTGGAATTGCTGCGCAGTCAGCGTGACAGTCTGCACTCGCGGAAATTGCGCAGCTTTGACGAGCCGCCCTTCCGTTAGTCAGGGCAGTTCCTGGTTCACAGGCAAAAGCGGGCGATCAGGCTCTGCAGGATCTTGATCATCGGGTCGATCCGGTCCATGGCCAGATACTCATCCGGTTGGTGCGCCTGATCAATGTCGCCGGGGCCGAGAATCAGGGTTTGCATGCCGATCTGGTTCAGATAGGGGCCTTCGGTGGCAAAGGCCACGCTCTCGGCCCGGTAGCCGGTCAGTTCTTCGCAGATCCGCACAATCTCGGCATCAGCGGGGGTATCCAGGGGCGGCACACCGGGAAACAGCGGCTTATAGGTGATCTCCAACTGACGTTCGCCGGCAATCTGCTGCAGCGCTTGGTTGATATCGGCCCGCAGGGCATCCGGGTCCATGCCCGGCAGCGGGCGGATATCAAATTCCAGCGCACACTTGGCGCAGATCCGGTTGGGGTTGTCGCCGCCGTGAATGCAGCCGAAGTTGAGTGTGGGTACCGGCACGCCGAACAGCGGGTTCTGCCAGCGTTTTTGCCAGCCGGCCCGCAGGGTCATCAGATCGCCAATCACCGCGTGCATGGCTTCCATGGCGTTCTTGCCGAGGGCCGGATTGGAGGAGTGTCCGGCCTGGCCGACGATATCGATCCGCTCCATCATGATGCCCTTGTGCACCCGTACCGGTTTCAGGCCGGTTGGCTCACCAATCACCGCGTGCCGGGCCTGCAGCAGATCACTGGCGACCAGTGCCCGGGCACCGCTCATCGAGCTTTCTTCGTCAGCCGTGGCGAGGATAATCAACGGCTGCTTGAAGGGTTGCTCCAGGTGGCTTTTCAGCGCCTCGATAATCAGTGCAAAAAAACCTTTCATGTCGCAACTGCCGAGGCCGTACCAGCGGCCGTTGGCTTCAGTCAGTGCAAAGGGGTTGTGCTGCCAGCGATCGGGATTGCAGGGGACGGTATCAGTATGCCCGGCCAGCACCAGACCGCCGGGGCCGGTACCGAGACTGGCAATCAGGTTGGCTTTGCCGGGTTCGCCGGGAATCGGCTGGATGCGACAATCAAAGCCCAGAGCGTCAAACCAGCCAGCCAGCAGCTCGATAACACCCATATTGGACTGATCTATGTCCGCCTGGGTGCAGCTGATGGAGGGTATCTGCAGCAGGGCATCAAACTGTGCCCTGAGAGTGGAGGTGGCCATGGCAGGCTCCTGACGACGTAAGCTGGAATGTGTTTTCCAGCTTACGCTGCGAGGCAGTCAGCGTCAGCCGAAAATGCCGGTCAGGATAAAGAAAAACACAATTGAGAGGCCGGCACCGGCTGGCAGGGTAATGATCCAGGAACTGAAAATGGTGCCGATTACGCGCAGGTTCAGGGCGGCGATACCGCGCGCCATACCCACGCCGAGCACCGCGCCCACCAGGGTATGGGTGGTGGAAATCGGCAAGCCAATGCCCGACGCGCAGACCACAGTGGTGGCGGTGGCCAGCTCGGCAGCAAAACCGCGGCTGGGGGTCAGTTCGGTGATATGCCGGCCGATGGTGGCAATCACGCGGTAACCATAGGTGGCCAGACCAACCACAATGCCGATACCGCCAATCAGCAGAACCCAGCTCGGGACAATCGAGCGTGAGGCAATTTCGCCGCCGGACTGGATGACGCCAACAATGGCGGCCAGCGGACCCACGGCGTTGGCCACATCGTTGGAACCATGGGCAAAGGCCATGGAGCAGGCGGTGAAAATCATCAATACCGCAAAGACTTTTTCCACGCTGGCAAAGTGAAAGCCCTTGTCCGCCTCCGGGTCCTGCTTGACGCGGCTCAGCAGGACCACACCCAGCGCTGTTACCAGCAGGCCTACCAGGATAGCGAGACCCAGGGCTTGCCAGGGGTTCAGATCCAGCCCGACATGCTTGAGGCCCTTGGTCACTGTCATCAGGGTGACCATAAAGCCGACGGCAAACATGTAGAAAGGTACATAACGCTTGGCGTTTCGGAATGGATCTTCGGTATCCAGGATCAGCTTCTGTACGCTGACAAAGATCATGAAGGCGACTATACCCGATAGCACGGGCGAGATGACCCAGCTCGATACGATGGGAACAACGCCGGCCCAATGTACCGCTTCCATCGACACGCCAACGGCGCCGAAGCCAATCACTGCGCCAATGATCGAGTGGGTGGTGGAGACCGGCCAGCCCTTCATGGAGGCGATCAGCAGCCAGGTGCCCGCGGCCAGCAGCGAGGCCATCATGCCGAAGACCATCTGCTCCGGACTGATCATGCTTGAATCGAGAATGCCGCTGCGAATGGTCTGGGTGACCGAGCCACCGGCCAGATAGGCACCGAGGAACTCGAAGACGATGGCGATGATGATCGCCTGCTTGATGGTCAGGGCGCGTGAACCGACAGAGGTACCCATGGCGTTGGCCACGTCGTTGGCGCCGATACCCCAGGCCATGAAGAAACCGAACAGGCAGGCCAGGATCAGCAGGATGGTGCCGTATTCTGCAATCAGGGTCATGTCATCAATACTCTTTACAGGTGTATGTCAGGGCTGACCACTAGCGGGCCATCAGTTGTTCCAGGCGATTGCCAACGCGCTGGGCGCGGTCGGCAACATCGCCGACCCACTCGATGATCTGGTACAGGAACATCACGTTGACCGCTGGCAACTCGGACTCGAGCTTGAACAGGTCGGCCCGCAGTTTGACCTGCAGCGTGTCGGTATCGTGTTCGATGCGGTCGAGCTCTTCGATCAGGTTTTCCACCAGGGTGACTTCACGGCCGGCAAAGCTGGTTTCCAGTAGCTCATCCAGCTCGTTCATGGCCTTGAGGGCCTGTGCTGCGGCATCGACCGAGCGCTGCACAAAGGCCTTGAAGGCCGGCTGAATCGGCTCGGGAATGGCCATCTGGCGACCCAGCATCAGGCCGGCGATATCCTTGGCACGGTTGGCCACTTTGTCCTGTACACTGAGCAGTTCCAGCAGATCAGAGCGTGGCACAGGCAGAAACAGGCTTTTTGGCAGGTGCACGCGCACATCTTTTTTCAGCTTGTCAGCATCGCGTTCAAGCTGGGAAATCTGCAATTGAATGCGTTCGGCTTCAACCCAGTCATTGGCGGTAACCGCGTCGATAAAGGGCACCAGTTGTGCTGCACATTCATGGGCCTTGCCAATATGCTGCTGCATGGGCCCAATCGGCGAGCGACCGAACAGATTGAGAAAGGGATTGCTTGGCATGACGCCTCCGAGAGTGGTTCAAGTCGCGGATTATAGGTGTTGAGTTGCCTTGCGTCATCTAACAGTAAGAAAAGCGTCATCCTTTGGTCATTAAATTAGGTATTGCAGGCGCTCAGCGGGCCTGCATCACGTCAGTTCGAGAGTGTTCATGGTCACAGAAACCGAAATCAAGTTACGTATCAGTCCCGCCACCCTTGATGCCCTGCGTCAGCACCCCTTGTTGCTCGCGCGCAGTCAAGATGGATGGCAGACGGGTACCTTGACCAACCAGTATTTCGATACGCCAAACCGGGATCTGGCGGCCGCCCGAGTAGCCCTGCGCCTCAGGCGTGACGGGGATCAACTGATCCAGACTTTGAAAAGCCGTGGACAGAGCGTGGCCGGCTTATCCGAGCGTAATGAATGGGACTGGTATCTGGACACCGAGCAACTGGATACCCGTCTGCTTGACGATGGCTGTTGGCCGGCGGCGCTGGCTGATCTGGACAAGGGGCTGTTGCAGCCGTTGTTTACCACCGATTTTCAGCGTTGCAAGACGCTTCTGCGCTGGCAGCGCGATGACCAGTTGGTTGAAGTGGAGGCGGCCCTTGACCACGGACAGGTGCTTGCAGGTGAGCAGCAGGAAGTGATCTGTGAACTTGAGCTGGAGGTGCGCCAGGGGCCAGCCGAGGCATTGCTTGAGCTGGCGCTGGCGCTAGCCGCCGATCTGCCGCTGATGCCCTGTGATATCAGCAAGGCCGAACGCGGATACCGTCTGTTCGATTCGGCCAACTATAACCTGCGCCCGTCCAACCCTGATTGGCAGCTCGACAGCTGTGTCGATGACGTGATTGCCGGTGCCGGCTGGCAGTTGCTCGGCTACAGCCAGCGTCTGGCCGAGCAGTACCGGCATGCCGGTCAGTGGCGCTTGTTCCGTGAGCTGACCCAGACCCTGAGCAGCCTGCGGGCCTCCTTTGCGGTCTATGATCTGGCCCTGCCGCGCTCGTCGGTACAGGATTTTGTGCCGGCGCTTGATCGCCTGTTGCAGCAGTTCCGGCCTTTGGTGCTGGCCGGGTGGGCCGACGATGAGGTCGGTCGCGCGGCCCGTGAACAGGCTCCCGCCTTGTTTGAACAGCAGCTTGCGGATCCGGCCTGGGGACAGTTGTTCATTGGTCTGGCGCTCTGGCTCAGACAGCGCGGCTGGACCCGCAACCGCCCACCCAAGGGCGAGCGAATTGGTGCTCTGCCGCTGGCAAAATGGCTTTTGGCCGCGGTAGCCAAGGAAATACAGGAGCTGCGCGTACCGCATCACAATGAAGGTGACGGTGCCATAAGCGAATGGATGGATCAGCAACCCAGACTGGCTCGTCTGCATTTTCTGCTATCGGGCTTTCGTGGCTTTCTCGATGCATCCGAGCCGGATCGTCTATTTGGCGAGCTTAACAAGCTGCAGGCGCTGCTTGAACAGTACCCGCTGATTGAGGCCGAGCAGCGGCCGCTGTTACTGGATGCGCTGCGCAAACAGGGTCAACGCCTGCGTAAATTGAACGCCTGGCGTGAACTGAACGGCTGATCTCGGCATCAGAGATGAACACAAGGCTAAGCGAGCGAGTATGAAGCGATTATCCGATCTGGCCAGCCCAGGCGCTGACCGTTTGATTGAATTGGCCGATGTGCTGAATGCACTGGTCGAGCAGTCGATGCTGAGTCTGGACAGTGCCGAGCAGATAAGTACTCTCAGGCGCTCGGCCAGTGCCGACACCTTGAAGCTGCATCCTCTGGAATTCATCGCCGGCCAGGCCCCCGACGACCTCAGTCGCCCGGGCCGCAAGCTGGAGATCGAGGGTCTTAGCCGCTGGCTGGCGGCCGAGGCAGGGCAGCCCTACTACCGTATTGATCCGCTGAAGATCAATGTTGCCGCGGTCACCCCGTTGATGTCCTTTGCCTTTGCCCAGCGCCACCGGATTCTCGCCGTTGAAGTCAATGAGCGCGAGGTCGTCATTGCCAGCGCGCAACCCTTTGTCAGCAGTTGGGAAGCCAATCTGGTCCACGTACTCAAGCGCGAGATTCGCCGGGTCGTAGCCAATCCGGCCGACCTGCAACGCTATTCGATAGAGTTTTACCGCCTGGCAAGGTCGGTCTCCGGCGCCAATGCCAGTGATCAGCGCAACACGGCGATCGGCAATTTCGAACAGTTGCTTAACCTGGGCAGCCAGAGTCAGGAGCCGGATGCCAATGATGCCCATGTGGTGAATATCGTTGACTGGCTGTTTCAGTATGCCTTTGAGCAGCGCGCCAGTGATATTCACCTTGAGCCCCGTCGTGAGGCTGGCACAGTGCGTCTGCGTATCGATGGGGTGTTGCATACCGTCTATCAGTTCCCGCTGCAGGTCGCGATTGCCGTGATCAGCCGCTTGAAAACCCTCGGGCGCATGAACGTGGCGGAAAAGCGCAAGCCTCAGGATGGTCGGATCAAGACCAAATCACCCAAGGGCAATGAAATCGAACTGCGCCTGTCGACCCTGCCGACCGCCTTCGGCGAAAAGATGGTGATGCGGATTTTCGACCCGGATGTCCTGCTGCGCAGTTTCGACCAACTGGGCTTTTCCACCGAGGATCAACGCCGCTGGCAGGCCATGGTGCATCAGCCCAATGGTATTGTGCTGGTCACTGGCCCGACCGGATCAGGCAAGACCACCACCCTGTACACCACGCTCAAGCAGCTGGCGACCTCGGAAGTGAACGTCTGCACCATTGAAGATCCGATTGAAATGGTTGAGGACAGCTTCAATCAGATGCAGGTGCAGCACAATATCGATCTGGATTTTGCCGGGGGCGTCCGCGCCCTGATGCGTCAGGACCCGGATATCATCATGGTCGGCGAAATCCGCGATCTGGAAACGGCGGAAATGGCCATACAGGCGGCTTTGACCGGGCACCTGGTGCTTTCGACCCTGCATACCAACGATGCGCCCAGTTCAGTCAGCCGCCTGATTGAACTGGGCGTGCCGGCCTACCTGATAAAGGCCACCGTCCTTGGAGTCATGGCCCAGCGCCTGGTGCGGACCCTGTGCCCGCATTGCAAGGCCCCGGCTGAGGTCGATGCCGAGGCCTGGGTGGAGCTGACCAAGCCCTGGAATGCGCCATTGCCGACCCAGGCACACAGGCCAGTGGGCTGTCCCGAGTGCCGGGATACCGGCTACCGCGGGCGTGCCGGGGTGTACGAGCTGATGCTGCTGGAGGACGGGCTGAAACCCCTGGTGCAAGCCGATATCGATCTCAATGCCTTGCGTCGTCAGGCCTACAAGATGGGCATGCACAGTCTGCGGCTGTCCGGTGCGCAAAAGGTTGCCGCTGGCTTGACCACCATCGAAGAGGTTTTGCGGGTTACCCCAAGCAGTCAGCAGGTCTGAACTGCTAGAATGCCCCGGCCTTGTTTGCGGACCCCATCATGAATTACCGACACAGCTATCACGCCGGCAACCACGCCGACATGCTCAAACACGCCATCCTGCTGCGCATGGCGCAGTTGCTGCAGCGCAAGGACGCGCCCTACTGCTACCTCGACAGTCATGCGGGGACCGGGCTTTACGATCTGGCGGCTGAGGCGGCGGGCAAGACCGGCGAGTACCTGGATGGCATAGCCCGGCTCTGGTCACGCAGCGATCTGCCGCCCATGATCGCGGCGTTGCGCGATGCCGTGGCGCAGCATAATCCTGACGGCCAACTGCGCTACTACCCCGGTTCGCCGCAGTTGATGGCAGACCTGCTGCGTGAGCAGGACCGCATGATTCTCAGTGAATTGCACCCTGAGGATGCCGAGTTGTTACGGCAGAATTTTGCCTATAACCCGCAGGTGGCCGTGCATCAGCGTGATGGCTACGAGCTGCCAAAGGCCTTTCTGCCGGTAGTGGAGAAGCGCGCTCTGTGGTTGCTGGATCCGCCCTTCGAGAAAACCGATGACCTGAGTCGCTCGGTCAAGGCCATGCAACTGGCCATCCAGCGCATGCGCCAGACCGTTATTGCCCTCTGGTACCCGATCAAGGATCAGCGCCTGCTGCGTGACTTCTACCGGCAAGTCAGTACGGCTGAGCTACCCAAGGTGCTGCGTGTCGAGTTGAATGTGCGGCCAGCGGATAATGCCATGGGCTTGAATGGGTCGGGGCTGATGCTGGTCAACCCACCCTGGCCGCTCTGGGAGGAGCTGGACCAGGTGCTGCCCTGGCTGGCTGATCAACTGGCCCAGTCAGGTGCCGGGGATTGGCGTATGGACTGGCTTGTCGGCGAACCCTGAAAGCGTTGCCGGGGTCAGCGGCAACGCGGTACAGAGTGGTGTAACGGGGGCGCTTAGCTTTCCAGTTTGAACTGCAAACCGGCATGCGCCACCAGCCGCTTGATCAAGGCTTCGCCCATCGCCGGTGCGGTGGTCCAGATGCCCCCCGGGGTGCTGGTTGCATCGCGCACCAGGCAGATAGCACTCTCGGCAATCATCCGCGAGGTTGATCCGTAACCGGGATCCTTTTGACCGGACACACTGGCCATCAGGGTCTTGCCGTTGGCGGCGGTGCCGATAAACAGCACATCGTAGAAACCGTTTTCGCGTTCTTCCTTGCTCGGGCCTTCACCTGGTTTTGGCGCCTTGTCGCTGGACAGGCTGCGGTCGCCTGCGACGGCATCGGCGATTGCCTTGCCCTGATCGCCGGGGCCGGTCAGGAGCATTTCGTCATAGACAAAATCGCTGCCGTACTGGTGCTTGAGCAGCAGGTTGGAGCGGTGGATATTGCGCGTATTGATGGCCGCCATGATGAAGGGGGCCGCCCAACTGCCCAGCGACTCGTCATATTCGGGGACGTTCGCAGGCGGTTGCTCGGCGCCACTGAAACCGGGTGTCAGGGCAAAGTGGTTGGTCATCAGCTGCAGTATGCCTGGGTCGGCCTTGGCCGCCGCCATGCTGGCCTTGAGGCTGGCTGCGGTGCCACCGGAGAAGGTGCCCTTCATCTTGCGAACCCGGCCCTTGATGCGCTGGATGGGCTTGCCGGTCTGGCGCAGGGCCTCCTGCTGCAGGAAGAATACCCCGAGGTCGAAGGGAATCGAGTCAAAGCCGCAGGAGAACACGATGCGCGCGCCGGATTGCTTGGCTGTTTCAGCGTGTGCATCGATCATCTGGCGCATCCAGGCCGGCTCGCCGCACAGATCGACATAGTCGGTGCCGTGCTTGGCACAGGCCGCCACCACCACGCCGCCATACAACTGATAAGGACCCACGGTGGTCAGAACGACACGGGTGCGCTTGACCATGGCCTCGATGCTGGCCGGGTCGCTGGTGTCGGCAACCACCAGGGGGATATCGGCGGGTGCGCCGATCTCATCGCGCACTTGCGCCAGCTTCTCGGCGCTGCGCCCGGCCATGGCCCAGCGCAGGGAGCTGTCCCCGGCATACTCCTGACTCAGATACTCCGCGACCAGGCGCCCGGTAAAGCCGCTTGCGCCATATACGATGATGTCGAATTCTGTTTCATTGCCCATTTTCGGGGAGCTCCTCTGCTGGTGATTGTGCCCTCAGCATAGACGAGATCGAACCAAGGTCCGATCCCGGGGTCAGCTATGCTGTGGAGGTAATAAGCTAGAATGACAAGCTGAATGCTGAAAACAATGGTGCTGAGCCTGTTTCGTTCAGGCGAATAGGCCAACATAATGCAGTGGTATGTGTTCATATGGGCGTCTGGTATTCAGTCGCACGCCCAGCCTCCATGGATCACCTCACTCACGGGAAGGAGAACCATCATGTCAGCAAGTAAAGATGTACCAGGCAAGCAGCAGGAAATCGATGCTGGGAAAGAAGCTGTCGTAGCCGCCTATAACAATCTGGTTGAAGCCAAATCACATTTCAAGCTGGCGGCAGAGGCTGCCGGACTGGACCTGAAGCAGGATGCGCTGGATCAACTGCTCAAGGGCAAGGCCAAGGCTGAAGACCTTAGCCATGAAGCGGGCCGTTTCATGCAGGAAAAACCGCTGGCAACCATGGGGCTGGCCTTTCTTGCAGGCTTTTTGATTTCCCAGTTGTTTTCCAGGAAGTAACGCCTATGAATGATGCTGCTGAGCCTGAAAAGCCCAGTGTTGATGCATCGGTTAGCCCCGATTCGCTGCAAGCCTGGACGGCACTCTTGCAGCAATTGCAAGCCACCGGCCAGGGCTTTTCACGGCTGTTGCAGCTTGAATTGCGCTTGGCATTGGGTGATGCGCGACGCCTGCTGCTGGTGAGCCTGGCGCTTCTGCCGCTGGTTTTTCTTGCCTGGTGTGGTTTCTCGGTTTTACTGGCCTGGCTGGCGTTTGATCTCAGCCAATCGGTTGCTGTCGGAATTGCCGCTTTTATCGCGGTGCAACTGCTGATGCTGGCGGCTTTACTGCGTATGATCAGAGGCTACCGGCGCAGTTTTGCCTTGCCTGCCAGCCGTCGTCAGTGGCAATCCTTTATGGAGGGGATACGTCATGGGGCGCAGAAAGCTGATCAGTGAGATTCAGGCAACCGACCTGCACCTGGCTGCCCAGCGGCGCGTGCTTCAGTTGCGACTGGCCGAGCGGCTTGACTGGGTTGGTCGCTTGCCCGCTGTCTGGCGAATCGGCGGCGGCTTTCTCTCCGGGGTTTTGCTGCAACGCCTGGTCATGTTGTTGCCCTTGCAGCGCGGCAGGGCGTTACTGATGACCGGATTCCAGCTCTGGCCTGCGCTGTTGCGGGGATTACGGGCTGGTGCCCAACAATAGTACGTATCTGATCCTCTCTTATGCGCAAGGACTCAATGATGTCATCCTCTGCTGATGCCCATCAGCCTGTGAATCCCGGACACAAGCCGGTGCTGGTCAGACTCTTGCAATGCATGCTTGGTCTGGCCTTGCTGTATACCCTGTACTTCGCCAAAACCCTGCTTATGCCCTTGGTAGTGGCGCTGCTCTTTGCCCTGCTGTTGAGCCCGCTGGTGGCCGTGTTGAAGCGGCTTTACGTGCCCCGCAGTCTGTCGGCCATTCTCATACTGAGTTTGATCTGCGTGCCCTTTGGCGTGCTGTCCTATCAACTGGCAGAGCCTGCCCAGCGCTGGGCCCAGAAAATTCCGGAGTTGTCGCATCAGTTGTCCCGGCAGGTCAGCGACCTGACCGATACCCTGCGTCCGGACACTATCATGGTGCCCGAACCCATTCGTGCCGAACCCAGGAGCAGAGGGTTCTTTGGCCTCTTTGGCGCTGATGAACCAGACGCACCATTACCAGAATCCGAGCCGGCCTCCAGCAGTAATGCAGTCAGCGACCGTCTTGTACAGGGTGGGTTGGAAGCGGCGCTGTCGGCACTCAGCGCCGCCCCGGTGATGATTGCCCAGTTGTTGACGGCGCTGATCATGATCCTGTTTCTGCTGATTTTCGGTCCGCGGTTGTTTGCCGCCTTTATCGATATCTTTCCGCAGGTACAGGACAAGCAGCGCAGTATTCTGTTGGTGCGCACTATCCAGATCGAGCTCTCGCGCTATATTTTGACCGTCAGCCTCATCAATACCTGTCTCGGCCTGACAACGGCGGCGGCACTCTGGATGCTCGGGGTACAGGATGCGCTGCTGTGGGGCGTCATGGTTGGCATGCTGAACTTTGCCCCCTATGTTGGCCCCCTGATCGGTACGGTAATCCTCTGCCTGGCAGGTTTGGTGCAGTACGGCACGGTGGCCTTTGCCTTTGTTCCTGCTTTGGTTTATTTCTCCATCAATATGCTTGAAGCGCAGTTTGTGACCCCCCTGGTGTTGGGTCGGAACATGCGTTTGAATCCGCTGGTTATCATGCTCTGGTTGCTTATCTGGGGTTGGCTGTGGGGTGTTGTCGGCGTCCTGTTGGCCGTCCCCTTGCTGGTGTGTATCAAGCTGGCTGCAGCGCAGCTGCGGTTGTTGGAAAACTGGGTTCGGCTGATTGAAACACGCGCCTGAGGTGTTGCTGCGGTGCATGGGTTCAATGATGCTATATTGATATTAAGCGACTGGTTTTCTGGGAAACACTGTGAGCGACAAAATCCACGGTCTGCAGCAATGGATGGCACAACTTAACAAGGCTGAACTGCCCGCCATGGCTGTGGTAGTGCATGATCTGCTGCGCCTGTCGCAATCAGAAACAGCCTCGATAAAGCAACTGGCCGAGGTGCTGCTGCGCGATGCCTCCCTGACCTCCAAAGTGCTACGGGTCAGTAACAGCGTGTACTGCAATCCCGGAAGGGAAATAGTCAAGACCATCTCCCGTGCCGTGGTGGTGATTGGCTTCGATCAGGTACGCATGATCGGCCTGTCGGTCAGCCTGCTGGATGGCTTGCTGCGGGATGCGCCGCGTCAGCAGTTGCAGTCGCTGCTGGCTCGCTCTTTCCACGGTGCGATGCAGGCCCGTAACCTGGCCGACTACATAGCGCTGCCGGAAAAGGAAGAAATCTTCATTGCTACCCTGTTGCGCAATCTGGGCGAAATGGCGTTCTGGAGCAATGGCGGGGAACAGGCCGAGATGCTTGCCGATGCGCTCTCGGTGCCGGGAGTAGATCAGGATAAAACCGTGCGGCGTATGCTTGGCACCGGCTTTGATCAGTTGACCCTGGGGCTGCTGAAAACCTGGAACATGGGCGAGATCGGCCAGTTGATCCAGGCTAGTCGCACGGCCAAAGGCCCCGCAGCACGTGCCGTGACATTGGGTGCCGAGATTGCCGAAGCCGCCTACCAGGGCTGGGCCTCGGCCGAGGTGCAGGCCCTGCTCAAGCCGGTGGCTGAATTGACCGGTACAACGGTTGAAGAGGCTATGCAGCAGATGCTTGCCAGTGCCGATGAGGCGGTCAATGTGGCTGGCTCCTGCGCCAATGCGGATCTGCGGGCCTGGATTCCGCGCACCGACGACTTGCCGCTCGACCTCTCCGAGTTGCTGCAGATGGACGCCGTGCCGGCCCAGTCGGCACGTGCGGCGGTTCAGGATGCACTGCTTCAGCCCAATCTGGACATGCTCAAGTTGTCACTGCAGAACATGTCGCTGATGGTCAAAAGTCCGATCAATATCGAGAATACGCTGAATGGTGTGATCAACGGCCTGCATTTGGGCGCTGGCCTGGAGCGGGTGATGCTGGCTGTGCTGGCAGACAACCAGACACGGTTTCGGGCGCGGCGGGTGGCCGGCAAGGGCACCCAGAGTTGGCCGCAGGACTTCAATCTGCCCTGTGTCGATGGTGAACAGCACATCTTCAGCTTTGCCCTGAGCAACCACGAAGCCATCTGGATAGGTTCGCCAGCGGCAGCCAGTTTGCAGGATCTGGTGACGCCAGCCATTACCGCTTGGCTCGGACAGGGCATGTTCTTCATCGCGCCGGTGTTGGCTGGCCAACGGCAGATTGGCGTGCTTTACGCGGATATGCGCCTGTCAGGTCGGGCGCTGACCGAGTCGCAGTTCAGTGCCTTCAAGCGCTTTGCCACATTGACCGGTGATTGCCTGCAGGCGTTGAGCAAACGCTGATCAACTACCCGGCAGGCAAATGCCGGTTCCGGCAAGGCCACAATAGCCATTGGGATTTTTGTGCAGATACTGCTGGTGATAGGCCTCGGCATAGTAAAAGGTCGGGGCTGGTGTGATCTCGGTGGTGATGGCGCCCAGCCCGGCTTCCTGCAAGCGATCGGCATAGTCTGCCTTGCTGGCCTCGACGCTGGCGCGCTGGGCCATATCGCTGACGTAGATGCCTGAGCGGTATTGCGTACCCATATCGTTGCCCTGGCGCATGCCCTGGGTTGGATCATGGGCTTCCCAGAAGGTTTTCAGCAGGCGCTGCAGACTGATCTTGTCCGGGTCGAATACCACCAGCACAACTTCATTGTGACCGGTCATGCCGGAACAGACTTCTTCGTAAGTGGGGTTCGGCGTCAAACCGGCGCAGTAGCCCACGGCGGTGCTGTACACGCCGGGTAATTGCCAGAACAGCCGCTCGGCGCCCCAGAAGCAACCCAGGCCAAAAATGATCTGCTGCATGCCGTCCGGGAAGGGCGGCTTGATAGGCGTCCCGAGTACGGCATGGGTGCTGCTGGTAGCCATCGGCTCGTTGCGGCCGGGAAGGGCTTCTTCCGGGCTTGGCAGGCGCAGTTTGTTTTCTGGAACGCGGCGAAGGAACATGCTTGGACTCCGGTAAATAGTGATCAGTGTGGTCCGTCTGGTCAGTGACTGTCCATGCGCCTGATACCGGTCTGTGTTGCCGGGTATGTCATGCGGCTCAGCGCTGCAGTTCACCGCGTTGCTCAAGCAGGTCGCGGATCAGATACAGCGCGGCCAGGGCACGGCCCTCGGTAAAGTTGTCCTGTTTGGCCAGCTCACCCAGTGCATACAAATCGACACTGTCGACGCGGATGGGTTCCGGTTCGTCACCCGGCAGGCGTTTTTCATACAGGTCGCGTGCCAGCACCACGGCGATTTGCTGGCTCATGTAGCCCGGCGACAGCGACAGATGGGTGATGTATTCCAGTCGTTGTGCACCGAAACCGGCTTCTTCCATGAGTTCACGGTTGGCGGCATCCAGTACATCTTCACCGGGTTCTACCAGACCCTTGGGGAGGGATAGCTGGTAGTTGTCCATGCCGCCGCAATACTCTTCAATCAGTACCGCCGTGCGTGCATCGCGCAATGCCACGACCATCACTGCGCCATAGCCCTGCCCCTTGTTGACCAGGCGTTCGTAGGTACGTTCGATGCCATTGCTGAAGCGCAGCTGCACTTCTTCCACGGTAAACAGGCGGCTCTTGGCAACAATGCGTGCCTCGAGGATCTCGGGCTTTTGCGGCATGGGTACTCCGTGGTGATTGGGCGATGGCTTGGGTATCATAGCGGCACATTCCACCAAAGCCCACATTGCCCATGCTCAACTGGACTGCCATCGACACCGTGCTGCTGGATATGGACGGCACCCTGCTGGACCTGCATTTTGACAATCACTTCTGGCTTGAATACCTGCCCCAGCGCTATGCCGATCACCATGGTCAGTCCCTGGCCTGGGCCAAGGCCGAGGTCTATCCGCTGATGCGTGCCAAGCAAGGGCAGCTGGATTGGTATTGTCTGGATTTCTGGACCCGCGAGCTGGGGCTGCCGATTGTCGAGCTCAAGCGCGAGATTGCCCATTTGATCAGCCTGCGCCCCGATGCTGACCTGTTTCTGCAGGCGCTGCAGCGGGCTGGCAAGCAGGTGGTACTGATCACCAACGCCCACCGTGATTCACTGTCGCTGAAAATGGAGCGGGTCGAGCTGATGACCTGGTTTCAGCGCCTGGTCAGTTCCCATGATTATGGCTACCCGAAGGAGGCCGAGGCGTTCTGGCATGCGCTACAGGCCGAGATCCCCTTTGACCCCGAACGCACCCTGTTTATCGACGACAGCCTGCCCATCCTGCGCAGTGCACGCAGCTACGGCGTTGCCCATTTGCTGGCGGTCAAGCAACCGGATAGCCGGGGTGCGCCCAAGGATACCGAGGAGTTTGCGGCGGTGGGGGATTATGTCGAGCTGGTTGAAGGGCTGACGGAAGGCTGAAAGCTGGAAGCTGGAAGTACTCCGTAGGGCTAATTGTCTTGTTGTTTTTTTGGAGTAATTACTTGACGGCAATGGCGTAAAAACCATCCTGTTCCAGCTTCCAGCTTCCAGCTTCCAGCTTCCAGCTTCCAGCTTCCAGCTTCCAGCTTCCAGCTTCCAGCTTCCAGCTTCCAGCTTCCAGCTTCCAGCTTCCAGCTAAAAGTCAGCCCTTACCTTTGGTTCGCGTCTGGTTTGGCTTGGCGTTCTTTTCGATGTAATCGATGATCAAGCCGGCAACATCCTTGGCGGTGGTTGATTCGATGCCTTCGAGTCCGGGAGAGGAGTTGACCTCCATGACCACCGGGCCGTGATTCGAGCGCAGGATATCCACGCCGGCCACGTTCAGGCCCATGACCTTGGCGGCGCGCACTGCGGTCATGCGTTCTTCAGGGGTGATCTTGATCAGGCTGGCGCTGCCGCCGCGATGCAGGTTGGAGCGGAACTCGCCGGGCTTGGCCTGACGCTTCATGGCGGCGATCACCTTGTCGCCAACCACCAGGCAACGGATGTCTGCGCCGCCAGCTTCCTTGATGTATTCCTGCACCATGATGTTGGCTTTAAGCCCCATGAAGGCTTCGAGAACCGACTCGGCGGCCTGCTCGGTTTCGCACATCACCACACCAATGCCCTGTGTGCCCTCAAGCAGCTTGATCACCAGCGGCGCACCGCCAACCATGCTGATCAGGTCTGGGATGTCGTCGGGCGAGTGGGCAAAACCGGTCACCGGCAGGCCGACACCCTTGCGCGCCAGCAGTTGCAGTGATCTCAGCTTGTCTCGCGAGCGGGTAATGGCGACGGATTCGTTCAGCGGAAACACACCCATCATCTCGAACTGCCGTAACACCGCCGCACCGTAAAAGGTAATGGAGGCGCCAATCCGCGGGATCACGGCATCAAAACCGGTCAGCTCTTCGCCACGGTAGTGAATCGACGGCTTGTGGCTGGTGATGTTCATATAGGCACGCAGGGTATCAATCACCCGCACTTCATGGCCGCGCTCTTCGCCGGCTTCAACCAGGCGACGGGTGGAATAGAGCTTGGGATTGCGCGACAGTACCGCGATTTTCATGGGTGTTCCTTCAGGCATCATTGAGCAATAAAGCAGTTTGTGGCTTGTCCTGCACAAAGCGGACGCCGGGATTAATGACCAGTTGGCCTTCAAGCATCGCCGTGCAACCGAGCAACACCCGGTAGCGCATGGCCTTACGGCAGGTCAGGGTAAAGTAGACCAGCCATGATCGGTCACCCAGTACCATGGGCGTACAAATTACATGTCGTTCCTGTAACTGGCCATTGGAGCTCTTGATTCGCTTGAACTCCACCAGGCGTGCCTCACAGGGCTGCTTGCGCTGTTTCTTCTGGCTACCGATATGGGCGTTGAATCTGACCCAGGTTTCACCGGCCCGTTCAAAGGTTTCGATGTCACTGGCATGCAGCGCAGAGGTTTTGGCGCCAGTGTCGACCTTGGCCATGATCAAGTCGATACCCAAATCAGGCAGGCCGATCCACTCGCGCAAACCAATCACGTTGAGGTGGTCAAAGGTTTTCATCGGTAGCCTGTCCTGTTGCAACGCGAATGGGGCGCATCATGGGCCAAGTCACGCAAGGCCACAAGCCTGATACACTGCCCCTAAGGTGAGGAGTACAGACCCTATGGCGGAAGATGGCAAGGTACGGTTGGACAAATGGCTCTGGGCTGCGCGCTTTTTCAAGACCCGAGCCCTGGCCAAGGCGGCAATCGAAGGCGGCAAGGTGCAATGTCAGGGTGAGCGCTGCAAGCCCGGCAAGGAGCCGCGGCTGGGCGATCAGTACCAGATTCGTCAGGGCTATGATCTGCGCACCGTGGTGGTGAAGTCGCTGGTCGATCAGCGCCGGGGCGCCAGTGACGCTCAACTGCTCTATGAAGAAACCCCTGATAGTGTGGCCCAGCGCGAAGCCAAGGCTCTGCAGCGCAAGGCACTGGGGGCCAGCGGCCTGATCAGCGAGCACCGGCCGAGCAAGAAGCAGCGCCGGCAGATATTCCGTTTTCGCGACGAGCGTAATACCTCGGCTGACGACTGAGGGGTATAATCGCCTTCTTTATAGTCCCAGGGTTGTCCGCATGTCAGTTGAAGATTCCTCCCAGCGCTTTTTGTTTGAACACGCCGATGTGCGTGGCGAGCTGGTCTCGCTCGACCAGAGCTACCGTGAGGTGCTGGCCAAGCACGACTACCCGGAGCCGGTGCAGGCCTTGCTTGGCGAGATGCTGGCGGCGGCGGTGCTGCTGTCGACGACCCTGAAATTTGACGGCCTGCTGGTGTTGCAGGCGCGCTCCCCGGGGCCGGTGTCACTGTTGATGGTCGAATGCTCCAGTGATCAGCGGGTCCGTGCCATAGCCCGGCATGCCGATGATCTGCAGGGCAATACCCTGGCGGAACTGATGCCCGAGGCGGTCATGGCCATGACCATTGATCCGGATAATGGCCAGCGCTATCAAGGTATTGTGGCCCTCGAAGGCGAGAGCCTGGCGGCGGCCCTGACAGCCTACTTTGATACCTCCGAACAATTGCCAACGCTGTTTCGCCTGCAGGCCGATGGCCGGCGTGCCCGCGGGTTCCTGTTGCAGGCCTTGCCCGCCGACCGTCAGAAGGATCCGGAGCAGCGTGCCGCGACCTGGGAACACCTGAGTATTCTGGCCAACACCCTGAGCGCCGAAGAGCTGCTGTCACTGGATAACCAGACCCTGCTGTTCCGGCTGTTCCATGAGGAGGAGGTACGGCTGTTTGAGCCGCGCACAGTCTGCTTTGAATGCAGCTGTTCGGCTGAGCGTTCAGCCAATGCGCTGGTCAGCCTGGGTCATGAGGATGCCCTCAGTCTGTTGCAGGAGCGCGGTGGTGAGATAGAGATAGACTGCCAATTCTGCAATACCCGCTATCGCTATGGCGAAAATGAGCTGGATGAGCTGTTCAGCAATCTCAAGGAACAGGCGAAAAAAATGCATTGATGCCTCTAAAACGGGCATTCTAGCGATTATAGCCGGTACCTATCAGCATCATGCAAAAGTTGCGCGGAAGAGGTTTAGCGCGCTTGTCTTTTTTTTGGCATAATGCTGCGCCTGCACGCTTCCCAAGCGTTTACATATAAAGCTGAGGCCGTCCTATCGGTCTTAATGGAGATTTCGGCCACAGCCGAAGAGGATGACGTTTGATGACGCAAAGTATCCACACCGTACATACTGATCTGAGCGTTGCTCAACTGATCGAGCTGGCCATTCAGCGCAACGAAGGTCAGTTGGCCGATACCGGCGCGCTGGTAGTCAATACCGGCGCCCGCACTGGCCGTTCGCCGATGGATCGCTTCATTGTTGAGGAGCCCACGACCCGTGACGCCATTGCCTGGGGTCCGATCAATCGGCCCTTCCCGGCGGACAAGTTCGACGCCCTGTGGCAGCGTGTTGCCGGTTATCTGGCGGAACGTACCAGCTTTGTTTCGCATGTGCATGTGGGTGCCGATCCGGCCCATTACCTGCCTGTGGTGATGAGCACCGAAACAGCCTGGCACAACCTCTTTGGCCGTACCCTGTTCATCAATCCCGAGCAGTTCAATCCGGCCAACAAGGAGCGCTGGCAGATCATCAATGCCCCGCACTTTGTCTGTGAGCCCGAGCGCGACGGCACCAACAGCGACGGCTGTGTGATTATCAACTTTGCCCAGCGCAAGGTGCTGCTGGCCGGCATGCAGTATGCCGGGGAAATGAAGAAAGCCATGTTCTCGGTGCAGAACTTCCTGCTGCCGGCCAAGGACGTGCTGCCCATGCACTGTGCCGCCAACGTCGGTGATGAGGGCGACACCACTCTGTTCTTTGGTCTGTCCGGTACTGGCAAGACCACCCTGTCTGCCGATCCGGCGCGTAACCTGATTGGTGATGACGAGCACGGCTGGGCCACGGGCTCGGTGTTCAACATCGAAGGCGGCTGCTACGCCAAGTGCATCGACCTGTCGCAGAAGAATGAGCCGGTGATCTGGAATGCCATCAAGTTCGGCTCCATCATTGAAAACGTGGTGATTGATGCGGAAACCCGCACAGCCGATTACACCGACGTCAGCCTGACCCAGAACACCCGTGTGGCTTATCCGCTGGCGCATGTCGAGAAGCGCGTTGAAGCCAACCGTGCCGGTGAGCCGAACGCCATCATCTTCCTGACCTGTGACCTGACCGGTGTGTTGCCGCCCGTCTCCATCCTCAACAATCACCAGGCGGCGTATCACTTCCTGTCCGGTTACACCGCGCTGGTCGGTTCGACCGAGATGGGTTCGGGCGGCGGCATCAAATCGACCTTCTCCACCTGCTTTGGCGCGCCCTTCTTCCCGCGTCCTGCTGGCGAGTATGCCGAGCTGCTGATCAAGCGCATCAATGCCTTTGGAAGCAAGGTGTACCTGGTCAACACCGGTTGGACCGGCGGTCCCTACGGCAAGGGTAATCGCTTCAGCATCCCGACTACCCGCGGCATCATTGCAGCGATCCAGTCCGGTGCGCTGATCGATACCGAAACCGAACACCTGCCAGTGATCAATCTGGACGTGCCCAAGGCGGTTCCGGGTGTCGAAACCGTGCTGCTGAATCCGCGTAATACCTGGTCCGAACAGGCCGAGTATGATGAAGCCGCCAAGGCCCTGGCCAAACTCTTTGTCGAGAACTTCAAGAAGTTCGAAGTAGCAGAGGAAATCGTCAAGGCAGGACCACAGCTCTAAGCTGATCCCGGCACTGAAAACGGACCCGCCTGATGGCGGGTTTTGTTTTTATGGCCTGATGCCGTCTTGTTTTTTGCCCCAAAAAGCCGTGCTGCACAGTCGTCTGAGGTTATTTCGCGGTCGGTTACGAGAATGCCACGATTGACTGTGCATTTTGGGGTTGACAGGCTGGCGCTGGCCGGTAAAATGGCGCGCCTTGGCAGGGGTTATGTAACAGCTGTTACCGCCTCTTCAAGTGTTGAAGTAATTCCGCGATAGCTCAGTTGGTAGAGCAAATGACTGTTAATCATTGGGTCCCAGGTTCGAGTCCTGGTCGCGGAGCCAATTCAAGAAAATCGGGGTATAGCGCAGCCTGGTAGCGCGCCTGCTTTGGGAGCAGGATGTCGAGAGTTCGAATCCCTCTACCCCGACCATTTTCTGTACGTTGAGCACCGGGTCGTTAGCTCAGTTGGTAGAGCAGTTGGCTTTTAACCAATTGGTCGTAGGTTCGAATCCTACACGACCCACCACTCATCTATCAGCGTCAAACCGTTCGGTTGATGCCCTCGCAAGACCCAAGCCCAAACCCGGATTCATCCAGCTTCTTCCGAGAAGTATTTCTGCTTGTCCGTATGCATTTCTGACGCTTACCCGAACGCTCAGCCTCGCCGGGTCAGGCACTGCTTTGTGCTGATCCGGCGAGGCATTTGTAATGCCCCCTTAGTGCAGCTTCAGACGCGGTTCTGTGCTGCGGCCGATACGGTCGCTGAGCATCAACAGCAGGGTGCGTGGAACGCCGTACAAGGCCATCTGGTGCATGCGATACAGCGAGATATAGAAGAGTCTGGCCAGCTTGCCTTCGAGCATCACGCTGCCGGTCAGGTTGCCCATCAGATTCCCTACGGCGCTAAAGCTGGCGAGGGAAATCAGTGAGCCGTAATCCCTGTACTGATACGTCAGCAAGTCCTTGCCCTCAAGCACCCGACCGAGATTTTTGGCCAGCAGGCTGGCTTGCTGGTGGGCCGCTTGTGCGCGCGGCGGCACAAAGGTGCCGGCTTCGCCGGCCGGGCAGGCGGCACAGTCACCAAAGGCGAAGATGCGTTTGTCCAGCGTGCTTTGCAGGGTGCTGTAGACCGCCAATTGATTGATGCGGTTGGTTTCCAGGCCCAGCTCGGTCAGAAAGGCTGGTGCCCTTATACCCGCGGCCCAGACCTTGAGCGAGGCGGGGATGCACTCGCCATTGGCCAACAGCAGATGCTCAGCGGTCACTTCCTTGACTGCCGCGCCGGTATGAAGATACACGCCCAGGCTTTTCAGGGTCTCGGTAACCGGTGTACTGATGCGCTCAGGCAGGGCGGGCAGCACCCTTGGACTGGCTTCAATCAGATTGATATGCAGGTCTTCAGGTCTGATGCGATCCAGTCCATAGGCTTGCAGCAGGCGTGCGGCATGGTGCAGTTCGGCTGCCAGCTCAACACCGGTTGCGCCGGCACCGATGATGGCGACATTGATGCGCTCACTGACGCTCTGTTCGCCACGGGCCTGGGCTTTCATATACTGATTCAGCAGCAGGCGGTGAAAACGCTCGGCCTGGGCGCGGGTATCCAGAAACAGACAGTGCTCAGCCGCACCGGGCGTATTGAAATCGTTGGTGGTGCTGCCTACTGCCAGCACCAGATAGTCATAACCAAGCTCGCGCTCGGGTATCAACTCCTGGCCCAGATCATCGAGTATGGCGCCCAGCTTGATCAGTCGGCGCTCACGGTCCAGACCCCGCATGGCGCCAAGCTGAAAGTGGAAGTGGTTCCATTTGGCCTGGGCAACGTAGTTCAGTTCGTCTTCGGTGGAGTTCAGGGAGCCGGCGGCCACTTCATGCAGCAGCGGCTTCCAGATATGGGTCATGTTGGCATCGACCAGGGTGATGCGTGCGCGCTTGCGCTTGCCCAGGCGGCGGCCCAGGCGGGTGGCCAATTCCAGACCGCCGGCACCTCCACCGACGATCAGGATACGGGGCAGGGCAGTATCGCTTGTGTTTTGCGTCATGGCTGAAACTCACTGATAAATGAAGCGGTGATCAGCGCTGACGCAGTCCTTGCGGCGTTATCCCAGTACCAGGCCCGCGAGCATGCGCGCAAGCAGGCCCATACCGACCACGGCGCCGAAGATAATGCCCAGCAGGAGCCAGATGTTGAAAGGCTTGCGATCCACTTTCTGGGCGGGCAGGTTGAGATACTCATCGACCTTTTTCTGGTCTTCAGGGTACAGGCGGCTAGGCATGTGCTGACCTTTTATTTTGAGCTGGTGCAAGGCGACGCTGCGTCAACTTGAGCTGACTTTCAGGCATTCTAGACCTGACTGACGTGGATTGCATCAATTCAGGCTGTAACACTGTGCCATCCCACCGTGTGAAGGCGCTGACGGATTGTTATGATCAGGCCTTCAGCCAACGGAGTTCTTCCATGCTTGCTGTCAGCCTGCTGACCACGACCCAGATGGTGCTGGGCTTGTTGCTATACGCCGGGGTGTTGCTCTGGGCAGCCATGCGTGTGCCCTGGATCGAATTGCTGGCGGACAGCCGGCGTCAACATCTGTTTTATGGCAGTGTCTTTGTACTCTTTGTCCTGTGGCTGGTGCGTCGGGACTTTGATAGCGGCCTGACCTTTCACTTTATCGGTCTGACTGCGGTGACCCTGCTACTTAACTGGCACCTGGCAATTCTCGCCGGCACCCTGGCGCAGCTGGCTCTGCTGGTATTGGGGTTGGATGAGCCGGAGGCCTTTGGTATCAACGGCCTGTTGCGCGTGCTGCTACCGGTAATGGTGACACTGCTGGTCAGTCAGGCGCTGGAGCGGCTGCGACCCAGCAACCTGTTTGCCTACATCTTTGTCAGTGGCTTCGCCTCGGCAGCTTTGGCAGCGGTGGTCACCGTGCTGGCGGGGATGGGCTTGCTGGCCTGGTCGGGTCAGATGGCGGCGCCGGACTCATTGCTGGAGGTGTTTGGTTACCTGTTATTGGTGGCTTTTCCCGAAGCCTTTATCAACGGTACGGTGATTACCGGCCTGGTGGTTTTTTATCCGGATTGGCTCGATACCTTTGACAGCGACCGTTATTTGCAGGAGCCCTTTGGTCCGGATGACAGATCCTGAGCCAGATCAATGTCGCGTTCGGGTTGTTATGTTTCAATTGGGCTTTGGAATGGGAGACGGAAGATGTCTGTATATAAATTGGCGGCAGCCTTGATGCAGGAAAATATCGCCCGCGCCGAGGCCGAGGGCTTCACTGACCAGGCTCTGGCACGTGCCATGATCAGCGAAATTATTGCCGTTTATCGGCGTGAGCGTACCCAGGTGGATATTGCCCACGAACTGCAGTTCCTCGCCGAAAACCTCGACGAGGATGCTGATTACGCGTTCATGCGGCCCTGAGCCGGCTGTCAGGGCATCAATACTTCGATGATGCCGTCGGCGCTGACGCTGACATCGGCCTGGCCGCCTTCAACTGAAGGTGTAGCCATTTCCATATCCGCCGACATGGTCGACATGCGCTGGCGTAGCATGGGTGGTGGCATGAACTGGCTATTGAGGTTCAGGCTGACGATCTTGTAACCGTTGCCACCGAGGCTTTGGCTGGCAATATCGGCCCGTGCCTTGAAGGCCTCGATGGCTTCTCGGATCAGTTCATCCTCAGTGGTACGGCGGCTGGCCGCTGACAGGCTGAACTGCATGTCGTTCAGGCTCAGTTGGCCAAGCAGTTCGCCGGTCAGGTTGGAGAGCGTGGCAAAATCATTGCTTTCCAGGATGATTTCACCGCGTTCGCGCCAGGCGGTAATGCTCTGGCCCTTGTCGTCATAGACCGGATGACTGTTGCGGCTGCCGCTGGATACGCGAACGCCCTCGTGGCCGCGGGCAACTGCCAGTGCCGCATTGAGCCGCGTGGTAATGCGGTTGGCCAGTTCTGCCGCATCATCATCCTGATCCTCGGCATACAGGCGCACGCGCAGTAGATCATGATTGACAGCGCGTTGCACTTCGGCACGCAGGGCGACCTGGTTGTAGGTTTGTTCGGCAGCGTACAGGCTGCCAATGCTGCCAAGCAGTAGACTGCCGGTCAGCAGGGCGGATAACAGTGATGGGCGCATAGTAGAACTCCTGTAGGGATGCGGCTTTGACAGTGGCGCAAGGCAAATAATTCCCGAGCATCCTGATACATCGCGCGGATGGTCCGGCGCACGCAATTATGCGACGCTGTGACACAGCTGTGTTGTTCAATACCGAGCCTATACTGGAGCGCCAATCTGTGTCGAATCGGTTTCTCATGAGCCCCAAGACCCTTGCCCTGTCGCCTACCCGGCAGAACCTCTGGCGGTTGATTCTGATTCGCTTGCTGGTCTTGCTGGCGCAAAGCCTGTCGGTCATGGGCGCCTATGTCAGCGGCTGGTTCCCCTTGCCCTGGGCACCCCTTCTGCTGACCCTGGGCCTATCTGCGCTGGCTAGCATAGTGACGCTGCTACGCCTGTCACGGCGCTGGCCAGTGACCGATTTCGAATATGGCTTGCAGCTATGTTTCGACATGCTGATTCACAGCATCCTGCTGTACTACTCGGGCGGTCCGACCAACCCTTTCGTGTCCTATTATCTGGTGCCACTGACCATAGCGGCGGCGACCCTGCCGTGGTTTTACACTGCTGTGCTCGGTGGCTTTGCGGTGGCAGCCTACAGCGTGCTGCTGCTTTGGTACGAGCCGCTGAACGCCTTTGTCCTGCCGGTCAGTCGCGGTTCGATCAATCTGCATACTATCGGCATGTGGCTCAACCTGGCCATGAGTGCCGGCTTGATCAGTCTGTTCGTGGTACGCATGGCGGCTGCGCTGCGCCAGCATGCCGAGCGCCTGGCAGAGCGACGCGAACAAAGCATGCGTGACACCCAGCTATTGGGTATCGCCAGTGTGGCTGCCGGCGCCGCGCATGAGCTGTCTACGCCACTCTCGACCATGAGTGTACTGCTCAAGGACTTGCGCAGCGACTACCCTGATCCGCAGTTGCAGGAGGATCTGGCCCTGTTGCAGGAGCAGGTCAAGCTGTGCAAGGACAGCCTGCAGCACATGGTTCGCAGCGCCGAGCAAAGCCGTCTGCAGCCCAGCCGACCCGAAGTGGCCGATGTCTGGCTGAAGGGGCTGCTGACCCGCTGGCAACTGATGCGGCCCGAAGCCTCCTGGCAGTGGATGCCGCTGCCCTCGGGCCCGGTGCCCTGCCTGCAGTCCAGTCCGGAACTGGGGCAGGCAGTACTGAATCTGCTGAACAACGCCGCTGATGCCTGTCTGGAGGGGATCGAGATCAGTCTCAGCTGGGATAGTCGGCGTCTGATCCTGAAAATACGCGACTACGGCCCCGGCGTGCCGCTGCATGTGGCCGAACAACTGGGCACCGCCTTTGTAACCACCAAGGGCAAGAAGGGTTTTGGCCTGGGGCTGTTTCTCAGTCAGGCCGCCGTTGAGCGCACCGGCGGTAGTGTGCGCCTATACAATCAGGAGGGCGGGGGTACGCTGAGTGAAGTGATCCTGCCCATTACCCAGGAGAAAGCAGATGAATGAGTCAAGCGAGTTGGAGGAGCAGCCTTTGCTGCTGCTGGTGGACGATGATCCGACCTTTACCCGGGTCATGGCCCGGGCGCTGTCACGTCGAGGCTTACGGGTAAATACCGCAGGTGATGCCGAGGAGGCCATGCAACTGGCCCGTGAGGAGCAGCCCGACTACGCAGTGTTGGACCTGAAGATGGAGGGTGACTCCGGCCTGGTGCTGTTGCCGCGCTTGCTGGAGCTGTATCCGGAGCTGCGGGTGGTTATTCTTACCGGTTACTCGAGTATCACCACCGCGGTCGAAGCCATCAAGCGCGGTGCCTGCAACTACCTGTGCAAACCGGCGGATGCCGATGATGTGTTGACGGCGTTGCTGTCCGATCAGGCCGATCCCGAAACCCTGGTGCCCGAGCATCCGATGTCGGTTGACCGTTTGCAGTGGGAACATATTCAGCGCATTCTGGCCGAGCATGAGGGGAATATTTCTGCCACAGCGCGGGCGCTGGGCATGCACCGCAGGACCTTGCAGCGCAAGTTGCAGAAGCGCCCGGTCAGACGTTGATGGTCAAAGTTTGGGTTTTTGCCCTTAAGCAACTAGGGTGAAGACTGTGTTCCGATAGTCTTCAGCGGTTCTCCAGTGGGGTGATCAGCATGTTTGCAGAAATGCGTAGCGACAGGACCGAGTCTGTCCATCTGTTCACCGACAGGGTCAGCGGTCTGGAGGCGATCATTGCGATCCACAGCAGTCGGCTCGGCCCCGCCCTGGGAGGCTGTCGTTACATGCCCTATGCCAGCCAGCAGGAGGCCTTCAATGATGCTCTGCGTCTGGCCCGTGGCATGAGTTACAAGGCAGCGCTGGCCGGGCTTGAACATGGCGGCGGCAAGGCGGTGATTATCCGTCCCGCCCATGTACCAGACCGGGCGGCCCTGTTCGAAGCTTTTGGCCGCTGCATCGAATCCCTGCGTGGTAGCTACATTACCGCCATGGACAGCGGCACAGGAAATGAGGACATGGACTGCATCGCCCAGCAGACCGGGCATGTGACCAGTACCACACAGGCGGGCGATCCGTCACCGCACACGGCACTCGGGGTGCTGGCGGGCATCAAGGCGGCTGCCCGGGCCAGGCTCGGCGGCGATGACCTGAATGGCGTGCGTATCGTGCTGCAGGGCTTGGGTAATGTTGGCTATGCCCTGGCCCAGTTGCTGGTTACCGAGGGCGCGGAGCTTCAGGTTACCGATCTGGATGCCGGCAAGGTACGCCTGGCGATTGATGAGCTGGGGGTCAGTCCGGTGGCTGCTGATGCCGTGTATGAATCGCCCTGCGATATATTTGTGCCCTGCGGACTTGGCGGCATTCTGAATATGGGCAGCATCAATCAACTGCGTTGTGCCGCCATCGCCGGTGCCGCCAACAATCAGTTGGCGGATGCCGAGTCAGCTGATTTGCTCGATAGTCGCGGCATTCTCTACAGCCCCGATTACGTGATCAACGCCGGTGGCCTGCTGCATGTGGCCTTGACCCACAGGGGCGACAGCCCGGGTACCATTGCCGCGCGGGTTCGGCAGATCGGCTCGCAGCTGGATCAGCTGTTTGCCCAGAGCCTGGCCGAGGGCCGCTCGCCAGCCGAGGTGGCGGACCGGCGCGCCGAGGCTATTCTTTACCCCGACGGCTGATCGCTGGTCCGTTTCAGTCCTTGTCCAGACCAAAGCGTTTGCGCAGTTGTGCCTCGAGAATGGAGGTTGGCAACCAGCGCTTCATGCGCACCATGCTGCGGGCGCTGGTACCAATCAGTGCGGTTTCCGGGCGCAGCGGATTCTTGATATAGCCCATCAGTTCCTCGGCGAAATCCGCAGACGAGGTCGAGCTGGCTTTTTGCGAGGCTTTGGCTCGGGCCTGTACGGCCTTTTCCCAGGGCTTGAACCAGGATGCCTCGGCCAGGGTGATGGCGGCGCTGGCGTTGTTGCCAAAGTCCGAAGCAATGGCACCGGGCTGCACGGTCAGGACACCAATCTCAAAGGGCGTCAATTCCATCCGCAGGGCTTCTGACAGGGCATGCAGGGCCGCCTTGGAGGCACAGTAGACACCTGAAAAAGGCGTAGTGGTGACACCCGAAACGCTGCCGATATTGACGATCAGGCCCTTGCTGGCGCGCAGCAGATCGGCGCAGGCGCGAACCAGTTGGATGGGCGCAAAGACATTGGTGTCGAACTGCTTGAGCAGGGTGTCGCGATCCGCGTCCAGCACGGGCCCCATGGCGCCATAACCGGCATTGTTGACCAGCAGGTCAAGGCGACCGGCTTCGCTTTGCAGGCGCTCTGCGCAGGCTGCAACCTGCTGGGCATCGTTGACATCCAGGGTCACCGCGACCGCTCCGCGGGCAACCAGCGCCGCCAGGCTGTCCGGGTTGCGCGCGGTGGCCCAGACCTGATAGCCCTCGTCGAGACAGCGGTTGGCAAGCGCCTGGCCAATGCCGCTGGAGCAGCCGGTGATCAAAGCAACAGGTGAGGTCATGGTGTCGGCCTTATGCAAAGTGGTGGGTTCTTATTGGAATTCAGCCTGAATCCTGTCGGCACTGAAGCGCAGCTCCGCGGCGCGATAGCCGCGCCGCAGGGACGGTACGGCAAAACAGCCCTGCCAGCTTTCGCCGGCCTGGATTGTCCGGTCAGTCTGATACTCATCGCTACGGACACTGACGTCCAGCAGGTTGGCGCTCTGGCCTGGCTGGTTGGCCAGCAGCTGCCAACTGACGGTCCTGGCAGTGCGTTCAGTACGATTGGCAATGCTGATCTGAAGCGGTTTGCCAAAGGGGCATTGCTCGGGTTGGTACAGGACGCTGAATTCCAGTTGGTCGACCAGGCGGCTATTGAACCATTGCTGCAAGCCAACCGCTGCTGCCAGCAACAGTATCAGTGCCAGAAGGATGCCGCTAAAGGGCAACATGACCCGCGGAAAGCGCAGCAGCATGACCAGCCAGAAAACAAACAGGGCGATGCCAAGTGGCATGGGGTGCTCCAGACAAATGACTTTCAATGATCAGGACTGTATCAGACCTTAACATCACCGGGTGCCCAGCCAAACAATTCGCAACTGTTCTGCAAGCAGGCGTTGGCCAGCTGTGTTGGGCTTTCGTTACGCAGTTGGGCCAATTCGTGGCAGATTTGTGCCAGGGCGGTCGGGCTGTTGCGTTGCCCGGCCAGAAAGGCCGGTGCCATATCAGGCGAGTCGGTTTCCAGTACCAGGCTGTCCAGCGGCAGCGCGGCCAGCGTGCGCCGCAGACGCAGTGCCTGCGGCCAGGTTGCCGCGCCACCAAGGCCGAGCTTGAAACCCAGACGATAGTATTCTCTGGCTTCCTCCGGGCTGCCGGCAAAGGCATGGATAATCCCGGCCCGCGGCAGTCGATAGCGCTTCAGGGTGGCAATGGTGACCGCATGGGCGCGACGGACATGCACCAGCACGGGCAGGTTGAAGTCCCGAGCCAGCTGCAATTGTGCCTCGAACAGCGTCTGTTGATGGTCGCGGTCGGCGTCCGTCACATAGTAATCCAACCCGGTCTCACCGACGGCGCAACACTGCGGGTGGCTGATGCACGCGGCTAACCAGTCGCGCAGTGCAACCAGATCGCCGGGTTGGTGCTGATGGCTGAACACCGGATGTAGACCGAAGGCGGCATACAGCTGGGGATGGCTGCTGCACAGTTGCCAGATCCGAGACCAATTGTCCCGCAGCACCCCCAGCACAACCAGCCGGGCAACGCCCTGGGCACGGCAGTCGGCCAATACCTGGTGGCGGTCGGCATCAAAGTCAGGAAAATCCAGATGCGTATGGGTATCGATATAGCGCGGTGCGGGGTTGGACATGGCTCAGATTTCCAGCGGTATGTCGCTGGTCAATAGTTGCTCAAGCAACATGGGTTTGCCAACGTGAAAACCCTGGGCGTAATCCACCCCGAGCTGGCTGACGATCTCCAGAATCTCGACGCTTGAGACGTACTCGGCGATGATCTTCTTGCCTAGAAAGTGGCCCATCTCGGTGATTGACTTGACCAGGGCAAAATCGAAAGTGTCCTCGGCAATGTTGCGAATAAAGGCCCCGTCGATCTTGATGAAATCCACTGGAAGGCGTTTCAGGTAGGCGTAGGAGGATTGCCCGGAGCCAAAGTCGTCGAGTGAAAAGCGGCAGCCGATTTCCTTCATTTCATTAATGAAATCGGCGGCGTCGGCCAGGTTGTCGATGGCGGCGGTTTCGGTAATTTCAAAGATCAGTTTGTCTCTGGGTACGTTGTAACTGACCAGTAATTCAAAGAGAAAATCCAGAAAGGACTCGTCATTCAGCGAGCAGCCGGAGAGATTGACGGAAAAGCCGCCGAAACCGGCGAGTTGCTCGGGGTTGGCGTCCATCCAGCGCAGCACGGTTTCAATTACCCAGCGGTCTACCGCGCCCATGCGATTGAACTCTTCGGCGGCCTTGATAAAGTCGGCCGGCGCCAGGTGCTCACCGTGCTCATCAACCACAGTAAGCAGAATTTCATAGTGGGTGTTGGCGGCGCTGGCATCGGCAATCGGGGCGATTTTCTGGCAGCGTACTTTCAGACGGTTTTCATCCAGTGCGCGGGTAATGCGGGTGACCCAGGAAATGACTTCATCGCGTTCGCGAAAACGGGTATCGCCGGGTTTGATGATCTGGATGTCGCGGTGACCGGATTTCTTGCTCATCTCGGTGACGGTTTCGATTGAGCGCAGCAGCTCCATGGGTTCAGGGCTGTGCTTGTCGATGGCGATCATCGACATGGCGCAGGCAATCGCAAAACTGTGCTCAGCGCTGACAAAACGCCTCAGCTCGATCGCCGATTTGAGCGCCACAGCCAACCTGAAACCCTCATTCTGGCTGTCCACGGGCAGGATCATGGCGAACTGATCAACGCCCACGCGCCCGGCCACCGGGGTATTGCCGATGGTATCGCGGATGGTCGTGGCAATGCTTTGCAATAACTGGTCCCCGGCTTCATAACCGCAGGTGTTATTGACCAGTTTGAACTGCATGACGTCCATGAACAGCAAAGCGAAACGTGCCTCGCCATCCCGCGCGCGGGAAACAGCATCGCCCAGGGCGCGTATGAATTCACGGCGGGTCTTGAGTCCGGTCAGGGGATCCATGGCAGCTTCGATGGCCAGCTTGTCATAGACGGTCTGTACCAGTGAGTCGAGCCCCTGTTCCAGTGCCGGGCTGTCGGCATCCTTGAGCAGGGTCAGGCCGCCGTTTCGCAGCAGCTCGGCCACCAGTTCCAGTGGCATTTCTTCGGCTTTGCTGCCGCGGTGATTGCAAAACACCATAAGCCCGCCATCCGGGTCGGTCCAGGCCAGATAATAGAGTCGGCTGTCCTTGCCCTGACTGTGGCGCTCCAGCCACTGGCCAGGCTGCAGTTGCCGGGCGCGTTTGCGCCAGCGCTGCTGATCCTTGTCCACTAGCGGATCGGCTTCAGTGGTGGCATCCGGTTTGCCTGCCGGCGCGTTGGCAGGGATGAAATGACGGGTTTTGACTTCGCTGTTTTCCGGGTCGCGGAGCAGATTGTCCAGGTCACTGATGACGTCCTTGTGGCGAGCAGTTGAGTCCGGGATTTTCGACAGTCCCTTGCTGATCAGGTTCATCAGTTTTTTCGCGCTGAAGCGCAGCCGCTTTTCGTCCCACTGGCCCGGAACCGTGCGCACAATCAGTTGATCCAGTACCACCAACGGCATTTCCCAGGCCAGACTGCCGACGCCTTCACGGATATAGCTTAACCGCATCAGCTCCTTCCAGCCGTTGTCGATCAGTTCCAGGATGGGCTCGGCCAGAGCATGGTTGGCCAGCAGGGCGGTCAGCTCCTGCTCGATCAGGGCGTTGGCCTGGTTGATCCGTTGCTGGCCTTCGCAGGCTTCGGTAACCCGCCTCAGGTTGCGTTCGAACAGCTGTTGCTCTCGTTGTACGCGCTCATCCAGGCCACTGAGTATTTTGCCGAAGGCCTCGTTGTTGTCGCTTTCGTCGGCCAGCAGTGTGCGTATCGCCTCGATCACTACCTGGCGATTGTCATCCACGCTGATACTGCGTTGATCGGCCAGACGGGCGATCTGGTTGATAGCCTGGCGTGCAGGATGGTGCTCTGCCGAGAACAACTCTGGATCCTTGAGCATGACCTTGAGTAGCGGTATTTCCAGCTTGCGCAGTTCGCTGCGCAGATCCTCGAGTATCTGCCCGTTGTGCACGATATGCTCGAACAGGCTCTCGACCATCTCGACCGAGTCCTGCTCCTGACTGCCGAGGCGCTGGCCCGGCGCTACTGAGGATTGCAGGAATTGTCGTAGAGCGCCCGGAGACTCGAGCTGGGTCCTGCCCTGCAGTACTGCCTGTTGCAGTTGTTGCAGGGTGGTCTGTAGCTGTTCCGGCGGCATGCTGACCATGGCCGACACAGTGGCTGCATGTCCGGGTCTGCGGCGCAATTGACGCTCTACGGAGAGGAGCCTGGAAGCAGTTGAAAAGGCGCTTTGGCTGACTGTGCCGGTTTCCTTGAGCTGGGCTTGTGCCGGCACTGGGCCGGCAGCGCAACGGGTCGGCTCGGGACTGACGTCGACAGCCCCTTGAGCGGCCAGGCGCTGCGTGGCCAGATACGCCGAGATATCAATATCAGCCAGCACGCCGGCATCCATGAAAAGCTGATTAAGCGGCGCATAGACCTTGTCCAGTGATTGCATCAGCACATCGTGGAATAGCTGGAACAGTTGCTTGCGTTGCTCCAGCGTCATGGCCAGGCTGTCGATGGCGTCGGCAAAGCTCAGGGCAATGGCTGCCGGGGAGTAGGGGTTCCAGATTCGCGTCTGATCGGGCATGGCAAAGGCCGCCTCGATACGCACCTGCAATGCCAGCAAGGGCTCCTGCAGGCGCTGCTCCGCGCGGGAGATGACCATGCGCACCACCAGCCAGTTTTCGAAGGCGTCCTTGGCAACCAGCGACAGGCTGTTCTGTGCTGCAGCATGGCCCTGCTCAGGCTGTGCTTCCTGCGCGGCGGAGGCCGGGAGCCGACCCTCGGCAATCTCACTGGCCTGACGACAGAGGCTGTTGACTGTCTGTTGCGTGAGGCGTTGACCGAGGGCACGCAGCTGAATCTGCAAATCCAGATAGCGCTGCTGATCAGTATGGGTGCGCTGTTGTTCGGCTGCCTCGAACAGGGATCGATCGATGGCCTGAAAAAAGGCTTCGAAGCGGTTGTCCAGGTAGCTGCGCATTAGTCGATTGGTGGACTGGATAAGTTGACGTCGTTGCTCGAGGTTGAGTGTCAGTTGGGGGGTGGCGCGCAACAGACTGTCAATCGCCTCGTTCTGCTGCTGTTGGGCGGCCTGCTGCAGCAGGGACAGATCGGCAGGGTTGTGTTCGCTCAGGCGCAAACCCAAACCGGCACCGGTGATGTGGGCCAGGTTGACGCGCAGGGTGACGGGCTGGTTTTTCAGGCTGAAGTCGATCAGCGCCGGTTGGTCAATCTTGAGGCTAGAGGGTTGCTCGGCGGGCTGGTCGAGGCTGATCAGCAGGCCATCATGGCTGAATTCGCGGATCAGGCAGTTGTGCGCCGGCCCATTGGCAAAGCGGATAATCGCCTTGATGGCAATGCGCTGGCGCGAGAAAAGTCTTTTGTCCACAGCTACACCTTGGCTTCATGCCAAAAAGACTGAATCTTTTCAGTCTAGCGTTGCTGGCGCTAATGAACAGTCATGAATCCTGAATCCGACACAGAAAGTCATTCAGGCCATCAGACTGGCGCACAGAGACTCATGAGCGAAGGCTTTCTTGCAGCTTGCAGCTTGCAGCTTGCAGCTTTAGGCAGCTGAGCCGCAAAGCGGCTCAGTGGTGTTCCCGGGTGGCGCGGAACTTGATTTCCGGCCAGCGCTCTTCGGTCAGATTCAGGTTGACCCGGGTGGGTGCCAGGTAAGTCAGGTGTCCGCCACCATCAACGGCCAGGTTCTCCATGGCCTTGTTGCTGAATTCCTCGAGTTTTTTCTTGTCACTCGACTCAATCCAGCGCGCTGACCAGACGTTGACCGGCTCGTACATGCACTCGACCTTGTATTCTTCCTTGAGGCGACTGGCAACCACATCGAACTGCAGCACGCCGACAGCGCCGAGGATGATGTCGTTGCTGCGTTGCGGAAAGAACACCTGGGTGGCGCCTTCCTCGGCCAGTTCCTGCAAGCCCTGGCGCAATTGCTTGGATTTCAGCGGATCCTTCAGGCGTACGCGGCGAAACAGTTCGGGGGCAAAGTGCGGGATACCGGTAAAGCCGATCTTTTCGCCCTCGGTAAAGGTATCGCCAATCTGTATGGTGCCATGGTTGTGCAAACCGATGATGTCACCGGCCCAGGCTTCTTCCAGGTGCTCGCGCTCGGCGGCAAAGAAGGTCAGGGCATCGGCAATGCGCAATTCCTTGCCGGTTCTGACATGGAAGAGTTTCATGCCCTTTTCATAGTGGCCGGAGCAGATACGCATGAAGGCAATGCGGTCGCGGTGCTTGGGGTCCATGTTCGCCTGGATCTTGAACACAAAACCACTGAAGCTCGGCTCGCTCGGCAGAACTTCACGCTCATGGGCCGGACGTGGCAACGGCTTGGGCGCCCAATCGACTACGGCGTCCAGTACCTGATCGACACCGAAGTTGCCCAGTGCCGTGCCGAAGAACACCGGGGTCATTTCGCCCTTGAGAAAGGCCTCGCGCTCGAAGACGTGACAAGCACCCTGCACCAGCTCGAGTTGCTCGACAAAACCGTCGTACAGATCATCCAGATGGGCGCGGGCCTCATCCGAATCGAGGTGTTTGATGATGCGTTGTTCGGTACGCTCATGGCCGTGTCCGGCCTGGTAGACAATGATGTAGTCGCCTTCCAGGTGATACACGCCCTTGAAGTCCCGGTAGCAGCCAATCGGCCAGGTTACCGGGGCGGCCTTGATATTCAGTACCGCCTCGATTTCATCCAGCAGTTCGATCGGGTCGCGGATATCACGGTCAAGCTTGTTGATGAAGCTGACAATCGGCGTGTCGCGCAACCGGCAGACATCCATCAGAGCAATGGTGCGGGGCTCTACGCCCTTGCCGCCATCCAGTACCATGAGCGCTGAATCCACGGCCGTCAGAGTACGGTAGGTGTCTTCAGAGAAGTCTTCGTGGCCGGGGGTGTCGAGCAGGTTGATCATGCAGTCGCGGTAGGGAAACTGCATCACCGAGGTGCTGACCGAGATGCCGCGCTGCTTTTCCATGGCCATCCAGTCCGAGGTAGCATGCCGGTCGGATTTGCGTGCCTTGACCGTGCCCGCCACGTTGATCGCCTGACCCATCAGCAGCAGGCGTTCGGTGATGGTGGTTTTACCGGCATCCGGGTGCGAGATGATGGCAAAGGTACGGCGTTTGGCGACTTCGGCGGCGGCGATGCTCATGGAAAACCTTGTAGTCTGACAGGGGTGGCGGATTCAGCCGCGCATTATACCCCATTGTCGGCGGTAACTTGTGTGCCCCGCGTGCGCAGTTGAGTGATAAGACGCTGCAGTGCCTGCAGGTTGATCTGCGCCTGGTGCAGGCCGAGCTTGGTGCGCCGCCAGAGAATATCCTCACTGGTCTGGGCCCATTCATGCTGGACCAGGTAGGTCACCTCGCAGGCATACAGCCCGGCACCAAGGTGCTCGCCCAGGTCCTCGATCTGCCAACTCTGGCCGAGAAAGCCAATGCATAAGGTGCCGTAGGTCCTCACATAGCGTTGTGCCAATGCGCTGTCCAACCAGGGATAACGCTGCTGCAGCTCGTTCAGCAACGCGGTTGGCGTATCAAAGTTGCCCCCCGGTAACCTGGCTGACGCGGTCCAGGCCTGGCCGTCCAGGTCAGCCTGCCGACAGAGGCTGTTCATGGCGGCTTCGGCCAGTTTGCGGTAGGTGGTGATCTTGCCGCCAAACACCGAGAGCAGGGCGGCCTGCCCGACGGGTGCATCAATCACGAAGCGGTAGTCACGCGAGGCCTTCTGGGCTGACTGCGCGGCTTCATCCATCAGCGGGCGCACACCGGCAAAGTCCCAGACAATGGCGTCGCGGGACAACGGCTGACGGAAGTGCTGATTGACCACGCTTAACAGATAGTCGATCTCTTCATCGGAAATGACCACCGCAGAGGGGTCGCCATGATAGTCGACGTCGGTGGTGCCAATCAGAGAGAAGTCATTCTCGTAGGGGATGACAAAGACAATACGGCCATCGTCGTTCTGCAGGATATAGGCTTCTTCACCAGTATAAAGGCGTGGCACCACCAGATGGCTGCCCTTGACCATGCGGATGCGCTCGGGATTGGTCTGGGCCAGCGGGCCCTGCAACACCTGGCTGACCCAGGGGCCGGCGGCATTGACCAGGGTGCGGCTGATCACCGAATGTTGTTTGCCCGTGTTGTTGTCACGGTAATGAACCCGCCACAGATTACCTTCGCGGGCCGCAGCAATGACCTGACAACGGGGCTGAATAATGGCTCCGCGTTGGGCTGCGGCCATGGCACAGAGCACGACCAGCCGGGCATCATCAACCCAACCGTCGGCGTACTCGAAACCCCGGTGGATGCCCTCGACCAACGGCCCTTGCGCGGCAAAGCGAATGCCGTGTGAGCCGGCCAGGCGTTTGCGCCTGGCCAGATGGTCATACAGAAACAGGCCGATGCGAATCATCCAGGCCGGACGCAGATGCGGGCGGTGTGGCAAGCGAAAGCGCAACGGCCAGATGATATGTGGCGCATTGCTCAGTAGGGTTTCCCGCTCCTTGAGGGCTTCACGTACCAGTCTGAACTCGTAGAACTCCAGATAGCGCAGGCCGCCATGGATCAGTTTGCTGCTGCTTGAAGAGGTTGCCGAACCCAGATCGTTCATTTCCAACAGCAGTATCTTGAGACCGCGGCCCGCCGCATCCATGGCGATGCCGCAGCCATTGACCCCGCCGCCAATGACCACAAGGTCGTAATCGGGCTGGCCGCCTTGGAGCAGCTTGGCTGGGGTGTCGGTCATGCGGCGGATCCTCGTTGACGGCCTTGAGCTTGACCATAGTACACCGCCGGGCTTGTCGGAACTGTGTCAGTCACATGCAACTTTGTTGCTTGTGATTGTTGACCTGTTCAAGTGCGCGCAGCTGCTTTATGCACAGATCGGATGCACCCCCTGGTGCAGTCAAGGCACATCCATGTGGCTGATCTCTTTTAGAAACAGTTAATTAACAGTTAATTGGCATTTGTGGCACGGGCTTTGCTTTTTATCCTTGCGGGAGCAGGCCGGGCAATACGGGCAGTAATCGCTCCACCACACTACATCGAGTACGGGCAAAGGCGTCCACCGAATCAATCCAAGGATTGATAACGGGGACGCCTTTTTTTGTGCGCGTTTTTTATCCAGGGGGAGTTTGAGCATGAATACAGGCAATTTCGGAGGGCAGCGCCAGGCGCTGATCGGGCTGTCGACAATGGCGCTGGCCATGCTGTCTGCTGCGGCCCAGGCCGAGAGCACATCCTTGATGGAGGCACTGAGCAACGGCAAGGCCGGGGTGGATCTGCGCTATCGCTACGAACACGTGGATCAGGATAACCCGCTGCGCAATGCCAATGCCTCGACATTGCGTACCCGCATCAACTACGCCACTGACAGCTTTCACGGATTCGGCGCCTTTGTGGAAATGGATGATGTGACTGTTCTGGGTTCGGTGCGTTACAACAATGCGACCCAGACCCCATCGGCTGAAACCGATTACTCGGTGGTTGCCGATCCGCGCGGCACCGAGGTCAATCAGGCTTTTCTGAGTTATGCAGGGCTGTCGAATACGCTGTTCAAGCTCGGTCGCCAGCGCATCATCTATGACAATGCGCGCTTCATCGGCAATGTCGGCTGGCGTCAGAACGAACAAACCTACGATGCCTTCAGTCTGGTCAATACCAGTCTGGCCGATACCCAGATCAGCTATGCCTATATCGACAAGGTCAACCGCATCTTCGGTGAGGACTCACCGGTCGGCGAGTTCGAGATGAGCTCGCATCTGCTCAACCTGGGTTACAGCGGCTTTGCAGCGGGCAAGCTCAGTGCCTATGGCTACTTTCTGGACAACGAGACCTTGCCCGCCAGCTCCAACCGTACGCTGGGTCTGCGCTTCGCTGGCGATTACGCGCTGAATGCCAGCAGCAAACTGTTATACGCCCTGGAATATGCCAAGCAGGACGACTTCCGCAGCGGTGCTTCGAACATTGATGCCGATTACACCCTGGTGGAGCTGGGCGCGCAGTACAAGGCCGTATCGGCACGGCTCGGCCATGAAGTACTGGGCGTTGATGGCAGTGCCTTCAGCACGCCGCTGGCGACAGCCCACGCCTTCAATGGTTGGGCAGATGTGTTTCTGGTGACCCCTCCGGATGGTCTGCGCGATAGCTATCTGAAACTCTCCGGCAACGTCGCAGGCGTTGGTCTGCTGGCGGCCTACCACGATTTTTCCGCTGACCGTGGCGGTGATGACTATGGCTCGGAACTGAATCTTCAGGCTTCCCGGGCCTTTGGCAAGGTCAACCTGCTGGCCAAATATGCCCGTTATTCCGCCGACGATTTTGCCACGGATACCAGCAAGTTCTGGCTGATGGCCCAAGTGGCCTTCTGATCCGGCAATCCATTGCATCAACTTGAGGAGTAGAACCCATGACCCTTTCAAATCCTGATCATCGCCCCGGGCTGTTGCGCCGCGGGCTGTCACTGAACTTGAAGCAGCTCGGCGCTGGCACTCTGTTGACGCTGGGGGCCAGCCTGCTCGGCCTGTCAACAGCCTACGCCGAGGGCGCGCTGGAAAAAGAAGACCTGCACCTTGGTTTTATCAAGCTGACCGATATGGCCCCGCTGGCCATTGCCTACGAGCGCGGCTATTTCGAAGACGAGGGGCTGTTTGTCACCCTTGAGGCCCAGGCCAACTGGAAAGTGCTGCTGGACCGCGTCATCAGTGGCGAGCTGGACGGCGCACATATGCTGGCCGGTCAGCCGATTGGCGCGACCATAGGCTTTGGTACCGAGGCGCACATTATCACCGCCTTCTCCATGGATCTGAATGGCAACGCCATTACCGTCTCCAACGATGTCTGGTCGCAGATGAAGCCGCATGTGCCGCATGAAGATGGCCTGCCGGTGCATCCGATCAGTGCCAGCGCGCTCAGTCCGGTTGTTGATGCCTTTCGTGACCGGGGAGAGAACTTCCGCATGGGTATGGTCTTCCCGGTTTCCACGCATAACTACGAGCTGCGTTACTGGCTGGCGGCGGGCGGCATACACCCCGGCTATTACGCACCGCACCGCGGTGATACCTCGGGCCAGTTGAATGCTGATGTGCTGCTCTCGGTCACACCGCCACCGCAGATGCCCTCAACCATGGAGGCCGGCACCATTCACGGTTACTGCGTGGGTGAGCCTTGGAATCAGCAAGCGGTGTTCATGGGTATTGGTGTGCCTGTCGTGACCAACGAGCAGATCTGGAAGAACAATCCGGAGAAGGTCTTTGGTGTCAGCAGCGAATGGGCTGAGCGTCATCCCAATACCCATATGGCGCTGGTCAAGGCGCTGATCCGTGCGGCCCATTGGCTGGATGCGGATGACAACGCCAATCGCCAGGAAGCCGCGCGCATTCTGTCGATGCCGCAATATGTCGGTGCCGATGTCGAGGTCATTGCCAACTCCATGACCGGCACCTTCGAGTACGAGAAGGGTGATCTGCGCAGTGAGCCGGACTTCAATGTGTTCTTCCGTCACCACGCGACCTATCCCTTCTACTCCGATGCCATCTGGTTCCTGACGCAAATGCGTCGCTGGGGGCAGATTCCGGAAGCGAAGCCGGACAGCTGGTATATGGAAACCGCACAACGCGTCTATCGCCCGGACATCTATGCCCAGGCGGCTCAGGCACTGATTGCCGAAGGCAAGATGGCGGCCAGTGACTTTCCGGACTTCGCAACCGAGGACGGCATACGCGACACCCCGAGTGAGTTCATTGATGGTGTGCCCTACGATGCGCGGCGCCCGAATGCCTATCTGGAAAGCTTTGAAATCGGCCTCAAGGGTGACGAGTCAATCTGAACGACAGCCACGGCCCGTGCCGCAGAGCGCGGGCCACTCTGTCATGCAGCAAACGAGCAGGTGATGTCATGAGCAATAGAATCATTCACTACATGGAAATGTCTGGTCTTAACTGGATGGTGCCGCTGGTCCGTCTGGTGCGTGGTGAAAGCCCCCGCGAGCAGGCCAGGGATTTATTCAATCAGTTGGGTTTGCCGCTGATTGCGATCGGCCTTTTTCTGCTGCTATGGGCGGGCGCCGCCGCACAGATCAACACCAGCCTCGGGGTGCTGCCCGGCCCGGTTCAGGTCTGGGAGCAGGCCGGTAATCTGCTTGAGGATCACCAGCGCGAGCGGGCCCGTGAAGCGGCCTTTATGCAGCGCCAGGAAGAGCGCAATGCGCGGTTACTGGAAGCCAACCCGGATGCCGAACTGCGCTGGCGCAGTTATGCTGGTGCGCCGACCTTTGTTGATCAGGTCTTTACCAGCCTGAAAACCGTGTTTGCCGGCTTTGTCCTCGCCAGCCTGATTGCCATACCCATTGGTGTAGCCTGTGGCTTGAGCAAGAATCTCTACGGCGCCATCAGCCCGCTGGTACAAATTCTCAAGCCGGTGTCACCGCTGGCCTGGTTGCCGATCGTCACCTTGGTGGTGAGTGCCGTGTACGTGTCGGAGGATCCGTTGTTCAGTCGCTCCTTTGTCACCTCGGCGATTACCGTGATGCTCTGCTCACTGTGGCCGACGCTGATCAATACCGCCGTGGCCGTCGGCTCGATTGATCGAGACTGGATCAATGTCGGCCGGGTTATCCGTCTGCCGCTACGCAAGCAGATCTTCAAGATCGCCATTCCTGCTGCACTGCCGATGATCTTCACTGGTCTGCGCATTTCCCTGGGTATTGGCTGGATGGTGCTGATTGCCGCTGAAATGCTGGCGCAGAACCCCGGGCTGGGCAAATTCATCTGGGATGAGTTCCAGAATGGCAGCTCCAATTCGCTAGGTCGCATCATGTTTGCGGTCCTGGTCATCGGCTTTATCGGCTTCCTGCTGGACTGGTTCATGGTCACCCTGCAGAAGTGGTTGTCGCACGACAAGCAGGCCGGTCAATGAGTTTTCAATTTCTATTCGACGAGGTATTCCCATGTCAGTCATGAGCATGATCAGCGCAACGCTCGACGCCGGACAGACAGCCACGATTCCGGCTAGCCGAAGTGAGGCCGCCTTTCTCGATCTGAGCGGCGTGTCGATTGATTTTCCAACCCGTGGCGGCGTGTTCAGGGCGCTGGACAAGGTCAACCTGAAGGTCGCCAAGGGTGAGTTTGTCTCCATCATCGGCCATTCCGGCTGCGGCAAGTCAACCGTGCTGAATATAGTTGCCGGGCTCAGTCAGGCCACCGAAGGTGGGGCCATTCTGCAGGGCCGGGAGGTCAATCAGCCCGGGCCGGACCGCGCTGTGGTGTTCCAGAATCACGCCCTGTTGCCCTGGTTGACCTGCTACCAGAACATTGAGTTGGCGGTGAAGGAGATATTCAGGGGCCGCAAGAACCGCAAGGAAATGCGCCAGTGGATCGAACACAATCTTCACCTGGTGCACATGGATCACGCCATGCACAAGTATCCGGCGGAAATCTCCGGCGGCATGAAACAGCGTATCGGCATTGCGCGGGCCTTGGCCATGGAGCCGACACTGCTGTTGATGGATGAGCCCTTTGGTGCCCTGGACGCACTGACCCGGGCGCACCTGCAGGACTCAGTCATGGCGATTCAGGCCGAGCTCAAGAACACCGTGTTGATGGTCACCCATGACGTCGATGAGGCGGTGCTGCTGTCGGACAAGATCGTGATGATGACCAACGGCCCGTCGGCACGCATCGGCGAGATATTGAGCGTGGAGCTGGAGCGCCCGCGCGACCGACTGGCGCTGGCTGGTGATACGCAGTACAACCAGTATCGTTCTGAGGTCCTGCGCTTTCTCTATGAGCGTCAGCGCCGACCGGAATCAGCCGGTTAAGCTGCCAGCGACGGTGCGCTAGGCAGGAGCACCGTCGCTGAGGCTGCTTTCGGCCTGCAATACTTGCAGGTCTTCAAGCAGGCCCGGTGCGCCATAGAAATGGCCCTGGGCAAAATCGACACCGATCTGTTCGACAATCTCCAGGGTTTCCGCCGTGGTGACGTATTCGGCAATCACCTTCTTGTTCAGGTAGTGACCCATTTCGGTAATCGACCTGACCAGCGCAAAGTCGACATCGCTGCGGCTGATATCGCGGACAAAGGCGCCATCAATCTTGATGAAGTCCACTGGCAGACGTTTGAGGTAGGAATAGGACGACTGGCCGACGCCAAAGTCATCCAGCGAGAAGCGGCAACCAATGCTGCGCATTTCGTTGATAAAGTCGGCGGCGTCTTCGAGATTGGCGACGGCGGTGGTCTCGGTGATTTCGAAGATCAGTTTGTCGCGCGGTACTTCGTAGCGCACCAGGGCGTCGAAGATAAAGTCGAGGAAGGACTCGTCGTTCATTGAGTGCCCGGACAGGTTGATCGAGAAACCGCCAAACAGCGCCAGTTGATCCTTGTGCGCCATCATCCAGCGCAGCACGGTTTCAATCACCCAGCGGTCGACTGCACCCATGCGGCTGTATTCTTCGGCAACCTTGATGAACTCGGCTGGCGGTGTCTGCTCACCCTGTCCGTCGATCACGGTCAGCAGCACTTCATAATGCGGCAGGGCGTTGTCTTCGTCGCTCAGTGGCGTGATTTTCTGGCAGCGCAGTTTCAGGTTGTTGTCATCCAGCGCCCGGTTGATGCGGGTGACCCAGGTCATGACCTCATCCAGCTCCTCCAGTCGCTCGTCACCCGGCAATACCACCTGGATATCCTTGTGGCCAGAACGTTTGGCAATTTCCGCTGCAGCTTCCAGTGAGCGCAGCAGTTCCATGACCCGTTTGTTTTCATGGTCAAAGCCGAGCATGGCGACCACGGCATTGATCACGAAGCTCTTGTCGTCCTGCACAAAGCGGCTTTCTTCGATGCTGGCCTTGAGCTCCGAGGCCAGCTTGAATCCCTGGGTGTCGGCCTCCATGGGTAGCAGCAGAGCAAACTGATCCGGCCCCACGCGCCCCGCTATACCGTCCTCATCCAGTACGCCATTGATGCGTCGCGCCAGTTCCCGCAGGAACCGATCGCCTGCCTCGTAGCCACAGGTATTGTTGATGACCTTGAACTGCAGGATATCGATAAAGATCAGGCTGAACTGACTGTTTTCCTCCTGCGCCCGCGAGACGCTCTGGGCCAGGCAGCGCGAGAACTCCTTGCGGGTCAGCAGGCCGGTCAACTGATCATGCGAGGAGTCGAAGGCCAGCTTGTCGTAGATTTTCTGAATCAGTGCGTCCAGTCCATGTTCCACGGCCGGCATGGCCGCATCGGCAAGCAGGCTGAGGGTGCCGTCGCGCAGCATGATGGCGACCTGCTCAAGGCTCAGGGCCACCGTCTTGGTGGCGTGGTGATTGGCAAACATGAACTGACTGCTGTCATCGGATACCCAGACCAACTGGAACAGTTGGGTCTCTTGCTCATCCGGGGTCATTTCAAACCACTGGGCCGCCTTGAAGTTGCGCGCGCGCTTGATCCAGCGCAGCAGATCCTTGTCGGTTTCCACATGGTCTTCAAGACGCGCGCTAAGGGCTGTACTGTCCAGTTCGACGGAGCTGTAGAGGCCCATCGGGGTTTCAGCAGTGACGCCCAGATTCAGCAGCTCGGCCAGGCCATCAAGAATCGACTGATGGCTGATACGATCTTCGGGAACCTTGGATAGGCCCTTGCTGGCCAGCTTCAGCAGATGCTCCTTGCGGTGCAGCTCGCGCTGGGTAGAATTGCGCTCGGGCAACATATGCCAGAGCAGTTGACCCACCACGGTCAGGGTCATGTTCCAGGACGGACTGTTGATGCCTTCACGCAGATAGCTCAGGCGCATCAGCTCCTTCCAGCCATGGTTGACCAGATTCAGCAGGGCTTCCGGTACCGGCTTGTTGAGCAGTAGCCCGAGCTCGCGCTCGATCTGGCGATTGGCCTGTATCAGACGCTGTTGACCGGCACAGGTCTCGCGAATACGTCGCAGGTTGTGCTCGATAAAGCGCTTTTCCTTGTTTACCAGCGAGCCCAGACCATCCAGTGACTGGTTGAAGGCCTCGGTATCATCCTCACTTTGCAGAATGTCGTGAATGCTCTGGATGATGCTGTCCTTGTTGGCATCCAGGTGAATGCTGCCTTTGTCCGAGAGTAACGCCAGGTAGTTCACGGCCTGCCGGGCAGGGTGAAACTCGCCGCTGAACAGCTGTGGATCCTTGAGCATGATTTTCAGCAAGGGCACCTGCAGCTTGCGTAGCTCGTCCTTGAGGTCGTCGGCTACCCGCTCGTTCTGCACAATGCTGTCGAACAGGCTTTCAATCATGTCCATCGAGTCATGTTCAAACTCGCTGAGACGAATAGTGTCGCCGCCCGCCTGAACCAGTTGCTGTTTCAAGGCGCCAGGGCTGTTGAGGTTGACCTGACCCTGAAGCAACTGGCTCTTGAGTTGATCTATGGCCTGGAAAGCGGCATTCGAGACGGCTCGGCCTGACGCACCGGGCGCCGAAGGGCGCGCGTTCGAGGCATCTGCCGGGCCCGCTGGACTGAGCTGCCTCTGCAGTGTCATCAGGCGGCTGGCGGTGCCAAATGCCGAGGGGCTGTTGGCATAGTGCAGGCTGTCATCCGGCATCAGAGGCGCGGCTACAGCTTGCTCATACTCGGTATCGGCGACCGGCTGGGATGCGTCGGTACTGGGTTGCGTTGATGGACTGAAAGCCTGATCCAGGGATACTTCAGGTTCTGGTGCTGGCTCGGCTGCGGATTTTGGCGCAGGTCGGGGCGGGCGGTTCTGCACACTTTGCGCGGCCAGGTAGGTCGTGACATCCAGATCCGGCAAGATATCGGCATCAATGTAAAGGCGATTGAGCAGCGCGTAGACCGTTTCCATTTCGCACAGCACGGTGTCCTGCAGTGTCTTGAAACACAGGTCGACAATCTTGTTCTTCAGGCCCAGATGGCGGATCACTTCAAAAAAGGTGTTGCACAGCGAGGTCGGCGAGTAAGGGTTGAATACCCGTACGCCATCGCGCTTGCCAAAGGCGGCGTCGATGCGCAGTTGGAGCTCTATCAAGGTGTCGCGCAGTTGCATTTCGGACTTGGAAATGGCCACCCGCACCACCAGCCAATCCTCGAAATCATCCTTCTCGACCAGCGATAGCGAGTTGCCCCGTACCTCTGCGTGACTGGGGGTTTCCTGGCTCTGAGTCGGCTGGCCACGGGCAATATCCAGCGCGCTCATGATAATCCGGTTGATGGTGGCGCCCAGCACCCGCTGGCGTTGCTTGCGGAACAGCGCAATGGCATCGAAGTAGGGTTGCTGCTCGGCCTGATTCTTCTGCCGCTCGGCATCGACCAGCAGGGAGGTTTCCAGTTGGCCGAAGTAGAGAATGAAGCGGTCTTCGAGGAACTGCTTGAAGTGCAGGTTGGCAGTCTTGGCCAGATTTTCGCGCTTTTCCGGGCTGAGCTGGTGCTGACCGGCCAGCAGCTTGCGCGAAGCACCGGTCTGACTGGGTTTGAGCAGTTCGTTGGCGCGCTGCAGATCGTTGTAATGGGCCTGGCTGGGCTTGAGAATGCGCAGGCCGGCGGCATTGTCAGTGAAGCGTACTACCTCGACTTCAATTCCGACCTTGCGGTCTGGCAGATCGAAACTGATCACCGCCGGATGAGCGTGGGGGATGGCCGCACTGCGCCTGAGCCTGATCAGCATCAGGTCATCCAGACTCACCAGCATGCCAGCCTGACTGAAATCCTTGATCGTGCAGCGGCATGTCTCGTCCACGCCAAAGCTGATCAGCGCGCCAAGTTGGGAAGCCTTACGTGGCCAAACTCTTTTGTCCATTACACCATCCTGATGCGGGCGTACAGTACCTCATTAGAGTTTAGTCGGCTGTGTCACAAAAGTCGTCAAAAAACCCTCTTTGAGGCAAGGCAATGGCGGACATTGCCTTGATATTGGCTCACACAGTCAGATAGCGCTGTACCAGATCGTCGCTCAACTCGGCAATGGGCCCGTCAGCCATCACCCTTCCACGTTCCATAATGAAGAAGTCGTCGGCGGTTCGACGGGCGAAGGGCAGCTTCTGCTCGACCAGCAGCACGGTAAGGCCCATCTCGGCGTTGAGCTTGCGAATAACCTCGCCAATATCCCGAACAATATTCGGCTGAATACCCTCGGTGGGCTCATCGAGAATCAGCAGTTTGGGGTCCAGCACCAGAGCCCGGCCTATCGCCAATTGCTGTTGCTGGCCACCGGACAGATCGCCACCGCGGCGGTTTTTCATATCCTTGAGTACCGGGAACAGCTGATAGATATGCTCGGGAATCTGCCGGGCTCGGTCGGGGCGTGCGCCAAGGGAGATTTTCAGGTTTTCCTCTACTGTCAGCAGGGGAAAGATTTCACGTCCCTGGGGCACATAACCAATGCCGGAGCGGGCCCGGTTTTCCGTGGTCATGCGACTGATGTCGCGGCCATTCAGGCTGATCTGCCCGTCCTTGATCGGCAGCAGGCCGGTGATGCACTTGAGCAGGGTGGTCTTGCCCACGCCGTTGCGACCCAGCAGGCAGCCGCAGGTACCTTCCTTGAGTTCAAGATTCAGGTCCCAGAGGATATGGCTTTGGTTATAGAATTGATTGATGCTCCGGATGCTCAGCACGGCCGTTATTCTCCCAAGTAAACTTCGATCACGCGCGGATCGTTTTGCACCTGATCCATGCTGCCTTCGGCCAGTACCGAGCCCTGATGCAGGACAGTGACCTTGCGCGCGATGGAGCGCACAAAGGCCATGTCGTGCTCAACGACAATCACCGAGTGACGGCCGGCCAGGGAGGTCAGCAGTTCAGCGGTATGCTCCACCTCTTCACCGGTCATGCCGGCGACCGGCTCATCGACCAGCAGCACCCGCGGGTTCTGTACCAGCAGCATGCCGATCTCCAGCCATTGCTTCTGGCCATGGGACAGCTCGCCGGCGTTGCGCTGGACCAGTTCCTTGAGGCCGATCAGCTCCAGTACCTCGTCAATGCGGTCACGCTGTTCGCCGCTCAGGTCGCGGCGCAGGATGTACCAGACTGACTTGTCCGAGGCCGTCGCCAGTTCCAGATTCTCGAATACGCTCAGCGCCTCGAAAATGGTCGGTTTCTGGAACTTGCGGCCAATGCCGCCACGGGCGATCTCATGCTCTGACAACCTGAGCAGATTGGTCCGTTGACCAAACCAGATGCTGCCGGTATCGGGTTTGGTCTTGCCGGTGATAACGTCCATCATGGTGGTCTTGCCGGCGCCATTGGGGCCGATGATGCAGCGCAGTTCGCCGTCATCGATATACAGATTCAGATTGTTCAAGGCCTTGAAACCGTCAAAGCTGACGCTGACATCCTCGACATACAGAATCGGCCCATGGCTGGTGTCCACCGGCTTTTCGAAGGCGGGTGGCGGCAGCAGGAAGTCGAATACCTGATCGCGTCGCCAGGTACTGCGCAGTTGATCCAGACTGTTCATGATTTGTCTCCCTTGCGCAGCAACCGATCAAACAGGCCGACAATACCTCTGGGCAGCAGCAGCGTGACCAGCACGAACAGGCCGCCGAGGATGAACAGCCAGGTTTCCGGTGAGAAGGTGGTGAAAAAGGTCTTGGCATAGTTGACCGAGAAGGCACCAACAATTGCGCCGAACAGCGTGCCGCGTCCGCCCGTAGCGACCCAGATGACCATCTCGATGGAGTTCAGTGGTGAGAACTCGCCGGGGTTGATGATGCCCACCTGGGGCACGTAGAGCGCCCCGGCAACGCCCGCCAGCATGGCGGAAAATACGAATAGCCAGAGCTTGTAGGATTCAACCTGATAGCCACTGAAGCGGGTGCGGCTCTCTGCGTCGCGGATGGCTATGATTACCCGGCCCATGCGCGAGGTGACAATATAGCGGCAGGCCAGATAGCCGAGGATCAGGGCGATGGCCGAGGCGACAAAGAGCCCGGCGCGGGTGCTTTGGGCGCTGAGCGAAAAGCCCAGGATATCCTTGAAATCATTCAGCCCGTTGTTGCCACCAAAGCCCATCTCGTTGCGGAAAAAAGCCAGCATCAGGGCATAGGTCAGAGCCTGGGTAATGATCGCAAAATACACCCCGGTGACCCGCGAGCGAAAGGCCAGCCAGCCAAAGACCAGAGCCAGCAGGCCCGGCACCAGCAGGATCATCAGCGCAGCAAACCAGAACATGTCGAAGCCCTGCCAGTACCAGGGCAGTTTTTCCCAGTTCAGCACCACCATGAAGTCCATCAGTTCAGGGTGACCATAGACGCCACGGTCCCCGATCTGACGCATCAGGTACATGCCCATGCCATAGCCGCCGAGACTGAAAAATGCGCCATGGCCCAGGGACAGGATGCCGCAGTAGCCCCAGATCAGATCAACCGACAGGGCCAGCAGGGCAAAACACAGAAACTTGCCGAGCAGCGCCACGGTAAAGTTGGAGACATAAAAGGGTGAATCGGTCGGCAGGGCCAGATTGCAGATCGGCACAATGATCGCGGCCAGCACGACCAGGCCGAGAATCAGCATTCCACCGCGATCACTCAATAACAAACGTTGGGTCAGCATACTTCCCTCTCAATCACTCAATGCAGTGAAAGGCGGCGGACAATCAGTCCGCGGCCGCACGTCCCTTTTGCGGGAAGAGTCCCTTGGGCTTTTTCTGAATGAACAGAATCAGCATGATCAGCACCAGCACCTTGGCCAGCATGGCGCCCGCATAGGGTTCCAGGAAGTTGTTGATCAGCCCCAGGCTCATGGCACTGACCAGCGTGCCCCAGAGGTTGCCGACACCGCCGAACACCACCACCATGAAAGAGTCGATAATGTAGGCCTGACCCAGATTCGGGCCGACGTTGGTGATCTGCGACAGGGCCACACCGGCCACGCCGGCAATACCCGAGCCCAGGCCAAAGGTCAGAGCGTCTATCCAGTTCGAGCGCACCCCTACGGCGCGGGCCATGGCACGGTTCTGCGATACGGCGCGGACCTTGAGGCCCAGGGTGGTGCGCTTCATTACCAGCAGCAGGGCAAAGAACACCATCAGCCCGAACAGCAGGATATACAGACGGGTATAGGTCAGGGACAACACCGGATTCAGGGTCAGGGTGCCGCTGATCCATTCCGGCGAGGTGACCGAGCGGTTCAGCGGACCGAACAGGCTGCGGACCGCCTGCTGCAATACCAGGCTCAAACCAAAGGTGGCCAGCAAGGTTTCCAGCGGCCGGCCATAGAGAAAGCGGATAACCCCGCGCTCGATCAGAATGCCGACCAGCCCGGCAATCAGAAAGGCACTGGGGATGGCAATCAGCAGGCTCCACTCGATCAGTCCGGGAAAGAGAACCTGCACGCCCCAGGTGGTGTAGGCGCCAATCATGATCAGCTCGCCATGGGCCATGTTGATGACACCCATGACGCCAAAAGTAATGGCCAGACCAATGGCCGCCAGTAACAGCACCGAGCCCAGGCTCAGCCCAAAGAACAGGTTCTCGACAAAGCGATAGAAACGGATTTTGCCCTGAATTGACTGCAGCGCTTCAGTGGCAGCGGCGCGCAGGGCCGGCTCGCTGTCCTGTTCGGTGACACGGTTCAGGGCAATGCGGGCTTCGGATTCCAGCGAGCCACTGAGGGTTTCGATGGCGCTCTGGCGTATCTCCGGCTCCGGGCTTTGGATCTGATACAGGGCGATGGCGGTTTCAATCGCATCGAGTACCCGACCGACTTCTTCCTGTTGTTGATGGGCAACCAGCAACGCCATGCTGTTGCTGTCCATGCCATCGCGGATAAAGCGTTGAACCGCCTGATAACGCAGGTCGGCATTGTCGTGTGTCAGGTTCAGCTCAGCCAGCAGACCGCGCAGGCGGGTGCGCTGGGCATTGTTTACCGGGACGCGCCGCAGACCACTGAGCGCGGACTCTTCAAGGGCTTCGCCGGTCAGTGCATCCAGGGTGTTGCGGTCGGCGCGTATGGCTACCCTGGCCGGCGTGTTGCGGTCGGCAAGCAGCTTGCCATCGGCCAGGGCATTGAAAATGCCGATGATACGGTCATCGTCCTTGCTGGCCAGCAACTCAATGGTGCGTGTGCGCTGCGGCAGGTTGCCCTGCACCAGTTGTTGTATCAGCGTGTCGACGCTGACCGGTTGTTCGGCTTCGGCTTCGGCCTCATCGGCCAAGGCGGCGCCTGCCGGGACAAGAAGCATGACCCAGAGGCAGAAAAGGGCTGGCAGGTGCCAGATACTGTGGCGGTTGAAACGGGTCATGGTGCCGATCTCGACTGTCCGTGTTCAAAGGCTGGAAACCCCCGATCCAAACTGGACCGGGGGCGTTTAAGCCGCTTACTCGGCGGTAGTGCCCATGCAGGTATTGGTCACTGTGTTGTAGTTGCCGCAGCTGATGGGGGCGGTCCAGTCGGAAATGAGGTCCTTGCTGCCTTCCAGGTAGTCGGACCAGGCATCGCCGGGCACCAGATCATCGGTACGGGATACAGTCAGGAACTGGCCGTCCGCCTGAATTTCGCCAATCAGAACCGGCTTGGTGATGTGGTGGTTGGGCAGCATGGTGCTGACACCGCCAGTCAGGTTGGGTACTTCAATGCCGACCATGGCTTCGATGACCTTGTCGACATCAGTAGTGCCAGCTTTCTCAACGGCCTGAACCCACATGTTGAAGCCAATGTAATGGGCTTCCATCGGGTCATTGGAGACACGATCAGTGTCGCCGGTAAAGGCGTGCCAGGTGTTGATAAAGGCTTCGTTTTCCGGGGTCTCTTCGCTCATGAAGTAGTTCCAGGCAGCCATGTGGCCGACCAGCGGTGTTGTGTCGATACCGGACAGCTCTTCTTCACCCACGGAGAAGGCTACGACCGGAATATCCTCGGCGGATACGCCCTGGTTACCCAGTTCGCGGTAGAACGGCACGTTGGCGTCGCCGTTGATGGTCGAGACCACAGCGGTTTTCTTGCCGGCACTGCCAAAGCGCTTGATTTCGGCAACGATGTTCTGCCAGTCGGAGTGACCAAAGGGCGTGTAGTTGACCATGATGTCTTCCTGAGCCACGCCGTTGGCCATCAGGTAGGCTTCAAGGATACGGTTGGTGGTGCGCGGGTAAACGTAGTCGGTACCGGCCAGGACCCAGCGCTCAACGCCGATTTCGTCGCGCAGATAGTCAACCGCCGGAATGGCCTGCTGATTCGGTGCAGCGCCGGTGTAGAACACGTTGCGTGAAGACTCTTCACCTTCGTATTGAACCGGGTAGAACAGAATGCCATTCAGCTCTTCAATCACCGGCAGAACCGACTTACGCGATACCGAGGTCCAGCAACCGAAGATCGAATCTACCTGGTGCTGCTCCAGCAGTTCGCGGGTGCGTTCAGCGAACAGCGGCCAGTCGGATGCTGGGTCAACCACCACCGCTTCCAGCTGTCGGCCGAGCAGACCGCCCTTCTTGTTCTGCTCTTCGATCAGCATCAACATGGTGTCTTTCAGCGTGGTTTCGGAAATTGCCATGGTGCCGGACAGGGAATGCAGAACGCCGACCTTGATGGTCTCAGCCTGCGCGGTCAGCGCGCCGAACGCCATGCTGCAGGCCACGCCAAGGGCGCCTACCTGCTTTACCAGTGTGTTGAGTTTCATCTGTACATCTCCATTGTTTTAACGTTATTCAACCTTGTGAGAAATCTCAGGTATCCAGGCTCGGGTGTCATGCCGGTCGAGTTTTCCTGGCTGTCGTACTGCGGCAGCCTACGGAGCATCGGCCCTGTTGCGGGTCTGGTCTTCACTGCAGCCAGACCTTCGTATTCAGCTGTCGGCATTGATCTGCCGCCGGCTGTTGAACTGGGTTTGTCGCGCCTGCGTGATCATTTGCAGGGTGATCTTGTGTACTTCTGCCTTGCTGTCCTCGATATGTTGCTGCAGACAGGCGGCGGCATGCTCGGTCTCACCGGCCAGCAACAGGCGCAGAATGCGCGCATGCTCCTCATAGGTGATGGCAATGCGTGGCTGCTGACTGAAATCCAGGTGTCTGACAATGCGCAGGCGTTCGGTTACATCGTGGTGAATGCGTGCCATTTCCTGATTGCCGGTGGCTTCAACCAGGCGCTGGTGAAAGCGCTCATCCAGCGTGCAGACTGTCTCGCCATCACTCAGACGTTGGTCCGGCGCAACCATCCAGATGGCAATCTGATCGGCCAGGCGTTCTGCCACGGCAGCTTGGCCGAGCGCCTTGACTGCCGCCAGTTCCAGAGCAATGCGTACATCGTAGAGTTGCTCGTACTGGTTGAAGTCAAAGGGCTTGACCTGCCAACCGCTGCGGAAGAACACCTCAACGAAGCCTTCGCTTTGCAAGCGGCTGAGGGCCTCGCGTACCGGCGTGCGGCTGGCGCTGAGCAGTTCGGCCAGTGCACTCTCACTGAAGCGCTCACCGGGCAGCAGTTGGTAATTGAAAATGCGCCGCTTCAATTCCCGGTACACCTGCTCGGTCAGGTTGATCCGTTCGGGTGCCGATCCTGGCTGGCGTGGTGTGGCGTTCATCATCAGTCCCTTGTCGCCGCGGCTCAGCTGCGGCTGGCGATAAAAGCGCGCCAGCCACCCAGTTCAGTGATATCGGTGGCGCCCTCAATGGCCGCCCCTTCACAGATAAAGCCTTTAACCTCACGACCGTCTTCCAGGGTCAGGGTGCCGATGCCCAGCGGCGCCGGAATCAGGGCAACAAAGCTGCCAAAGTGCTGTACCGGCATATCCCAGAGTTCAACCAGAATCGCTGCACCCTGCTGGCTGCGAATCAATCCGGGTTTAGGTGGCTGGGTGTTGGGCAGGGCATAGAGGCGGTAGCCATCAGCGGTGCGGGTGCTCTCCACCAGGCGCGCATGCCGCTCGATCAGTTGGCTGTTCAACGGCATGCCAGAGAGATGGGCACCAACCACGGCCAGGCGCACATGTCCGGCTGGTACGCCGGTCATGGGTGGCGGTGGCAAGGGCAGGTCGGTGGCGCCGCGCTGCCAGGGCTGGCTGCTTTGCCACTGACGACCAAACTCGGCCAGCGCGCTGTCCTGCCAGGCGGCACCAATCAAGGTAATGCCAAAGGGCAAGCCGTCTGTGCGCAGTCCGGCGGGCAGGGCCAGGGCGCAGCAGTCGGCGAGGTTGACGAAGTTGGTCCAGGTGCCCAACTGACTGTTGACCTTTACCGGGTCGGCTTCTACCTCGGCCAGGGTCGGATGACGTGGTGAAGTGGGCACCAGCAGCGCGTCCACACCCTGCATCAATGTCTGTATCTCCCGGGCCAGTTCGGCACGGCGGTACTCGGCGCGGTAGGCGTCGGTGGCACTAAAGCCTTCGGCCTGGGCAATGATGCCGCGCACCACCGGATTCATCTGCTCGGCGTGAGCAGCCATGAACTCGGCCACGGCGGCATGCCGTTCGGCAACCCAGGGGCCACCATAAAGCAGTTGCGCCAGTGCCTGCATCGGGCTGAAATCAATGCTGACCAGCTCAACGCCCATGGCCTGAAGCTTGTCCAGACTGACCTGCCAGGCCGCTTCGGCCTGCTGGTCGGCAAACCAGGGCAGGGAATCGGGAATAGCAAAGCGCGGCTTTGGTTGCATCAGACGTGCTGCGGCCGGCGCCTGACGAGAATAGCCATCAGCCTGATCAAAACCCTGCATGACAGCCGCAACCGTCTCGGCATCCTCGACACTGAGGGCAAAGATCGACACGCAATCCAGGCTGCGACAGGCTGGTACCACCCCTTTGATACTGAAGCGCCCGCGGGTCGGTTTGAGGCCGACAATGTTGTTGAAGCCAGCTGGTACCCGGCCCGAGCCGGCGGTATCGGTACCCAGGCTGAAAGGCACCAGCCCGCGTGCCACAGCGACGGCTGACCCGGAGCTGGAGCCGCCGGATATATAGTCCGGATTGAAACTGTTGGGTACCGCGCCGTAGGGCGAGCGGGTGCCAACCAGGCCGGTGGCAAACTGGTCGAGATTGGCCTTGGCCAGCACAATGGCCCCGGCTGCACGCAATCGGGCCACACTGCTGGCGTCTTCTGTAGCTATATAGCGGTAGGCCGGGCAAGCGGCGGTGGTCGGCAGGCCTGCTACATCAATGTTGTCCTTGATAACGCAGGGTACGCCGTAGAGCGGCAGGCTGGCAGCATTGGGCAACCTATCAAGCTGTTGCAGTTGATGCTCCAGTTCGGCAGGGCTGGCCACGTGAATCCAGGCCGGGTCTTTGTCATCAAAGGCGGCCAGCACCTGCGTTAGAGCTTCGCGTGGGCTGAGGCGGGCTTCCTTGTAAGCCTGTGACCAGTCGAAAAGTGTCCAGCCGACCTGGGGTGTCATGCCTGCTCCTGTAAATGATCAGATAGAGGTCTTGTATACAAGTCACTGAGCAGAAACTGTGCCAGCTCAACCATGGGCCCCTGTCTGATCAAATAAAAACCAATATAAACAAATGGTTATATTTTTTATCCTGTATTCCTGAGAGAAGGTTGAGGGCGTCACTCCACGGGGCTTGCGCCCCGCTCATGTGCAATTTCGGTGCGCCGCTCTTCTTTGGTGCGTGGTATGCCTGCTACTGGACCGGGCAGGCTGTGATAGCGCCATGCGACTGAACCATGTGACTGATTGGCACTCAAAAAACACAATGGTGGTCGACTGACTGTCATCTCCCGCTGGGAGACTGGATTAATTGATCTGTCCCTATTGACCCTGACGTCACTTGGTTTTATGGTGCGACCCGAACGTTGAGGCTGGCACGATCCATACGGCTCAAGTACTGACGACGAGACAGCAAGACCGGTTTTCCGGACTTATTGCTTTCGGCGCACGCCTTGGGAAGTAGGCGAACCAAAGTGGGGATACTGATCAGACGTTCGCACCCCTTGGGTTGTGTGCTGGCCTTGCATGTTCGGAAGCGCTTCCGTCGGAAAGCGCATCCCCGTCCTCTCTTTGCATAAAGAGGGTGAGGGGATGCACTTGTCTGCCCTGCATCTGATCGTCCTGTCCTCACGCGGCTCAATCCGGAACTTTTTGCTTTGGAGCCGAAGCCATGCCTATCAAGATGGATGAATATTTCGACCGTGACACCTTCAGCCGCATCAAGCAGTGCGCTGATCAGCACGAAACCCCCTTTCTGGTCGTTGACCTGAAAACCATCGACCGTGCCTACGACGAGCTGGTTGAAGGCTTTCCCTTTGGCAACATCTATTACGCAGTCAAGGCCAATCCGGCCAACGAAGTGCTCAACCTGCTGAAAAGCAAAGGGTCGAACTTCGATATCGCTTCTATTTACGAGCTTGAGAAAGTCCTGGCCATTGGTGTCAAACCGGAGCAGATCAGCTTTGGCAACACCATCAAGAAGTCCAAGCACATCCGCGCCTTCTACGAGAAAGGCGTACGGCTGTATGCCACAGACTCCGAAGCCGACCTGCGCAATATCGCCAAGGCCGCCCCGGGTTCGAAGATCTATGTGCGCATCCTGACCGAAGGCTCGACCACGGCTGACTGGCCGCTGTCGCGCAAGTTCGGCTGTCAGACCGATATGGCCATGGATCTGCTGGTATTGGCCCGTGAACTGGGTCTGGTGCCCTATGGCATCTCCTTCCACGTCGGTTCACAGCAGCGTGACATCGGCGCCTGGGATGCCGCGATTGCCAAGGTCAAGGTGATCTTCGAGCGTCTCAAGGAAGAAGATGGCATCAGCCTGAAAATGATCAACATGGGTGGTGGCTTCCCGGCCAACTACATCACCAAGACCAACACCCTGAAGACCTATGCCGAGGAAATTACCCGCTTCCTGCAGGAAGACTTTGGTGACGAACTGCCGGAGATCATTCTTGAGCCGGGTCGTTCTCTGATCGCCAACGCCGGTATTCTGGTCAGTGAAGTGGTGCTGGTCTCACGCAAGTCGCATACCGCTCTGGAGCGCTGGGTCTACACCGATGTGGGCAAGTTCTCCGGCCTGATCGAAACCATGGATGAATCCATCAAGTTCCCGATCTGGACCGAAAAGCAGGGCGAACTGGAAGAAGCCGTGATCGCCGGCCCGACCTGCGACAGCGCCGACATCATGTATGAAAACTACAAGTACGGCATGCCCCTGAACCTGGCTATCGGCGACCGCCTATACTGGCTGTCTACCGGTGCTTACACCACCAGCTACAGCGCCATCGAGTTCAACGGCTTCCCACCGTTGGAGGCGATCTACATCTGAAGCGCCTAGCGCTTCAGAGAGCGGCAAGCTGCAAGCTACAAGCGGCAAGCTGGTGCAAAAGCCCGTACTGGTAACAGTGCGGGCTTTTTGTTTGTGCTGAATGAGTGTGCGTTTTCAGTCTGTATTGTCAGGCCGCTTCAGTCTACAAACCGACCGGTTGTACTCGGCAGGGGATAGCCGGTAGCGGGTTGATGCTGCTCACTTGATATATTTGCCAGAACCTTATTCACTGCATATAAGGAATAGTATGCTCGATACCTTGCTACTGGTGCTGGTCGGACTGGTTCTTGTAGTCCCGCTGTTCATGAATCTGGTTGGCCCCTTTATCGTCTGGAAAACCCAGAGAATTCCAACCCTTGTGCATTTTGAACCTATTGCTGATGAAGACTTTGCCGAGCATTTGACCGAGGCGTTTTCCTGCTACGATCAAGGCCTTAAAGCGCTGGACTTTAGCCTGCTTGGCTCATCCTCTCTGCATGACAGTCATACCCATACCTACTTCAGGCTTTACTGGCATCCGGGTATTAAAGTGGTTGGCATGGTCGTCAGCATCAGCGCTGCCAATCAGCCAACACTGACCTATTGCGAGTTTTCGCAAAAATTCAGCGACGGCAGCATTCTTGATGTATCCAACTCACCTCGGCCCGAGGGTTACCCGGATCTGCCGGTAAAACAGAGCTTCCGTTTTCCGGGGGTGGTTGATGTAAGCCAACTGCTTTCCCTGCAGAACCAACTGCGCCATAAGCTCAAAGGCACGCTGCAACCGATGGACTATCCACTGGAGCAGGGCTTTGGCGAAATGGAAGATTTTCTCCGGCGCGAGTCCGATGCCCTGCTGGCCAAAGGGTTGCTCCATCCTGAGATTGACGAGAGCGGCAAGCGCGCCCTGACCCTGCGCGGCGCTTTGTCACTCACCTGGCGTTCAGTCTTTCCCGGTGTGCGCATCTGGGGATATATCACTGCTCGGCGAGGGCAGAGGGTGCTGCAGGGCGATTGATTCTTTGAATATTCAGTCAACCTAGCCTGACGGCGCGGCAGTCTCGCCGCGAAGCTTGTGCGGTTCCCCTGGAAGGCCGAGTTTTACCTCGGCCTGAGATACGTCGGTTGGCCAGGGAGTCAGGATCGGACTCGACACTCCCAGGACTTACCTAGGGGGACTATGCAGTTGACGTCATTCAGTAAGGCTTAGCCTCAAGATCGCGAAAAAATCCTAAGGCAATCGGCATGGCATTAAATATGACATCAATGCTACTTTCGACTTTTGCTCCCGCTCCAATAAAACCGCTGAGCGTTATGAGTTCCGATGCTTGCATGTACATGTTCGTCCTTACGTTGCAATCTTATTGCCCCATGCCCTCCATGGGTAACGGACAGCACTTTGTTTTCAGCGACCACCGACGAAAAGGAAGTAGGCGAACAGGGCCAGAATTGAGCCGGTTATGATCCATTTGAGCGGGTTCTGGCCTTTTTCGGTCTGGTCTGTGCCTATGCTTGGCTGCCAGGTTGATGGCGTTATCTCACGCACGAAGGCGCTTAAGGCTGCGTCGAACGAAGACAATATCTCTTTGTCGCTAACACGCGCGCCCAGATACCAGTGTTCAGGAAAGTCGATCATAGATGCGGGCACTGACAACCTGTCGCAGGTAGGGTCCAGCACCATCAGCTTATAGTTATCATGGGTGATCGCGTCGAGGTAGGGCACGAGGCTTGGTCTGTCACTGGTCGGGATTCCCTGGTATTTCATTGGCTTGCAGATGAAGTTGCGGCCTTCCTGACCTAGCAGAAGTACGGCAGCTTCATGTCTCCCAAAGCTCCAGCGGGCGAGGCACGGGAAGCGACTATCCTGATAATCAGATTTGAAGTACGTACGGCCATTGGAGATTATGCCGGGCAGCAGTCCCTCCAGATCCGATTCGAAACCAAAAAAATCAAAGCGTCGACCACGTTGAAATAGCGACCAGGCAAGATGATCCAGAATTCGCTCGCGCAAAACCTCGGTTGCCGGATATGTGCCCGGAGCACTAGGTAACTCCGGGGTCGCTTTTAGTTGCACAATGCTGGACCAGCTGCGCAAGAATTGAGCTCTTAATCCGGATGAAGCGGTCCAACTGAGATCGATTGCATAGTCTTTTGGACTGCTGTCAGACAGGTCCTCCTGGGGCTCTGGCTCATGTACAGTCAATGTTATCTTGCTTGCAGGGGGGATAATCAGCTTGTTTAACCGAGCGCGGAACTTCTGATAGTTAACCAAGAGCTCGGTGTCGATCAGAGAGTTTGGCTGGCTGGATTCGACTGGTAAAGCGTCGAGTGCCTGATCTACTGGCGTGGACAGCAGCGGGGCTTTGAGCTTGTTGAAAAAAGCCTGGGCGCTGTCTGACAGGCTGCTGAGGGCTACTGCGTTATCTGGCAGTTCCGGGAATAGTGGGTTTGTCCAGTCCAACTGGTCATCAAAAATATGCAGGGTGTTTTCGTAAGTATCAATACAACTCAGGTACTCGATCGGTGAGGGTTCCCGGGGTTCAAGGGAGGTTGGCTCCCAGTATTGTAATGATCCCCTTGGAATTCTGGGGGCGCTGGCTATCTCTTCGAACTCGAATACCCGGGCAAAGTAGATGATCTCTCTGCCTTGCTGGTCCTGAACGGCGGCTAGCAGTCCAAGCTGCCTATTCTCATATTCGCCAGTAAAATAGTAGCCCGAATCGGTATTGCGTAAGGCGATGCTGACACCGTGATAAAGCGCATTGCGTGCCAACTCCGCAAGAGTGATTGGTTTGATGACAAGTTCGCAGCCTTCAGACAGCCGCACTTCTGCGAAAACGGCTCTGAGAGTGTCTTGGCAGGGCGAAGTGGCATAGCCCTTTTGCTCGCCCTTCCGGGTCATGACGGGCTTTTCCTGACCAGACATGTCGCGCTCAAAGGCCGCATGGACCAAGCGCTCGCCCCAGCGTATCTGGTTGTGTTCACTCTCGTTGCGAAACTGTTGCTTGAATTCAAGCGTGGTAAATGGCGCAGAAAAGTCCATGGGCATAACTCATCATCCTTGATACAGAGGCGGTGCCGAAGGCTGGCAACAAGATGCCAAAGCTCGAATGGCTGGCGTTTGGAAAGCCGCGCAGTTTACTTGAACAGCCTGAAACAATCCTTGAACCGGCTCTCATAACGGGCAGTCGGCCAGATAAATACGGGCAGGTTACTTTTGGGGTCGCACAAAACAAAAAGCCCGCCTCTGTTGTCACGCAGGGGCGGGCTTTTCTAATACAGCTTGTAGCTTGTAGCTTGCGGCTTAAAGCTTGCCGCTGCCGTCAGGCGAATTTCTGGATATTGGCCATCAGCTCACGCAGGGCTTCGATATTGTCTTTCGGGTGCACGGCATTGTCGAAGTTGCACAGTTGCTCGAAGTTGGCTGCCACATCTTCCGGGGTAAAGCCTTCATCGGGGTTGAAGCCAATCCCGAGCGAGCGCTCCCAGCGTACCTTGCCCATCCAGCCGCCGCCGACTTCAAACAGGCTACCGGTCTCCTGGCACTGCTCGGAGCACAGGAAGGCGACCAGCGGGCTGACCAGCTCGGGCTTGAGCTTGTCAAAGGCGCCGGGTGGGAACAGACCTTCGGTCATGCGTGTGCCGCCAGTCGGGGCAATGGCGTTGACGAAGATGTTGTTCTTGCGGCCTTCGATTGCCAGGGTACGGGTCAGACCGTACAGACCCAGCTTGGCCATACCGTAGTTGGCCTGACCGAAGTTGCCGTAGATGCCGGAGGTGGAGGCAGTGAAAATGATGCGACCGAAGTTGCTGTCCTTCATGTAGGGCCAGGCAGCGTGGGTTACCTTGTAGGCACCCTCGACGTGGACGCGATAGACCAGATCCCAGTCGGCATCGGTCATCTTGGCGAAGCTCTTGTCGCGCAGGATGCCGGCGTTGTTGACGACCACATCCACACGGCCAAAGTTGTCCATGGCGCACTGAACGATCTTGTCGCCGTTGATGACGTTGTCCGGGTTGGCTACTGCAGTACCGCCAGCGGCCTTGATCTCTTCAACCACCTTCATGGCGGCTTCGCTGTTGGCGCCTTCGCCCTGGGTGCTGCCACCCAGATCATTAACCACTACCTTGGCGCCATGCTTGGCAAACAGCAGGGCGTGGGCGCGGCCAATGCCGCCTCCGGCGCCGGTGACAATAACGACTTTGTCGTCAAAACGAATATCGCTCATATAACTCTCCTGATTTGCGAGTCGAGTAAAAAGTGGCGCCCAGTGTCGAACACTTGTTCGAATCTGGCAAGCAGCGCAGCAAAGGTGAATGGTGCTGCATAATCGGCAACAAGCCACAGTTCTGGATGTTGGCGGTTGGGCGGCCGCGCAGCAGGGGCTATACTTTGGTGCATGCGGCTTGCCAGGGCAGGGAGTACCTGACGTCGTGTAGCCCATGTCCTGTCGTCCTGCCTTTGGAGAAAGTTCCATGACGTCGTTGTTTGCCCGCTTTTCCCCCTGTTTTTATGTGCAAATGCGTGAAAGCCGCTTGACCGTGACCGACGTCGCCACGGGTGAGCGCTGGGATCAGGCGCCTCTGCAGGCCATTGAAACCGGCGACAAGGGTAAGAAAGAGGTGGTCGCCTTTGGTGATGAGGCGAAAAATCGCGCCAGCCCCACCACTCAGGTGATCAACCCATTTGCCCATCCGCGCTCGCTGTTGAGCGATTTTTCTGTGGCAGAGAAGCTGTTGCAGTTGGTTTTCAAGGCCTTGGGCAAGCGTCGCTTTATCCCTGTCACGCCTGCGGTGATCATGCATCCGATGGAAAAAGCCGAAGGCGGTCTGTCGCAGATTGAGATTCGCGCCTTCAGAGAGCTCGCCTTGGGCGCCGGCGCTCGAAGCGTTCTGGTGCAGGAGGGCCCTGAGTTGGTCGCACAGAACATCGACTTTGCCCAGTTGGAGCGGGAACAGCAAACTCTTGAGGGACTTGATCTTGCTGGCCGCTCAGCACGCAGCGGCGGCTGGCTGGTCAATATCCTTTTTATAGCGGGTGCAGCATTTTTGTTCTGGCGCCTCGGCAATGGCTGATCTCCAGCAGATCAACCAACAAGCCTGCCCACTCTGTGGCGCCGGAAACAGCTGCGCCATGGCGGCTGGCAGCGGCGGCGCTGAAGGGTGCTGGTGCATGGGCGTGACAATCAGCCCGCAGGTACTGGAGCGGGTGCCGGATGAACTGAAGAACCAGGCTTGTCTATGTCCGGATTGTGCGGCAGGGCGCGAGCGCAATCAGGATGCTGATAGTGAAGAGACCTGCGCCAATGAATAGCGGGCCAGCATGAGTCAGTCAATGGATAGCCGCCACCTGATCATCTTTGATGGCGTATGCAACTTCTGCAATGGTGCGGTGAATTTCATTATTCAGCGCGACCCCGCAGGGCGCTTTGCGTTTACGCCCATGCAAAGCGAACTTGCCCAGCAGACCATGCGCGCTTACGGTGTCATGAACGTCGGAATTGATACCTTCTTGCTGGTCAAGGATGGCAAGGCTTTTCTCTATTCCACGGCGGCGCTGGAAATTACCCGGGATCTGAACGGCTACTGGTCACTGTTCAACCTGTTCCGGGTGGTTCCGCGACCGATCAGGGACTGGTTCTATCGCCTCTTTGCCCGCAACCGATATGCGCTGTTTGGCAGAAGCGCTACCTGCAGGGTGCCGGGCCCGGAAATACGTGACAGGTTTGTTGGTGTCAGCTCAGGGGTGAACCTCGAGTGACCAAGGTGTGCTTTTGTGTCGCTGGATAGTGTGCTTTTCAGGCTGATGGGTTGAAAGGAGCAAGGATGGTATGACGGTATTCAGGAAGCGCTTATGACATGTGTTCAGCTAGCTCTGTTACGAAATCCTCTGGTGTGGGTGGCCGGTCTCTTGTTGCTGGTCTGCGCCCCGACTCTATCCATGATCGGTGTCGCCCAGGGAGATACTGCTGAGCCGCTGAGCGCAACGGATCAGGCGCGGCTGCAGACACAGATAGCCGGGCTGGCGGCGGAGCGCCCCGGGGTCAGGGATGTGTATTTCCTTGCCGTGGGTGGTGACGGCAGCGAATCGGTTTTCATGCGTGATATCGAGGTGGCCCGAGCCGGCCTCGCGTCCCAGGTTGATCTGGATAATCGCGCCATCCTGTTACTCAATCATCGGGATTACGAAAGATTGCCGCTGGCAACGCCAACGGCCATGCAAATGGCCTTGCATGCGCTGGATGCGCAAATGAATCCGCAGGAAGATCTGCTGTTCATCCACCTGGTCAGCCACGGCGGACGGGATGGCGCCTTGGTGATGCACCAGCCCGGCATGGACCTGCCAAACCTGACGCCCGAGGCCTTTGCACAGATGCTGGCGCCATTGAATGTACGTCGCCGGGTGCTGGTGGTCTCGGCCTGTTATTCCGGTAACTGGCTCAGTCCGCTGGCCAATGCTGATACCCTGATTCTGACCTCCTCGAGAAAGGACCGCACCTCCTTTGGCTGTGGTGACGATTCGGAAATGACCTGGTTTACCAAGGCGCTTTATCAGCAGGGCGCGTTGTCACTGAGTGATCCGGATGGGATGTTCAAACAGGTTAATCAGTTGATTCGTACCTGGGAAAAGGACATTGGTATGGAGAAAAGCAGTTGGTCACATCCGCAGTCTTATCTGGGTAGTGATTTGCGTCACTGGTTGATGCAGGGTGTGTTCTTGCAGGAGTAGGGAAGGCCGCAGGCTCAGGTTGTTGTCGTTGGGGTGTTTCAGTCTGGTGGCTGGCGTACGGATTTTTTCTGGCGGCGTGTAGACTGCCGACCCTGCCAAGCCGGCGGACAATAGAGAGCATGGACGTAATGAGAATACTGATTTCCGGGTTGCTGGTGTTGCTGCTGGCAGGTTGTGCTGCGGTAGCCACAGGCCCGCGATTCGATGAGCGTGTCGCTGCACTGGAGTCTCGACCCGATGAGGCCATGCTGGTCGTTTATCGGCCTGATCGCGTGACAGGTGGACATGACCTAGTGAATATCAGCGTCAACCGGCGCGATCGAGGCGTCATGCAAGCCCGGGGTTATATGCTCTTGAGGCTCAAGCCAGGATGCGGTGAGATCGCTATTCAAACGCAGCGCAGGGGCATTTTCTCGCGCACCGGACTGTGGCTGGAACCGGGCCAGATTGAATACTTTCGATTGAATTACCGCGAGTCCTTTGGCGGTTGGTGGATGAGCACCACGCCGGAGGACGAGGCGCTGGTCGAGCTGCATGACCTGCGCGAGTCGGCGGACTATGACTCGGGAGATCCCTCCCGTATGCAGGGCTGCAGCTATGGCGGCTCTTTGGATTGATGGGTCAGTGCGGGCGTCGTCTCTCCAGAATCCGGCAATCAGCCCGCTGAATCATCAGGTGCGTCCAGCACAGTAAATCGTTAGAATGCCGACCGCGCGCAGCCATACAGGCCGCGGCAATGGGTTCCCTCACCCCATTTCACGTAAAAAAGGACATCACATGCCATTGCTACCTGCTTCGGTCAGCCGGTCCGTTGTTGCCGGGCTGATTGCCTTTCATATCCTGATCATTATCGCCAGCAACTATCTGGTGCAACTGCCGATTACCCTGTTCGGCTGGCACACCACCTGGGGTGCATTCAGTTTTCCGTTCATCTTTCTGGCCACCGATCTGAGCGTGCGGATCATGGGCACGGGCGCAGCAAGGCGGGTGGTAGCGCGGGTCATGTTACCGGCACTGGTTGCCTCCTATGTGGTGTCTGTGCTGTTTCAGGAGGGGCGATTCGCTGGCCTGGCGGCGCTGGGTGAATTCAATCTGTTCGTCTTTCGTATCGCTGTGGCCAGCTTTCTGGCCTATGCGCTGGGACAGCTTCTCGACATCAAGGTGTTCGATCGTCTGCGTCAGGTGCGCCTGTGGTGGGTCGCGCCAGCGGCTTCAACGGTACTGGGCAATCTGCTGGATACCTACCTGTTTTTCTCGGTGGCGTTCTGGCACAGCCCCGATCCGTTCATGGCGGCCAACTGGGTTGAGATCGCCACGGTGGATTATCTGATCAAGCTGGTGATCAGTCTGCTGCTGTTTGTGCCGCTTTACGGCATGCTTTTGAACGGGATAGTCCGAGTGTTGCAGCCGCGTGACGTGGTCAGCGGCTCTGCCTGAAACCCGGCTGCGTATGTTGTTGGTATTCTATAGCCGCAATACGTCAGGACTTATGCCAGTCACCAGCCGCTGGCTGGCTCAATACCCTAGTCATATTTACAGGATGACCTATGCCGAGGAAGGCTTTTGCCACTGTGTTGTTAGGCCTGGCATTTACCATGACAGGCTGTACCCCGCGTCTGGTGACAGAGCATGATGGTCTTGAGGCTATCTTTGTTTCCGCCCTGACCCATGAGCCACTGGCTGATGTCAGGGTGTATGCCGGCCAGCCGGGGTCCGCTCAGGCAGTACTGGCGCGCAGCGATGCGTCAGGCCGTGTCAGCATCACGCCCGAAAGGCGCCTGGAATTTATCGTGTTTCTCGGTGAGCGCATGACGCTGATGTCGCTGTGGGCTTGCAAACCCGGTTATGCGCGCCTTGAGGTAGCGGGACGGATGGGTTGGAACGCGGATTTTCGGGCGGTAACCCATCAGCCAGCAGAGCCGATAGTACTGGCGCAGGAAACGGAAGGCTGTCTCTAGGCTTTGACCTGGGCAGAAGCAAAAAGGGCTGCCGAGGCAGCCCTGTTTCATGGTCAGCAGCTATTACAGCAGCTCAATGGCCACCGCTGTAGCTTCGCCGCCACCTATGCATAGCGACGCCACGCCACGCTTGCCGCCGGTTTTCTGCAGGGCATTGATCAGGGTGACGATGATGCGTGAGCCAGTGGAGCCAACCGGGTGGCCCTGGGCGCAGGCGCCGCCGTAGATATTGACCTTGCTGTGGTCCAGACCGTGTTCGCGCATCGCCAGCATGGTGACCATGGCAAAGGCTTCGTTGATTTCGAACAGGTCAACGTCATCCTTGTTCCAGCCGGTCTTGTTGAACAGGTTGGTCATGGCGCCGATCGGTGCGAGGGTGAATTCGCTCGGGTCCTGGCTCTGGGTCGCGTGACCGACTATCCGCGCCAGTGGCTTGAGGCCGCGCTTTTGCGCTTCGGCGGCGGTCATCAGGACCAGGGCGCTGGCGCCATCGGAGATCGAGCTGGCGTTGGCGGCGGTGATGCTGCCGTCCTTGCGAAAGGCCGGCTTGAGGCCGGGGATCTTGTCGATGTTGGCGTTATAGGGCTGCTCGTCATCCTTCACCAAGGTCTCGCCTTTGCGGCTGGTCACTGTGACCGGCACGATCTCGCTGTCCAGTGCACCGCTTTCAATGGCTTTTTTCGCTCGAGTCAGTGATTCGATGGCGTAGGCGTCCATGTCCTCGCGGCTGATGCCGTATTGGTCGGCGGTTTCCTGGGCAAAGGAGCCCATCAGGCGGCCAGTGCGGGCGTCTTCAAGTCCGTCGAGGAACATGTGGTCCTTGATCTCGCCGTGGCCCATGCGCAGCCCGCCGCGGGCCTTTTCCATCAGGTAAGGGGCGTTTGACATGCTTTCCATGCCACCAGCGACCATGATCTGGTTGCTGCCGGCCTTGAGTAGGTCATGGGCCAGCATCACGGCTTTCATGCCGGAGCCACACAATTTGTTGATGGTGGTGCAGCCGGTGGCGGCGGGCAGGCCGGCATTCAGGCTGGCCTGCCGTGCCGGACCCTGTTTGAGACCCGCGGGCAAGACGCAACCCATGATCACTTCCTGTACATCGGCGGCGGCGATACCGGCGCGCTGCACAGCCTCGCGAATGGCAATGGCTCCCAGTTCGACGGCCGGGACGTTGGCAAGGCTGCCCTGAAAACCACCCATGGGGGTGCGTGCACCACTGACGATGACAATGCTGGAATCGGACATCTTGGCTCCTGCTGAAAAAGTGACTGAAAAATGACCCAGGGTCATCTGACGACTGCTTTGCCGATTATAACCCCAAAGATGCTTTGCGGGCGGCCTGTGATGCGGTTCATACTTTGGAGTGATAGGTGGTCCTGCAACTGCTTGACTATAGTGCCTCTCATCCAGGCCGCATGCCTGATGGATAGACCATACAAGCCCAACAAAACAGGTCAGAGACAATGCTCAATACCCGTGTTATCAAACCGACCGAGGGTGCGCATTCCACGCCCCTGCTGATCAAGAACATTCTTTTGTCTGGCCAGCGCTACGAGCGCAGCCAGGAAATCGTTTACCGTGACATCAGCCGTTACGATTATGCCACCTTCAATCAGCGTATCCGTCGTCTGGCCAATGCCCTGACCAAGGCCGGTGTGAAGCCCGGTGACACCGTGGCGGTGATGGATTGGGATAGCCACCGCTATCTGGAATGCATGTTTGCCATTCCGATGCTCGGCGCTGTGCTGCACACCATCAATATTCGTCTGTCGCCGGACCAGATTCTCTACACCATGAATCATGCCGAAGACATTTTCGTGCTGGTCAACAGCGAGTTTCTACCGATCTACAAGGCCATTGACGCGCACCTGACCACGGTCAAGAAGACCATTCTGTTGACCGATGGCGATGACAAGACCGCAGACCTGCCTGGTCTGGTTGGCGAGTACGAAGACCTGTTGGCGGCCGCCGAGCCGACCTATGAGTTTGCCGACTTTGATGAGAACTCGGTCGCGACGACCTTCTACACCACAGGCACCACCGGCAACCCCAAAGGTGTGTATTTCACTCATCGCCAGCTGGTTCTGCACACCATGACCCAGGCAGCCATGATGGGTGGTCTTGAAGCGAATCGGTTATTTGGCAACCGTGATGTGTACATGCCCATTACCCCGATGTTCCATGTGCATGCCTGGGGTATTCCCTATACCGCCACCTTGCTGGGTACCAAGCAGGTCTATCCGGGTCGTTACGAGCCGGAAATGCTCTGCAAGCTGATCAAGGAAGAGAAGGTTACCTTCTCCCACTGCGTACCGACCATTCTGCAGATGGTGCTGAATGCCAAGGGTGCCCAGGACTTTGACTTCGGTGGCATGAAAGTGATCATCGGCGGCAGTGCGCTGAACCGCAGTCTGTTTGATGCTGCCAAGGCCAAGGGCATGTTGCTCTCTGCAGCCTATGGCATGTCGGAAACCTGTCCGCTGATTTCTGCCGGTTACAACAATATCGAACTGGACCGCGCCAGCGCCGACGAGCGTGCGGCGTACAAGATCAAGGCGGGGATACCGGTGCCGTTGGCCGATGCGCGTCTGATGGATCCGCAGGGCAATTTCCTGCCGCATGATGGCAAGGCTCAGGGTGAGCTGGTGCTGCGTGCACCCTGGCTGACCCAGGGCTATTTCCGTGAGCCGGAAAAGAGTGCCGAACTCTGGGCGCACGGCTGGATGCATACTGGCGATGTGGCGAGTATCGATGAGATGGGCTTTATCGACATCCGCGACCGCATCAAGGATGTGATCAAGACCGGTGGTGAGTGGATTTCCTCGCTGGAACTGGAAGACCTGATCAGCCTCAGCCCGGCAGTCAAGGAAGTGGCCGTGGTCGGGGTGCCTGATCCGCAATGGGATGAGCGGCCCTTTGCGCTGATTGTGGCGCGCGAAGGTCACGAGATGAATGCCCGCATCCTGCGCGACCACCTCAAGCCCTATGCTGATGAAGGTCGTATCAACAAGTGGGCGATTCCGAATCAGATTGCCTGCGTCGCAGAAATCCCCAAGACCAGCGTCGGCAAGCTGGACAAGAAGGTCATTCGTGGCGAGATAGCCCAGTGGCAAGAGGCGCAAGCCCCGTTCCTGTCGACCCTGTAAGACCCCGGCCGGCATCCCGACAGGGTTGCCGGCTTTGTTTTATCAGTTCCACCTCCTGTGACACCCCCCCCTGTTATGAATTGTTACCGACACGCAAATTCATACTTTCGAGCGATCACCCCGCGCCCTGCCTTGGCTATAGTCGCCGCCCTGCACTACCCTTAATTCAGGCTGATTCAAGGCCACAGGGTAACTGTCTCGTTAAATCTGCCGGTGTCATGTCTTCCCGGCCCCAATAAAGCAGAGCCTAATCATGAAAACACCCCTTCTGTCCTCCGCCATCTGGGCCGCTACCCTGGTGCTGGGTAGTACTGCTGTTGCGGTCAACGCGCAGCAGGCATCTGATCTTGGTGGCAGCCTGACGCCCATTGGCGCTGAAATGGCCGGCAATGCCGCTGGCACCATCCCGGCCTGGACCGGTGGCCTGGCTACCGACGCAGCAGCGATTGACGAGCGCGGCTTCTCCGCCGACCCCTATGCTGACGACAAGCCGCTGTTTGTCATCACAGCAGCCAACCTTGAACAGTATCAGGACAACCTGACGCCTGGTCAGATTGCCATGTTCCGGCGCTATCCCACCACGTTCCGCATGCCGGTGTTCGAATCCCGTCGCAGTGTTGGCATGCCCGAAGCTGTCTATGAAGCTGCTCGCTACAATGCCAGCAACGCTGAGCTGGTGCAGGGCGGCAACGGTGTCGTGGATTACAAGTTGGCCAACGCCTTCCCGATTCCGCAGAGCGGCATCGAGGTGATCTGGAACCACATAACCCGTTTCCGTGGTGAAGCGCTGTTCCGCGTTGTGACCCAGGCCACTCCGCAGACCAACGGCAACTTCACCATTGTGCGTTTCAACGAAGAGTATGTGCTGCCAACGGGCTTGACCGACTACAACCCTGAAACCATGCAGAACATCCTCTACTACTTCAAGCAGCAGGTAACCGATCCGGCACGTCTGGCGGGTAACGTTCTGCTGGTACACGAGACCGTGGATCAGGTAGCTACGCCACGCATGGCCTGGATCTACAACGCCGGTCAGCGTCGTGTGCGCCGCGCCCCGCAGGTGTCCTACGATGGCCCGGGTACTGCTGCCGACGGCATGCGTACCTCGGATAACCTCGATCTGTTTAACGGTGCACCAGATCGCTACGACTGGCAGCTGGTTGGCAAGCGGGAAGTCTACATCCCTTACAACAGCTACCGTCTGGGCTCGCCGCAGAACAGCTACAGCGACATTATCCAGGCCGGTCATATCAATCAGGATCTGACCCGCTATGAGTTGCACCGTACCTGGGAAGTGGTTGCCACCGTCAAGGAAGGTGCTCGTCATATCTACGCCAAGCGCCACTTCTTCATTGACGAGGACTCCTGGCAGGCTGCGCATATCGATCATTACGATGCCCGTGACACACTCTGGCGCGTTGCCGAAGCCCACGCCATGCACCGCTTCCAGCCCCAGGTGCCAGGTTATGCCATGGAAACCCTGTACGACCTGGTGGCCGGCCGTTACCTGGCAACCGGTATGAGCAACGAAGAAGCGCATGACTACAACTACAACCACTCGGCCAGTGCCAGCGATTTCACGCCTGCTGCCCTGCGTCAGGCGGGTGTGCGTTAATTTGAGTGTCATGCTGGGTAAATAACCCGAACGGGTTATTTACAATTCTGCAAGACAGCTGGACGGGCATGCCGATACACTTATCGGCATGCCCATGTCCATCGCATCCTTCCCCGGCAAGATTTTTCGGCCGCCGCTACCGGCGGAGCATGTGCCGCGTCCCGAGCTTATCGCCCAGTTAAATCAAGCAGAACACTGTCGGTTGATTCTGATCTGTGCACCTGCCGGTTTCGGCAAAAGCACGCTGGCGATTGAATACTCGGAGCAGCGTGACGCCCGCCATCCTTCTGTCTGGTTGGCGCTGGACAGTCAGGACGCCGAGGGTGCTACCTTCCTGCGAAATCTGATCCTTGGTCTGCAGTCCCTGTATCCCGGTCTGGGGCGGCATGCATTGTCACTCCTGCAGCAAAAGCAACGGCATCAGGCGCTGGCACTGGATCAATTGGTGGTGTCGCTGATGGCTGATCTGGCGCGTTGCTATGATCCCGCCTCGCAGCCCCTGCTGGTGCTGGATGACTACCATTTGATCCGCGGCCCGCAGGCTGACCGCCTGTGTGCTTTGCTGCTGGATCAATTACCCAACGGCTTTCAACTGTTGATCACCGGCCGCTGCAAGCCGGACTGGCACCTTGCGCGTCTGCGCCTGAATAATCGTCTGCTGGAGCTGGGTGAGTCGCAATTGCGTCTGACCCGCGATGAGTCGCGCGTCTTCCTGCAGCACAGCGGGCTCAGTCAGGCGGATCCGCTCTGGCTGCGCCAGCGTCTGCTGCGCAACGAGGGCTGGATAGCCGGCTTGCGTCTGCTGGCCATGACCGCGCAGGAGTCAGGGCAAGCCGCCTCAATGGCGGGCTCCCAGCCGCTGATCGGTGAATACCTGCTTGAGGAGGTGATCCTGCGGCAGCCGCCTGAGGTTCAGGCCTTTCTTGATGATATCGGTGTGCTTGATCGCTTCACTGCCGCGCTATGTGATCAGGTCCGCTGCTCTGATCAAAGCGCCGAGATCATTCATTATCTGTTGCAGCACCAGGTCTTTCTGGTGCCGCTGGATGCGGACGGACAGTGGTTTCGCTTTCATCACCTGTTTTCCGATGCATTGCGCGCGCGTCATCCGCAAAGCCGGGAGCAGCGCCGTGCCATGCAGCTGAGGGCCAGCGACTGGTTCAGCCAGCAGGGCAGGATCGCCGAAGCGGTGGAGCAGGCCCTGGCAGCTGAACACCCGGAACGGGCAGCCAGTCTGGTACAAAACCTGCCGCTGGAGCGGCTGCTGGCTGAGCAGCATGTGGACACCTTGTTGCGCTGGATGGCTCAACTGCCGATCGCGCTGCAAGGCAGTACCGCGCACCTGGTCATGTTGCATGGCTGGACCCTGGCGCTGGCCTGTCAGTTGGAAGAGGCCCGCAGCATGTTGGCGCGGTTGACGTATTTTCTACCGCAACCCAACGCTGACGCGCAGAGGCGGTTGATCGGACAGGCACTGGTGTTGCGCGGCTTTATCGAGCGTTCAGCGGGCCATCTTGAGCAGGCCGCGCTGTTATGTCATCAAGGTTTGGCCACACTGGATGATGAGGATGCCGGCAGTCGTCTGATGGCCATGTTGCTGTTGGCCGATATTGATCTGTGTGAACATCGGTTGGACAACGCCAGACACTGGGCACGCACGGCGCTGGAGATGGCCCAGCGTATTGGTGAGCCGCTGTTTGAGGTTCAGGCCATGTTGATGCGTGCACGACTGCTGCAGGTTCGCGGGCATATTCAGCGCGCCCTCAAGGCGACTACCCAGCAATGTCAGGCGTTACAGTCGTTGAGTTACCCGCGTGGTCTGGCGGTGCGCGCCAGACTCACGCTCTACCGGGGCTATCTACTGGGCTTGCTGGGTAACCTGCCAGAGGCCGTTCAGCAGCTGCAGCAAGGCATCGACGAGGCTCGGGACTGCCGCGACGTGCACGTATTACCCGGTTACTGCCTGCTGGCGACACTCCAGGCACAACAGTCTGGCGGTACCGCCGAGGCCTTTGACACCTTGACCGAGGCCGAGCGCCTGATGCATTTGTGGGATATCCCGCCAGTCTATTACCTGGGCTGGGGGACCGCCCTGAAAAGTGATATCTGGATTACCTCGGGTCGCATGGATCTGGCCGAGCAATGGCTGCCGCGCCTGCGGCAGACCTACTGTATGGATCGGCAGGCCGCACCGCCGCCGTTCTTCCATGCTCTGCCTGCCTTGATCGAGCGGGTCTATGCGCGGCTGCTCTGGCAACGCGGCGAGCAGGTAGCCGCTGAAAGCATCCTGCGTGGACAGTTACGTCAGCTGCAGCACAGCGGTGAGCATTTACAGGTGTTGCTGGTCATGACGTTGCTGGCACGCCTGTTGTACCGCAGTGAACAGGGCGTTGAGGCAGACAAGGTGGTGCTGGCTGCGTTGGCATTGGCGGCAGAGGACAGCATCCTCGGGCCCTTTCTGCCGTTAACCCAGCAAACCCCACCAGGCTTGCCGGATATTCTCTCGCGGGCGCCGGCATCCGCACTGCGCGATACCTTACTGGGCATGTTGCCCAGGGTGCCGCGTCCGGACGGTCGCCAGGTTGCGGTAACCCTCCAGGGCGCCCTGAGTGTGCGTGAACTGGATGTACTCAAGTGCATCGCCCAGGGCTATTCCAATCAGCAGATCAGCGAGGCGCTGTTCATTTCCCTGCATACGGTCAAAAGCCACGCCCGCCGCATCAACCACAAGCTGGGTGTCGAGCGCCGTACCCAGGCGGTGGCCCAGGCCAAGGTACTGGGTCTGCTTCAGTAGCCGCAGGCCATGATTGCGCTGAACCCATGCCGGGGGTATAAATCAGCGCCCTGTCTTCCCTGAGTATGTCGAGTGTCCCCATGTCGTTAGATCATGCGCGTTTTGAATCATTGACGCCCCGGCCAGCCGGCCGCAAGCAGTGGTTGGGTCTGGCGGTGCTGATTCTGCCGACGCTGTTGCTGGCATTGGATATGACGGTATTGCATCTGGCGGCTCCGCACCTGAGTGCCGACCTGCAACCCACCAGCTCGCAGCTGCTGTGGATACTGGACATTTACGGCTTCATGATTGCCGGCTTTCTGATCACCATGGGCACCCTGGGTGACCGTATCGGTCGCCGCAAACTGCTGCTGATCGGTGCTGCCGCCTTCGGCTTTGCTTCTGTCCTCGCCGCGTTTTCCACCTCGGCCAACATGCTGATCCTGACCCGCGCGCTGCTGGGCATATCCGGCGCCACGCTGATGCCCTCGACCCTGTCGCTGATCCGTGGCCTGTTTGAAGTGCCCGCGGAGCGAACCTTGGCCATTACCTTGTGGATGACCGGCTTTCTGGTCGGCAGTGCCATTGGGCCGCTGGTCGGTGGTGCCTTGCTGGAGTTCTTCTGGTGGGGCTCGGTGTTCTTGTTGGGTGTGCCGGTCATGCTGGTGCTGCTGATTGCCGGTCCGCTGCTGCTGCCCGAATCCCGGGATACCCAGGCCGGACGGCTGGATATCACCAGCGCCGTGCTCTGTATTGGTACTTTCCTGTCTTTGGTCTATGGCATCAAGGAGCTGGCACGCGACGGTATCAGCCTGATTGTCTGTGTTGCGGTTGTGCTGGGGCTGGTGATCGGCTGGCTGTTTGTGCGCCGCCAGCGCAGGCTGGCCCAACCGATGTTCGATCTGGAGTTGTTCGCCAATCGCGGTTTCAGCACCTCGGTGGGCGCCATGCTGCTGACCATTCTGGCGCTGTCCGGCTCCTGGCTCATGGTGTTCCAGTACTTGCAGGGCGTGCTCGGGCTCTCGGCATTCTGGGCGGGCGTGCTGATGGTGCCGTCGGCGGTCATCCAGGTCATGGTCTCGTTGCTGGTGCCGCGTCTGGCACGGCATGTCAAACCGTCGCACCTGGTCAGCAGTGGCTTGTTGCTCGGCGTACTGGGCTTTGTTTGTCTGATGCTGGTCAACGGCATCGACACCCTGTGGCTGCTGATAGTGGGCACCGTCGTCATGGGGGTGGGGGTCATGCCGATGATGATCCTGGGGACTGATCTGGTGGTCAGTTCAGCGCCCGCGGAAAAGGCTGGCGCTGCTTCGGCCACCTCAGAGACTGCAGCCGAGCTGGGTATGGCGCTGGGTATCGCAGTGATTGGCAGCATTGGTACGGCGGTGTATAGGCGGCATATGGCTGAGAGCATAGCGCCAGCGCTGGCGCCGGATCAGGCGGCCGTGGCCATTGATACCATAGGCGGTGCGCTGGGGGTGATTGAACAACTACCGGTTGAGGCGGCAGCGGTGTTGCTGGTGGCGGTGCAGCAAGCCTTCAGCGCTGCGCTGCATACCAATGCCATTATTGGTGCCTTGATCATGTTTGCCACGGCGCTGCTGACTGCGCGCTTTCTCAGGCATTTGACCGTGCCGGCCGCCAGTCATGCCGACCATCCGCCACATTGATGTATTCTTGACCCCTGACAGGATGCAAACAGCAGCATAAAACCAGCGGAGATTCTATCCATGCCCAGCTCCATGCCCAGCCTGAACGTGCAGATTCTGATCGCCGCCTGCCTTGGCGTGCTGGTGGGCTGGCTGGTGGGTGGACTGCCGGCTGACGACAGCCTGCGTGAGGGCGTGCTCTATGCCAGCCAACTGGTGGGCAGTGTGTTTGTCGGCATGCTGCGCATGATTCTGATCCCGCTGGTGTTCACCTCGATTGTGGTCGGGGTAGCCAATCTGCAAACGCACCATCAGGTGGGTCGGGTCTGGAAAGTAACCCTGGCCTATTTTGTTCTGACCCTGTCGCTGGCCATGGTCCTGGCGCTGGTAGCAGCGAATATCTTCAAGCCGGGGGCCGGTCTTTCGATCAGTTTCTTTGCCGATGCCATGGCCGAGTTTGAGGCGCGACAACTCAGCGTGCCGGAGTTTTTCCTGCACTTTTTCGCCAACCTGTTCCAGAACCCCTTTGCCGCCCTGGCCAATGGCAGCATTCTGGCCGTGGTGGTGTTTGCCCTGTTCATGGGTATCGCACTGGTCGCCGGGGGTGAGCGTTATCGCTCGATTCTGCAGGTGTTCCAGGAATTCCTTGAGCTGCTGCTGCAGATGGTCGGCTGGATCATGCGCCTGGCGCCCTTTGGTATTCTGGCGCTGCTGATCGGTCTGGTGGCCGGGCAGGATGCCAGCCTGCTGATGACCATGCTCGGCTTTGTGGTACTGGTGTTTGCCACCACCCTGTTGCATGGCGTGGTGGTGTTGCCGGGGATTCTCTATGCGGTTACCGGCAAATCGCCTTTGTGGTTCTGGCGCGGCGCGCGCGAAGCGCTGATCACCGCCTTTGCCACCAGCTCCAGTGCCGCCACCCTGCCGATTTCCCTGCGCTGCGCCGAACACAATCTCAAGGTCAGACGCAGCGTGGCCGGTTTTGTATTACCCCTGGGGGCGACCATGAACATGGATGGCACCGCCCTCTATGAAGCCGCCGCCGCCCTGTTCGTGGCCAATCTGGTCGGCATCGAACTGAGCTTTGCCCAGCAGATGGTGGTGTTCTTCACCGCCATGATCGCCTCGACCGGCGCGCCGGGTATTCCCAGCTCCGGCATGGTCACCATGGTCATGGTCCTGCAGGCCGTCGGCCTGCCCGCCGAAGCTATCGCCATCCTGCTGCCGATCGACCGCCTGCTGGATACGGTGCGCACCGCGGTGAATGTCGAGGGCGATATTGTTGGTAGTCTGGTGGTGGATAAGCTGGTGGGAGACAAGTCGGCATAATGCCTGGCATTTTTGAATTGGAGAGCATTCTATGCAGCCAGATACTGCCCTGATCCGCGAAACCTTCCCGGTCGGGCCCTTGCAGTGCAATTGCACCATCATCGGCGATCCGCTGACGAAAAAAGCCCTGGTGATTGATCCCGGTGGGGACCATCAGTTTATTCTCAAACGGCTGGAGGAACTGGGTCTGCAGGTGGTGAGCATCATTCATACCCATGCGCACCTGGATCATTTTCTGGCTTCCGGTGAAATGAAAAAAGCCACCGGGGCGACGCTGCATCTGCACAAGGAGGACCAGTTCCTCTGGGATAACCTGGAGATGCAGTGCCGGCTCTTTGGTGTGCCCTATGTCCCGGTCCCGGCACCGGATCACTGGCTGAGTGATGACGAGGCGCTGGCCTGCGGTTGTGGCGTGGCGCTGCACACGCCGGGGCATACGCCGGGCTCCATGAGCTTCTGGTTCCCGCAGGACAAACTGCTGATTGCCGGCGATACACTGTTTCGTCGCGGTATCGGGCGTACGGATTTATGGGGGGGTGACTATGCGCAGATCGAGAAGTCGATTCGTCAGCGCCTGTACAGTCTGGACGAGGAGGCGGTGGTGGTGACCGGGCATGGCCCTGATACCCTGCTGGGTGACGAAATCCGCGAGAATCCCTTTATCCGTGGCTGATGCCTGCCAGGGAAACTAATCCCGGTTTTGTGGTCTCATAGTCAGAACCTGAGGTGCAATGCGTGTTAGTGTGGTGCACCTGTGTATTAGCAAATAAAAGGACTATTTCATGAAAACCCAAGCATTGCTTGTTGCCGGCTTCTGTACTGCTTTGCTGGCAGGCTGTACTACCAACCCCTATACCGGTGAGCGTGAAGCCGGCAAGGCCGGGATTTATGGCCTGGGTGGCGCTGCAGCCGGTGCCGTTATTGGTGCCGCTACCTCCAGCCGTGATGATCGCGCCAAAGGCGCCCTGATTGGCGCCGCCGTTGGTGGCGCGGCCGGTGGTGGTTACGGTTATTACGTTGATCAGCAGGAAGCGCGTCTGCGTCAGGAACTGACTGGCACCGGTGTGCAGGTTATCCGCAACGGCGACAACCTGCAGTTGGTGATGCCGGGCAACATTACCTTTGCCAGCAACTCCTCGGATGTATCCAGCAGCTTCTACCCGACGCTGAATTCACTGGTACGGGTGTTCAAGGAATTCGACAAGAACGGTATCGATATCGTTGGTCACACCGACAGCACCGGTGGTATGGATCTGAACATGCGTCTGTCCCAGGAGCGTGCGGCCAGTGTCGCCAGCTACCTGACCGGTCAGGGTGTGTCAGGGGCGCGCATCAGCAGTCGTGGTGTCGGCCCGAACCAGCCTATCGCCAACAACAATACAGCTGAAGGCCGCTCACAGAATCGTCGCGTGGAAATCAACCTGCGCCCGCTTTGAGCCCTGCCAGCGATACGCCCTGATATCGGGGTGAATGAGTGACAAGACACAACCACCTTCGGGTGGTTGTGTCGTTCAGGGGGCAGGGAAGGTGTCGCTGCGCGCTCAGTTCAGCTGTCAGGCTTGCGGTCTGGGCGGTTGCGGGTAGTCGTGGTGCAGGGTGCCCAGCAGGGCGTCCTTCTCTTGCCACAGGCGGTTGACCCAGCTTTGGAAGCGCTCGCGGAATTCGGCATCGTTCTGGTAGTCCTGGCCGAGGAATTCGGCGGGAATGTCGCGAATCTGACAGCGCATTATCACGTGGTTGACCTTGCCGCTGAGCAGATCCCAGAAGCTCGGGCTGCCCTCGGGGTAGTGGATGGTGATATCCACCAGCGAACGCAGTTGCTGGCCCATGGCGTCGAGTACAAAGGCGATGCCGCCTGACTTGGGTCGCAGCAGGTGCTGAAAAGGGGATTGCTGTTCAGCGTGTTTGCTGTCGGTCAGACGCGTGCCTTCGAGAAAATTGAAAACGGCGACTGGCGTGGTTTTGAACTTTTCGCAGGCCTTGCGTGTGGTGGCCACGTCCTGTCCAGCCTTTTCCGGGTGGCGGGCCAGGTAGGCCTTGCTGTAACGCTTCATGAACGGGAAATCCAGTGCCCACCAGCACAGCCCAATAACCGGCACCCAGATCAGCTCCTGCTTGAGGAAGAACTTGAGCATGGGCATGCGCCGGTTGAGATTGTGCTGCAGCACCAGAATGTCGACCCAGCTCTGGTGATTGCTGGTGACCAGATACCAGCCGTCGTAATCCAGCTGTTCCAGGCCCTGAATGTCCCAATGGGTGTTGCCGGCCAGGCGCATCCAACCACTGTTGCAGTGTATCCAGAATTCGGCGATACGGATCATAATCCGGGTGCAGTGGAGCTTAAGGGCTGGGATTGGCAGCAGCTTGAACAGAGCCACGGCAAACAATACGCTGCAGCAGATCAGGGTGTTACAGATCAGCAGCAGCGTCGACAGGGTGCCGCGCACAACGGGTGGCAGAAAACTCAACATCAGGGTGTGCTCTCACAGGTGGACCGGCTAATGCCGGTCTGGATTCAGTCGGTCTTGTCCGCTTGAATGGCTGTCAGGGCAATGGTGTAGACAATGTCATCTACCAGTGCACCACGGGACAGGTCATTAACGGGTTTGCGCAGGCCCTGCAGCATCGGTCCTACGCTGATCACATTGGCGCTGCGCTGTACGGCCTTGTAGGTTGTGTTGCCAGTATTCAGATCTGGAAACACAAACACAGTGGCCTTGCCGGCCACCTGGCTGTCCGGGGCTTTTTGCCGGCCTACGCTGGCAATGGCAGCGGCATCGTATTGCAGCGGACCGTCGATCAGCAACGTGGGTTCACGCTCGCGGGCGATACGGGTGGCTTCGCGCACCTTCTCCACATCCAGGCCGGTGCCCGATTCGCCGGTCGAATAACTGATCATCGCGACTCGTGCCGGGATGCCGAAGGATTCGGCCGAGCGCGCACTCTGGATAGCGATTTCGGCCAGGTCCTCGGCATTCGGGTCCGGGTTGACTGCACAGTCGCCGTACACCAGCACCTGCTCCGGCAGCAGCATGAAGAAGATCGAGGACACCAGGTTGTAACCGGGTGCGGTCTTTATCAGCTGGAACGCCGGTCGAATGGTGTTGGCGGTGGTATGAATGGCGCCGGAGACCAGGCCATCAACCTCATCCAACGCCAGCATCATGGTACCCAATACCACGTTGTCTTCGAGTTGTTGCAGGGCCATGGGTGCGTTCAGGCCGCGGCCCTTGCGTAGCTCGACCATGGCCTCGACATAGCGTTCGCGAACGCTGTCCGGGTCGATGATCTGCAGGCCTTCGGGCAGCGTGATGTGCTGGGCGCGGGCCACGGCCTCGACCGATTCCGGCTTGGCCAGCAGTATGCACTGGGCAATGCCGCGGCGTTGGCAGATGGCAGCTGCCTGAACGGTGCGTGGCTCGTCGCCCTCGGGTAGAACAATACGTTTGCCAGCCTTCTGGGCGCGGCGCATCAGCTGGTAGCGGAAGGCCGGCGGCGACATGCGGGCTTCCTTGGGTGTACCACAACGCCGTTCAAGCCAGGCATGATCAATGTGTGAGGCGGCATAGTCGGTGACCCGTTCGGTGCGCTCCTGATCATCGACCGGAATTTCGCGGTTCATGCGATCCAGCTGGGTGGCGGTATCAAAGGTGTTGGTCTCCACGCTGAGAACCGGCAGGCCGCCATCCAGCGCCGGTTGGCAGAGTTTCATGACCCGTGGATCAGGGGTAAAGCCACTGGTCAGCATCAGTCCGGCCAGCGGTGTGCCGGCCAGCGAGGCCAGGCTGGCGGCGATGATCACGTCATCCCGGTCACCGGGTGAGACCACCAGGGTGCCGGGCTTCAGGCGCTCAACGATATTCGGTACGGTGCGTGCGCACAGGGCAATGTCCATGACCCGGCGGTTGTGCATATCGCCGGGATGCAGGATCGCGGTTTCCATCAGACTGGCAACATCCGAGGTGCGCGGGGCGTTCAGTTCGTCCTGCCAGGGGATGCAGCCGATCAGGCGGAAGTCTTCGGTATCCAGCACTTTGGATTCGGCCTTGAGGGCCAGGGCGAATTCCTTCAGGGTGCGCTTCAGCGCGTCCCGATCCGCCGGTGGGTCGTCGCGGGTTTCCAGTCCGCGCACCTTGTTGACGATCACGCCCAGGACCTTGGGGTGCTGGGGGCCGCCAAAGCCCTGGGCCTGGATTTCAATGCGATCCGCAAGGCTGGCCATGTCATCACTGTCCGGGGCGGTGACCAGTATGACGTCGGCATCCAGCGTGCGCGCCAGATGGTGGTTGATGCGCGCGGCATAACTGGCCTGGCGCGTGGGGACCATGCCTTCCACCACCACTATGTCAGCATCCACGGCAGCGAGCTGGAATTTGCTGACGATATCTTCCAGTACCTCATCCAGTTGGCCATTGGCCAAGCGGTGTTCGACCTCCGGGAGGGCCAGCGGCAGAGGTGGCTGCAGGCCCAGGGTGCGACTGATCAGTTCGGTCGAGCGCTCGGGCCCGGTGTCACCTGGATGCGGTTGGGCAATCGGCTTGAGAAAATGTACGCGCAGGCCGGTGCGCTGCAGGGCGCGGATCAGGCCGAGGCTGATTGAGGTCAGACCGACACCAAAGCCTGTGGGGGCGATAAAGAATGTATGCATGGCAAGCGTCCTGCTTGTGGATTAGTGTCAGTGGTCGAGGAGGGCGAGGCTTTCGTCTGCAATCTGCCGTTCTTCGTCAGTTGGAATAACCAGTATGGCCGGTGAGCCATGCTGTTGAATCTGGGTGGCTTCGCCGCGTTTCAGATTACTGTTGGCCTGGTTATCCAGGCGCAGGCCGAGCAGGGCCATATGCTCCAGGGTCTGGGCGCGAATCAGCGCCGAGTTTTCACCAATGCCGCCAGTGAAAATGACCCCGTCCAGGCGCGGAAGTGCCGCTGCCAGACCGAGCATCGAACGTGCCAGACGATAGCAGAATACGTCAATCGCCAGTTGTGCGCCGGCATGGCCCTGGGCGCGGGCTTGCTCGAGTTGACGCATGTCGTTGGACAAGCCTGACAATCCCAGCAGGCCACTCTCGCGGTTAAGCAGTTGTTCGATACGCGCTAGATCCCAGCCCAGTGTGCGTTGTAGATGCGCGTGCAGGTTGGGGTCGACATCACCGCTGCGGGTGCCCATGACCAGCCCTTCCAGTGGCGTCAGTCCCATGCTGGTATCCAGGCTGCGGCCGTCCAGCACCGCGCAACTGGAGCAGCCGTTGCCCAGATGGGCGCTGAGCCAGGCACCCTGATCGGCGCGGCGGCCGGTCAACAGACTGGCCTGGCGGGTTACATACTGGTGGCTGGTGCCGTGAAAGCCATAACGACGTATGCCGTGCTCGGTATACAGATTGTCAGGCAGGGCATAGCGGTAGGCATGCGCTGGCATGCTCTGATGAAAGGCGGTATCAAAGATGGCCACATGCGGGGTAGCAGAAAAGACCTGCATGGCGGCTTCGATGCCAATCAGATTGGCGGGATTGTGCAAGGGTGCCAGTGGTGCGCTGGCCTTGATCGCCTCGATCACCTGGGCATCAATACGCTGGGCCTGGGTAAAGTGTTCGCCGCCATGTACGACCCGGTGGCCGACTGCGGCCAGCGGACTGCTGGCCTCGGCGGAGATCAGCGGCAGCAGGGCAGAGAGGGCGTCCGCATGGTTGCCGCTGGGCAGACTGAGCTGATCCTTGTGTGCGCCAGTCTGCCATTGCAGATTTGCTTCCGGGCTACCCAGACGCTCCGCCAGCCCGCTGATTACAGGCTGTCCTGTGCCTTCACGGCGCAGCGCAAACTTGAGTGAAGAACTGCCGCAATTGATCACCAGCACCAATCTGTCTGTCATGCTTTTCCTTGAAACTGAGCTGACTCGGTCATCAGTGCCGAGCAATGCGGACCATCTTCAGGGGCAACCACATATCGGTCAACCCGTGCGTTAGTGAACCAATCCGCGTAGACTGACCAATTTTAAGCAAAACGACAGGTATTGAACTATGCAGATTGCTGCCAACAAAGCCGTATCCATTGAATACACCCTGACCAATGATGCGGGCGAAGTTATCGACTCTTCCGCTGGTGGTGGTCCGCTGGTCTACCTGCACGGTGCAGGCAATATCATACCCGGTCTGGAGCAGGCTCTGGATGGCAAGCAGGTCGGCGACGAACTGAAGGTCTCCATCGAGCCGGAAAACGCCTACGGCGAATTCAGCGCTGAGCTGGTAGCGGTGCTCGGTCGCAACATGTTTGAAGGCGTGGATGAGCTGGAAGTGGGCATGCAGTTCCATGCCTCTGGCCCGGACGGCGGCATGCAGATCGTTACCATCACGGCGCTGGAAGGCGACGAAGTGACTGTCGATGGCAACCATCCGCTGGCCGGTCAGCGTCTGACCTTCGAAGTCAAGGTCACCAACGTGCGCGAAGCCAGCGAAGACGAACTGGCCCATGGTCATATCCATGGTGAAGGCGGCGTCGAGCACTAAGCCGCTTCGCGGAGCTGCAAGCGCCAAGCTTGAAGCGGCTGCAAGTTGTAAGCTTCAAGCTGCAAGAAAAAACCGGGGTCTTCCCCGGTTTTTTTATGTCTGGTACGGAGATCTGGCACATACTTTTATTCGCTTGCCGCTTGCCGCTTGCCGCTTGCCGCTTGCCGCTTGCCGCTTGCCGCTCCAAATTATCCCCCTTAATCATCGCCATCAATAGTAATAAATAAGCCTATAAAAAAAAGATGACCAGTCGTATAGTGCTGCGCATGAACGCTATCCAAGACAAACGCGCACGTATTCTCGCCGCCGGCACTGAAGTGATGCTGCTCAAGGGCTACAACGGTACTGGGGTGCAGGAAATCACCCAGAGCGCCGGTGTGCCCAAGGGTTCCTTCTATCATTACTTCGAGAGCAAGGAAGACTTTGCCATTCAGGCGCTGCACTACTATTACCTGCCCCGGCTGGAGCGTTTTGCCAATGCCTTGCAGGCCGGCGATGTATCGCCGCGTGAGCGTGTACTGCGCTTTTACCGTGATCTGGTCGGGTATTTCGCCAATCAGGCCGAGCCAACCCATCAGTGCTTTATCGGTAGCCTGTGTCATGAGATGGCCGATGAAAGCCAGCCCATAGGCTATGCCGCCAGTGCCATCCTCAATCGTTCCAGCGAAGTGCTGGCGGCCTGTCTGGAACAGGCCAGGGCGGCAGGTGAGTTGGCCGCCGATCAGGATCCGCAGGCACTTGGCGCTTTTATTGGTGCGGCCTGGGAAGGCGCCTTGCTGCGCATGAAGGTGGATCGTCAGATCGCGCCGCTGCGGGTCTTTATTGCCCAGTTGGAGCGCCTGTTGCGCCCCTGAAGCAACCCTTGAAAACAAGATGACCGGTCAACCCTGGTCCGTCACCCCTTATGAGTCACCGTAATCCACTGGAGAATACTGATGTCCGCTGATACCAGCCCGCTGTTTGCCTCGTTTCAACTTGGCCCCATGCAACTGAACAATCGCATTGTCATGGCGCCCATGACCCGTAACTTTTCGCCTAACGGCGTACCAACCGAGCAGGTTGCCGAGTACTACCGTCGCCGTGCCGAATCCGGTGTTGGCCTGATCATCACCGAGGGCACCACGGTCGGTCATTGCGCCGCCAACGGCTACCCCGACGTGCCCGCCTTCCATGGCGAAGAGGCCTTGGCTGGCTGGAAAAAGGTGGTTGACGCTGTGCATGCAGTGGGTGGCAAGATTGCTCCCCAGCTCTGGCACGTCGGCAATGTCCGCCGTCTGGGCACCCCGCCGGATGCTGATGTGCCCGGTTATGGCCCAATGGAAAAGCTCAAGGACGGTCGTGAAGTTGTGCATGGCATGACCAAGCAGGACATCCAGGATGTGGTTCAGGCCTTTGCCCAGGCAGCCAAGGATGCGCAGTCCATTGGTTTCGATGCCATCGAGTTGCATGGTGCGCATGGCTACCTGATCGACCAGTTCTTCTGGGAAGGCACCAACCAGCGCACCGACGAGTACGGTGGCAGCATGGAAAATCGTGGCCGCTTTGCTGTGGAGATCATCCGCGCCGTGCGTGCTGCAGTGGGCCCGGATTACCCGGTTATCTTCCGCTTTTCACAGTGGAAGCAGCAGGATTACACCGCGCGCCTGGCGCCTACTGAGGCGCTGCTGGAGGCCTTCCTCAAGCCGCTGTCCGAGGCTGGCGTGGATATCTTCCACTGTTCGCAGCGTCGCTTCTGGGAGCCCGAGTTCGAGGGATCCGATCTGAACCTGGCCGGCTGGACCCGCAAGATCACCGGCAAGCCCTGTATCACCGTGGGCAGCGTGGGTCTGGATGGCGAGTTCCTCGAATTCATGGTCAAGACCGACAAGGTGGCTCAAACCGCCAATATCGATGGCCTGCTCGAGCGTCTGGGCCGCAACGAGTTTGATCTGGTTGCCGTGGGTCGTGCACTGATTGTCGATCCGCAGTGGGCTGACAAGGTGCGCGAAGGTCGCTTTACCGACATCCTGCCGTTCAGCCGTGAAGCACTGAAAACCCTCGCCTGATAACCTCAGGTACGGCCAACACCAGGTTGGCCGTGTATCTCAGTTCGGCAGCCCTGCAAGGGGGCTGCCGGCCGCCTTCATCAGATACCCTTCAAAGCGTTGCACTACCGGCTCCCAGCCTAGCTGGCAGGCACGGTGGCGCGCATGCAGCCGGATACTGCGACGGCCTTCCGGGTCGCGGACCAGCCAACACAGGTTGTCGATAAATAGCGAGTCGTTGCTTAGCGGCGCCAGACAGCCACTGAACCTGTCGCGAATATGCTGGTGCGCGGCGGCAGAGTCAAAGGCGCACACCGCGAGTCCCGAGGCCATGGCTTCAGTCACCACGTTGCCGAAGGTCTCGGTCATGCTCGGGAAGACGAATACATCGGCGCTGGCGTAGGCCTGCCCAAGCGGTGCCCCAGTCAGCGCGCCGGTAAAGATCGCCTCGGGCAATTGCTGTTGCAAGTCGCCGCGCAGCGGGCCGTCACCTACTATCACCAGTTTGCAGTTCTGTGAGCCCTGTTTGCTGAGCTGTAGCTGTTTCCAGGCGCTGACCAGCAGACTGAGATTCTTCTCCGCCGCCAGTCGGCCGACATGCAGCAGGACCAGGTCGCCTTCCTTGACGCCCCAGTGCGCGCGCAGTGCTGGGTCGCGCAGTCCCGGGTGAAAGCGATCACAATCAACGCCACGACCCAGCAGGGCCAGATTCTGTATGCCGGCACGCAGAAGCTCGCGCTGTTGGCTGGGACTGGCGGTCAGGGTCATGCGCGTGTTGTTGTGGAACCAGCGCAGGTACGCCATGACCGGTGCCTGCAGCAGGCTCAGGCCATAATGCTGGGTATACTGCTGAAAGTGGGTATGGAAGCCACTGATCACCGGAATCTGCAGCCGGTTTGCGACGCGCAGCGCGGACCAGCCAAGCGGTCCTTCGGTGGCCAGGTACACCGCATGGGGGCGTTCTGCCTGCCACAGACGCTTCAGCGCTGAAGCAGCGGGCAGTCCCCATTGCAGCTCCGGATAGCCGGGAATGGGCAGGCCGCGCAACAAGTGCTCAGACAGTCCATCCCGACTATGGCTGGCCGATGATTCATCGGCCAGCGCCGGTCGAATCAACTGTAATTGATGGTTGCGTTGCAGCAGGCCACTGCCGAGTCGGCCCAGGGTGTTGGCAACGCCGTTGATCTGCGGCGAATAGGTTTCAGTGACCACAGCAAAACGCTGCGACAGGGGCAAGGGTGTATTCATGTCAGCATCATCCAACAGCTGGATGATGCCGTTATGACAAAGGCAAGACAGATTTATGACGCGCGCCGGCCGCCCTCGCGAACCCATAGCAGAGTTGATCCAGCCACGGCAGCAGGCATTACCAGCAGGTTCAGCAAAGGAATAATGCTGCCTACATAGACGGGCAGGCCAAAGCCCAGGGACAGAGCCCGGCGTCCGCGCATCCAGCGCAGCAAATCGATGAAGCTGACCTTGTCGTTGTCGGCCTGCAGGTCGATATATTGCACTGCCATCATCCAGACACCGAACAGCAGCAGCAAGGGCGAGCTGACCAGGTTGACCACTGGAATCAGCGTCAGGAGCAACAAGACAATCAAGCGTGGCAGGTAGTAGAGAATCTTGCGTATCTCACGGCCGATACTCTGTGGGACCACGAGTAGAATATCGCGGTAGCTGGTCGGCGGGCTGACTTCGCCGCGTTCCTGTTCAGCGATTTTTTCCGCCAGGATGCCGTAAAACGGCGAGGCGATGATATTGGCCAGCATGGTGAAGCTGAAAAACAGCACCAACAGGATCACCAGAGCAAACAGCGGCCAGAGAATCCATTCGATAAAACCCAGCCAGTCAGGCAATTGTGGCAGCAGGCGCGCCATCCACAGGTTGAACTGCCTGATGCCCCAACTGATCAGGGCGGCAAAAAGAATCAGATTGAGCAACAGCGGGACCAGAACGAAGCGGCGTAGCCCAGGCTGGGTGACGCGCTGCCAGCCTTCGCGCAGATAGTCGGTGCCACGCATGACGGGATAGGGTGAAGCCATACTGTTTTCCTTGCTTGGGATAGCGCACAGTCCGTCACTATAGGGGTAAACTATGCCACCAATAAAGGCTTTGGATCGTCTGTTTGGATCTGGCTGTATTACCATGCAGCTCTCAGTTACACCAATGACGAAACATTCAGCCTGGTAGTCAGGGCTGACACCGGTCCCATCGGTCAGGACCACGATTTAGTTTGTGAGCGTTCTATGTCAGGGCATCCCCCCTTGGCCCGCCGGGCGCTCCGTTTTAATTGATCCCACCGCTCAGCGGTGTTCTGGAGGCAGCATGTCTGATGTACGTAGTACCCGTCTGATCATTCTGGGTTCGGGCCCGGCCGGTTACAGTGCCGCGGTCTATGCCGCCCGTGCCAACCTGAAACCGGTACTGATTACCGGCATGCAGATGGGCGGTCAGTTGACTACCACGACCGAAGTCGACAACTGGCCGGGTGACGTCGAAGGCCTGCAGGGTCCGGCCCTGATGGAGCGCATGCGTCAACATGCCGAGCGCTTCGAGACCGAGATCATCTTCGACCATATCAACAGGGTTGACCTGAGCAAGCGTCCCTTCAGCCTTTGGGGTGATCAGGGTGAGTACCAGTGTGATGCGCTGATTATCGCGACCGGCGCCTCGGCCCAATACCTGGGTCTGCCTTCCGAAGAGGCGTTCATGGGCAAGGGTGTATCAGCCTGTGCCACCTGTGACGGTTTTTTCTACCGTAATCAGGACGTGGCCGTGATCGGCGGTGGCAATACTGCCGTGGAAGAAGCACTGTACCTGGCCAATATCGCCCGCAAGGTTACCCTGGTGCATCGCCGCGATACCTTCCGTGCCGAGAAAATCCTGATCGACAAACTCATGGCGCGGGTTGCCGAGGGCAAGATCGAGCTGAAACTCAACGCCACGCTGAACGAAGTGCTGGGTGATGCCACCGGGGTAACCGGCATGCGTATTGCCCACAATGCTGGTGGCACCGAGGATATCGCCTTGGCAGGTGTGTTCATCGCTATCGGGCACAAGCCCAATACCGATCTGTTTGTCGGCCAGTTGGACATGAAGGACGGTTACCTGAAAGTCCACAGCGGCACCGAGGGTAACGCGACCGCAACCAACATACCCGGTGTCTTTGCAGCTGGTGATGTGGCAGACCACATCTACCGCCAGGCCATTACCTCAGCCGGTGCCGGTTGCATGGCGGCACTGGATGCGGAGCGTTATCTGGACGAGCAGTAACAGACCGCGCTCCAGCGCCTTGCTGCACAGCTCCCTGGCACGTCAGAGCTGTGCGGTGAGACGTTGACCATCAGATGCTGATATCAACCGGCTTCAATCCCGGGAAAAGCGCACCGGGGCTTGGGCAAGGCTGCAGGTCCTCCTCGCTGACCAGACCCAAGGTCCACGCTGTATCCTGCCAAACCCTGTAGTTCAGATTGAGCTCCTCCATGGACTTCAGGCGAACAGCCAGAAGACTTTCTGCCGGGGTAGCTGTGTGGCCGGACAGTTTGAACAGCGACTCGTATAGCGTCCACACCTGATAGAAGCTCGACTGCGGACAGTCGTTCTGCTGGATATGTGTCCTGATCTCGGACTCCGGCAACATGCCCACCAGCGCCTCAAGCTTGCTGCCGTGGCGTGTATTGGCATATTCAAGGTCGAGTCCGAAACGGGTCCTGGACAGGCCGACAATGACTCGGCCTCTTTTATGGCTGAGACTGGCGTGCCACTCAACCGGCAGATTCGGGTGGCAGGGTACACCCTGGCCGCGAGGGCTCCAGAGCGCAGGAGGGCAATGCAAACCCTGCTGCGCTGCCAGTCCGCTCAGCAGGATTCTGGCCTGGATTGAGGCGCTTTTACTGTCCTTGCTGTCTTCGAGATCAAAGCCATCAAGTAACAGCCGCCTTGCCATCATGCTGAGGTCAGTCGGCGAGGGTCACTACATCGCCGCGCAAGGCAACCCCGGCCATAATGGCGCCGGCATGGCACTCGAACTCGGTACGTGATGGGTTGGGGTTTTGCTGATAGAAGTTTTCGATATTGATTACCGCGTTGCCGCCTTCGGCTCTGACCCGGTCCTGAAAAGTCAGCAGGGCTGACAGCATGACCCAGTTGCAGGCGTCCTGATCGCTTTTGCCAAAGGCATTGGTCTTTTTGTTGCTGACAAAATTGCCGTGTTCTGCCGTGACGCGGCCGTGGGGTGCATCAGCGAAAATGAACCGGATAGATGGATCAAGCCGCTGCTGTGCCTCGGGTGTGTTCATGGCTGCCTGGATAGACAGCATATGCACGGTATCCCGGGCATGCACAGGTGCTGCAAGAGCAGCCAGCATCAGACCACAGAGGACGATTTTCAGTACGTTCAGTCCATTTTTCATGGCTCTTTCCTTATGTAAGGCTTCAGCCCCATTGGCCAAAGACGAGTGAAGTATTAATGCCGCCAAAAGCAAAATTGTTGCTCATGACATATTGGCAGTCGATCTGGCGTGATGCTTGGGTAATGTAATCAAGCGATGCACAGGCCGGATCAGGCACATCAAGATTAGCGCAAGCATGGAAACGGCCGCAACGCATCATCTCAATCGCCACCCAGGCTTCCAGCGCGCCGCAGGCGCCGAGAGTGTGACCGGTGAAACTTTTCAGCGCACTGATCGGCACAGTGTCACCGAAAACGGCATGGGTCGCATGGCTCTCGGCAATGTCGCCAATCTTGGTCGCGGTACCATGGGCGCTGACATAGCCAATTTGCTCAGGCTGCAGGTTGGCGTCCGCCATTGCCAGACGAATGGCCTGCTCCATCATGGCCGAGTCGGGCTGGGTAACGTGACGGCCATCGCTGTTGGTGCCAAAGCCGAGAATTTCTGCGTAAATCGTCGCGCCTCGAGCCTGGGCATGTTCCAGCTCTTCCAGAATCAGGGTGCAGGCGCCTTCACCGACTACCAGTCCGTCACGCGCTTGATCAAAGGGTCGGGGTGCGGTGTGTGGGGCATCGTTGCTGGTGCTGGTAGCAAACAGGGTGTCAAATACCGCCGCTTCCGAGGCCGACAGCTCCTCGCAACCACCGGCTACCATGGCGGTCTGACGCCCGAAGCGGATGGCTTCGTAGGCATAGCCTATGCCCTGGCTGCCCGAGGTGCAGGCGCTGGATGTGGTATGGATGCGGCCGCGAATGCCGAAAAAGACGCCGATGTTCACCGCGGCAGTGTGCGCCATCATGCGTATGTAGGAGTTGGCATTAAGGCCATCAGTCGACTTGTTCAGCAGCATGTTGCCAAAGTCCGCGACGGCGTCGGGTTCACCTGCGGAGGCACCATAGGAAATGCCCATCTCGCCGCTTTTGACCAGCGGACTGTCGAGCAGTCCTGCATCAATCAGTGCCAGCTCGGTGGCGCGGGTAGCCATTTGCGCGCCCCGCCCCATGCTGCGCAACACCCGTCTGTTGTAGTGTGCTGGCAAACTGAAGTCACTGACGGGGGCGCCAAGCCGGGTATGCAAACCTTCGTATTCGGCCCAGTGCGGCATGAAACGGACACCCGTTTCGAGGCGCTCCAGCCGGTCCTGGATAGTCGGCCAATCGTTCCCTATGGGGGAAAAGCCAGCCATACCCGTGACCACTACGCGGCGGCCGAGATCATGTTTGCGGGTTGCCTCGGGCATCAGCACATTCCCCCGTTGACGGCGAATACCTGGCGGGTGATGTAACCCGCATCAGCAGAACAGAGGAATGCCACGGTAGCGGCGACTTCCTGGGCGGTACCCAGACGCTGCATGGGAATAGCCTTCATGGCCTCTTCGACAACATGCTCATCAACCATTTCGGTATCGATCAGCCCCGGGGCGACGCAGTTGACCGTGATCTTGCGCTTGGCAAGCTCTACCGCCAGGGCTTTCATTGCACCGATCAGACCGGCCTTCGAAGCGCTGTAGTTGACCTGCCCGCGGTTGCCCATCAAGCCGGAAACAGAGGTCATGACCACAATCCGTCCCGCGCTGCGGCGTCGAATCATCGGCATGCACAGTGGCTTGAGGACATTGTAGAAACCATCCAGGTTGGTATGGATGACACTGTCCCAATCCTTGTCGCTGAGGGCCGGGAAGGCCCCGTCCGCGGTTATGCCGGCATTGCACACCACCCCGTAATAGGCCCCGTTAGCCTCAATGTCAGCCTCCAGCGCTTCCTGTGCGGCCTGCCTGTCGGCAACATCAAAGCACAGAATGCGCGCCTGACGGCCCAGCCCTTCGATCTCGGCCGCCACGGCGGCAGCCGCATCCTTCTGCGTGCGGCAGTGCAGTACGATATCAAAGCCGTCTTGAGCCAGTTTCAGGGCTACGGCCTTGCCGATACCACGACTGGAGCCGGTAACGAGGATGGTGTTGTTCATGCATCTGTTCCCTTTTGCATCGCCATGAGTGCTTCCTCGGTGTCTGGTTGATAGACGTTGAGTGTCGCGTTGGCGAGTTGATTTTCATGACAATCGAGTAGCTGGCAGTGAAAAGCTGCCAGGCCGTTGGTCGACCTGAAATCCTGGCTGATATCTACCCATACCGGACTGTCGAAGGCGAAAAATTCGAGGCTACATGTGAAGCGTCTGCTGCCGAGCAAAAAACCGATCAGGGGCGGTCTACCCTCCGCCATTTCCTGTACACCCGCCCAGGCTGCGACGGCTTGGGCCATCCACTCCAGGCCTACCCAGCCGGGTATACCCTGAGGGGTGGCAAAAAGATCTTGCCTGTCGGGTATGACCTGCGCTCGCAGGCGCTCGGCATCGACACTGAGGATAGTGTCAAGCAGGCACATGCCGCGTTCATGGGGTACAAAGGCATCAACAGGACAGGGCAGGCTCAGGCTGCCATAGGTAGATGTGGTCATTCGCAGCGCTCCAGAATCAGGGCGATGTTATTGCCCCCGAAGGCGAAGGAATTGCTCAGCGCGCGGCGAACTTCTCGAGCCTGTTGATTGTGTGAGGCATCGACATAGTTCAGCCGGGGAAGTTCGGGATCGAGCTGGCCATCATGTACCTGCGGCGGCAGCTTGCCAGCGCGCAGGGCAAGCCAGCAGAACCCGGCTTCCAGCGCTCCGCAGGCGCCCAGGGTGTGGCCGGTCAGCGCCTTGGTGGAGCTGCAGGCCAGGGTGCGACCGAATACCTGATCGACTGCCAGTGACTCCATGGCGTCATTCTGGCGAGTCGCTGTGCCATGCAGGTTGAGGTAGTGGATATCCGAAGCCTGTACCTGCGCCATGCGGATGGCAGCCTGCATGGCGGCGACAGCACCCTCTCCGGCCGGATGGGGGGCGGAGATATGATAGCCATCACTGGTTTCACCATAGCCGGTCAGTTGAATGCCACCGGTCTCGTTGGTCAACAGAAACAGAGCGGCTGCTTCGCCCAGGTTGATGCCGTTACGATTCGCTGAAAAGGGCTGGCTGGGTTGGTCGCTCAGCGCTTCAAGCGAGGCGAAACCGTTGACAGTGAGGCTGCACAGACTATCCGCGCCCCCGGCTATTACTGCATCACATATGCCGGCAGCGAGTAAACGGTGGGCGCTGGCCAGCGCGCGGGCGCTTGAGGTGCACGCGGTGGACAGGGTGTAGGCCGGTCCTTGCAGTTTGAGCCTATGCGCCACAAATTGTGCAGGTGCACCAATCTCCTGTCGTGCATAGCGGTAGTCCGCCGGCCAACGGCCGCCCTCGGTGCGTTGCTGCAAAGCTGTCTCGGTTTCACCAATACCCGAGGTGCTGGTACCGAGAATCACCCCTATGCGCCCGTTCGGTTGGCGTGAGCGATAGGCATCCAGTTCGGGCTGCAGTTGTTGCAGCGCTGCGGCAAGCAACTGATTGTTGCGGGACCGGTATTCGGCGGGCCAGTCTGAACAGTCAGGTAAAGTTGCGCGCACACGCCCCAGGGGCAAAGGCTGGCCTGGGGTAAAACGCGCATCGGCGAACAGGCCGCGTGTGCCAATGAATAGCGCCTGACTGATGCTGTCCAGGTCGCTTCCCAGAGAGCATACCAGCGCTGGTGTTGACAGGCGGCAGGGAGTCAAAGAGCTGGGCATAGACGTTCTTTGTTCTGTTGGGCAAATTCAATCGGGATTATATACACCCTATGTCCTGTCTGAATGTCGTTGATCATTGTGCAATGGTCATGGAAACGGATTTGAGTGACTCTGTTGTGCCGGTAAAAAATACTGTGCCCGGCGTTTTCACGCTCGACTGACCATGCGCTTCCGGCAAAATCAGCCTGTAATTGATCTGCGGGCCAGAGTGCCCAGGCCAGTCTGCTGGCGAACCAGTCAGCACTGAAGGGCGGTTTGAAAACGGCATCCGGCAGAAAGCGCGCGCCATCCCGGTCCTGTACCAGTGTCAATAAACGCTGTCCCTGCAGGCTGAACAGACCCATGCGCAATGCATTCTGGTCATGTTGCAAGACGCCCAGCAGATCTTTGCGTTGATCACCTGATTCAATAATCAGATGTTCTACTCGCCTTGGCTCGGGTGCAAGCCCGGCCAAGTCAGGTAATGGGCTCTGCTCGAGCCTGCCAGCACAGCCGGTCAGCAGCAAGAGCAGCATCAGCCCGATACTGCGCAGGCATGTCAGCGTCCTGCTCATGCGTTAGGGGTCAACAGGGCGGGCTCGGCTGCCTCGCCAACCGAATCTGCCAGTGCATCCAGCCGACGCTTGCTGGCGGCAACCAGCGGATTGGCTGTATCCCAGGCATAGCCGGCCAATACCGAGCTGACCATCTCGCGAATGCGCGGAGGCTGATTCGGACTGAAAATGATGCGTGGCAAACGGCCGTCGTACCAGGCCTCGACAAACTCACGGAAGGTCGCCACGCCGCGGCGTAGCGGTTGCTCGAATTCGCTGTCCCAATCCACGCTGTCACCCTGTAATTGCCGTTGCACCAGCGGCGCGGCGCGCACCGCGGAGTCAAGGGCGATGGTGACGCCTGAGGAAAATACCGGGTCGAGGAACTCACCGGCATTGCCGAGTAACGCGAAGCCTGGGCCATGCAGTCGTTCAACGTCGGCGGAGTAGCCTTCCAGACGGCCGGTATCGCGGACCGGCGTGGCGCGGCTTAACAGTGATGCAAGGCGCGGCTCCTGACGGATGAAGGACCAGAGTCGGCTTTCATCGTCGGCTCCCGCGGCCTGCAGCGCGTCGCGGCTGCCGACCACACCAACCGAGGCGCGGCCGTTACTGAAGGGGATCAGCCAGTACCAGACACCGGCTTGCTCCGGGTGCAGGCCGATAAGGATCTTTTCGCGGTCATAGTTCGGGCAATCGATGCGGTCTTCGATATGGGTGAAGAGCGCGCAGCGCGACTCCAGCGTGGAGGCTTTGCTCAGCCCGGTCAGGCGTGACAGGACTCGCCCGTAGCCACTGGCATCAAGGACAAAACGTGCCTCCAATTGGCGGCTGTTGCCGTGTGTATCGACCAGCGTAAGGCTGGGTTTGAGCGGGTCGGCATGGAAGTCTTCGACGCGGGTATCAAACTCCACGCTGGCGCCAGCGGCAATGGCGCCTTCAATCAGTCGATTGTCAAAGTCGGCCCGCTCGACCTGCCAGGTGGTGCCGGGTCCCGGGCTGAACTTTTCGCGGAAGTCGATCGCTGTGTCGCACCCGCGCCAGGTGAAGGCGGCGCCGTTCTTGACCTGAAAGCCGCCAGCGGTTGCCGCGTCCAGCAGGCCGCATTCATTGAGATGCACCATGCATTGCGGCAGCAGGCTCTCGCCAATCGAAAAGCGCGGGAACAGCGTGCGTTCGATGACATGCACGCGCAAACCTTTGCGTGCCAGCCATGCCGCCGCCGCTGCGCCTGAGGGGCCAGCGCCGATGATGGCAACGTCCGTGTGGGTGATCTGCTCTGCTTGCGGCTTGTCCATGTGCGTAGCTTTCCAATCAAGGGGTAGAGGGATGGGTTGATAAACGGGAAACGATACCGCCGCTTCTGGCGAAGGGCACCAGCAGCCAGGTGCAGGTCAGACCGATCAGACAGGTCATGCCCATCTGGGCCAGGGCCGGGGTCTTGCTGAGCGACAGAAGTCCGAATGCCAGCAGGCTGGACATACATGACAGCGTGATGGCCAACCAGGCAGCCCGACTGTCTGCCTGCTCGACACTGAAGATACCAGCATCCAGACCTATCCCCAGCACCAGTAGCAAACCGAGCAGATGAAAGAGCGTCAGCCCGCTGCCCATGGCGGCAAAAATCGCCAGGGTGACCAGTACGGCTCCTACCGGAGGCAGCAGTACTCGCCAGGCTGCCAAGCGATAGCGCCAGATAAAGATCAATGCCAACCCGAACAGGGCTGCGCCCAGCCATAGCGCGATGCTATCGCGCAGGTGGCTGAACTCCTGGTTGAGTCGCTCGAAGGTGTCTTGAAACAGCACGTTGTCCTGTTCGGCCAACGCTTGGATCTGGCTCAGCGCCGCTGCCTCCATGCTGCCCAGGGCAATAATGGCGGCTGGGCCGGATTCGTCAGTGTCAGCCAGCCATAGCGGCTGATCACGTGCCCCCAGCGGTGAGGCCAGCCACTGCGCGAGGCTCAAAAGCTGGGCCTGATCGATGGCCTGCTGCATATGTTCAGCGACGGCAGGCGGCAGACCAGTCTGATCGAGCAACAGGGGCAGGGCCAAGGCGTAGCGCTGCTTGATCTGTTGAAGGTGCTGTTGCTGCCGAGCCTCGGAGGGGACTGCCTGGGCGATATGTCGGTAGTAGTTCAGTTGGCCGTTCGCGGCCAGCTCGGCGAGTGTGATATCCAGCCCCTCAAGTTTTTCCAGCAAAGCGGACTGATCCGGTGCACTGACCAGCAGATAACGCTGGCCGCTGGGTCCGCCTGCCATGGCCTGTACCTGTTGCTGCTCGTTTATCAGTCCAGCGGGTGAGGTGTTGAGTTGCCGCAGATCATTGCTGCCCTTTAATCCGTTGAGGATCAGTGCCAGCGCGAGCAGCGCGAGCAACGCGAGCATAATCCAGGGCGCGCGCGCGCCAGCGGGCAACTGGATCAGACTCAATGTGTCGGCCCAACGTGCCGTGGCAGGGTGCTGAACAATGGAAAACCGGGGTAGCCACAGGCGTACGCTGATCCAGGCGCCGAGCAGGCCGAGCAAGGCAAAGGTCGCCATCTGCCGCAGACCCGGCAGCGGTGTTGCAAGCTGAATCAGATAGGCGGCCAGACTGGAGATCAGACCCAGCGTGAGCGCCGGCCAGAGCAGTCTCAGCGAGCGCCTGGATTCAAGGCTGCGGGCACATTGCAGGTGCAGGGCATAGTCTATGGCCACGCCTATCAGGCTGGCGCCGAATGCCAGCGTCAGCAGATTCAGGGTGCCAAAGATCAACCAGGTCAGCGGCAGGGCAAACAGCAGCCCGCAGGCCAGCGGTATGAGCAGGCTGACCAGCGTGCGGGCGGAGCGGAATACCAGCCAGAGCAGGGTGATCAGACCCAGTAACGAGCCCAGCCCGATCAGGGTTATTTCCTGTCTGGCCTGGGATGCACCCGCTGCTGCATGGAACACCAGCCCGGCACGCAGTACCGGGGTGTTCGGGTGTTCGGCCCGGAACGCCTCGAGCGTATCGCTCAGCCGCTTTTGCAGCTGCAGATCATAGGGGCTGCCGGTCAACTGTCCGGAGACCATCAACCAGCGCTGACCATCCTGACGCAGGAGAGGAAACTCACCGTGCAACTGTATCGGCCCCAACTGCTGGTCTATCCAGGCATCCAGCAGGCCGAAGGGGTCGCTGCGCAGCTCGCTTTCAAGCCCCGGTGTATACAAGCGATTGATGGCGCGCTGGGCCCATGCCTGTGCGTCCATGTGCTGTAGTGAGGTCGCCAGCAGATGATAGCGCTGGGCTGACAGTCCTGCGCCGGGCGGGGTCAATAGATCCTCTGGTGCGGGCTCCAGTACCTGATTGGCGTGCAGTTGTTGCAGTAATCGGGACGCCTGCTGGCTGGTCTCCTCGCCGCCGAGCAGAATCGTCAATCGATTCTCGAAGGCACGGGTCAGTTGATCCTCGGCGCGCTCTATCAATGCTGCCTGGGGATTGTCCGGCAGCAGACTGGTGATGCGCGTATCCCAGGCTGAACCGGTGGTCAGTTGAAAGCCCAGCAGCAGCGCACAGGCCAACAGAACACCGGCCCAGAGCCAGGCACCTGCGCGTTCTGCAGGGCTGGCCGTGGCACGGACCGTCAGGTCTTGACTCATGGTTGCTGCGGCACCGGGTCGAGTTTGCAAGTCGCCGGTGACAGAGCGATGCCCAGGCGGTCGCCGTCGGCAAAGCGCATGGCGATAGTGTCGAGGCGTTGGCCACCTGTCACCTCAATCAGCGGCAGGGTAGCCGCAACGCGGCTATCCAGTGGCGTGAGCTGTGCGCTCCAGCTGCTTAGATCTCCCTCTGTGGCTATCTGGAAATGATCCTGCAAATCTTGCCAGTTACCGCCCAACAGGGCGTTCATGACCGGTAGCAGCAGGCGGTAACCGGGTGGCAACTCGGTGTTGTCCTGGCTGAGGCGGATCTCGCTGCGTACCGGTGTCTCGGTCCGCCAGATCACAGCATCGTCAAACCGCTGAAAGCTGCCGCTGCTGGGCAGGTCCAGCTCGAAATCGGCGAGCCAGCGGTTTTGCTGGAAGGTGCCGCAGGCCGGGCTTTGCTCGGCCAACTGCCGGCTCAGGGCGTCGCTATCGAGGGCGGCAAAGACACCGCCAGCCGCATTCATGCCGCAGATAAACAGCAATGCCCGATAGCCTGTGCGGTACACGGAAAGGCTCATGCCTGCGCATCCTGCCAGGCCAGCAGTCGCTCGATCAGCACCGCTGGCGAAGCCAGGCGCATCTCCAGATCCTCGACACCCACGGCGACCTGCACGCTCCAGGCCCGGGTCAGGCGTTTGCGGGTAGCCGCATCACGTATGACGTAATCAATCTTGAGTCGGTGTTCCCATTCGACCAGTCGCGCCTCGATAAGGACCTTCTGGGTGAACATCAAGGGGCCGGCGTAGCGCAGGCGCAGGTCGATCACCGGCCAGGCATAGCCTGACGCACGCATCTCCATGTAGTTGTAGTCGATCAGGTCCAGCAGGGCGCAGCGGGCCACTTCCAGGTAGCGTACGTAATGTCCGTGCCAGACGATCTGCATCATGTCCACGTCGTGAAACGGGATGGTCATTTCGATTTCGCATACCGGCAAGGGCCGTTGATCAGGCGTCATAAAGGCTCCAGCAACGTTGACGAATAAGCTCGCAGAGCAGGCGTAATTCGCTTTCCAGCGCGCGGTCTTCCGCCAGCGCCGGGAAATGCGTGCGGCACTGCTGCACAAAGGACTGCAGATCAGCAGGAGGCGGAGATGCCTCCGCCAGTTGGCTGCGCAGCTCCACGCCCTGACAGGCGGCGTGCAATGTGGCCGCGGCGACCTGTTCCACCAGCGTCAGGACCCGCAGGGCATCGCGGGCGGCAATGGTGCCCATGCTCACCTTGTCCTGGTTGTGGCACTCGGTGGATCGTGAAAACACGCTGGCGGGCATGGTCAGCTTGAGGGCTTCTGCGGTCCAGGCAGAGGCGCCGATCTGTACGGCCTTGTAGCCATGGTTGAGGGCGGCGCGGTCCTGGCTCGCACCGCTGAGATTGCTGGGCAACCCATGGTTGAAGCGCACGTCGACCAGCTGCGCCAGTTGGCGGTCGAGCAGGTCGGCGATATTGGCGCAGGCCTGCTTCATGCTGTCCATGGCGAAGGCAATATGGCCGCCATAGAAATGCCCGCCATGCATGACCTTTTCCTGCTCGGCATCAATCAGCGGGTTGTCGTTGGCGCTGTTCAGTTCGGTCTGGAGAAACTGGCGCCACCAGGGTAGGGCATCTTCCACCACGCCGATCACGTGGGGCGCACAGCGGGTCGAGTAGCGGTCCTGCAGACGGGCCGAGTTGCGTGGCGTGCTGGCGGCATGCAGGTCGTCGCGAATCCGGGCTGCGACCTGGTTCTGACCCGGATGGGGTTTGGCGGCAAACAGGTCTGCATCAAAATGATAGGGGTTGCCATCCAGGGCGTAAACGGCCATGGCGGTAATGCGCGAAGCCAGTTGTGCCAGATAGCTGCAGCGAGTGAAGGCCATAATGCTCAGTGCCGTCATCACCGCTGTGCCGTTCATCAAGGCCAGGCCTTCCTTGGGTTTGAGGCGATAGGCGGTTTGCCCCAGTTCGGCGAATACCTCAGCAGTGGGTCGCCGTGCACCGTCGACCAGGACCTCGCGCTCACCACAGAGGACCGCCGCCAGATAGGACAGTGGTGTCAGGTCGCCACTGGCGCCGACCGAGCCCTCTTCAGGTATCACCGGCATGACATCGTGGTTCAACAGCCAGACCAGGCGCTCGAGCAGCTCCAGGCACACACCTGAATAGCCGCGGCAGAGTGAGACCAGACGCACCATTACTACGGCACGGGCGGCTTCTGTCGAGAGTATCTGCCCCATGCCGCAACCATGGAAGGTATACAGCTGACGCGGCAGGTCTTCCATGTCGGCGCTGGGTACCAGCCGCGTGCAGGAGTCCCCATAACCGGTAGTGACGCCATAAATGACGCCGTCTTCAGCCAGGAGCTTTTCGAGGAAGGCGCTGCCGCGCGCGATACGCTCGCGAAAGGCGCGATCGGCTGACAGTACAACCCGGCACCGGCCCTCGGCTACTGCTTGCACCTGCTCCAGGCTGACCTCTGATCCATTGAGGGTCAGCTCGGCACTTACAGGTATCTGGTCATGCATTATCGTCATTGCGGTGTCCACTATCATTCAGCCAAAAGGGGTAGAAATTGAACCATTGCAGCGGATGGCGAAGCACACTGGCTGCCAGGGTATCGGCATAGCGCTGCATCGAACTGGAGATCCAGGCGTCACGTGCCTTGCGCGGTAATTCGCTGGTATTGTCAAACAAGCCGAAGTCGATCCGGAAATGAGCATCTTCGCGTACGCAGCTCAACTGGTAAACCGGGCATCTGAGCAAGCTGGCGAGCAGGAAAGGGCCTTCGGGAAACAGCGCCTGATCGCCGAAAAAAGAGACTGCCCGCATGCGATCACCCGCGACCGGAATGCGGTCGGCGGCAATCACCACGAAGCCGCCACGGCCGATGCGTTCGGCCAGGTCCTGTGCGGTAGCGGGGGTTATCTCGGTGACTTCGAGCACATCGGGGCGCGCTTGCCCGGTAACCTTTTCCAGCAGTCGGTTGAACTTGCTGGCATTGCGCGTGTGCATCAGTACGGTCATATCCAGGGTCGGATGATAACGGGCCAATGAATTGGCGATATCCAGGTTGCCATGATGGGAGACCAGCACGATGCCGCCCTGGCCCTGGTCGACGGCCGTGGTGAAGCGTGAAAAGCCCTCTCCTTGCAGTCGTGACTCGTCAATAGGGCTGCTCCAGGCCGAGATCTTGTCCATCAGGGCGCTGCCAAAGCTCAGAAAGTGCCGGTAGCTGCGCCACAGTCGAGTGACCGGTTTATCCGCCAGCTCAGGATAGAGTCTGACCAGATATTGCTGTGAGGCCCGTCGGGCAATGCCTTGTGCCAGGAAGTACCACATGATGACCGGCCAAAGGGCAATCTGGAACGGCCAGCGCCCCAGTCGACGATGGATGAAGACCATGATCTGCATGCCGACGACAGTGCCACGCTCGCCGATTCGTGCCCAGTGCTGGCTCATGAGAATGCGTGCTGCAAGCGTCGCCGCAGCAGCGTCGGCAGCCGCCACAGCATGCCGAAAAACAGGCGGGCATGCATGGCCGAAATAAGCGAATTGTCGCGCCACAGCCGGAAGTGGCTGACGCCATCGGTAGGGTAGTGCACGTGCACCGGCAGATTGACCACGCGGCCCCCGGTCCAGTGCCAGCGCACCAGTACCTCGGTATCAAAGTCCATGCGATTGCCGCAGGGCGCTTGCCGCAGCAACTGATTGACGTTTGCCAGGGGGTACAGGCGTGCGCCGCACATGGAGTCGCGAATATCCAGCGAGAGCGTGTTGATCCAGACCCAGATATGGGTTGCGTAGCGGCCGTAAAAGCGCGTCAGGGACACGCTCTCGTCGTATTGCGGATAGCCGACTACCAGTGCTTCGGGATTGTTCGGCAGTTGCGCCAGAAAGGCCGGCAGATCCTCTATTGCATGCTGGCCATCGGCATCGATTTGCAACGCATGACTGAACCCGAGTTTTTCCGCTTCGGCCAGCCCGGCACGTACAGCCGCGCCCTTGCCCTGATTGAAGGGCAGGCGCAGCAAGTGGCAATCCTGTTTGGCCAACCCATCCAGTACGCTGGCGCAGTCACTGTCACTGCCATCATCGATCAGCAGAATGGGCAGGCCCAGTTGGCGAATTTGCTGCACGACCAGAGTGACGCCGCGGGGATGGTTGTAGACCGGGATGAGTACGCAAGCAGATAGCCTGTTCATGCTTGCCCATCCTGGTTTATCAGTACTACGCGGCCGGCCGCATGGCGACCCTCATGGGTGTCATAGGCAAAACCCAGCCCTTTTTTGGTCAGTGTCAGTTCAAGACTGCAGCGCGTCCCGGGACGCAGCGGTCGCTGGAACTTCAATTGCTCCAGACCGCCAAACCCGGCTTGATCGCCAAAGCTCTGGTGGGCCAATTGAATGGCCCATTGAACCAGGACGACGCCAGGCACCAGGGGAAAACGGGCAAAATGTCCATCAAGGAAAATCAGCCGTTCCGGGACTTCGAGGGTGATTACCCGGGCGTTTTGACTGACCACTTTTTCAGCCAGCCAGCGTGGACTTTTGTTGTCATTAATATCGTTGAACAGCCGCTTAATCAGGCCGCGGTCCAGTTTGCCCTGGGCGTTGCTGGGTAGCTCATCGACGAAGCGCCAATAGCGAGGCAGGGTGACGGTTTCAAAATGACTGCTCAGATGCTCCCGCAACTGCTGGATCAGCTTGCGCCGCTGATCGTGTTCAGATGGTGCGTTGCCTGAGACCACAACTATCGCGCCAAGACGGCCATCAGCGCGGTCGAGCTCAACGCAGCGGGCTGTCCTGATGCCCTCGATGGCACTGATGGCGGCCTCCATCTGCATCAGTGACAGGCGTTTGCCGGCCACTTTGACAATACGATCTTCGCGGCCCATCAGTTTGAAGCCCTGACCCACCTGCTCTACCCGGTCAGGGTGTCGCCACCAGCTCTGGGGTGTTTCGAGAAAGGGCGAGGTGAGAGCCAGGCAACCCTCATCGACGCGTACCTTGACGCCCGGCAGCGGAGTCCAGACAACATTGTGTTGCTGCTGTCGCCAGGCGATGCCACCGGTCTCGGTACTGCCGTAAATTTCGATGACCGGAGCCTTGAGCACCTGCTCGGCATGGATGGCGTGTTCCAGGGCCAGCGGCGCGCCGGATGAGAACACCCGTGTCAGCTCGCCCAGTGCGGACCATTGGGTATGGGTCGGCAGGCGTGAGAGTTGCGGCGGTGAGCTGACCAAGGTTGCCGTCAACTCGGCGGCGCCAGCCTCGGACAGGCGCTGGGCCAACACTTCAGAGTAATGGCAGTCCTGGCTGCAAAAGGGTCGCGCGCTGCAGAGTGGATGCAGTACGCCGGTCAGTAACCCATAGATATGCTGGTGACTGACTTGAGAGATAACGGCAGCTTTCTCCCCCAGGGGCCAGAGTTGGGCGTGAACCTCAAGTTCTTCTTCCAACTGCGCGAAGGTCTTTGCCAAAGCCAGGGGTTCGCCACTGCTGCCGGAGGTGAACAGGACCAGTGCTCTGCTGTGCCTGTCCAGCAGGGCTGGCGCCGGCGGCAGTGATTGAGCTGTGCTCGGTGTTGGTGCCTGCGGTATCCTGCCGTCTATCTGGCTGGCTATTCGCGACAGGGTTTCGGGGCGATCATCGGCAGACAACACGGCTACGCGGCCGGTTTCCCAAAGAGCCAGCAGGGCGCTGCAGAAGCTCAGTGGGTCGCGCTCACACAATAACCAGGCCCCGCCCGGTTGGTCCGCCAGCCAGACTCGCCAGCGGTCAACTTCATTCCCCAGGTTTGCACTATCGACCCAGCATCCTGGCAGGCCAGCAGACCTGTGTTCACGTCGCCAGGGTAATCGGCTCAAGGGTGAAAAATTCATGCGTTCACCCTGCGTACCCGGCGCCGGATCAGCCACTCGCCTGCGAACATCAGACCCATCAGCAGGTAGCTGATTAAACAGTTATACAGCGCCCAGGTCGCCAGCTCTGCATACAGGGCGGTCCAGGCGGAAATCGAGCCATTGATCACGAAGAAACCGCACCATGCCCAGGTGACCTGACGGGTATAGCGCACGCCCTCGGGAGGTAGATCGGGTTCCTGCAGGCGTGCGAATCGTTCAATCATCGACTGGCCTTTGATCAGGCTGGAGGCAAACAGGCAGAACATGATGATATTCACTGCCACAGGGTAAGCCCGCATGCCCAATTCCGCCTGGCTGAACAGCCCCAGGGCAACCAATACAGCTGCGGCGATCAGTGCGAGTACGCGGGCATCAGGCATCCGCCAGACCAGCAGCAGACAGCCAAGCAGCAGCAACAGCCAACTGCCGGTCAGGTCATGCAGGAGGAATATGGCTAAAGGCCAAGCCATTAGTGCCAGCGCTCCCAGCCCTTTTTTCAGACCAGAATGCATGGTTATCGCTGCGTCAGACGGACTACGGCCTGGACTACGTCGTCAACCGTGCGAACGGCTTTGAAGTCGTCAGGGTTGATGCGTTGACCCGTGAAACGTTTGAGCTCAACTACCATATCCACGGCGTCAATGCTGTCTATGTCCAGGTCTTCATACAGACGCGCCTCCGGCTGGATGGCCTCGGCTTCAATCTCGAACAATTCAACCAGCGTATCGCGCAGGAAGTTGAATACAGCCTCGTTGGATTGGTTGGCTTCAAGCGACACGGCGAGCCTCCACCAGGGCGGTAAGTGCATTCAGGCTGGCAAAGTGGCTGCGAGTATCCTCGGCTTCCGCGTCCAGTTTGATGCCATAGCGTTTTTGCAGCGCAAGCCCCAATTCGAGCGCATCGATCGAATCCAGCCCCAGCCCTTCACCGAACAGGGGGGCCTGCGGGTCGATGTCATCCGGGGTGATGTCCTCAAGCTCCAGAGTGTCGATAATCATGCGCTTTATTTCCGTCGTCAGGTTTTGCGTCTCGCTCATGGCGGAACAACTCCAGTTCTTTGTTGAAGTAATCAGTAAGCCAGCAGGTAAGTTCCCTGGCACGTTCGCGAAGAGGTTTGTTCGGCTCATTGGCCAATGGCAGGTCAGGCAGTACCTTCAGGCTGATATGGATGCGCTGAGGAGGTATGTGATACCAGGGTTCGCCCTTGGTCAGGGTGGTCGGAACGCAGGATATCAGCACAGGTGTAATGGCGGTTTCGGTACGCAGGGCGATATTCGCCCCCCCGCGCAGAAAGTTGACCTGGCCATCAGGTGCGGTCCGGGTGCCCTCGGGAAACAGGATCAGTGAGTTGCCGCGAGCAAGACTTTCCTTGGCGGCCAGCAGAACGGTTGCGGGGTCTTTATTGGTGATATAGCCAGCGGCTTTTATCGGGCCCCGGGTGAAGGGGTTGTGGGCCAGCGCGCCGTTGACGATACAGTCCGCATGCCGAGTGTTGGCAACCAGGAAGATAACGTCAATCAGCGACGGGTGGTTGGCAAAGATGAGCAACCCTGGGCGTTGGAGCAGCTCTACCTGGTGCAGCTCGTATCTGAGTACGCCGGTGATGCGCATCAGTCCGATGAACCCGCGGAAAGCCAGCTGGATCAGTTTGCGCATCCAGCGGCGCCTGGTTTCAGTGTTGCGCACCAGGACCAGCAAAACTGGCGCAATGATCACGCCAATGACGACTCCGCCCAGGCCAAAGGTGCTGAACGATAACGCCGTGGATGCGCCGCGGCGCCACTGATCCAGTGTCACGCTCTCTCCAGATGCCAGTATTGCGCAGACACAAGGGCTGCACTGGTGGGTGTATCAAGCCAGGCAATCAGATCCGCAGGAGTCGGGTGCTCGGAATGACTGCCTTGACTGGAATGCAGGCGTATTCCCGGCTCATTGGTCAGTTTCAGGCCGACCACACTTGGCTGTGCGCAATGTGCAGTATGCTCGGCGTACTCAACAGGTATCTCGCCTTCAGAAAAAATCACCACAACCGCCTCATGGCCTGTTGCAAGGTAGCCCTGGGCTTCAAGCATCATGGCGTCGAACTCATGCCCGGAGGCAGCCAGGGCCTGAATCGGTCCGTGATGCTTGCGGGCAATTGAGTAGACACCGGTCACGGCATTGTGAACCGACATGGAAAATTTGCTGGGCGAGGGCTTTTCCCCTTGGACCAGGGCCTTCAACATGTCCAAAGAGCTACGCAAATCGCCGTGGCGCGACGCATAAATGATCGGGCAGCTGTCGCAGGGGACTAGCAGGGACAAAATATCACATGCCGCTCTTCCGGCCAGGTCAAGGCGGCGCCGCAACAGAGCAGGCAAGGCCGGATCAGTGAGCCGGTCGCTGAGGTTGTGGGCGGGATTTGCGGGCGCAGTCTGGCCGCAAGCGCTCCAGCCTATCCAATCCGCGATGTAAAGAGGGTGACTCATCCGTGACTATTTTTATATGTGACAAATTGAGTCGGCAGTTTAACCGGTTTGATCGTCTAATGGCCAGATACTGGCAGCTACCTCTGGTCGGCACACACTGGATCGAAAGGGAATGCAGGCTTGGCGAGGAGGGTAAAACGTCAGGCAGGGCGATATGTATTCAGGGGGGGGTTGCTGTGCGCACCATTTGCATTGCAAATGGTGCCTCGAGGGAGAATCGAACTCCCACTCTGTCACCAGAAACGGATTTTGAATCCGCCGCGTCTACCAATTCCGCCATCGAGGCATGCGTCAAGCGCAAGCAGGCGCGGAGTATACGAACCCATTATGCAGGTGGTCAATCCTCTTGATGACTGAAAAGCGGCTTTTCCGCTACCATGGCAACCCTTTTTCCCTGTGGGTCTCCCGTCAAGATGCGTGTCAGTGATTTCCACTTTGAATTGCCAGATCAATTGATCGCCCGTCATCCGCTGGCTGAGCGGCGTGCCAGTCGTCTGCTGTGCCTGAATGGCCCCAGCGGGGAGCTGACACATCGGCACTTTGCCGACCTGCTCGACTACCTGCAGCCTGGCGATCTGATGATCTTCAACAATACCCGGGTGATTCCAGCCCGCCTGTTCGGCCAGAAGGAGACTGGCGGACAGGTGGAGATACTGGTTGAGCGGGTGCTCGACAGTCATCGTGTGCATGCCCATGTGCGCGCCAGCAAGTCACCCAAGCCAGGGAGTCGGATTGTGCTGGAAGGCGGCGCCATGGCCAGTATGCTGGCGCGGCATGATGCGCTGTTCGAACTGGCCTTTGATGAACCGGTGTTGCCGCTGCTGGAGCGGATCGGGCATATGCCCTTGCCGCCCTATATTGACCGTGCCGATGAGGCCGCCGACCGCGAGCGTTATCAGACGGTCTATGCCGAGAAGGCGGGTGCCGTGGCAGCACCGACGGCCGGCCTGCATTTTGACCTGCCATTGATCGAGGCGATTGCCGCCAAGGGCGTTGAAAGTGCCCAGGTTACCCTGCATGTGGGGGCGGGTACCTTCCAGCCGGTGCGGGTTGAGCGTATCGAAGATCACCATATGCACAGTGAATGGCTGGAGGTCAGCCAGCAGGTGGTTGATGCAGTCAAGGCCTGCAAGGCACGCGGTGGCCGGGTTATTGCGGTGGGTACAACCAGTGTGCGCTCGCTCGAAACCGCCGCTCGAGATGGCGAGATCAAAGCCTTTAGTGGCGATACCGATATCTTTATCTATCCCGGCAGGCCTTTTCATGTGGTGGATGCACTGGTCACCAATTTCCATTTGCCCGAGTCGACCCTGCTGATGCTGGTCTCGGCCTTTGCCGGTTATCAACAGACCATGGCCGCCTATCGCGCTGCGGTGGATAATCAATACCGCTTTTTCAGCTACGGTGATGCCATGTTCATCACCCGCAACCCGGCTGCAGCCGGTCCCGAGGATCTGGCATGAGCCATATGCGTTTTGAACTCCTGGCAACCGATGGCAGGGCTCGTCGTGGCCGCCTGACCTTTCCCCGCGGCGTGGTCGAGACCCCGGCTTTCATGCCGGTGGGCACCTACGGCACAGTCAAGGGCATGTTGCCACGGGATATCGAGGCCATTGGCGCGCAGATCATCCTGGGCAATACCTTTCATCTCTGGCTGCGGCCGGGTACCGAGGTGATCCGCAAACACGGCGACCTGCATGATTTCATGCAGTGGCAAGGGCCGATCCTGACCGACTCAGGTGGTTTTCAGGTGTTCAGTCTGGGTGCGATGCGCAAGATCAAGGAGGAGGGCGTGTACTTTTCCTCCCCGGTTGACGGCGCCAAGGTGTTCATGGGGCCGGAGGAGTCGATGCAGGTTCAGCGTGATCTGGGCTCGGATATCGTCATGATCTTCGATGAATGCACGCCCTATCCAGCCGATGAGGATACCGCGCGTCGCTCCATGGAGTTGTCTTTGCGTTGGGCCAAGCGCTCCAAGCAGGCGCATGAAGGCAATCCTTCGGCGCTGTTCGGCATCATCCAGGGTGGTATGCACGAGAACCTGCGTCTGCGCTCGCTGGAGGGTTTGAACGAGATGGACTTTGACGGCCTGGCGATTGGTGGTCTGTCAGTGGGTGAGCCCAAGGAAGAGATGATCAAGGTGCTTGATTATCTGCCCGGGCATATGCCGGCGGACAAGCCGCGTTATCTGATGGGCGTGGGCAAGCCACAGGATCTGGTTGAGGGTGTGCGTCGCGGCGTCGACATGTTCGATTGCGTGATGCCATCGCGCAATGCGCGTAATGGTCACCTGTTCACCAGCAGCGGCGTGATCAAGATTCGCAATGCCGTGCACCGACATGATGATTCGCCTCTGGATCCGAGCTGCGACTGTTATACCTGTCAGCACTTTTCCCGTGCCTATCTGCATCACCTGGACAAGTGTGGCGAGATGCTCGGCAGCATGCTCAATACCATCCACAACTTGCGGCACTATCAGTCCCTTATGGGTGGTTTGCGCGGTGCCATTCAAACAGGTACATTGAGCGCCTTTGTGGATGACTTCTACGCCCGCCTCGGCCTGCCGGTGCCTCCGCTGGAGGCTTGAAAAGCGACCAGGAAGCCCCATTAACCTTTTCTTGCGTGTTTAAACTAGGAGTATCACATGAGCTTTTTCATCCCTGCTGCCATGGCCCAATCTGCTGAGGGTGCAGCCCCTGCTGGTGGCGGTTTCGAGTGGATTTTCCTGATTGGTTTTCTGGTCATCTTCTATCTGATGATCTGGCGCCCACAGGCCAAGCGTGCCAAGGAACACAAGAATCTGATTGGCGGACTGGCGACCGGCGATGAAGTCGTTACCGGTGGCGGTATTCTTGGCAAGGTCAAGAAAGTCACCGACGAGTTCGTGGTGCTGGAAGTCAGCGACAGCCAGGAACTCAAGTTCCAGAAAGGTGCCATCGTAGCAGTACTGCCGAAAGGCACGCTGAAAGCCATCTAATAATGACAACCATCTAATCCGGGCGCCCATGGGCGCCCGGCTTGTTATCGGGCTCAGATATGCTCAATCGTTACCCATTGTGGAAATACCTGCTGATACTGGTCGTGCTTGGGCTCGGCCTTGTCTATGCCATGCCCAATCTTTATCCGGATGATCCGGCGATCCAGATTTCCGGATCCAGCTCGACCTACAGCGTCGAACAGCGCGATCTAGATCGCATTGAGCTGGCGCTTAATCAGGCGGGTATCCAGACCAAGGGCACCGAAGTGGCCAATCTGGCCCGTTCGGGTCTGGTGCGTCTGGTCAAGCGCAGTGATCAGTTGCCGGCCCAGGATATTGTTCGGCGGACCCTGGGCGACCAGTTTGTGGTGGCCCAGAATCTGGCCCAGACCACGCCTGACTGGCTGAAGGCGATTGGTGCAGGTCCCATGAAGCTGGGTCTGGATCTGTCCGGTGGTGTGCACTTCCTGTTGGAAGTGGATATGGATAAAGCCATCGAAGCGCGGGTCAATGTCTACGAGAGTGAAGTGCGCACGTTGTTGCGCGGTGAGCGTGTGCGTTTTCGCAGCATGCCCAGTCAGGCCAATGTACTGCAGTTCGGTTTTACCGACGCGGAGCAGCTTGATCAGGCGCAGCGGCTGATTGCTCGGCAGTACAGTCAATTCCAGCTCAGTACCGTGACGCGTGACGAACTGGAGGTATTGAGGCTTGCCCTGACCGACGCCGAGATGGCCTCGATTCGCGAATATGCCGTCAACCAGAACCTGACCACAGTGCGTAACCGGGTCAACGAGCTGGGCGTGGCAGAGCCCCTGGTTCAGCGTCAAGGTGCCAATCGCATAGTAGTTGAGTTGCCCGGCGTGCAGGACACCGCCGAAGCCAAACGGATTCTCGGCAAGACCGCCAACCTTGAGTTTCGTCTGGCCGCTGAGCTTGATGCGCCTCGCGCAACGGTTGAGAACTTTGAATTCCGCGGTGGCAGCCGTCCACCGGCTGACGTTGAGCGCAGCGTGATCCTGACCGGTGACCAGGTCACCAATGCGCAGTCCAACTTTGACGAAAATGGCCGTCCTCAGGTCAACATTACCCTCGATGGCCATGGTGGCGAGCTGATGACCCGAGCCACGCGTAACAGCGTCGGGCGCGGCATGGCGGTACTCTTTATCGAGCAGCGGCAGATCACTCGAGAGGTTATGCAGGAGGTCGACGGCGTCATGCAGCGGGTTGAAGTGCCGGCTTTTGTTGAAGAAAAGGCCATCATCAGCCTGGCAACCATTCAGAGCACGCTGGGTAACAATTTCCGCATTACCGGTCTGGACTCGCCTGCCGAAGCCTCCGAGCTGGCGTTGCTGTTGCGCGCTGGTGGTCTGGCTGCGCCCATGTACTTTGTCGAGGAGCGCACCATAGGCCCGAGTCTGGGTGCTGAGAACATTGCCAAGGGCATTACTGCGACCCAGGTTGGCTTCATTCTGGTACTGATCTTCATGGTGGTGGTCTATCGGGTGTTCGGCATCTTTGCCGGCATTGCCCTGAGCTTCAACCTGGTGTTGCTGCTGGCGTTGATGTCCCTGCTGGGCGCTACTCTGACCCTGCCAGGTATTGCCGGTATCGTACTGACCCTGGGTATGGCGGTTGATGCCAACGTGCTGATCTTCTCGCGTATAAAGGAAGAGGTGGCAGCCGGCATGTCGGCCCAGCGCGCCATTCACGAGGGTTTTGACAAGGCGTTCTCGGCCATTGTTGACGGTAACCTGACCACCCTGCTGGTGGGTGTGATTCTCTTTGCCATGGGTTCCGGTCCGATCAAGGGCTTTGCCGTGACGCTGTCGCTGGGGATTCTGACCTCGATGTTCAGCGCCATCATGGTCACCCGCGCTATGGTCAATCTGACCGCTGGCGGCCGTGACATCAAAAAGCTGTGGCTGTGAGGAACGATCATGATTACCAGTAAAACAATCAATTTCATGGCGCTGCGCAAGTTCTTCTACGCCGTTGCCATCCTGCTCATGGTTGGCTCGGTCGTCAGTCTGGCGATCAAGCAGTTGAACCTCGGTCTGGACTTTACCGGGGGTGCCCTGGTCGAGTTGAATTACGAGACGCCGCCGGATCTGGAGGAGATTCGCCAGGTTCTGCGCACTGAAGGCTGGTCCGATGCGGTGGTACAGAATTTCGGCGCCTCTACTGATGTGCTGATTCGTCTGGCCAGTGACGATCCGAATCTGGGTGGGCAAATTGCCGGCTTGATCCAGCGCGAGGATGGCAGTGCCGTCACCGTCAAGCGCGTCGAGTTTATCGGCCCGCAGGTGGGGGAAGAGCTGCGCGACAAGGGTGGCCTCGGCATGCTGCTGGCCATGGGTGGCATCCTGCTGTATGTGTCACTGCGCTTTCAGATGAAATTTGCCGTGGCCGCGATTGTTGCCCTGGTGCATGACGTGATCTTTACCCTCGGTTTCTTTGCCTTTTTTGGCCTGTCGTTCGACCTGACCGTGCTGGCGGCCCTGCTGGCGGTGATTGGTTACTCACTGAACGATACCATCGTGGTGTTTGACCGGGTGCGGGAAAACCTGCGGATCATGCGCAAGGCTGAATTGGAGGAGGTCATCAACGTCTCAACCACCCAGACGCTGGCACGTACCCTGGCAACCTCCTTCTCGACCATTCTGGTGTTGCTGGCGCTGTTCTTCTTTGGTGGTGAAAATATCCATGGATTCGCCACGGCGCTGTTGATCGGTGTGCTGGTGGGTACTTACTCGTCCATTTACGTCTCCAACGGCCTGTTGATGACGATGAATCTGACGCGTGAAGATCTTATTCCGCCGCAGATCGAAGAGGCTGCCGACGAAAGGCCCTGATTCGGGTCGATACCAAAAAAGCCCCGGCCATTGGTCGGGGCTTTTTTATGGCTGCCTGTATGGCGGCCCAAGACGGCGGATCAGGCTGTAATGCAGCGTGCTAAGGGCGTGAATGGTTTTCAAGTCAGCCAGGTTAGAGGATCTGGACAGTATCAGGTTGGGCTGACTGAGCATTGTTGCAGGCATTGTCCTGCTCCAGCCGGCTTTGCAGTGCGGCGATGGTCCGTTGCAGTCCTTCCGATAGCGGGGTGCTTGGCAGCCAGCCGAGTAACTGCCGGGCGCGCTCGATATTCGGCTCTCTTTGCAATGGATCGTCCTGCGGAAGAGGGCGATGGAAAAGGGGCGAGCGGGAGTGGCAGAGGTGTTGAATCAACGAGGCCAGCTGCAGCATGTTGACTGGCTCCGGGTTGCCCAGATTGACCGGTTCGCCGTTGTGATCCGGGAGTGCCATCAGGCGCTGCAGGCCATCGACCAGGTCGGCGACATAGCAGAAGCTGCGGGTTTGCAACCCGTCACCGTAGACGGTTATAGGTTGATTGTTCAGCGCCTGCGCAACAAAGTTGGTGATAACGCGGCCATCGTCAATCTGCATGCCAGGGCCGTAGGTGTTGAAGATACGCACGATCCGGGTATCCAACTGAAATTGTCGCCGATAATCGCTGCACAGGGTCTCGGCGCAGCGTTTGCCTTCGTCATAGCAGGCACGCGGGCCGATGGGGTTGACGTTGCCGTTGTAGGACTCGTGTTGTGGGCTGGTCAAGGGGTCGCCGTAGACCTCACTGGTCGAGGCCTGCAGCAGCCGGGCGCCGTGCTGGCGGGCCAGTTCCAGCAGGTTCAATGTGCCGACGACATTGGTTTTCAGGGTCTGAATCGGGTCCAGTTGATAGCGAACCGGCGAGGCTGGACTGGCGAGGTTGAAGATGCGCTCGATCTTGAACGGCAGATCCAGCGGCGCGCAGATATCCTGTTCGATCAACTGGAACCCGGTTTGGGCGCGTAACGGGCCGAGGTCGTTGGGATGGCTGCTGCTGAAGTCGTCGACACAGATGACGTTGTGTCCTTCATCCAGCAGCGCCTGACACAGGTGACGACCAATGAATCCAGCACCACCGGTCACCAGAATGTTGTGCATGTATCAGGGCCCCTGAAGTCGCCTTAACGCTTCATCGCCGGCGTCAGGTGCGGCTGGATGGCGGTCAGTACGGCTTTGAAGCACTTGGGGTTACCGGCGACCAGGTGGCCCTTGTCGAGGAAATGGTGGCCTCCGGTGAAATCACTGACTAGCCCGCCCGCTTCCTGAATCAGCAGGCTGCCTGCGGCCATATCCCACTCGGCCAGACCGAATTCCCAGAAGGCGTCATAGCGACCGGCAGCAACATAGGCCAGATCCAGGCTGGCGGCGCCGCAGCGGCGGATGCCGGCAGTCTGGCCAATCAGGCTGCGGAACATGCCCAGATAGTTGTCCAGGTCATCGACCTGGTCGCTGCGAAATGGAAAGCCGGTACCCAGCAGGGCGCCATCCAGGGTCTTGCGCGCGCTGACGCGCAGACGCTTGCCGTTCAACGCCGCGCCGCGGCCGCGGCTGGCGGTGAACTCTTCCTGGCGGACCGGGTCCAGCACCACAGCGTGTTCGATGCGGCCCTTGATGCGACAGGCAATGCTCACGGCATAGTGCGGAATGCCGCGCAGGAAGTTGGTGGTACCGTCCAGCGGATCGATGATCCAGACAATATCGGCGCCTTCGCCGGTGCCCGGTTGAAAGCCCGACTCCTCAGCGTGAATACCGTGATCCGGGAAGGATTTGCGCAGGGTGGCGATGATGCTCTGTTCTGCAGCCCGGTCTACTTCGCTGACGTAGTCATTGGCCTCTTTTTCGTTGACGGTCAGAACGTCGAGCCGCTCCACGGAGCGATAGATCAGTTCTCCGGCACTGCGGGCGGCGCGCAGGGCGATGTTCAACATGGGCTGCATACGGGTGTCTCTGGTAAGGGAATGATGAAAAGCCGGAAATTGTAGCAGATAAGCCTGACAACTTGAATGCGTCATGGTCTTTGTCTCCTGGCTTTTGTAAGATGCGAGGTCCTGTTCCCTCTCTGCTGCTCGCTCCGGAGTCCGTTGTGCTCGACAATGTACGTGTGGTTCTGGTCAATACCAGTCATCCCGGCAATATTGGTGGGGCTGCCCGAGCCATGAAAAACATGGGTCTGACGCGTCTGGTGCTGGTTGATCCAGAGCGCTTCCCAGACCCGAATGCCAGTGCCCGGGGCGCGGGTGCCGATGATGTGCTGGAGAACGCCCTGGTAGTCGCCACCCTTGAGGAGGCGATAGCCGACTGTGTGCTGGTTATGGGTACCAGCGCGCGTGACCGGCGCATTCCCTGGCCAGTGGTGGACCCGCGTGAGGCGGCCGACAAGGTGCTCGACCAATTGGACAGTCTGCCTGGCTGTCAGGTCGCACTGGTGTTTGGCCGCGAACACTCGGGGCTGACCAGTGACGAGCTGCAGCGCTGCCAGTTCCATGTGCATATTCCCTCGAATCCGGACTTCAGCTCGCTGAATCTGGCGGCTGCTGTGCAGGTACTGGCTTACGAGCTGCGCATGCAGGGTCTGCAGCGCCAGGGCCAGCCGACCCATATGCTCAAGGTCGAGACCACGGCAACGCAGAACGAGATTCCGACCACCGCCGAGGAGCTGGAACAATATTTTGCCCATTTGCAGCAGGTACTGGTTGAAATCGGCTTCCTTGACCCGCAGAAACCAAGACAGTTGATGCCGCGTCTGCGTCGCCTGTTTGGGCGCATTCGGATCAACCGGATGGAAATGAACATCCTGCGCGGTATTCTGACCGAAACCCAGAAAGCCATCGGCGTCAAAGCCGCCGGTGAGCGGAGACAATAAGCATGTTCAAGCGCATGAAGGAAGATATCGCCAGCGTATTCCACCGCGACCCGGCTGCCCGTTCGACGCTGGAGGTGCTGTTCTGCTATCCCGGCCTGCATGCCATCTGGTTGCATCGTCTGGCCCATGCGCTGTGGATTCGCCGGGCCTACCTGTTGGGGCGCATTGTCTCCAACTTTGCCCGCTGGGCGACCGGCGTGGAGATTCATCCCGGTGCCAGGCTCGGCCGACGCTTCTTTATCGATCACGGTATGGGTGTGGTGATTGGCGAGACCGCCGAGATCGGTGATGACGTCACCCTGTATCAGGGTGTAACCCTCGGTGGCACCAGCTGGAACAAGGGCAAGCGCCATCCGACCCTGGAGGATGGTGTCGTGGTCGGTGCCGGTGCCAAGGTGCTGGGACCCTTCACGGTGGGCGCTGGCGCCAAGATTGGCTCCAATGCCGTGGTGACCAAGGCGGTGCCGCCGGGCGCTACGGCTGTAGGTATTCCGGGGCGCATCATTCTCAAGGATATCGAGCCAGCGGACGCCAGCTGTGCGCGGCGTCAGGCCATGGCGGAAAAGCTCGGTTTCGATGCCTATGGTGTGACCCGCGACATGCCTGATCCGGTCGCCAGCGCCATTGGCCAGATGCTTGATCACATGCATGCCGTGGATAACCGCTTGCAGGGCATGTGTGCCGCCCTCAGTGAGTTGGGCAGTGATTACTGCGCCAAGGAATTGCCGACCTTGGGTGGCGACGACTTTGACATGCTCAAGGATGCGGCTGAGCCTGCTGCTGAGAAACCGTCACCAGCAACCGGGCGGGAGCCGTCCTGAACATGGCGGACGCTACACAGCCGATTTATCTGGATTACGCCGCGACCACCCCGGTGGACCCGCGGGTGGCAGAGAAAATGACCGCCTGTCTGACGCTGGAGGGCAATTTCGCCAATCCGGCATCACGCTCGCACATCTATGGCTGGCGTGCCGAAGAGGCGGTTGAGCTGGGTCGGCGTCAGGTCGCTGATCTGGTCGGCGCCGATCCGCGCGAAATCATCTGGACCTCAGGTGCGACCGAGTCGGATAACCTGGCCATCAAAGGTCTGGCTCGCGCCCGCGCGCAGCGCGGGCGGCATATCATTACCTCGCAGATTGAACACAAGGCCGTGCTCGACAGCTGCAAGCAGCTCGAGCTGGAGGGCTTCGAGGTGACCTATCTGCAGCCTGGCGCAGAGGGCCTTATTCACCCCGAACAGTTGCAAGCTGCTCTGCGTGACGACACCCTGCTGGTGTCGCTGATGCATGTAAACAATGAAATCGGCACCATCAATGACATCGCCGCGCTGGGTGAGATAGCCCATGCCGCTGGCGCCATCATGCATGTGGATGCGGCCCAGTCGACCGGCAAGTTGCCCATTGACCTGCGCAGTCTGCCGGTTGACTTGATGTCCTTCTGCGCGCACAAGACCTATGGCCCCAAGGGCATTGGTGCGCTGTTTGTGCGGCGTGACCCACAGCTGAAGCTGGAGGCGCTGATTCATGGTGGGGGGCACGAGCGAGGCATGCGCTCCGGCACGCTGGCCACCCATCAGATAGTGGGTATGGGTGAGGCCTTTGCCCTGGCTGGCCAGCAGATGCAGCAGGATGACGTGCACATCCGCGCCCTGCGCCAACGCTTGCTGGATGGCTTGTCCGGTCTCTCTGGTGTCAGTCTGAATGGCAGTGAGCAGCAGCGCATTCCGCATAATCTTAATCTGGCCTTTGCCGGCGTCGATGGTGAGCTGCTGTTGCTGGCGCTCAAGGATCTGGCGTTGTCCTCCGGTTCGGCCTGCAATTCGGCCTCGGTTGAACCTTCCTTTGTACTGCGTGCCATAGGCATACCTGATGCCCTTGCCCACAGCTCGCTGCGCCTGTCGATCGGTCGCTTCAGTCAGCCCGCCGAGATGGATGCGGCGGCACGCATTCTGGTCGAGGTGGTGACGCGGTTGCGCCAGACGGCTTGAGCGGGTGCGGCATTCAGACGGGCCAGCCGTAATGACTTTGGCTGCAACCTGCGTATAATCGGCAAGTTAACCTTTCTTGTTGTCTTTATTGAACTATAACTGCCCATTGGAGAGTTTCATGGCCGTAGAACGTACCCTGTCCATCATCAAGCCCGACGCCGTTGCCAAAAACGTTGTTGGCCAGATCATCAGCCGCTTTGAGCAGGCCGGTCTGCGTGTTGTCGCAGCCAAGATGGTTCAGCTGTCCCAGTCCGATGCCGAAGGCTTTTACGCTGAACACAGCGCGCGCCCGTTCTTCAAGGATCTGGTTGGTTTCATGACCTCCGGTCCGGTTGTTGTTCAGGTGCTGGAAGGCGAAGGTGCGGTTCTGAAGAACCGTGAGCTGATGGGTGCCACCAACCCCAAGGAAGCCGCTGCCGGCACCATTCGTGCCGATTTCGCCGAGTCAATCGACGCCAATGCGGTTCACGGCTCCGACTCAACTACCTCGGCCGCCCGTGAAGTAGCCTACTTCTTTGCTGAAACTGACCTCTGCCCGCGCGGCTGATGCGCTTCTCGACACCAACCAAGTGATGTGACCGCCATGACCGATACAACCGGCAAGATCAATCTGCTGGGACTGACACAGCCGAAAATGGAAGCTTTCTTCGAGAGTCTCGGGGAAAAACGTTTCCGTGCTGGACAGGTCATGAAGTGGATCCATCACTTTGGTGTCGACCGCTTTGAAGATATGACCAATGTCGGCAAGGCGTTGCGCGAGAAGCTCGACGCCTGTGCCGAGATTCGACCACCCGAGGTGGTCAGTGAAGATATCTCCAAGGATGGCACCCGCAAGTGGGTGATACGCGTTGCTTCAGGCAGTTGCGTAGAGACGGTTTATATTCCACAGAATGGTCGCGGGACGCTGTGCGTATCCTCGCAGGCAGGCTGTGCGCTGGATTGCAGCTTTTGCTCTACCGGCAAACAAGGATTCAATAGTGACCTGACCGTAGCCGAGATCATTGGCCAGGTCTGGGTTGCCAACAAGTCCTTCGGGACTATTCCGGCCAAGTCCGACCGTGCCATCACCAACGTGGTGATGATGGGTATGGGTGAGCCGCTGCTGAACTTTGACAACGTTGTTGATGCCATGCTGTTGATGATGGATGACCTGGGTTACGGTATTTCCAAGCGCAAGGTGACCCTGTCTACCTCGGGCGTAGTACCGATGATCGAGCGTCTGGGTGAGATTACCGATGTGGCCCTGGCGCTGTCTCTTCACGCGCCGAACAATGCGTTGCGCAACCAGTTGGTGCCGCTGAACAAGAAATACCCGCTGGAAGTGCTACTGCCGGCCTGCAATCGTTATATCGCACGCCTGGGCGAGAAGCGCGTGCTGACCATCGAGTACACCCTGATCAAGGATGTCAACGACCAGCCGGAGCAGGCTGAAGAAATGATCGAGCTGCTGCGCTCTACGCCCTGCAAGATCAACCTGATTCCGTTCAATCCCTTTCCGCATTCGGGCTATGAGCGGCCCAGCAACAACAGTATCCGGCGTTTCCAGGACATGCTGCACAAGGCGGGTTACCAGGTGACCGTGCGCACCACGCGCGGTGAGGATATCGATGCCGCCTGTGGCCAGTTGGTAGGGCAGGTCATGGACCGCACGCGTCGCAGTGAGCGCTACATCGCCTTGCGTGAACTTCCGGTGGACGAGGTGGCTGAACGGCCTGCCTCCGTCCAGGACAGGTAATTCCCAACCAAGGATTGATTGAGATGAACAGAACAAGACTCGCCACTAGCCTGCTCTGCCTGCTGATATTGACAGGCTGTGTTACGACGACGGATCAGCCGAGTCGCAAGACGGATCCGAATGCGGCGCGTGATGCTTACATCCAGTTGGGTATCGGTTACATGCAGCAGGGCGAGACCGAAAGCGCCAAATCACCCCTGAGCGAGGCCTTGAAGCTCGATCCACGCTCTGCCTCGGCGCATCTTGCGCTGGCTCAGGTGTTTACCCAGGAAGGTGAATACACCGCTGCCGAGCGGCATTTTCGTTCCGCATTGGCCAGTGAGCCGAACAATCCACGGGTACTGAACAACTTCGGGGTGTTTCTGCTCAACCAGGAGCGCTACCCGGAAGCCCTGCAGCAGTTCGAGGCGGCGGTTGAAGATAATCTTTATGGTGAGCGTTCCAGGGTGTTTGCCAATATAGGTCTGACCCATGCGCGCATGGGCAATACAGCTGAAGCGCGCAGCAGCTTCGAACGTTCGTTACGCCTCAACAGCCGACAACCCATGCCGCTGTTGGAGTTGGCGAGAATTGAATTTGCCGAGCAGAACTATGTGCCGGCCTGGGATTACTACCTCAGTTTTACCCGGATGTCCGGTCAGGATGCCAGCAGCCTGTGGCTGGGTGTGCAACTGGCACGACGTTTTGAGGATCACAACCGCGCGGCCAGTTATGCCCTGCAGTTACGGCGACTTTACCCTGCCAGCCCGGAAGCGGCGGCCTTGAGTGCCTCGGAATAAGCATGACAGTTGATCAGCAGCACACTATCGACAAAGAGCCGATCCATCCTCCAGTCAATCCTGGCAAGGACTTGCGGGCAGGGCGTGAGCAACGTGGTTTGTCGGTTGCTGATGCGGCCGCCAGTCTGCGTTTGCCAGTCAAAACCCTTGAGCATATTGAGGCAGGCCGATTCGAGGCGTTACCGGGCAATACATTTTCCAGAGGCTATGTCCGCAGCTATGCTCGCCTGCTGGGCCTGGATGCCAACAGACTGGTAGTGCAGTTCGACCAGTTCGTGGGTGCCGAAGAGCGGGAAGGCAAGGTCGGTGCCATCGATACCCTGAACAAGCCTGTGCGTCGTGGCCTGCACTTTACCCGTTTGGGCAGCCTGCTGGTGGTGTTGGCTGTTATTGCTTCCGGTGTGCTCTGGTGGCATGAAAGTCGGATGGCTCAGCCGGTCCTTGAGCGGGTTGATCAGGTGGTGCAAAGTATCGAAGAGGTGGAGGTAGATGCATCGCCCATGCCCTTGGTCATTCAGGGAGAGGTTGCGCTGCCGTTGACCTCTGTCGCCGACAATGAGCCCGACAGCCTGCCTGAGCCGACTGCCGAAGCGGCTCCCGCTGAGACCGAGCCCGAATCCGCCGTTGTGACTGAAACCCAGGCGCAGGCTCCAGTGCCAGCGACGACGTCAAGCGACGGGCTGAGCATGCAATTCAGCGCGAGTTGCTGGGTCGAGATTACCGCGGCTGATGGTCGGGTACTGCACAGTGCGCTGATGCAGCCCGGTCAGCAATTGCAGATGCCCGCCAGCGGCCCTGTGGAGGTGCTTGTCGGCGCTATCGAGTCGGTATCCCGTTTCCACTATCAGGGGCAGCCAGTCACTATACCGTCATCAAATCGGTCCGGCGTTGTGCGCCTGCGGCTGGGCCAGTAGGGAGTCAGTCAATGCACCATGCTTCTCCGATAAAGCGCCGGGTGTCCCGGCAGATTCGTGTCGGCTCGGTGCTGGTGGGTGGTGATGCGCCTATTTCAGTGCAGAGCATGACCAACACGGAAACCTGTGATGTAGCGGCAACCGTAGCGCAAATCAACCAGTTGCAGGCTGCGGGTGCCGATATCGTTCGCGTCTCGGTTCCCAGCATGCAGGCCGCCGAAGCCTTCGGCGAGATTCGCCGCCAGGTCAGCCTACCGTTGGTGGCGGACATTCACTTCGATTACAAGATTGCCCTGCGCGTCGCCGAGTTGGGTGTGGACTGCCTGCGTATCAACCCCGGCAATATTGGCCGGGAAGACCGGGTTCGGGCGGTGGTTGATGCGGCCAGGTACCATGGCATTCCAATTCGCATCGGTGTTAATGCCGGTTCGTTGGAAAAGGATCTGCAAAAGAAATACGGTGAGCCAACGCCTGAGGCGCTGGTTGAATCGGCCCTGCGCCATGTTGATTACCTGGACAAGTTGGATTTTCAGGACTTCAAGGTCAGCGTCAAGGCGTCTGATGTGTTCATGGCCGTTGGCGCTTATCGCTTGCTGGCCGCGCAGATCGAGCAGCCCCTGCATTTGGGTATTACCGAGGCCGGCGCACTGCGTTCAGGTACGGTGAAGTCCGCCGTTGGTCTGGGCATGCTGTTGGCTGAAGGAATAGGCGATACAATCCGCATTTCCCTGGCGGCTGACCCGGTTGAAGAGATCAAGGTTGGCTTTGATCTGCTCAAGTCGCTGCATTTGCGCTCGCGTGGCATCAACTTTATTGCCTGTCCCAGCTGCTCACGACAGAACTTCGATGTAATCAAGACCATGAATGAACTAGAAGCGCGGCTTGAAGATGTCGTCACGCCGCTGGATGTGGCGGTGATTGGTTGCGTGGTCAACGGTCCCGGCGAGGCCAAGGAAGCGGATATCGGTTTGGCCGGTGGCACACCGAACAACCTGATCTATGTCGGTGGTACGCCAGATCAGAAGGTCGACAATCTGCAGTTGGTTGATACCCTCGAGCGACTGATTCGTGACAAAATTGCGGCAAAACAGGCGCTGGACGCCAATACCATCGCCCGTGGATGAATAAGGAAAGACCCTGTTGAAAACCCTGCAAGCCGTGCGCGGCATGAACGATATTCTGCCCGCCGACAGCGCCCTGTGGCAGTACCTTGAGCGTAGCGTTGCGGATCTGCTTGGTCGCTATGGCTACCAGCAGGTCCGTATGCCGATTGTCGAGTCGACCGAGTTGTTCAAACGCTCGATCGGCGAAGTGACCGACATCGTTGAAAAGGAAATGTACACCTTTGCCGACCGCAACGGTGATTCCCTGACCCTGCGTCCGGAGGGTACTGCAGGCTGTGTGCGGGCCATGCTTGAGCACGGATTGACCGGTGGCGGTGTCAGTCAGAAAGTCTGGTATGCCGGTCCCATGTTTCGTCATGAGCGTCCGCAGAAAGGTCGCTATCGCCAGTTCAATCAGATCGGTGTGGAAACCTTCAATATTGCCGGTCCGGATATTGATGCCGAGCTGATCATTCTGACCTGGCGACTCTGGCAGCAATTGGGCCTGCGCGAGGCGGTAACACTGGAATTGAACAGTCTGGGAAGCAGTGAAGACCGTGCCCGTTATCGTGCCGATCTGGTCGACTATCTGCGCGCGCGTTTCGATCAACTGGACGAGGACAGTCAGCGCCGTCTCGATTCCAACCCGTTACGCGTTCTTGACAGCAAGAATCCGCAGACCCAGGCCTTGCTGCAGGACGCGCCGAAGCTGGCGGACTATCTGAATGAGCAAGCTGTTGCGCATTTTCAGGGGCTGCGTGCCCTGCTCGACGCGGCGGGCGTCCCCTATGTGCTTAACCCCCGGCTGGTCCGAGGGCTGGATTATTACGGTTTGACAGTGTTCGAATGGACGACCGACAGGCTGGGTGCCCAGGGTACCGTTTGTGCTGGCGGCCGCTACGATGGTTTGGTTGAGCAGTTGGGTGGCAAGCCCACGCCGGCAGTAGGCTTTGCCATGGGTATCGAAAGACTGTTGCTGTTAATCGAAACCCTCGGTAAGGTGCCGGCTGAATTGGCCAATCAGGTGGATGTCTACCTGGTTACTCTGGGGCCGGGAGCCGTGCTGGCGGGCTTCCGTCTGGCTGAATCCCTGCGTGACGTCTTGCCTGATCTGCGACTGGTAGTGCATTGTGGCGGCGGCAGTTTCAAAAGCCAGTTCAAGAAGGCTGACAAGTCTGGTGCGCGTTTTGCCCTGATTCTGGGTGAAGATGAAGCGCTGGCTGAGCAGGTTGGCCTGAAGCCGTTGCGCACGGATGGCGAACAGAAAAATATTGCCTGGCAGGACGTGCCAGCGCAGCTAAAACAATTGTTGTGAGCGGAACGCAAGCCACTATCGATACGGCAAGGAGTGTAGGGTGACTTACCAGACAGAAGAAGAACAGGTTCAGAGAATCAAGGATCTCTGGAGTAGCCATGGCGTTCCGTTGTTGACCGGGGTGGTACTTGCCCTGGCGGGTGTGTTCGGTTGGCAGGGCTGGAATAACTACCAGGAAGCCCAGGCGGCCAATGCTTCGGCCCTGTATCAGAACATGCTGGAAACCATGCTCAGCGATCAAAGCGAGGAAGCCAAGGCGCGCAGTGCCGAGCTGGCAGCGCAGATCCGTAGTGACTATGCCGGTACCCGTTACGCCGATTTTGCCGGCTTGATGCAGGCGCGTCTGGCGGTAGAGAGCGGTGATCTGGCCAGTGCTGAGCAGGTCTTGAGCGAGTTGGTCGAGAGTCGTACCGATGCGGTGCTGAATGAGGTTGCCCGGCAACGCCTGGCGCGTGTCATGGCCGCTCAGGAGCGGGCCGAAGAAGGTCTCAAGCTGTTCGTCGAGCCGGTGTCGGGTCCCCTGCTGGCTGGCCGTGAAGAGGTGCGTGGTGACCTGTTTCTGGGTCTGGGTCGGGTAGATGAGGCGCGTGCAGCCTATCAGGCGGCCATTGATGCCCTGGAAGATCCGCGTCAGCGCCCACAATTACAGTTAAAGCTGGATGATCTGGCGGAGGAAGTCTAGTGAACCTGACGTTGCGTTTTCTTGCTGTGGGTATGTCAGCCCTGATGATTCTGGGTTGCAGCGGTTCCGGCAAGAAGGAGTTGCCTCCCGCCGAACTGGAAAAGTTTGAAGCTGAGGCTGAGCTGGAACGCAGCTGGAGCCGCAATATTGGTAGCGGGCAGGGCAAGCTGTTTAACAGCCTGGTGCCGCAGCTTGATGGTCTGACCCTGTATGCCGCTGATGATCGTGGCCGGGTTGTTGCCATGGAGCGCGATACCGGTGATGTCAAATGGCAGGTGCGCTTGAAAGAACGCCTGTCCGGGGCCGTCGGCGCCGGTGGCGGACGGGTCATGGTCGGTACTCTGGACGGTGAAGTCATTGTCTTGAGTGAAGAGGACGGTAGTGAACAGTGGCGCGCGCAGCTGTCCAGTGAAGTGCTGGCACCCCCGCAGACCAACGGTGACGTGGTCGTGGTGCAAACCCAGGACGACAAGCTGACAGCACTTGATATCAGTAACGGCGAGCAACGCTGGATCTACGAGTCGACCTTGCCGGTGCTCACTGTGCGTGGTCACAGCGCGCCAATCGTCAATGTGCGCCGGGTCTATGCAGGTCTGGCCAGTGGACGTGTGGTGGCGTTGGCGGCCGACACCGGTTTGCCCATCTGGGAACAACGTGTGGCACAGCCACAGGGCCGTTCCGAGCTGGAGCGGATGGTCGATATCGACGGGCGTCTGCTGCTTGAGGGCGATACCCTTTATGTCGCTACCTTTCAGGGCAGCATGACGGCACTTGATGCCGAGTCCGGCAACCTGCGCTGGCAGCGCGACGCGTCCAGTTACAGCGGCCCGGCCGGTGGTTTTGGCAGCATTTACCTGAGCCATGCAGATGGCAAGGTCGAGGCAGTTGAAAGTGGCCGTGCCACGCCCCTGTGGACCAACGAGTCATTGCTGCGCCGCAGCCTGACCGCGCCGGTCGCCTTCAGCAGCTACGTGGCTGTGGCCGACTTCGAAGGCTATGTACACTTGTTGGCGCAAACCGATGGACGTCTGGTTGCACGCACCCGGGTAGACCGCAAGGGTGTCAGGGCCCCGCCTATTACCGCAGGCGATACGCTGTATGTTTATGGTAACAGCGGCAATCTGGTTGCCCTGAAGCTGCGCTGACGCCAGCCAGCTATACTATGCCGGCCGCTGCCCGTTGATTCAGGCGCAGCGGCCTTGTTGTTTATTGCACGGACGTCCGTGCGCGGAGTGATCATGGTTCCTGTTATTGCCCTGGTGGGCCGGCCCAACGTCGGTAAATCCACCCTGTTCAACCGTCTGACCAAAAGTCGTGACGCTATTGTGGCCGACGTGGCCGGTTTGACCCGTGATCGCCAGTACGGTGAAGCGGTATGGCAGGGCAAGCCCTTTATCGTTGTCGATACCGGTGGTCTGACCGGTGACGAGCAGGGTCTGGACATGATCATGGCTGGTCAGTCGCTGCAGGCCATCGAAGAGGCCGATGCGGTGCTCTTTCTGGTTGATGCCCGTGCCGGTCGTACCGCCGGTGATGAGCAGATTGCCGAGCACCTGCGCAAACGCAACAAGCATACCTACCTGATTGCCAACAAGATTGACGGTGCTGATCAGGACTCCATCCACGGCGAATTTTCCAAGCTGGGTATTGGCGATCCGATCGGTATTGCCGCCGCCCATGGCCGCAATATCAACCCGATGCTGGAACAGGTGCTGGGTGAGCATGGGCTGCTGACGCTGTTGGCTGAACAGGCTGAAGGCGAGGCTGGCGAGCGCAAGATTGTCGAGGCCATCGGCACCAAGATTGCTGTGATAGGTCGACCCAATGTCGGCAAGTCAACGCTGGTCAACCGGATGTTGGGTGAGGACCGGGTGGTGGTCTTCGATCAGGCCGGTACCACCCGCGACAGTATTTACATCCCCTATGAGCGTCATGACAAACCCTACACCCTGATTGATACCGCGGGTGTGCGGCGCCGTGGCAAGGTCTTTGAGGCGATCGAGAAATTCTCGGTGATCAAGACCCTGCAGGCCATTCAGGACGCCAACGTGGTGATCTTTGTGGTCGACGCCCGTGATGGCATCGTCGAGCAGGATCTGCATCTGCTGGGCTTTGTGCTGGATGCCGGGCGCGCACTGGTGATTGCCGTGAACAAATGGGACGGCATGGATGAGCGCGAGAAGGATTACGTCAAGATCGAGTTGCAGCGTCGACTGATCTTCACCCAGTTTGCCGATCTGCATTTTATTTCCGCACTGCATGGCAGTGGTGTGGGTCTGCTCTACAAGTCAGTGGACAAGGCTTACGCCAGCGCGATGACCAAGGTCCCCACCAATCGAATGACACAGATCCTTGAGGATGCCGTGGCTGATCACCAGCCGCCGCTGGTCAAGGGGCGCCGGATCAAACTGCGTTATGCACACTTGGGTGGCTCCAACCCGCCGATTATCGTGATTCACGGCAATCAGGTGGATGATGTGCCGCGTTCCTATACCCGTTACTTGGAAAATACCTTCCGCAAGGTACTTAAGTTGGCCGGGACGCCAATTCGGGTGGAATACAAGTCGGGCGACAACCCCTTTGCCGATCGCAAGAACACCCTGACTGATCGCCAGGTGAACAAGAAGCGCCGGTTGATGAGTCACCACAAGAAAGCCGAGAAAAAGCGCAAGGACAAGCGCTGAGGCCAGGCCCCAGCGCTTGAGTCGGGATCACTCCATGCTGGGGTAATCGGTATAGCCTTCAGCACCGCCGCCATACAGGGTGGCGGGATTGATCTGGTTCCAGGCTGCGCCGGCAGCCACCCGCTGGGCCAGATCGGGATTGGCAATGTACGGACGACCAAAGGCGATCAGGTCGGCCAGGCCGGATTCCAGTGCCTGGGCACCGGTCTCGGCATCCATGCCGCCGCACAGGATCAAGGTGCCCTTGTAGATGCCGCGCAGGGTCTTCAGCAGGTCGTCAAATCCCTCGTAGGTGCCACCCACCCAGTCCGGCTTGTTGACGTGCAGATACGCCAGGTTACGGCTGTTCAGCTCGTTCAGCAGGTAGGTAAAGGTCTCCAGCGGATTGGCATCATGCACGTCGTTGAAGGTACCCATCGGCGAAATGCGAATGCCGACCTTGCCGCTGTCACCGGTGGCCGCTACTACGGCGTCAACCACTTCCAGCACCAGACGGGCACGGTTTTCCACGCTGCCGCCGTAGGCGTCAGTACGCTGGTTGCTGTTGGAACAGAGAAACTGGTCAAGCAGGTAGCCGTTGGCTGCATGCACCTCAACACCATCAAAACCAGCAGCCAGCGCGTTACGCGTACCCTGGGCGTAGGCCTCGACAATGCCGGGCAGTTCACTGGTTTCAAGTGCCCGTGGCATGGCGCAGGCTGCCCGGTGATGGCTGCCGTCGGCTTCCTGCACATAGCACTCGGCCTTGGCCTGAATCGCCGAGGGTGCAACCGGTGCTACACCATTGGGTTGAAGCAGGGGGTGGGAAATACGGCCTACATGCCAGAGCTGCAGAATGATTTTACCGCCCGCAGCGTGGACCCCTTCGGTAGTCAGCTTCCAGCCCTCAACCTGCTCGGCACTGTGAATGCCTGGGCTCCAGGCATAGCCCTGGCCTTCCGGGCAGATTTGACTGGCTTCGCTGATGATCACTCCGGCATTGGCACGCTGGGTGTAATACTCAGCGTTCAGGGCGTGGGGAATATTGCCCGGTTGTTTGGCGCGCTGGCGGGTCAGCGGGGCCATGACCATGCGGTTGGCCAGTGACAATGAACCCAGTTGAACCGGTTGCAGCAGAGAGTGCTCGGACATGCTGTTAACTCCAGGAAGTGATATTGATCAGACGGTGCTGACAGTGCATGTCATTATGGGGGTCGCATTCATAATGACAAGTACGTACGATATGGACAGTCACTTACTTTAAGGTAACCATTTATGCTCCCCGTTGAAGATGTAAAAGCTGACTCGAAGCGTCTGGTTCAGGGCGACAAGGTGTATAACACGCCGATTGAAGTGACTCTTGAGGTGATCGGGGGCAAATGGAAGTCGGTGCTGGTCTATCACATTCTTCAGCAGCCGTTGCGCTTTTCCGAGCTGAAAAGATTGGTTCCGGATATTACCGAGAAGATGCTCACCCAGCAGTTGCGTGAGCTTGAGCGAAACGGCGTGATCAGCCGCACTGTCTTTGCCGAGGTGCCACCACGGGTGGAGTACCGGATTACCGAGCATGGCAGCAGCCTGCAGCCGGTGCTCGAAGCCATGTGTCTATGGGGTCGGGGTCACTGGCAGCGCAGTGGCGAGTAACGGGGCGCCCGTTTTCGGGCACCCCGATCAGGTTCAGGCGGCTTGTACCTTGGCTTGACGCAAGGCCCGGTTAAGGGCACTGAACAGCGCACGAAAACTGGCGGTGGTGAGGTTCTCATCAATACCGACACCGTGCAGTGGCTTGCCTTGGCCCAGGCGGATTTCGATGTAGGCCGCGGCTTTGGCCTGGGTGCCAGAGCCAATCGCGTGCTCATGGTAGTCCATGATTTCAACCGTCATGGGCAGGCAGGCGACCAGAGCTTCCAGCGGGCCCTTGCCGATACCACGCCAATGCTGGGTGGTGCCGTCATCCTGAACCTCCAGGTCAACGGCGCTGGTACCGTTCTCTTCCTGCAGGCGATGGCGAACCAGCGCATACGGGCTGCTGGCTTTCAGGTATTCCTTGTCGAGCAGTTCAAAGATCTGTCGGGCGCTCATTTCCAGGCCCAGGCGGTCGGTTTCAGACTGCACAACCTGACTGAACTCGATCTGCATGCGCCGGGGCAGGCTGATGCCGTATTCCTGTTCGAGCAAATAGGTAATACCGCCCTTGCCGGACTGGCTATTGACGCGGATCACCGCCTCATAGCTGCGGCCGATATCAGCCGGATCAATCGGCAGGTAGGGTACTTCCCAGCGTGCATCTGGCGCCTGCTGGGCAAAGCCCTTGCGGATGGCATCCTGATGCGAACCGGAAAAGGCGGTATGCACCAGATCACCAACGTAGGGGTGACGCGGATGCACGGGTAACTGATTGCATTCCTCGACCACCTTGCGTACTGCGTCGATATCCGAGAAGTCCAGGCCCGGATGCAGGCCCTGGGTGTACATGTTCAAGGCCAGGGTCACCAGATCGACGTTGCCGGTACGTTCGCCGTTGCCGAACAGGCAGCCCTCGACCCGGTCGGCACCGGCGAGCAGGCCCAGTTCGGTGGCGGCGACGCCGGTGCCGCGGTCATTGTGGGTATGCAGGCTGACCAGCACGCTGTCACGGCGACTGATATGGCGGCAGAACCACTCGATCTGATCGGCATAGATATTCGGTGTCGATACCTCAACGGTCGCCGGCAAATTGAGAATCGCCTTGTGCTCCGGCGTAGGTTGCCAGACATCCAGAACGGCATCACAGACCTCAACGGCAAAGGGCAGCTCGGTTGAGGTGAAGATTTCCGGTGAATACTGGAAGGTCCACTCGGTCTGCGGCTGCGCAGCAGCCAGATCGCGAATCAGGGTGGCGGCCTTGACGGCAATAGCCACCACGCCGGCCTTGTCCTGATTGAACACGATACGGCGAAAACTCGGCGCCGTGGCGTTGTATACATGCACGATGGCGCGTTTGGCGCCGCGCAGGGACTCGAATGTACGGGTAATCAGGTCGGCACGGGCCTGGGTCAGCACCTGTATGGTCACATCGTCAGGGATATGACCGTCTTCGATCAGCGTGCGGACAAAATCAAAATCGGTCTGCGAGGCGGAGGGAAAGGCCACTTCGATCTGTTTGACGCCGACCTTGACCAGCGTCTGGAAGAAACGCAGTTTCTTTGCCGGGTCCATGGGTTCGATCAATGACTGGTTGCCATCGCGCAGGTCAGAACTGGCCCAGATGGGGACCTGGGTTATGGTCTTCGACGGCCAGGTGCGGTCGGGGATATCGACTGGCGTGAAGGCGCGGTATTTGCACGACGGGTCGGCGAGCATGCTCATGGCGTGTCCTCGGATGGCATCTTTTGGATGCAGGTGTTAAATGGGGTTTTGTTGCAGTAAAGGTAGGATTGTTCGGTATTTATTGCAACAGTGGTTTTTAATTTGGCAGAAATGCATATTTGTAGAAGATTTTCGGCATTAAATAGCGCGCAATTGGGTCGGGTATGCATCCGATTGCGCAAAACAGCTCAGGGCATAAAGGCGCCAATAAAGATCGCCGGGTCCACGCGCACATTGTTCAGGCTGACGTTCCAGTGCAGATGCGGTCCGGTGGCGCGGCCGGTAGCGCCGACCTTGCCGAGTACCTGGCCGCGATCCAGCTCATCGCCGACCTGCACGTCAATCTCGGAAAGATGGCAGAACATGCTGATCAGGCCCTGGCCATGGTCAACGAACACTGTCTTGCCATTGAAGAAGTAATCACCAACCAGAATCACTTCGCCGGCCGCCGGGGCGCGTATCGGGGTGCCACTGGGTACGGCAAAGTCCAGGCCGGAATGTGGATTGCGCTCTTCGCCATTGAAAAAGCGGCGCAAACCAAAGGCGCTGGACAGTCGCCCGTCTACGGGGCGGTCGAGCATGAGATTGCTGGGCTGACGCGGACTGAAACGCCGGTAGGCGGTCAGTTGTTCCTCGAGCTCGCGGGCGATCCGACGCTGATGGGCCGGGTCCGGAGTGACGTGCTGCTGGTTGCGCAGGGTGATGTGTTGGGCCGGGTAGTGGCGGTCGCCGACCGCAAAGCTCAGACGGCTGCCGTCATCCAGCGCGATATGCTGGGTGCCGACTGCAGTGCCCAGCGGAATGCCGATGATGGCAATCCAGCGCTTGCCCTCTTCGCGGATCACCAGCACCGGCTGATCCTGAAAGCGTGCGCGGGGTGCGCTTGCCTGTTCCGGCAGGCCGATCACAGCAACACCGCCCGGGACCGGCTTGTTCAGCAGGCGGGTGATAAAACCTTCGGCCTGCGCAGGCAGACCAAGGCACAGAAACAGCAGGCTGATAAGCAGGGTAGCGGGGCGGATCATCGGGTCTTCAGTCCAGAAGTGACAGGGTATGGGGTTGGCCGTCCGGATCGTCGACCCGCAGGCTCAGGCGGCCTTCTGCCAGGCGTGCCTCCAGGCGCTGGCCGGGTTGCGTGTCCTGACTGCGGCGAACGGCGCGGCCCTGGCCATCCAGCAGAATGCTGTAACCGCGGCCGAGGGTTGCCAGCGGACTGATCAGGTGCATGTTCTGCACCAGGGCTTCAAAGCGAGCTTTACGCTGCCGCAGACTATGCTGGATCGCCCGCGGCAGGCGCTCTTGGTAGTGTTGCAGGCGCTGGCGCAACAGCGCCAGCTGCTGGCCCGGATGGCGTGCCTGCAAGCGTGCCTGCAGGCGCTCATGGCGTTGCTGCAATAGGCTGAGCTGTTGCCGAAGGCTGCGCTGCAGGCGCAACTCCAGATCGTCCAGGCGTTGTGCCTGTTGCGCCAGGCGTTGCCCAGGGTGGCGCAGACGTCGGCGCAGACTGTCCAGTCGCAGGTGTTCGCGGGCCAGACGCTCGCGCATGCGTTGCTGCAGCTGGCGTTGGGCGCGAGTGACCTGGGCCAGCATGACCTGCTGGTCCGGGCTCAGGAGTTCAGCAGCGGCGGAGGGCGTCGGTGCGCGCACATCGGCGACGAAGTCGCAGATGGATACATCGGTTTCGTGACCAACCGCACTGACCGTCGGTGTCTTGCAGGCAAACAGGGCGCGGGCCACCTGCTCCTCGTTGAAGGGCCAGAGGTCTTCCAGTGAGCCGCCGCCACGGGCCAGGATCAGGGCATCAAAACCACCGCGATCAGCCAGTTGCAGGGCGCGCACAATCTGCGGCGCGGCGTCACGACCTTGCACCGCCGTCGGCACAATAAACAACTCGATAAAGGGGGCGCGTCGACCGAAGACGCTGATGATGTCGCGTACCGCCGCACCACTGGGCGAGGTAATCACGGCAATCCGCCGCGCCTGGGTCGGCAAGGTACGCTTGCGCTCAGTGGCAAACAGGCCTTCATCCTGCAGCCTGGCTTTGAGCGCATCAAAGGCCTGGCGCAGAGCACCGTCTCCGGCGGCTTCAAGGCTGTCGACGATCAACTGGTAGTCGCCGCGGCCTTCATACAGGCTGACCCGGCCTCGCACGCTGACCTGCTGGCCGTCCCGCAGATCAAGGCGCACGCGGCTGGCACGTTGACGGAAAAAGGCGCAGCGGATCTGTGCCTTGCTGTCCTTCAGGCTGAAATACAGGTGGCCCGAGGACGGGCTTGCCAGATTCGACAGCTCGCCCTCGACCCAGACCTGCGGGAACACATCCTCCAGCAGGCTGCGGGCGCGGGCGTTAAGCTGGCTGACGCTGAGGATCTCGCGCTCGGCAGTCAGGCGTTGGAACAGGGTCTGATCAGTCATTGGCGCATCTTAGCCTGTGTCGGCCTGATAGGGGAGTGCTGAATAATTGCCATGGACTGATGATACTGATTGAGCCGAACCGGTGCGGCAGGTATAATGACGCGCTTCCATTTTCCCGCTCGGGAGCCCCTGCGATGCTGCGAATTAGCCAAGAAGCCCTTACCTTTGATGATGTTCTGCTGGTGCCCGGATACTCCGAGGTATTGCCCAAGGACGTCAGTCTGAAGACCCGGCTGACCCGCCAGATCCATTTGAATATTCCCCTGCTGTCCGCCGCCATGGACACCGTCACCGAAGCGCGCCTGGCGATTGCCATGGCCCAGGAAGGTGGCATGGGCATTATTCACAAGAACATGACCATCGAGCAGCAGGCGGCCGAAGTACGCAAGGTCAAGCGTTTTGAGTCCGGTGTGGTACGCGACCCGATCACCATTGACGCTGACGCTACGGTCGGTGAGTTGTTCGACCTGACCCGGCAGAACAACATTTCCGGTGTGCCGGTGATGTACAACGGCAATCTGATCGGCATCGTTACCTCCCGTGATGTGCGCTTTGAAACCCAGATGACCGCCCGTGTGCGTGATGTCATGACGCCCAAGGAACGCCTGGTTACGGTCAAGGAAGGCGCCGACATGCAGGAAGTGCGCAAGTTGCTGCACAAACACCGCATCGAGCGCGTGCTGATTGTCGATGACAGCTTCCGTCTGCGCGGCATGATGACCGTCAATGATATTGAAAAAGCCCGTGCCTATCCGCTGGCCAGCAAGGACGACCAGGGTCGTCTGCGCGTGGGTGCGGCGGTCGGTACCGGCGCTGAAACCGAAGAGCGGATTGCTGCGCTGGCCGCCGCCGGTGTTGACGTGATCATTGTCGATACCGCCCACGGCCACTCCAAGGGCGTGATCGACCGCGTTCGCTGGGCCAAACAGCACTTCCCCGAGATCCAGGTGATTGGCGGCAACATCGCCACCGGCGCCGCCGCCCGCGCGCTGGTCGAGGCCGGTGCCGATGGCGTCAAGGTGGGTATTGGTCCCGGTTCCATCTGTACCACACGTATTGTTGCCGGTGTCGGCGTGCCGCAGATGTCGGCCATTGCCGATGTGGCCGCCGCGCTCAAGGATACCGATGTACCCTTGGTTGCCGATGGAGGCATTCGCTTCTCCGGTGATCTGGCCAAGGCCATTGCCGCCGGTGCCTCGGTGGTCATGATGGGCTCCATGTTCGCCGGTACCGAAGAGGCCCCCGGTGAGGTCGAGCTGTTCCAGGGGCGTTCCTACAAGGCCTACCGTGGCATGGGTTCGTTGGGTGCCATGGCGCAGAATCAGGGTTCGTCTGATCGCTACTTCCAGGACTCCAGCGCCGGTGCCGAGAAGCTCGTGCCCGAGGGTATCGAAGGCCGCGTCCCGTACAAGGGGCCGCTGGCGGCGATTATTCACCAGTTGATGGGTGGCTTGCGTGCCTCCATGGGCTACACCGGCTGCGCCAGTATTGATGAGATGCGCACCAAGCCGGAATTCGTGCGCATTACTGGTGCCGGCATGAGCGAGTCGCACGTTCACGACGTACAGATCACCAAGGAAGCACCGAACTATAGGGTCGGCTGAGCGTTGCTCATCCGACCAGCTACAAGCTGAAAGCTGCAAGCCGCAAGTTGATATGGCCCGTTCTTGTGGCTTGCAGCTTTTGGCTTGTAGCTTAACTTTTCCAGAGGAATCCCCATGTCCCAAGACATTCACGCCCACCGTATTCTGATTCTGGACTTCGGTTCGCAGTACACCCAGTTGATCGCCCGCCGGGTGCGCGAAATCGGTGTGTACTGTGAAATCCACCCCTGGGATATGGATGCAGAGGCCATTCGTGCCTTTGCCCCGCGCGGTATTGTGCTGGCCGGTGGACCTGAGTCGGTGACCATGGAAGACACCCCGCGCGCGCCGCAACTGGTGTTTGAGCTGGGGGTTCCCGTACTGGGTATCTGTTACGGCATGCAGACCATGTCCGAGCAGTTGGGCGGCAAGGTCGAGGGCTCCGAGGAGCGCGAGTTCGGTTATGCGCGAGTCGATATTGTCGGCAAGAGCAATTTCCTGGCCGGTATCGAAGACCATGTGGATGCCGATGGCGTGTTGTCCCTGGACGTATGGATGAGCCATGGTGACAAGGTAATCCGTCTGCCGGAGGGCTTCCACATACTGGCCAGCACACCCAGTTGCCCGATTGCCGCCATGGGTGACGAGGAACGGCATTTTTACGGCGTACAGTTCCATCCCGAGGTGACGCATACCAAGCAGGGCCAGCGCATTCTGTCGCGCTTTATTCTGGAGCTGTGTGGCTGTGCGGCACTGTGGACGCCGTCCAACATCGTTGATGATGCGATTGCCACGGTGCGCGCCCAGGTCGGTGATGCCAAGGTCCTGCTGGGGTTGTCTGGCGGGGTCGATTCGTCGGTTGTAGCGGCGCTGTTGCACAAGGCTATCGGCGATCAGTTGACCTGTGTGTTTGTCGACAACGGCCTGTTGCGCCTGCACGAGGGCGAGCAGGTGATGGCCATGTTTGCCGAGAACATGGGTGTCAAGGTGATCCGCGCCAACGCCGAAGACAAGTTCCTCTCGCGTCTGCTCGGCGTCACCGACCCCGAAGAAAAGCGCAAGATCATCGGACGTACCTTTATCGAAGTATTCGATGAAGAAGCCACCAAGCTGCAGGGCGTGAAGTTCCTGGCCCAGGGCACCATCTACCCGGACGTGATCGAGTCGGCTGGCGCCAAGACCGGCAAGGCCCATGTGATCAAGTCGCACCACAATGTCGGCGGTCTGCCGGACGATATGCAGTTCGAGCTGGTCGAGCCGCTGCGTGAGCTGTTCAAGGATGAGGTCCGCAAACTCGGTCTGGAGCTGGGACTGCCCTATGACATGGTCTACCGTCACCCCTTCCCGGGTCCCGGTCTGGGCGTGCGTATCCTCGCCGAAGTGCGCAAGGAGTACGCCGATATTCTGCGCCGCGCCGATTTCATCTTTATCGAAGAATTGCGCAGGGCTGACCTGTACCACAAGACCAGCCAGGCCTTCGCGGTATTTCTGCCGGTCAAGTCGGTTGGCGTGGTCGGTGATGGTCGTCGCTACGAGTGGGTTATTGCCCTGCGCGCGGTGGAAACCATCGACTTCATGACCGCTCGCTGGGCACACCTACCCTACGAGTTTCTCGAGCTGGTCTCCAACCGCATCATCAATGAAATTTCCGGTGTCTCGCGGGTAACCTACGATATTTCCAGCAAGCCACCAGCGACCATCGAGTGGGAATGATTCCAGCTGTGTTGTCGTCAGGTAGTTGATGGCATGGGGTGCTTCAAGGCCCGCATAAGCGCGGGCTTTACCTGTAACAAGCCAAGATGATGGACAAATGGAACCTTGCCGCTGGTGATAATGCTGTAGCGCTGGTGCTCAAGCCTTGGAATCGCTGATATGGATGTAGCTGTTAACCTGCAAGCGGTCATTGTGCCGCTGTTTATTGTGCTCAGCTGTGCACTGGCGTGGTTATGTCGGCGTCAGTTACTTAACCCTGGATGTCACGGGTTTTACCGATTCTTTGCCTTTGAAGGCATCCTCTGGCTTTTCCTCAACGCCCTGCGACTCTGGCATCACAATATAACTTCGCTACCGCAGCTACTGTCGTTACTGATGATGCTGTCAGCGCTGGGCTTGTTGATTGGCGGTGTGTATGGGTTGCGCCGATATGGTGGCGCCAGCTCACTGCGGCAGGCGGAAGAGAATTTCAGCTTCGAAAATACCAGTACCCTGGTTACCCAGGGCATTTATGCTTTTATCCGCCACCCCATGTACAGCTCATTGTTGCTGTTGAACTGGGGGCTGGTGCTGAAGCGACCAGCGCTTGATGCCATCGTTGTTGCCCTCCTGGTGTCCCTTGCGCTGTATTTGACGGCACGCACGGAAGAACAGGAAAACTGTGATTTTTTTGGAGTCAGTTACCGCGACTATCTGCAACGCAGCAAGATGTTTTTGCCCTATCTTTGGTAGGTTCTTTGCGCTATAGACTTGCCTTGCCTAAGGTCTCGAGCTGGTATCGCTGATGATAACGGCAGTCAGTTGGCCGCTCAGGAGTGTCTGGCCATCGGCAGTCAGGCTGAAGGCATAAAGTGAACTGTCGGTATTATGCGCCAGCATGTTTGCTTCAACCTGAATGGGCGCAGCAATGTGATCGAGCACATCGACATTGGCGTTTAACTTTGAGGCGACGGCGAGAAAGCCTTTGCGTGGCGGGATGTCTGCCGTTGCCGAGTCGAGCAGGCGGGCATGTATGGCCATGGCCTGGGCGGCATACTCAACGCCGGCAAATACCGATAACACGCCGCCGTCGCGCAGGGGGTTGTCTGGTAGCAGATGGCTTTGGGTGAGACAGCGAATAGTCTGCTGATCCCACAGGCTGATAGCGTCCAGGAGCACCATAGGCGCACTGTGCGGTAATAGATCGGCAATCGGTGGCAAGAGCGCAGGCAATTTTCTGGTATCCATGGTGTTCGATCGGAGCACTGACATTCATTCGGCGGCTAATCATAACCCATGACTGAGCACTTTATTGTTGAAGCCGATGCCCCCTGTGTACAGGGCCACTTCCCGGGTATGCCAGTGGTGCCTGGCGCCTGGCTGCTCGGTAAGGTGCACGCGGTGTTGTTGGCCCGTTATCCGAATTGGCGGGTTGAGGCGTTGAAAAAGGTCAAGTTTCTGCTTCCGCTGCTGCCGGAACAGTCAGCACAGATCAATATTGATGACAATCGCTGGCCGCGTGTGCAGGTCAGCGTACAGCGTCTGGATGAGGCAGGCGAGATGATGCAGATTCTGGACGCCTCGTTTGTGCTGGTACCTGCCTAGTCATCGCTGCTGCGAGGGTATGTCAGGCCAATGCTCACGGATGGTTGGTCTGCGGTGAGCATGATGATGGCGTGCTCAAAGCGCTGACTGCGGCGATTGCGTTCGGGGCTCAGGCTGCTGGCATAGGGTTCTGCCGGGTGGCCCCTGTGATTCAGATTCAGCGCACCATTGTTGTCATGATCAACAAAGGCGCGGATCGCGTATTCGCCAGGCGGCAGGTCCAGCGCGATCTCCACCGTCTGCGTTTCAGGCAGGACTTCGTGTAACCGCAATGTCGGCTCGCTGTCCCAGTCCTTGGCGCTAGCCGGATAGATAGCGATGTAAATTGGCAGCGTCGGCGAGGCATTGTCGGTTATCACTAGCTGAAACGGACTGGCCGTTACCGAGGTGCAGGTCAGTAGTGCAGCGATGCTGACGAACAGGATTGTTCGCCACTGTCCTGAATTATCCATGCTGTTACCGTCAATTTGCCAAGCTATGATAAACTTTCGCGCAGTTTAGCATGGCTCTCGCACGATATTCATCGGCAGGCGCGATGTGCGGAGAGGTAGGATTTGCAGGATTCGAAAACTAAAAAGCGCGTGCTGGTCGTCCATTATTCGCAGACCGGTCAACTCGAGCGTGTAGCTCGTTCAGTCGCGACGCCGCTGCTGAACGACGATGCCGTGCAGCTGGACTTTTTGCCGCTCAAGCCGCGTGAGGCCTTTCCTTTTCCCTGGCCGTTTCTGCGTTTTATCAATACCTTTCCCGAGTCTGCGCATCAGGTACCCTGTGCCCTCGATTTGCAGATCGAGCACTTGCAGTCGCAATACGACCTGGTGATTCTGGCGTATCAGGTCTGGTATCTGGCACCGTCCATTCCCGTGTCCTCGTTTTTGCAGTCCGACCTCGCGGCCAGACTCCTGGCTGACACCCCGGTTGTAACCGTGATTGCCTGCCGTAACATGTGGCTGCAGGCACAGGAAAAGGTGAAGGCGCATCTGCACAGGCTGGGCGCAAACCTGGTGGGCAATATTGTCTTGGTGGATGCGGCTGGCAGTGTTGCCAGTTTCTTTGCTACCCCCTTGTGGGTGCTCACCGGCCGCAAGGGGCCGCACTGGTTTGGGCTGGTGCCGCCGGCCGGCGTTTCTGAACGGGATGTCGAGGGCGCGCAGCGTTTCGGTGAGGCACTGCGCCAACGTCTCACCAGCGCTGAGGCGTTGGACATCGACGTATTGAAAGGGCTGGGTGCCGCCCCGGTCAATGACAAACTGATTCTCAGCGAAAAAATCGCTACCCGCAGTTTCTATTTGTGGGGCAAGTTGTTTTTGGCGTGCGGCGCGCCCGATAGCTTGATGCGCAAGCCGCTTGCAGCACTTTACACCCTGTTTCTGCTGCTGATGATTGTGACCGTGGTGCCGATAACGGCGATTCTGAAATGGCTGTTTTCACCCTTGATGAAAAAACGTATTGCCGGGCAGAAGGCTTATTATGCCGGGCCTTCCGGCGACTGATAGAAAGGATTTCTTAAGCAACAATGCCAGCTCACTCCGTATACATTACGCGCACAGCCAGTTTCCTGCCCAATGCTCCGGTCGATAACGACAGTATGGAGAAAATTCTCGGGCAGGTAGGTGAACGTCCCTCACGGTCGCGCAAGTTGATTTTGCGCAGCAATCAGATCAGGACGCGCTATTACGCCATTGATCCGCTTACCGGCAAACATAACTACACTAATGCGCAGTTATGTGCCGAGGCAGTGCGAGGCCTGATCTCAGAAGATTTTGCCTTGAGCGATATCAGTTGTCTGGCGGCGGCCAGCAGCATCCCTGATCAGATCATGCCGGGTCATGCTTCCATGGTCCACGGTGAACTGGGCTCACCACCCTGCGAGATAGCCAGTGTGTCAGGTGTTTGTGTCAGTGGTATGACAGCGATGAAGTACGCCTGGCTCAATGTCGCTGCCGGTCAACATCCCAGTGCGGTGGCGGCCGCCTCGGAAGCGGCTTCCTATGCCATGAAGGCGGAGAATTTTGAGCCGGAACTGGCGCACAAGGTTGCTGCGCTGGAAAGCCATCCGGAAATCGCCTTTGAAAAGGATTTTTTACGCTGGATGCTTTCTGATGGCGCTGGCGCAGTGCTGTTGCAGTCTGAAAAGCCCAAGAAGGGGCTGGCGCTTCGGGTCGAGTGGATCGACAACCTGTCCTACGCCAATGAAATGAGCGTGTGCATGTATGCCGGCGGTCGCAAAGAGCCGGATGGTTCACTGACTGGCTGGCAGGCTGTCGACCGCACAGTCTGTAATACTGAGAGTTTTCTGTCGGTCAAGCAGGATGTCAAACAGCTCAACGAACATATTATTGAGCTTACCGCGACCCGCACCTTACCCGTTGTGCAAAAGAAATATGCTATTTCAGCCGATCAGATTGATTACTTTGTGCCGCATTTTTCTTCACATTATTTTCGAGACAAGCTGGATCAGACCATGCAGTCAGTCGGCTTTGGCATTGATCAGTCGCGCTGGTTCAGTAATCTGTCAGAGAAGGGCAATACCGGTGCCGCGTCCATTTACATCATGATTGATGAGCTGTTCAAAAGTGGTCGCCTGCAACCCGGCGAGAAGATTCTCTGTTACATCCCTGAAAGCGGCCGTTTCTCTGTTTCTTACATGCTGTTGACGGTGGTTTGACAGTGCGCCGCTGAGCATGCACGCGGACCAATGAAAGGGTAGTCCAATAAAAAGACGGTCTGAACCGTCAGTCCAGTGAGGCTTGCATGCGCATTGATGAGGTGCCACAGGATCAGTCCAGTACCTATGCCGGACATAAAAAACTGCTCTACGCCCAGGACGAATCTGGCGCTTATACCGGCGTGCAGTCCTCCGGTTGGGAGGCCGAGGCCAATGCCACGCTGGATGCCGTTGCGCAATATCAGGCTTGGGCTGATCAGGCCCGTGCAGAAGTTGAAGCTGGCCAGAAATCGCCTTTGTATTTTCACATGTACGATTGCCGTATGGATCCACCCTTGCTTTGTCAGCTCACCGGGTTTTGGCGTTGGCGGGTCAATCGCCACTTCAAGCCGAACGTCTTTGCGGGGTTGAGTGCCAGGGTACTGTCGCGTTATGCACAGGCCATGGACAAAACCATCAGCGAATTGAAAACCCTGCCGGAATCACGCCCATGACATTTCAACACACCCAGTCAGCCCACTGCGAAAGTGGCGCGATCTCGGCTTTGCTTTCACACCACGGTTTACCGATCTCCGAGCCAATGGCCTTCGGTCTGGCCAATGCGCTGGCGTTTGCCTATATCCCGATTGTGAAACTGGCTGGTCAGCCGCTGATTGCCTATCGCCTGCCGCCGCGCTTTATCATCAAGAACCTGTGCAAGCGCCTGGGCGTGAAGGTCCGTTTCCAAACCTTCAAAGATCCGCTGCGTGCGGCTAATGCGCTGGACGACATGCTGGCAGCCAACACGCCGGTAGGCTTGCAGACGTCTGTATATTATTTGCCGTACTTTCCCGAAGAAATGCGCTTCCATTTCAATGCGCACAATTTGTTGGTGTATGGCAAACAGGAAAAACAGTATCTGGTCAGCGATCCGATCTTTGAAGAGCCGGTGCAGATTGCCGCGCGTGATCTGAACAAGGCGCGTTTTGTCCGTGGCCCGTTGGCACCCAAGGGCCTTATGTACAGCATTGAGTCAGTTCCTCAGGAGCTGGATTATCCGAGTCTGATTCGTGAGGCGATCGGCAAGAACGTCAAGGTCATGACCGGCGCACCCTTGCCGGTGATTGGTGTGCGCGGTATCCGCTATCTGGCCGGCAAGATTGAGCGACTCAAGGGTACTGAACAGGAGCAGCGCCTGTTTCTCGGCCATATCGTGCGCATGCAGGAAGAGATAGGTACGGGCGGCGCAGGCTTCCGATTTATCTACGCCTCATTCCTGCAGGAAGCGGCCAACAAACTGGACGATCAGGTACTGGCCGAGGCTTCGGAAAACATGACCGCGGTGGGCGATGGTTGGCGCGAGTTTGCCTTGCTGGTAGCCAAGCAGTGCAAGCGCGATCAGCCGATCGATCGCCAGATGCTGGCGGACAAACTGCGTGACTGTGCGGAACAGGAAAGTGTCGCCTGGCAGGGCCTCAAACGCTGGGTGCAGGCGACTCCGCAAAGCTGACTATCACCGCGCAGTAGCTGCCGCCGGTTTTTTTGCTGAGGTGAATGGCGGATTGATTTCCGCCCACCAGAGCATTCAGTGCTGCGCCTGAAAACACCCCGTGTGGCAATGCCTTGCCTGCAAATTCCTGCCACTGCCTGTTGCTCAGCAGCGCACGTTCCTTTGCATTTGGTCTGAAGCTCAGTTGCAGGGGCCGCTCAATATGCTGGTCTAGCCACTGTGCCAGCGTTTCCATGTCGCGTAGATAGCTGGGTAGTTCCAGCTCGCCGGTAATCGGGTTCTGGCTGTTGTTCTGCATTTCCAGCAGTAACCAATGGCTGCCTTCGTAGAGACTGGCGGTATCGGCGGGGGCTCGCAGACGTTCCAGGTGCTGTGCTATCGGTATTGCTACCTCATCGAAACCGCCCACCAGTGCGGTACTGATGCGGCCAGCCAGCAGATCCATGCCGGCGTGCAGCAGCGCCGCCTCAAAGGACAGTTCCTCGTCCGAAACCAGCAAGGTATTGCCGTTGAGCTGAAGTAGTCGGGTCAGGTAATAGCCGGCCGAGTTGCCCAGGGTGTTGACGAAATGCAGCGGTTTTGGCAGCTCGCCCTGTTGTTGGATATGGCGCATAGCGGCGCTGGACGTGCTCACCGCGCCAGCGCTGGAACTCAGATACACACCGGTATCAGCGGGCAATTGACGACCGGCTACACAGTTCAGCCCGCCAGCCACGCAGAGCTGAATATACCGGTCGATGCGGCGGATACGTTCGGGGTGCCAGCGCTGTATCAGTGCCTGAAGATCCGGCAGTTGCGGCTCGGCAGCATCAATGCTGTGCAGCAGGCTGTAATGGCTGCTGATTACGATGCGCATGTCGGTGCCTCGCTGCCAGGATGGTGAATCACCAGCGCGTTATTGTTACCACCGAAGGCAAAGGAGTTGAGCAGGTAATAGCCGCTCTCGGCGATTATAGTGTCGCTCAGCAGGCTGATGCCCAGTGATTCATCACATTGAACGCGCTGATTTCCGGGTAACACACCGCGAGCCAGGCAGCCCAATGTCAGTGCCAGCTCAAGCGCGCCGCTGGCTCCCAGGGTATGGCCACAAAAAGGTTTCAGTGCAAACAGCGGGGGCGGTGTGTCGCCCAGTACCTGTCGGATAGCCGCGGATTCGGCTTCGTCATTTTTCAGCGATGCGGTAGCGTGTGCTTTGATGCCTTTTATTTCAGCGCTGTTGATGCCGCTATCCAGCAATGCCTGACGGATAACCCTGGCCAGATCAATACCGTCCACATTGGCGGCAGTCAGGCTGTGATTGTCGGTGGCTATGGCGCCACCGGCCAAGCGCGGTGCGCCTGTTGCGGCGTGCTGTGGGTGACTGAGTAACACACAACCGATGGCTTCACCGAGTAGCAAACCATCGCGGCCACTCTGAAAAGGCCGCATGCTGGCAGTCGGACTGAGCAATCCCAGTCCGGCAAAGCCCAGTATGCTGGTAAGGTTTCGCCACTCCAGACCGATCACCAGCGCATGCTCAACCAGGCCCGCACTGATCAGCCGCTGGCCATAGAGCAGGGCATTGGCGCTGGACGTGCAGGCGGTACTGTAGGTAAATCGGTATGGGCTCAGCGCCAACTCATTGGCCAGGCGATCGGCCAGTTTACCGTAGCCGACAATCGGCATGGGCACTGCAGCATCGCCGCGTTGCAGCAGATCGGCCTGGTAGCGTTGTTCGGAAACTTGCACGTCAAATGAGGATGAGCCGAGCAGTATCGCTGTGCGCTGCCTGGCTGTAGCATCCAGCCCGCTGTTGACCAGTACGCCACCGGCAACTTGACTGAGCATGTGATATAGATCTGGCCCGCTGTCTGAGCCATGCTCACTGCCGGCTGGGATGGCAAAGTAGGGCAGGGTCAGGGCTTCGTTCAATCCGTCAAACTGACGCTGGCCGACAGCTACGCCACCGGCCAGCAACTGATCGACACAGGTCTCGATACCACGGCCCAGCGCACAATAAGCATCATAGGCAGAGAGACTGACGTGCATCAGCTGCGGCGATCAATGATGGTTTGCGCCAGGGTATTGATTGACCCCAGTGCCTTGCGAGCCTCTTTTGAACCTTCGATACGGACGCCGTATTCGGCTTTTATCGCCATGCAAATTTGCAGTACATCAAGTGAGTCCAGATCGAGATCGCCACCGAGCAGAGCCTGCTCATCGCTGATGTCCTCAGGGCTGAGTTCATCCTTGTCGCATTCCTCAATGATCAATACCTTCAATGCGTGTTTCAGCTCGGCATCTGGCTCAGCCATGTTGATTGTTCCTTTTCAGCAGAAATGCTGCCAGCGTCCCGATCAGGAGGCCAAACAGAAATAAACGAAAACAGTAGTGCATGACATCGCTCGGCGTGCCTTGTCTGACCAGTACCTCGAGAAAGCCCTCCAGCGCCCAGTTCATGGGTGACATCGCAGCCATGCTTTGCATGGCCTGCGGCATGATGAAGGTTGGAATCATAATACCGCTGATGGCGGCCAGCAAAATGGTCAGGCCGCCACTGAACACCGTAGCCTGTTCCACGGTACGAGCGGCAGTAGCGACCAGACTGGCCACACACAGGGCGGCAAAACTGGTGGCCAATCCCATCAGCAGCAGTGCTGACCAGTTGATCTGCAGTGACAGGCCGCGTGCTCCCAGCAGCGGCAGTAGCCATGCACCCAGGACCAGCATCAGCAGCAGTTGCAGCAGATTGACTACGCCGTAGGGCAGCAGCTTGGCCAGATAGATACTGATCAGTGAAGCGCCGAGGGTTTGCAGGCGCATCAGCGTGCGCTCACTGCGCTCCTGAATCACTGTGGTGGAAAGTGGAATGGCAATAATGAACATGGCAAAGATCAGCCAGCCGGACACGTTCTGCTGCACGGCATTAGGGCTGCCGCCGGTACTACCGGGCAGTTCACTGACAAAGCCTTCGCGCAGCAACTCTTCGCGGGCATAGTCATCGTCATAACCCAGCTCGTAGGCAATCAGATGGGTGTAGTACTTGGCAAAAAGCTGTTGCACGGCGGCGCGGATCAGCGCGCGTTCGCGCAGACCCATCTCGGCAGCAAAGCCAAGACTCAAGCCACTGGCGCCAGGCGTGTCCAGAGCTGCGTCAAAATCCTCGTGTATCTGCAGTACAAAACTGCGCCCACTGAGCCGCAGTGGCGTGGTCAGGGTGGCGGGCTGCAGGTCAAACAGAGCACTGGTGTTCAGGGTCGCGAGGAAATCATCACTGGCGGCACTGGGCGTATCGGGGCTGACCAGATAGCCTTTGAGTTGCAGTTGCTGGTCATCAGCAAAACTGCCAGCCAATGCCAGCGACATGATGATGACAAAGGCGCTGGGCATCAAAAACAGCAACAGCAGCGCATGCCAGTCCCGCAGTAGCAGACGCAGTTCCTTGCGCAGGGCAGCTATGAAAGCGGTCATGACGCGACGCGCTTGAAGCTGGCATGGCCAGTATCACTGGTCAGCGCCAGATAGATATCTTCAAGCGCCTGGGTACCATAGCGGATATGTGTGTAGTGCAGGCCGGCCTGCTCAAGTGTGGCGAGCAAGCCAGTTACCGTGGTGCCTGCGGGGAGTTCAAAACGCCACCACTGATTGGCCAGCTGACTGGCATTGAAGCGGCTGATCAGGTCAGCTGGCGGGGCGTGTGCAGTCTTCAGGGAGACGAAATGCTGCGTTTCTTCGAGCAAGTCATGCATGCTGCCGTGTAGCACCACTCGACCCTCGTGCAGCAGGGCGACCTGGTTGCACAGGTTTTCAACCTCGCCGAGCAGGTGTGAAGTATAGATAATGCCCACGCCCTCGCGATTAAGGTCACGGACTATGTCCAATAACAGCTTGCGGGTTTGCGGGTCGACGTTGGCCGTTGGCTCGTCGAGAATCAGCAGCTGCGGAGGGCTCAGTAGGGCGATGGCAAAATTCAATCGGCGTTTAAGTCCACCCGAGTACCTGGCTGCGCGCTGATGTTGGGATGAGGTCAGTGCACATTGCGCCAGTACTCTGTCGACAGCCTGCTTGGCGGCTGAGCCTTTTAGGCCCTGTACGCCGGCAAAATAGGTGAGGTTTTCCCGGCCGCTGAGGCGCGGATAGAAAGCATATTCCTGAGGCACCAGTGCAATCCTGCGGTCACCCAGCCTGACGGGCTTGCCGTTCAGTGAGATGGTGCCATGACTGGGTTGCAGCAATCCGGTAATCAGTGACACCAGTGTGGTCTTGCCGGCGCCATTGGGGCCAAGCAGTCCCAGCATGTCGCCGTCGGCAAGCCGTAGGCTTATGTCAGCCAGCAAAGCAGGCTGTTGGCGGTAGCCAAAGGTCAGCTGATCAATGTCCAGCAACGTCATCCCTCTCCCAGCAAAGTCATCGATCCTGCTGTCAAAAAGGGGTAACTATACCTGCTTTGGTTGTCATTGCCGATAGTGTGGGGATGCCGGAACCGCACTGAACATGGTCCGTTCCGAGCTGGGTTTACGGTATCCCGTGAACATGCGCAGGCTTCGCTGTATCAGAAGCTCAGCGTGGCCTGTGCACTGTTCCTGTCAGTTGTGCTGCCCTTTAACGAAGTGCCGACTTCGCCCCGCAACATAGGATTGATTGCAGTGCGGCTGTGATTTCCTGCTTGATCAGGTTGTATGAAAACACTGATTTCCTGTAATATTAATGATAATTAGTATCATTCAATATCTGATCAGGGAGTGTATTCATGGCCGTTCATCATAAACTCAGCGTACTGGCGGTTTCATTGTCTGCTGCCCTATTCCTGGCAGGCTGCAATAACGACGTGGCTGCCACTGATTCGGCTACTCCGGCACAGGCAGAGCCCGCTACCCCGGTGGGCGACAGCATGACTGATCAGGTGATTCAGCCAACAGCTGTGATTACCCACTATGCTGATCTCGCGCACGCTGTTTTTGCTGATGCGCTAGCAACAGCCAAGGCGCTCGATACCGCTACCGATGCGCTGATTGCCGAGCCGTCAGAGGCCAACCTGGCGGCAGCGCGGCAGGCCTGGATTGAGGCGCGTGTTCCCTATCAGCAGTCTGAGGTATTCCGTTTCGGCAACCCGGTGGTGGATGATTGGGAAGGGCAGTTGAATGCCTGGCCGCTGGATGAAGGTCTGATCGACTATGTCGCGGCTGAGGGCTATCAGCATGAGCTGGGCAACGAGGGCGCAACCGCCAATATCATTGGCAGTTCAAGCCTGACCATTGGTGGCGAGCAACTGGATGTGTCTCAGTTGAATGCAGGCTTGCTGGCCAGCCTGAACGAAGTAGGCGGATCCGAGGCCAATGTTGCAACGGGCTATCACGCCATTGAGTTCCTGCTCTGGGGTCAGGATTTGCAGGGCTACCAGCGCGGTGCCGGTGAGCGTCCGTATACCGACTATGTAGTTGGTGACGCGTGCACCCAGGGTAACTGTGAGCGCCGCGGCGATTACTTGAATGCCGCGACTGATCTGCTGGTCAGCGATCTGCAGTGGATGGTCGAGCAGTGGTCGGCAGAGGGCGATGATAATTACCGCGCACAACTGCTGGCGCTGCCAGTGGAAGACGCAGTTCAGCGCATGTTGTTTGGTATGGGCTCGTTGTCCCTCGGCGAATTGGCCGGGGAACGCATGAAAGTGGCATTGGAAGCCAACTCCTACGAAGACGAGCACGACTGTTTCAGCGACAACACCCACAACTCCCATTATTACAATGGAAAAGGCATTCAAAACGTTTATCTTGGACAGTTCCTGCGTTCAGATGGCAGCGAGCTGAACGGGCCATCCCTGGCCGATCTGGTGGCTATCCAGGATGCGGAACTGGATGCGCGCCTGCGCACTGAGCTGGACGCGTCAATGACCGCGCTGGGCGCCATCAAAGGCGCCGCCGAGCAGGAAGACCAGCCGGTCTTCTTCGACATGATGATTGCGCCTGACAATGCCGAGGGTGCTGCGTTGATTGATCAGGCCATCGCCGCCTTGGTAGGGCAGACGGCTTCGATCGAGCAAGTGGCTGCACTGCTCGGAGTAGAGGCATTGCGGCCTGATGATGCCGGCCACGCTTTCTGAGTTGTCTTTTCGCTAAGCTGCATGAAGCCCGGCTACGCCGGGCTTCTGCGATTTTACCGGTGGAATGTCGATGTTACCTGTCTTACCCGTTGCACTTGCGATTATGCTGACGCACGCGTCTGTTCAAGCCCAGTACCCGGTTCAGGATACTGTCATGACTGGCGGCGAGGGCAGTGTTGCGCAGTTCGATCACAATGCCTTCTCGTTGCCCCAGGCCAACCAGTCAATGTCCAAACGCCTGGATTTCAGCGTTGGCAACAGTTTCTTCCGCAACCCCTGGGTCGCCGCGCCGGCCAGTACTGCTGCGCGAGACGGATTGGGCCCGCTGTTCAATACCAACAGTTGCCAGGGCTGTCATATCAAGGATGGACGGGGGCATCCTGGGACGGCCGACACTGATTCAGTCTCACTGTTCTTGCGTTTGGCCATTCCGGCAGATCCCGAGCGCAATCTCCAGACGCTTCTCCAGCATGGTTTTGTGCCCGAGCCGATATACGGCAGCCAGTTGCAAACTGCTGCCATACCCGGGCAAGCGCCAGAAGCCAAGCTGCGGGTCGAGTGGCGTGAGTTTACTGTAGAGCTGGCGGATGGCAGCCGTGTGGCGCTGCGAGAGCCGAGTTACCATATCGACCAGCCAGCCTATGGCCCACTTCATCCGGACCTGCTGATTTCGCCGCGGGTGGCGCCAGGCATGATAGGTCTTGGCTTGCTTGAGGCGATTCCCGAAGCAGACCTGCTGGCCGCCGCTGATCCGCAGGACAGCAATGCTGACGGCATATCCGGTCGGGCCAATCGGGTCTGGGACAAGGCAGGTAAAGAAACTGTTGTGGGTCGCTTTGGCTGGAAAGCAGCAGAGCCGAGCATCATGCAACAGAGCATGGGCGCCTTTGCCGGGGACATGGGACTGACGTCGTCGTTGGTGCCTGCCACGGACTGTACACCAGGTCAGCATTGTGATGCGTTGCCGCATGGCGGTGAGCCTGAGGTCAGTGATCGTATTGCCGACTTCATTGCCTTCTATTCCAGTAGTCTGGCCGTTCCGCAACGCCGCAACCTGGATGGCCCCGAGGTGCAGACCGGTGCGCTGCTATTCAACCAGGCGCAGTGTGCGGCCTGTCATACACCCAGGCATGTTACCGGCGAGGTCAATCAACGCCCGGATCTGAGCAATCAGAGTATATGGCCTTACACCGATTTGTTGCTGCATGACATGGGTGAAGGTCTGGCCGATGGTCGTGACGAGTTTCTGGCTAACGGCCGGGAGTGGCGAACCCCACCGCTATGGGGCATTGGCCTGGCACAACAGGTCAACCCGCTGGCGGGGTTCCTGCACGATGGTCGAGCCCGCACACTGGAAGAAGCGATTCTCTGGCACGCGGGTGAAGCCGAAAACAGTATTGCTTTCTATCGGCAGATGTCAGCCGAACAACGCCAGGCTTTACTGGCCTTTCTTGAATCGCTTTAGGGGGCCTATATGCGGCGTATCATGGGGTTGGTTGTCCTCCTGGCTGGACTGAGTGCGGTTCCCGCGTTCGCAACTGAGCCGGCACAGGAACGCTGGGCCAGCGCGGGAGCAGAGGGCTATCGCTTGCTGCAGCGCGACAGTGCCCAGTTGCAGGTCAGCGCAACCGCCTATTGCGACGCGCCGTCAGACGCCCGGCGTGAGCAAGTGGAACGGCATTGGCATGCAGCCTTTGGTCGCTGGCAAGCCGTTCGCTTTATCGACTTTGGTCCACTACTGGTCGACAGCCGGGGCTGGCAATTGCAGTTCTGGCCAGACAACAAGAATCTGGTCGGCAGCCAGACCGAGCGACTGCTGCAACACAGTGGAGACCAACCACCGAGTCTCAACAGTGTGGCCGTGCAGGGCTTTCCGGCGCTGGAGTTCCTGCTTTTTGATCCGCAGTTGCAAACGCGAAGTGAGGCGCTCCCATCGGTTGGCAGTTGCCGTGTGCTGAAGGCTGTCGCCGAACGGCTAGCGGACAATGCAAGCCAGCTGCAGGCCGATTGGCAGGCTTATGCTCAACGCTACCGAGAGGATCCGGAGGCTGAAGCAAAAATGCTGCTGGCGGCCCTGCATGCGTTGGAACAACTACGTGACAAGCGCCTGGGGCAGCCCATGGGCATGCCAGCAGGTCGCCGCAATGTCTATCTGGCGGAGGCATGGCGCAGTCAATCGAGTCTGCAGGCGGCCCAGGCCAGTTTGCAGGGTCTGCAGACGTACTTTTTGCCCGGACTGGAGATGCAGTTGCAAGGTGCGGCACAACAGCGGTTGGCGGTTCGGTTTGCCGAGCTGTTGCAATCGGCGCTTGTCCGCTTTGAAACACTGCCTCCGGGCATGGCAACGGTCCTTGAGGATCAGACGCACTATCTGCAGTTACAACGGCTCTATATCGATATTGATGGTTTGGCCCGTCTGCTTGGTGGTGACATCGCCGTCGAGCTTGGGGTTGTAAGGGGCTTCAACGCCTCCGACGGAGACTGAGCATGCAGCGCCGCACCTTGCTAGCCTGGACCGCCATGGGGTTGTTGTCGGGCTGCGCTGGCCGTAGCGGAATGACACTTGCCGGTGCGCGGACAGGCCAATTCGGACTGGCCAGTGGTGGTCGTAATGCATCCGCTGACAACCTGTTGCTGAGCGGCTTGCTCTCCTCCCCCCAGTCGCAGCCGGTTTCCGGGCGCCTGCATGCGGGTGCTCAGCGTCCCGGAGGTGATGAGCTGGTTATGGTCGAACGCCGGCCCGGATGTCGTGCCCTGGTGATTGATCTGCGTAATGGTCAACTGGTTCAGGTGCTGGAGGCAGGGCCCGGTCTGCACTTTTATGGCCATGCGGTCTTCAGTGCCGATGGACGTGAGTTGTATGCAACGGCCAATCACATCGACTCGGGCCAGGGCCGTATTCTGGTCTTTGATGCCGTGCACCGGTATCGCCCGTTGCGGATCATGCCCAGTGGCGGCATGGATCCCCATGAACTGCGCCTGATGCCGGACAAACAGACGTTGGCCATTGCCCACGGGGGCATTCGAACCCATCCTGACTTTGCCCGTATCAAGCTCAATCTGGCGAGCATGCAACCCAATCTGACGCTGCTTGATCCTGAGACGGGGCAGGTTGTCCAGCAACACCACCCCTCGCACCATCAACTCAGCTGCCATCATCTGGATGTCAGTCCGGACGGCATAGTGATGGTCGGTTATCAGTTCGAGGGTCCGAGCTGGCTGTCTCCACCCCTGATGGGGCGTTTGGATGCCGCTACCGGCCAATTCAGTGAGCCGCATGTTCCCGAGGTCGAGCTGGCGCTGTTGGCCAATTACATTGCCAGTGTGGCGATCAACCCGCTCAGTGGGCTTGCCCTGGTCACGGCGCCAAAAGGTAACCAGCTGGCACTGTTCGACTACCACGCTGGCCGCTTTGTCGGGCTTTTACCCTTTCCGGATGGGGGTGGAGCCTTGCCCAGCGCGCGGGGGTTTGTTGTGTCGTCCGGCCTCGGGGGTCTTTATCGTGTGCTGCCGGGCGCGCAGCCTGAGCTTCTTGGTGGAGAAGACTTCTGTTGGGACAATCATCTCACAGCCCTTGATTTGCCCATCTGAGACAGCGGTTGATCTGAAAAGGCTATGCCGCAAGCTCAGCGGCAATGCGCCTTCCAGTCGGCGCGTCAGTGCGCACAGTCCTGCTCAGCAAGCGCTGGTGTTAATCGCTGTTGTGGATCTGACAGCGGCTGCCGTAGTTTCAATGATGTCCATTTCCGAGGCACTCAGCCCGGCCGCCGTCGCGCGCTCGAGGGCATAACGTGACAATGCATTGACCGGTTGGGCAAAGGCCATGGGCGCAATACTGCCCAAGGCGGCCAGGGCTTTCTGCAGTCGTATTTGCACCTCGATCAGGGCGGCGCCGTCGCGGGCGATGGGCCGGAAGGCGTCACAAATCATGTCATCAGGCAAAATCGGCGGGACATGCACTGAGGGGTAGTCAATCTTCGGTTCTTGCTGTTCGGTCCAGCACGAGAGCAGGCGCACCAGGCGCCCGACCACACTGATTGCCGTGCCGGGGTCGTTCACCGCGGGGGACAAGGCCCGTGAGGCAATTTCTGACAAGACGATCAAGCCGAATCTCGGGTCCTGATCAAAGGAGCGTTCGTTGCCAATGCTGAAGGCCTCGCGCAATGCTTGTTGCTGTTTCTTATCGACTGTCCCGCCGCGGGTCCAGAGCATCGGTGCTGCCGGGTGCACAAAGCTGCCGGGCAAGGCGGCAACATACAACTCTGCCTTGACGACTTCTGCACAGTTGGCCAGTGCACTGATGTCGATATGCTGAACGTAACCCGTGCAGCTTGCCAGAAGCGGCACGGCATCATCAGGGATGTTGCCGTGCAAGGGATTGCCGTCAAGATAGGGGTGTGCAAGCCGCTGCTGGAGTGAGTGCGCGGTAGCCTGTTCTACCCGGTCGAGGGTGTCGCACATACGGCCAAAGCTCATCAGGTGACTGATCCAGCGCAGCAATGCCAGAACCACCAGACCCACCACCACCAGGGTGGCCAGAAAAAGAAAAATCTGCCCCGCAGGGTCGTAATAATCCGTACGCAGGGCAATCAGGCCAATCAGGCTGAACAGGAAGGCGCCGAGAAAGGTTGCCAGTACATTTTGCGTCGTCGGGTCCTCCTGCAGCAGCGCTGTAGCTCGGGGTGTGGCATTCACGGCTGCGGCAGCGAAGGCCGAAACAGCAATGGAGAGGGAAAAGGTGGTAACCGCCAGCATCGAGGACGCGAGTATGCCGAGAATCCGGTCCACGGACAGGCTGCCAAGGTCCTCAGCAAAGCCGTCTGGCAGCCACTGCGCCAGGGTCGGTGCCAGGCCCACGGTCAGAACGCACAGCAGTGCAAAGCTGACTACCCGCACCCAGACCTTCTTGAGTGCTTGTCGGACTATCCAGAACGGCTTTGAATCCACCTATGACTCCCTTATAAGAAACAATCCGGATACAAACACGTCATCAGGCAAGCTATGTCAGCCTTCCTGGAGTTCAGATTGAACCCATTCGGCCAGTTGTGAGGCCAGATCATCGGCGGCCAACTGGAAGGCACTGACCACACCGGGTACCTGAACATCAGCCAGTGTCTGTTCAACCAGAAAGGATTTCGCGGCGATGACCTGGCGTGTGCCGGGATTGATCAAGCGTGCGTTAAGCTCAATGGTGGCGCGCGGCATACCGTTAATGTAATTGACTTGAAACTGCTGAAGGTCACTGCCCAAATGGACATCGGCGTGCAGACCGTGCTCGTCGGTGCTGATGCGCGACAACGAGAACCGCTGGGCAAAGGCGCCGGCAACGTGCTCGCGGACCAAGGCAGGAACGGGGTCGGACCAGCGTGCCCCCTTGTAAGTACTGAGTTGATCACCCTGGGGATTGACCAGCATGCGTGGACCACTCAGGGCCAGGCTGGCCTGAGGGGTATTGATCCGCAGCGAGGGTATGTCTGCCATGGCGGCATCGCCGTCCGCTACCAGGCTGTTGGGCAGGCGATAAATCGTCAGAGATTCTGCCTCGGGGAGAATGCTGCAGGCTGCCAGCGCGAGCGCCAGCAGGCCGGCCATGACAGGTTTAATGCAGCGTTGGCTGGTCACGGTTCAAACTCCTCCATGCTGTCGCGGCCAAGCAAAAACCGCGTCGGGTTGTCTTCAATGCGTCGGGTAATGCTGCGCAGCGCCCCAAGGCTTCCGCGCAGTTCGTTGATCGCCGGTTCCAGTTGACCCAGGCCCTGCATACCACTGGCAAAAGCTTCACTGTTTTCAGTCATCAGTTGTTCCAGGATGCCGCTGGTTCTGGCGATGGATGCCAGGGCCTGCTCGGCACCGTCCAGTGTTCGGGTGCCCTGTTCGTTCAGCAGGGTGTCAGCACTGCCCATCAAGGTGCTGGTTTGCTCCAGTGCTTCGCCAGCTTGACGACTGACCTTGGTCAGCTCGGCAATCAGTAATTTCAGGTCATCACTCTGGCCGGCAATGCTCTGGGTGGCTTGTTCAATCGAGCCCAGGGTTCGGGTCAGGCTGTGGGCATTCTCCTCCGAGAGGATGCTGCGGGCACTCGACATCAATTGGTTGATGTTGGTCATCAGGTCCTCACCGTTAGCCAGTAGGGTCGAGATGGGCGAGGGTGAGGCGACAATAATCGGGTCGGAACCGCGCTGACCGACCAGCAGCGGGCTGCTAGGGTCGCCATGGCTAAGCTCAATCACTGAGGTGCCGGTAATGCCGGTGAAGGACAGTCGGGCACGGGTATCCTGTTTGATTGGCACATTGGCTTCGACCCGAATTCGCGCCAGTACCCGTCGGGGGTCTTCGGGATCGAGACTGAGGCTGACAATGTCACCGATACGGATACCGCTGTATTGCACCGCGCTGCCGCGTGACAGGCCGGTTACTGCCTCGTTGAAGACAACCGTGTAGTGGTTGAACTCGCGGCTGTTGCTGGCATTGCTCAACCAGATGGCAAAGAACACTGCGATGCCTGCTGCAATCAGAGTAAAAAGGCCAATCAGTACATGATGGGCTCGGGTTTCCATTAGCGTACGGACTCCTGTTGTCGGTTGACGGCATCCGCCGCGGCGCGGCCACGCGGGCCGTGGAAGTACTCCTTGATCCAGGCATTGTCCGTTGCAGCCACCCGTTCAAGGGTGTCGGCGATCAGGACCTTTTTTTCCGAGAGCACGGCGATGCGATCACAGATTGCATACAGCGTATCGAGGTCATGGGTGACCAGGAAGACACTCAGACCGAGCGCGTCGCGCAGGGTCTTGATCAGTTGATCAAAGGCCGCTGCGCCAATCGGGTCAAGCCCGGCGGTAGGCTCGTCAAGGAACAGAATGTCCGGATCCAGCGCCAGGGCGCGGGCCAGTGCCGCGCGCTTGACCATGCCACCGGACAGCTCGGAGGGCAGTTTATCCCCGGCAGCATGGGGCAGGCCGGCCAGCGCAATCTTCATGCGTGCCAGATGCTCGGCATCGCGCCGATCAAGGCCGCTATGTTCAAGCAAAGGCAAGGCCACGTTTTCCACAACGGTCAGCGATGAGAACAGTGCGCCGCGCTGGAACAGCACGCCAAAGCGCCTTTCCAGTCGGGATCGGGCTTCCCCATTCAGCTGCTGCAAATCCTGGCCGAACACCTTGATGCTGCCGGCATTGGGCTGGCGCAGTCCAACAATTGAGCGCAATAATACGGACTTACCGGTACCTGAACCGCCAACCACCCCGAGAATTTCGCCGGCCTGGATATCCAGATCCAGGTCCTGATGAATGGTTTGACTGCCAAAGCGGTTGACCAGTCCGCGAACCTGAATGGAAGGGCTGTTCTGACTCTCCGGGAGGGTGCTCACCAGCCCATCTCCATATAGAACATGGCCGCCAGGGCGTCGATCAGAATCACCACAAAAATCGACTGCACCACGCTCGAGGTGGTGTGTTCACCAACCGATTCGGCACTGCCACTGACTTTCAGTCCTTCCAGGCAGCCAATGATGGCAATCAACAGCGCGAAAATCGGCGCCTTGGCCATGCCCAGCAGAAAGTGCCGCATCTCGACGTTCTGCTGGAGAATACTGAGGAACATGGTTGGCGATATATCCAGTGACAAGGCGCAGACCAGCGCCCCGCCGAACAGACCCGAAAGCATGGCGACCAGAGTCAGAATCGGCAGGGAAATCAGCATCGCCAGCACCCTGGGTAGAACCAGTATCTCGACTGGGTTGAGGCCCAGTGTGCGAATGGCGTCAATTTCCTCGTTGGCTTTCATTGAGCCAATCTGCGCGGTAAAGGCGCTGGCGGTGCGGCCGGCCATCAGGATGGCTGTCAGCAGGACGGCAAATTCACGTAAAAAGGAAAAGGCCACCAGATCAACGGTGTAGATGCTGGCGCCAAAACTGTTCAATACCGTAGCGCCGAGGAAAGCGATAACCGCGCCGACCATAAAGGTCAGCAGGGCCACAATAGGCACGGCATTCAGGGCGATCTGCTCGACCTGGGCAACCACGGCCGTGGGTCGCCAGGAACGAGGGCGCAGGATGTTGCTGAACAGACTGGCCAGGATCAAACCGCAAAATCCCAGCAGGTCGATCAGATTGTGCCAGAAACGCAGTGTTGCCTGTCCTGTGCGGGCCAGCAGTTCGAATAGCAATATCCCTTCGCTGGGCGGCAGTTCGGCCTCGCGATCCAGGGCACTGGCCACCCGCTGCAAGAGAATACGCCTTTCTGCGGCTAGCGCTTCGGTCTTGGTGCAAATCTGTTCGAGTAAAGGGCGGCCGAGCAGCTCGGCCAATAACTGGGCGCCAGCGGTATCCAACTGGCCCATCTGGCTGAGGTCCGCCGAGTTGATCTGCGGTAAACGTGCTATCTGTTGCCGCAGGGTCGCATAGTGCAGCAGTACCCAGTCGCCTTCGACGATCAGATGATCCGGGCGCTCCTGGGCTAGGCTGAAAAAGCGGGTTACTGGCGCGGCCGGCATGGCGGGGTTGATTTCCTATCGTGATACCCGCAGTCGGATGACTGCGGGTAAACTCCATCAGTGCCGCTTGACGCCGTAGCCTTCAGACAGGGTGCCGGGCGTATCTTCATTTTTCGGAGCGTAGTCCCGCGGTGGTTCAAGGCTGTCAAATGCCGGCTCGCCGGAACTGGGCCGGTTGTCTTGCTCCAGAACAGCCAGCAGTTGCTGGCGTGTCATTTCATCTGGCGACAGATCCATGGCACCTTGGGTCAGGTGTTGCTGTATATCCTGATAGCTGCGGTTCAGGCGTGAAACCAGATTGGCAGTGGTCTTGAAGTGACTGGAGACCTCCTGCTGGTATTCCTCGAAGCGTAGCTGCAGGTTTTCCAGCTGTGCCTGAGTGCTGCCGGAGATCTGCCCCCCACTGACGCGACGGGCAATCTGAGTCAGTACCACGCCGACTACCACACCCAGAGCCAGGGCTACGGCCACTGCTATCCAGAGGTTTTCACTTGATTCCACCTTGGGTCCCTCTCTCACGTTGATTAGGCGAGTACGCTCAAATTGAGCGTCGCCTTTGCACTTACGGTAACGACATTTGCCGGTCAAGGCTAGTACCCTTGAGCCTTCTCTGGTCAAATTGAACAAACCTGCTGAGGCTGCCGCGTTTGACCTTGTGGCTAACAGTCAGCAGCCATTTTCGGCTGGACTGTCACTAGTTTCGATCAGCTTTTCACCTATTAATTCAGCTGATCGGAGCCTTAATTGCCTTGAATCCGGGTTCATGGCCCTTTTGCCTCAGCCAGATTGCGACGCACTGATTCAGTTCACAGTCACCTAGGATGCCAGTATGCAAGCGCCAAACGATCTAGTTCTGACCATTGATGGCCCTGAGGGAGAACTTGAATTACGGGTCACGGAGGTTGTTGCGGCGCGTGCCGTGGCGGTCATTTGTCACCCGCATCCGCTCTATGGCGGCTCACTCGACAACAAGGTGGTGCACACCTTGATGCGTGCCGCGCGTGATCAGGGTGCCACTGTGGTGCGCTTCAATTTTCGTGGGGTCGGTGGCAGCCAGGGCCTGCATGATGATGGCCGTGGCGAGGTCGACGATTGCCTGGCCGCAATAGCCTGGGCCGAGCAGCGCTATGCCTTGCCGGTCTGGTTGATGGGCTTTTCCTTTGGCGGCTATGTAGCTGCCGCCGCTGCCAAGCGTTTGCCAGTCTATCCGCAGCGTCTGGTGTTGGTTGCGCCCTCTGTGGAGCGGCTGCCCTTTGCCGATCTTTTGCCTCTGGGTGGCGAATGTGCGGTATGCATGGGTGACGCAGACGATGTGGTTGCGCCAGAGGCGGTGTTTTCCCTGCTGGATCAGCCGGGCATCGATCTGCGTCGTTTTGCCGGCGCCGGACATTTTTTCCATGGTCGGCTGGTTGACTTGAAAAATGTTGTCGAAGAGCTGCTGTCAGGTACATGACAAGCTGATTGCCAAGTGCGCAGGTGGCGGGTACAGTACTGCCCCCGTCGATATCCCATGGTATCTCGCTATGACGCCCCTTGCTCGCTATCAAGCTGACCTTCAGCGGCCCGATTTCTTTCACGATCCTGCCCAGGAACGCGCTGTCAGGCATCTGCAACGGCTGTTTGATGAATTGGTGGCTGTTGAGTCAGCCCATACCGGGCTCTTGGGTAAACTGCTGCGGAAAAAACCGGCCAAGCCGATCAAGGGGTTATATTTCTGGGGCGGTGTCGGTCGCGGCAAGACCTATCTGGTTGATACCTTTTATGATGCGCTGCCCTTTGACCGCAAGATGCGCACGCACTTTCACCGCTTCATGCAGCGCGTGCACCAGGAGCTCAAGTCGCTCAAGGGCGAGAAGAACCCTCTTACCCTGATTGCCAAACGCTTTGCCGGCGAGGCGCGAGTGATCTGTTTTGACGAGTTCTTTGTCTCGGATATTACCGATGCGATGATTCTCGGTACCTTGATGGAAGAACTGTTCCGCAATGGTGTGACCCTGGTGGCGACCTCGAATATCGTTCCAGATGGTCTATACAAGGACGGTTTGCAGCGCGCACGTTTCCTGCCAGCCATTGCCCTGCTGAACAGCTGCACTGATGTGGTCAACGTCGATAACGGCGTGGATTACCGCTTGCGTGCGCTGGAGCAGGCCGAGCTGTACCACTGGCCGCTGGATGCCGGTGCCGATATCAGTCTTCGTGAAAGCTTTGTCAGTCTGGTGCCGGATATGGACGAAGTGGTCGAGGCTGAAGTCTTGACCATTGAGAACCGTCCAATAAAGTCGATCCGGATCTGTGAGGACGTGGCCTGGTTCGAGTTTCGCGAGCTCTGCGACGGTCCGCGCAGCCAGAATGACTACATTGGCCTGGCGAAGATCTTCCACGCTGTGCTGATTGCCAACGTCGAGCGCATGGACGCCAGTCGGGATGACATGGCGCGACGCTTCATCAACCTGGTTGACGAGTTCTACGACCGAAACGTCAAGCTGATCCTCTCGGCTGAAGTGGAACTCAAGGATCTGTACAGCGGTGGCCGGCTCAACTTCGAGTTTCAGCGTACCCTGAGCCGCTTGCTGGAAATGCAAAGCCACGAGTTCCTTGCTCGTCCGCACAAGCCCTGATAGCGCTGCGCAAGATCAGTTGAGTGTTTGCTGGAACTGACGTCGATACTGGTTGGGTGACAGCCCGGTGTGCTGTCTGAACAGCCGGGCGAAAAAACTCGCATCGTCATAGCCTACGTCATAACTGATGGTCTTGATGCTGCGTCGCGTGGTACTCAACAGGCCCTTGGCCGTTTCAATCCTCAGCCGCTGTAAATAATGCAGCGGCTTGTCTCCGGTGGCCGCGTGGAAGCGCCGCATGAAGTTGCGGATGCTCATGCCATGCTGGCTAGCTACATCCTCGAAGCGAAATTTGTCGGCAAAATGTGCCTCCAGCCACTGCTGGATCTGCAGAATCGCCACATCCTGATGCAGTTTTTGTCCGCCAAAACCAATGATCCCAGGCGTATAGCTGCGCTGGATTTCATACAAGGTGTCGCGGGCGACCGCCTGGGCAACCTGGCTGCCGCACAGGCGATCAATCAGATGGATGGCCAGATCGCAGGCCGAGGTGACCCCGGCGGCACAGTACAGGTTGTCGGCATCGGTGATGTGTTTGTCGCGGTTCAAGTTGACCGCCGGGAAGCGCTGGCTGAACTCATCGAAAAAGCGCCAGTAGGTCGTGGCTTCGCGACCATCAAGCAGCCCCGCCTCAGCCATCCAGAACACGCCACTGGCCGCGGCACTGATCAGTGTGCCACGGCTGTGTTCGGCCTTTAGCCAGGGCACCACGCCCGGGTAGCGCTCAATCAACTGATCGAAATCCCCCCAAAAGGCCGGCAGAATAATCAGTTGTGGGCGGACTGCGCTCAGGGTGGCATCCGTAGCGATGCGGTCCTGGCTGAAACTGGTCACCGGCAGGTTGTCCGGCGCCACAAGAGCGGTGCGAAATCCCGGTGTCAGCCCCTGGCCGCGGCGGCGTCCGTCGCGCAGGCTGGCCATGTGAAAGAAATCCTTGAACTGCATCAGGTTGGAGGCAATCACACCGTCGGTGGCAAGAATGGCTACCTGGCGTAGAGGCGGGGCAGAAGCGGGTTCGGATGTCATGACGGGTGGCCTGTTATAAGCTGTATTGGCCACACTATGACTAAAGCATCTTGTAGTTTGGCGCAAGTGTCTTGTACTGCATGTCACATGCGCCTTGATATGGCCCGGCGAGGTGCCGGGCCGTCGCTTGGCTCAGGGCGCTGGATTGGGTTGGCTCTGGTGTATCTCGGCAATGGCTTCAAGAATCGCATCGGTCAGGCCCATGTTGATGCTGCTGAGGTTGCGGTTGAGCTGGTCCATATTGGTTGCGCCAATAATGTTGCTGGTGACAAAGGGTTGTCGGGTAACAAAGGCCAAGGCCAGCTGAGCGGGGTCCATGCCGTGGTCGCGGGCCAGTTGGACATAACGCGCACAGGCTTTCTGGGCCTGCGGGTTGGTGTAGCGACTGAAGCGACTGAACAGCGTCAGGCGGCCCTTTTCCGGGCGCAGCCCGTTCAGGTACTTGCCAGTCAGGGTGCCGAAGGCCAGGGGCGAGTAGGCCAGTAATCCGACCTGTTCGCGCAGTGATATTTCGGCCATGCCCACTTCATAGCTGCGATTCAGCAGGTTATAGGGGTTCTGCACGGAAGCAATTCGCGGCCAGCCGTGGGTCTCGGCCAGATGCAGGAAGCGGCTGACGCCCCAGGGTGTTTCATTTGACAGGCCGATGTGGCGAATCTTGCCGGCCTTGACCAGTTGATCCAACGCCTCAAGGCTGTCTTCTACCGGGGTAATCAACTCATCCGGATTATGGCGATAGCCCAGGTGGCCAAAGAAGTTGGTGCTGCGATCCGGCCAGTGCAACTGATACAGATCTATGTAGTCGGTTTGCAGGCGCTTGAGACTGGCATCCACGGCGGCAGTAATGAACTCGCGGGTAAAGCGTGTCTTGCCCTCCCGGATATGCGGCAGCCATTCACCTGGCCCAGCTATTTTACTGGCAATAATCCATTTATCGCGGTTGCCGCGTTCGCTCAGGTAATTGCCAATGATGCTTTCGGTCGCCCCGGCAGTCTCGCCACGCGGCGGCACGGGATACATTTCTGCGGTATCAATGAAGTTCACCCCGGCATCCCGGGCCCGATCAATCTGGGCGAAAGCCTCTTTCTGCGAGTTTTGCTCGCCCCAGGTCATGCTGCCCAGGCAAAGTGCACTGACTTTCAGCTTGCTGCGGCCTAGCGGACGGTATTGCATGTATGGCTCCCAAAAATGGTAACGAGTGAGTCAGTATTGACCATAGGCTGACGGAATGTCGCCCTGCTTGTAAATAAGGGTTGTAATTTTCATCCCCCTTGGCATAATGCCCGCCACTTTCGACAGGATGCCTAGCCTGTCGTTGTTGTTTACAGCGCAGATGCCACCCAGACCCACGCAGCCCCCACTGAGTGTCTGTTCTAGGCTTTGTTGTCTTGTAAAAACACATTTCATTCTGTAAGATTCGCCGTCTTCTTATTAGAGCGGCCTCTGAGGCTAGGATTAATGAAAACCTTCAGCGCAAAAACTGAAACCGTAAAACGTGATTGGTTCATCGTAGACGCCACTGGCCTGACTCTGGGTCGCCTGGCGACTGAAGTGGCCACTCGCCTGCGTGGCAAGCACAAGCCCGAATACACCCCCCACGTGGATACTGGTGACTACATCGTAATCATCAATGCCGAAAAGGTTCACGTTACCGGTAACAAGGCGCAGAACAAGATCTACTACAGTCACTCCGGTTTCCCGGGCGGCATCAAGTCGATCAACTTCGAAAAGCTAATCGTTCGTGCTCCTGAGCGCGTTATCGAGTCTGCCGTCAAGGGCATGCTGCCACAAGAACTGAAGATTTAAGGAGCATACTATGTCGGCGACACAAAACTACGGTACTGGCCGTCGTAAAACTGCCACCGCTCGCGTGTTCCTGCGTCCGGGCACTGGCAGTATCCAGATCAACAACCGCACCATCGAAAACTTTTTCGGTCGTGAAACCGCTCGCATGGTCGTTCGTCAGCCGCTTGAGCTGACTGATACCGTGAGCAAGTTCGACGTCTTTGTTACCGTCAAGGGCGGTGGTACTACTGGTCAGGCCGGTGCCATTCGTCACGGTATCACCCGTGCGTTGATGGAGTATGACGAAACCCTGCGTGGCGCTCTGCGCAAGGCCGGCTTCGTTACCCGTGACGCCCGCGAAGTTGAACGTAAGAAAGTGGGTCTGCGCAAGGCGCGTAAGCGTCCTCAGTACTCCAAGCGTTAATACGTTTTACGACTCGCGAGAACGCCCGGCTTCCATCAGGATGCTGGGCGTTTTTGTATCTGCGGCATAATGCCGCTCGCTGCCTGGATTCTCGTCAAGCCTCGGATTTTCAAGCCTTTGAGCAATGGCTCTGTTGTTATTGCTCGATAAGTTGCCTTGTCAAAAATGGGGTTTTTCATTACCATCGGATTCATTTTGTGCATGCGGATTAAAACTCTTAAAAGGGCCGTTAAAAAGGCCCGTATTTGCTGATGGGAGACGACTGGATGAGTAATGACGGCGTAAATAACGGCCGGCGTCGCTTCCTGGTGGCAGCCACAAGTGTTGTGGGTGCAGCCGGAGCCGTAGGGGTGGCAGTACCCTTCTTGGGGTCATGGGTCCCGAGTGCCAGGGCCAAGGCCGCTGGCGCGCCTGTAAGGGTCAATGTCAGTAAGCTGGAGCCAGGTCAGCAGATCGTCGCCGAATGGCGCGGTCAGCCGGTATTTGTCTCCCGCCGTACCGATGAGGCTATGGCTATTCTGGCAGAAATGGATTCAGTGCTTGCCGACCCGGAGTCCAAGGCCTCTGTTCAGCCGGACTATGTTGACCCCAAGACGCGTTCAATACGCGGTGACGTGCTGGTCGTGGTGGGTATCTGTACCCATCTAGGATGCTCCCCTACCTTCCGTCCTGAAGTAGCTCCGGCAGATTTGGGCGCTGATTGGAAAGGGGGTTATTTCTGTCCCTGTCATAGTTCGCGTTACGACATGTCCGGTCGAGTGTTCCGGGGCCAGCCGGCACCGCTGAACCTGCCGGTCCCCCCCCATTCCTATGAGTCCGACGACATCATTGTCATCGGCGTGGATCAGGAGACTGCCTGATGAGCAAGCTGAATGCCTGGATCAATGAGCGCATGTCGGTCAACAAGGTGGTCGAAGATCACCTGACCAAATACTACGCGCCCAAGAACTTCAACTTCTTCTATTTCTTCGGCTCCCTGGCCATGCTGGTCCTGGTGAATCAGATCGTCACCGGTATCTGGTTGACCATGAGCTATGAGCCCTCGGGTGATGGTGCCTTTGCTTCCATCGAATACATCATGCGTGATGTTGAATATGGCTGGTTGCTGCGGTACATGCACTCCACCGGCGCCTCTGCATTCTTTGTGGTGATCTATCTGCACATGCTGCGCGGCATCATGTACGGTTCCTACCAGAAGCCACGCGAGCTGATCTGGCTGTTCGGTATGACCATCTATCTGGTATTGATGGCTGAAGCCTTCATGGGCTACCTGCTGCCCTGGGGTCAGATGTCCTACTGGGGTGCCCAGGTCATCATCTCGCTGTTTGGAGCCATACCCTTTGTCGGGCCTGACCTGCAGCAGTGGATTCGCGGCGACTACCTGATTTCCGGCATTACCCTGAACCGCTTCTTCGCCCTGCACGTGATTGCGTTGCCGATCGTTTTGTTGGGCCTGGTCGTATTGCACATCATCGCCCTGCATGAAGTGGGTTCAAACAACCCGGATGGCGTCGACATCAAGAAGCACAAAGACGAGAATGGTAAGCCGCTCGATGGCATCGCTTTCCATCCCTATTACACGGTCAAGGATATTGTCGGTGTTGTAGTCTTCCTCTTTGTGTTCTGCATCGTGCTGTTCTTTTTCCCGGAAATGGGTGGCTACTTCCTCGAGAAGCCGAACTTCGAAATTGCCAACCAGTTCAAGACACCTGATCACATTGCGCCGGTGTGGTACTTCACGCCCTTCTACGCAATCCTGCGCGCAGTACCTGCCATTGGCGGCTCGGCCTTCCCTGGTGTAGTAGCCATGGGTGCGGCCATCGCGGTGCTCTTTGTGCTGCCCTGGCTCGATCGCAGCCCGGTTCGCTCGATTCGTTACAAGGGCTGGATGAGCAAGTTGGCATTGGTGATCTTCTGTATTTCCTTCGTCATTCTGGGAATTCTGGGCGCCATTCCGGGTAACGATACCCGTACGCTGATTTCGCAAATTTGTACCGTCCTGTATTTTGCCTTCTTCATACTCATGCCGTTCTACACCCGCATGGAGAAGACTAAACCCGTTCCGGAGAGGGTTACTGGCTAATGAAAAAGCAATTTCTAGCGTTGATAGTTGCACTGCTTCCCTGCATGGCTATGGCGGCAGCGCCTACCGTAGCTCTGGACGAGGCCAATATTGATCTGCGTGACAAGGCTGCATTGCAGGACGGGGCTCGTACCTTTGCCAATTACTGCATGGGTTGCCACTCGGCTCAGTACCAGCGCTACGAGCGTGTGGCGACGGACCTGGGTATTCCGGAAGAGCTGATGATGGAAAATCTGGTCTTTACCGAAGGTGCCAACTTCGGTGACCACATGCGCATTGGTATGCGTCAGGAAGACTCCAAGGTGTGGTTTGGTGCTGCGCCACCGGATCTGACCAACGTGGCCCGTGTGCGCGGCCCTGACTGGTTGTACACCTATATGAGGACCTTCTATGAAGATCCTTCACGTCCCTACGGCGTCAACAATAAGGTTTTTGCCAACGTCGGTATGCCGAACGTGTTGATGGATCTTCAAGGTCGTCAGGTGGTTGGTTGCAAGGCCATGCCAGTGGTAGAGAATGGCAGCGTTCAGCGCGACCCGCTGTCAGGTGAGACCATCAAGGCTGAACGTTGTGATGTACTCACCGTGGTGCCGGGTACCGGCAGCCAGACCGAAGAAGAGTTTGATACTACAGTACGCAATCTGGTGACCTTCCTTGCCTACTCTGCGGACCCGATCAAGCTCGAACGTCACCGCATTGGCACCTACGTGCTGCTGTATCTGGCGTTCCTCTTCGTGTTTGCCTACCTGCTGAAGCGTGAATACTGGAAAGATGTTCACTAAGTCGGCTTTTTTCCGCTTCAATTGCGCGCCCTTTGGGGCGCGCTCTTGTTTCTGGGGTATAATGCGCGCTTATTGAGAAGGCAGATCGTCGTTCGTCACAGGCTATCTGTATCCACGCAGTCGCGTGTTCTGTTGTTTACCGCAATCCGCTACAGGATGAGGGTTGATTTATGGGCGTTACTGCCAACAAGCGTTCCTCCATGGCTTTTTTTTCCGATCCGCGTGACCATTACTGTCATCGCGTGCGCATCGTCCTGGCCGAGAAGGGGGTGACAGTTGATGTCATCAACGTCGAGCCTGGAAATCATCCGGAGGAGTTGGCTGAGAATAACCCCTACAACAGCGTTCCGACACTGCTCGATCGTGATCTGGTGTTGTATGAGCCGAACATCATGATGGAGTATCTGGATGAGCGCTTCCCGCATCCGCCGCTACTGCCGGTCTACCCTGTTGCTCGTGCCAATACCCGGTTGTTGATGTTCCGCGTGCAGCGCGATTGGTGCGGTCTGGTGGATGCGATTCTGCATCCCAAGACCCCAGCTGCTGCTGCGACCAAGGCGCGCAAGGAATTGCGTGAAAGCCTGATTGGTGTTGCGCCGGTCTTTGCTGAAATGCCTTACTTCATGAGTGAGGAATTCAGTCTGGTTGACTGCTGTATTGCGCCTATTCTCTGGCGTTTGCCATTGCTCGGGGTTGAGTTGCCCAAGCAGGCTAAGCCGCTGCAGGATTACATGGATCGTATTTTCCAGCGCGAGGGCTTTCTTGGTAGTTTGTCCGCGGCTGAAAAGGAAATGCAGTAAGTTAGCAAAAGGAGGTCCGTATGGCTCAGATGAGCTCAAGCCGGCCCTATCTGGTCCGCGCTTTGTATGAGTGGATTCTCGACAACGACTGCACACCCTATGTGCTGGTCAACGCACATTATCCCAATACCAGCGTGCCGGAGTCCTTTGTCGAAGCTGGCCAGATTGTGCTGAATCTGGCACCTAGTGCGATTCGGCATCTGGAAATGGACAACGACAAGATCTGTTTTGATGGTCGTTTCGGCGGTGTTGCGCAGCAGGTGTGGATACCTGCGCAGGCGATCATGGCCATTTATGCCCGTGAGAATGGCCAAGGTATGGTATTTGAAGTTGATCCTGCGCCTGCTCCGCCACCACCAGAGAAAGACAGCAAGCTTGCTGATTCAGGCAAGTCCGACAAGAAGCCCGCCAGACCGGCATTGAAAGTGGTCAAGTAAAGCTGACTATCGTCTTCAAGCTTCAAGCCAAAGCTACGGTAAACCTGAAGCAGACCACCCTGTCTGCTTCAGGTAGACTTTTCAGTCGATATATTCGAACAGTTTGACGATTCGCTGCACGCCGCCCACATTCTGTACCGCCTGCACAGCCAGATCGGCTTCAGCGCGCGAGACCAGTCCCATCAGATAGACAATGCCTGCTTCGGTAACAACCTTGATTCTTCGACCAGGGATGCTGTTGTCAGCGAGCAGGCGAGTTTTGGCGCTTGAGGTAATCAATACATCGTTATTGCGTGCCAGCAGAGGCAGGTTGGCACCGATCGTCAGTTCGTTGTGAACTACCTTGACGCGCTGAACTTGCCGAGCTTCCTGCTCTGCCAGAGACTTGAGTTCTGCGCGCGGGACCTGACCTGTCAGCAATACAACGCCATTGAAGCTGGTTACATGAACTCGCGCTTCACGTTCTATATCGACATGTGCTTTGGCGACGTTGACGTTGATTTTGGTTTCTATCAACTGGTCATCAATGGTGCTGCCAAATGTCCGGGTTCCGGGGTTGCCTTCCAGCGGCGCATCGCGGGTAGCCTTGATAACCGTACTGCAGCCGCTGAGCAGACTGAGGATGAGAAGGGCAGGCAGGAATCTCATTCGTCACTCCCGAATAGCTGGCGGTCGATCAGGTCGCAGAGACAGTGAATGGCCAGCAGGTGGACTTCCTGGATGCGTGCGGTGGAGCGCGCAGGAACACGAATCTCAGCATCCTCGGGCAGTAGCAGTGAGGCCATGGCGCCGCCATCACGGCCAGTCAGTGCAACGACAAGCATGTCGCGGTCATGGGCAGCCTGGATGGCTTGCAGCACGTTCCCCGAATTGCCGCTGGTGGAGATTGCCAGCAATACATCACCAGGCTGCCCCAGCGCGCGGATCTGCTTGGAGAAGATTTCCTCGTAGCTGTAATCGTTGGCAATCGAGGTAATGGTCGAGCTGTCAGTGGTCAGGGCAAGGGCTGGCAGACTAGGCCGCTCACGCTCGAAACGGTTCAACAGTTCAGAGGAGAAATGCTGAGCGTCACCGGCTGAGCCACCGTTGCCGCAGGTCAGAATCTTGCCTTCGTTGAGCAGGCAATTGACCATCAGCTGGCTGGCTTGCTCAATGCTCGGGCCAAGCACGTCCATGGCGCGGGTCTTGGTCTCAATGCTGTCGGTAAACAGTTGCCTGATACGGTGTTGCATATCCATAGGGATTTAAGCTCGCTAACAGGTGAAAGCCTCTCGAATCCAGTGATAGGCAGCTGGATCCGCCGAATTGCCATTGGCGGCAATGACGTCGAAGCGGCATGGGTGCTTGGCCAGTTGGGGGTGAGTCAGAAGGTAATGCTGGGCTGCGGCAATGACACGTTTCTGCTTGCGTGCATCTACCGTCTCCGCGGCACTGCCCCACTGGCTGCTGCGTCTATATCGTACTTCGACAAATACTACTGTATCCGCATCGCGCATGACCAGATCAAGCTCACCTTGTTTGCAGCGGTAATTACGGTCCAGGACTTTCAGGCCGGCCTGCTTTAGTAACAGTTCAGCCTGCCGTTCAGCCTGGTTACCGCTGACTTGTTGGCGAGTCAGTCGAATCATTGCTCCTGTAGAGCCAGACTGGTGGGTGAAAGTTCACCTGCCTCCATGACCCCCCAGCTCAGTTGGCGGCTGATACGGCCGTCAGTCGACAAGGACAGTTGTCCGGTAGCACCGTTGACCCGCGTATCCGGATATTGCTGCAGCTGGGGAAGACGGCTGAAGATACGTTGGGCATCAATTCCCATGGCATACAGGCGACCGAGTGCCCCGCTGGCCTGTGGCCAGTTTTGTGTGACGGGTTGGTAGAGGCTGTCGTTGCGACTCAAAAGCCAGGGGATTTCGGCAACCAGGATGCCATCAAGGTCAGCATTTTCGTTATTCAGGGGATTTACCTGGTATCCATGCGAGGTCGAAAATACCGGCAGGTCTCCGGCATACTGAAACGCTAGGGTTGGCATCAGCTGTCGGGCCTGTTGTGGCGTGGCCGCCAGGAACAGCGCATCCAGATCCTGGCGCGGGGTAGGTTGAACCATCAGGCTGTTGCCGAGCAAGCGTTGCATGCGCTGCATGCGCTGCTCGCTTTGGCGAATTTGCAGTAACTGGCCAATCTGTCCTGCCATTTCGGCAGGTTGATCGATCATTTCGCGACCGATAAGGATGCCGCCTAGCCCCTCCCATGTCTCCTTGAACGCCTGATAGGCACGATTTCCCCAATCAGTTTGCGCGGTCAGCGCAGCCATGCTGCGATGGCCTTCAGCCCAAGCCTGCAGGGCGGCTGAACGTGCTTCATCTTCTGGTGCCAGACCAAACTGGAAGAGGCTGGAATCCGCCGCAATTGGAGCCTCGGTGTAGTTCAGTGCCAAGGTAGGCAGGGGCAAGGAGGGCAGAGCAGCCAGGGCACTGACCTGATCGCGTTCAAGTGGACCGATTACCCACTCGACACCATCGGCAACGGCCTGGGCATAGAAGTCTTGCAGATTGTTGTAGGCGGTACTGTCGTAAAGACTGATGCGCGGTTGATCAATACCCTCTCCATAAGCCTGGTATTGGGCCGCCAGAAAACCATCACGCAGAGCCTGGGCGGCGCTGGCAAGCGGCCCCTCAAAGGGCAGCAGCAATGCAATATGTTTGGGCCGACTGGCATGCAGTGTCAGCAGTTGATTGAGTGAATCAGGCAGCGCATTGGCTGCTGGGTGGCCGGGATTATTGCTTTGCCACTGCTTTATTTCGCGGGCCTGCAGATCAATATTGCCAAGCTGACTGTCAATCAGAGCCAGTTCCAGCCAGCCGCGCATTTCACCGTTGGCAGCCGCGTGGGCCTGTTGCAGTTTTGCCGAGCTGAGCTGGCTTATGTCGTTCCAGATGGCATTCAGATTGGCTTGTTGCTGTGCGACAGGCAGCAGATTGTGAATGAATACCCGCTCGCGGGCGGCACTCAGGCTGTCGCCAGTTAACTCGAAGGCACGGGCACGCAGCTGTTGTATGGCCAGTTGCTCGTCCATCGGGATGCTGCCAATTTGCGCCATGGAGCTGTGTCGCAGGGCAGCAAGTGCCATTGCTGGATTGTTCAGACCCAGCGCACTGGTGGCTTGTAGCTCACTGAAGCGAATCTGCTGATCAACTGGCAGCTCACTCTGTGGGATTTGTTGCAGAATAACCTGGGTCTGCTCATGCTGACCGGCATTGCTGGCAGCCTGTGCCGCGTGTAAACGCAGTAAATGGGCTTCTGCGCCACTACGGCGGTCGGCATTCTGCAGAATCTGCTCAGCGCTGGCCAAGGGCGTTCGCGGCAGGTCTGACAGCTGTTTAGGGGGTGACGAACAGCCAGCGAGCAACATGGCCAGGGCCAGTGACAGAATCGGCAGGCGGTTAATGCGGAGCATGCGACTATTTCCTTTCGCTAAAGACACAGGGCAGTTCGTCCTGTTGGCATCGAGTCTGCGCATTGTAACCAAGGGCGGGAGCAATCACCATGCACTGGATCACGTCCTGTACAATGCATGTCTTTCAATATTACGGGAACTGCCATGTCCGGTACCTTGTTTGTGGTTGCCACGCCGATAGGCAACTTGCAGGATATGACACCGCGTGCACTGGATGTGTTGCGCTCGGTCAGCCTGATAGCGGCAGAAGATACCCGCCACAGTGCTCGCCTGCTGCAGCATTTCGGAATTAACACGCCGACCACGGCCTGCCATGATCACAATGAGCGGGATAAGAGCGTGCGCTTGATTGAGCGACTCAGTGGCGGTGAGGATATGGCACTGATTTCCGATGCCGGGACGCCGCTGATTTCCGATCCGGGCTATCACCTTGTGCGTCTGGCCCGTGAAGCCGGCGTGCGGGTCTGCCCAATCCCTGGGTCCTGCGCCCTGATTGCGGCCTTGAGCGCGGCCGGTTTGCCCTCTGATCGATTCACTTTCGAGGGCTTTCTACCTGCCAAGGCCCACGGTCGCCAACAGCGCCTGCAGGCGCTGGCCAGTGAAGAGCGCACCTGGATGCTCTACGAGGCGCCGCATCGACTACTCGAGTGCCTTGAGGACATGTTGGCGATACTCGGACCAGCACGCCAGGTGGTGCTGGGGCGCGAGTTGACCAAGACCTTCGAAACCATCAAGGGCGCGCCCATTGCCGAGCTGGTTGACTGGGTCAGGGCTGACAGTGACCAGCAGCGTGGTGAATGCGTGCTGGTAGTTGAAGGGTTGCCCGCAGCCCCTGCAGATGACGTCCTGAGCCCAGAGGTTGAACGGGTTCTGGATATTCTGCTGGCGGACTTGCCGGTCAAGCAGGCGGCTGCCCTGGCGGCCAAGATCACTGGCGAAAAGAAAAACCGGCTGTACCAGGTAGCCTTGGGTAAGGCCTGAAGGAGCAAGGGGCTACCTGGGAGTGTCGACTCGACACACCGTGCTGGCAGACGACGCCTCTGGCCGACGTGGAACTCGGCCAATCCCAGGCAGGGTTGGTTCTGGGCTGTTGAGCTTGAGTCTAGGCCACTTCACTGTTGGTTAGATTTACAACGCGGGTCTCTGCAACGAGGCTTTGCCCGGGAGTGTCGAGTTCCATCTCGACACAGCGTGCTGGCAGGCGGTGCCGGTGGCCGAGGTGGAACTCGGCCATTCCCGGGTTGATGATCAGGCCTGCTCCAGCACCAGTACCCGCTGACCGGCCCGCACGGCTGAGCCCGGTTGCACGTGAATCCTGGTGACGACGGCGTCGCAGGGCGCCAGCAGCGGTATCTCCATTTTCATCGACTCGAGAATCACCAGCACATCCCCGGCCTTGACCTGCGCGCCTTCGGCGACCTGCACCTGCCAGAGGTTGCCGGCAATATGGCTGTCCAGGCCGATTTGCCCGGGCTCAAGCGGCGCCTCTTCGCTCTGCTCGGCGACCACCTCCTCGCTGTCATAATTGGCTTGGCCATTGGCAATCCAGCGTTCGCGCTCGGCCTTGAAGGCGGCTTGCTGCTGATCACGAAAGGCCTGAATGCCCTCGGCCTCCTGTTGCAGAAAGGCCTGATAGGCATTCAGATGCAGTTCGGTTTCCTCGATCTGCAGTGGGTAGCGACCGAGCGGGAAGTCCCGGCGGATGCGTGTAAGCTCATCGGCGGACACCGGATAGAAGCGGATCTGATCAAAAAACCGCAGAAGCCAGGGTTTGCCGCCGAAGGCCTCGACCTCGCGATAACGGTTCCACATCTGCAGGGTGCGGCCGACGAACTGGTAGCCGCCGGGCCCTTCCATGCCATAGACACACATATAGGCGCCACCAATGCCCACGGAGTTTTCCGCAGTCCAGGTCCGTGCCGGGTTGTATTTGGTGGTGACCAGCCGGTGCCGGGGGTCCAGTGGTGTGGCTACCGGTGCGCCCAGGTAGACATCACCCAGGCCCATGACCAGATAGCTGGCCTCGAACACGGTGCGGTGCACCTCATCGAGGTTGGGCAGATCATTGATGCGACGGATGAATTCCAGATTGCTCGGGCACCAGGGGGCGTCCTTGCGCACTGTGGTCATGTATTTCTCGATGGCCAGCTGGCAGGCCGGGTCATCCCAGGACAGCGGCAGGTGCACGATACGCGAAGGCACCTTGAGATCCCGGGCGCTGACAACCTGCTCCCAGGCACCTTCTATGATGCTCAGCAGCTGCGCCAGTGGCAGGACCTCCGGCTGGTAATGCACTTGCAGGGAACGAATGCCGGGGGTCAGGTCACTGACACCGGGCAAGTGCATGGCCTCCAGTGCCTGCATCAACGCGTGACCGCGAAAGCGCAAGACCAGATCCAGCTCCGGCTGGCCGATTTCCAGCAGCAGATGGGTATCGCCGGACAGCCGGGCAACCAGTTGGGTGTCGGTTTCACCAATGCTCAGCACTATGGGTGAAGCGGGCTCGACGGCTGGGCTGCTGGTCGGGCACAGGGGTTGCAATTGCTGGATTTCCTGCTGGCGAAGCAGGGCCAGTTCGCGCGCGGTTTCCAGCGCAACCGGAATAAAGCGCACCCGGTCACCGGCCTTGAGTTGGCCCATCTGCCACAGGTCGGCTTCGATGATGGTCACCGGGCAGACGAAGCCACCCAGGCTCGGCCCATCCGGCCCGAGGATAACCGGCATGTCACCGGTAAAGTCCACGGCGCCAATGGCGTACGGATTGTCATGGATATTCGAGGGGTGCAGGCCGGCTTCACCGCCGTCCTCACGCACCCACTCCGGTTTCGGGCCGATCAGGCGAATGCCGGTGCGGCTGGAGTTGAAATGCACCTCCCAATCGGTCTCCAGGAAACGCTGCATGTAAGCCGGGGTAAAGTATTCGGGCGCGGCATGCGGGCCATAAATCACGCGCAGGTGGCGCACCGCTGGCAGGGCCGGGCACAGCTCTGCAGCCAGACTGGCGCCGACGCTCGGGTCGCTCAGTGCTGGCAGATGCAGCACATCACCGGCCCGCAGGGCGCGTCCGGCATGACCACCAAACTGTCCCAGGGTAAAGGTGCTCTTGCTCCCAAGATAATCCGGCACCTGAATGCCGCCGCGAATGGCCAGGTAGCTTCGTGCCCCGGCCCCGGCAAGGGTGCCGAGTGCAAGTTGACCACCCGCTGGGATCAGCAGGCTGGTATGCATGGGCTGGGGGCTTCCGTCCAGCGTTACGGGGATATCCGCGCCGGTGACGGCGACCACGGCAGCGGTATTGAACTTCAACAGCGGGCCGCTCATGGTAATTTCCAGGCCGGCGGCATCCTGGGGATTATCCAGCAGACGGTTGGCCAATTGCAGTGCCAGGTTATCCATCGGGCCGGATGGTGGCACGCCGACAGCCCAATAACCCAGCCGGCCGGGAACGTCCTGAACGGTGGTCTGGGTGCCGCCGCTGAGCACTTCAAAGGTGTTGGCCTGATAACGCAGTTGCTCAAGGCAGCGTGTCCACGGCTGGCCGCTGGCGAATGGCAAATCCAGCAGGATCTGGCGGATATAGGCGATGTTGTTTTCCACACCATAGAGTTGCGTTTCACCCAGCACCCTATGCAGGGCTGCGCTGGCGGCCTCGCGGGTTGGCTGCCAGCAGATGATCTTGGCTATCATCGGGTCGAAGTAGGGTGGTATCTCGCAGCCGGCTTCTACCCAGGTATCAATCCGCAGCGCCTTGCCGTCGGCGGCGGGAAAGTCAACGGCGGTCAGCAGTCCCGGACAGGGCTGGAAGTCACGGCCCGGATCTTCGGCATAAACGCGGGCCTGAATGGCGTGGCCGCGGGCCTGAAGAGACTTGCCCAGCTCGGCCAGTGGTGGCAGATCACCGGCCGCCAGTTCAATCATCCAGCGCACCAGATCGACGCCCCAGACCTGCTCGGTAACACCATGCTCGACCTGCAGGCGGGTATTGACCTCAAGGAAATAGAAGTGCTCGGCTTCACTGTCATAGACAAACTCGACGGTACCGGCGCTGCGGTAGTTGACCGCGCTGGCCAGTTTTATCGCCGCGGCACACAGGGCCTCGGCCATGCCTTCGGGCAGATTGGGTGCCGGGGTTTCCTCGATCACCTTCTGGTTGCGGCGCTGTACCGAGCAGTCCCGCACGCCGAGGGCCAACACCTCACCGTGACCATCGCCGAACACCTGTACTTCCAGATGACGGGCGCGCTCGATGTATTTCTCGATAAACACGCCGGCGTCACTGAAATTGTTCTGGCCCAGACGTTTGACCGTCTGGAAGGCCTCGCTCAGTTCGCTGGCACTACGGCATACGCGCATGCCAATGCCGCCACCGCCAGCGGTACTCTTGAGCATCACCGGATAGCCAACCTGCTCGGCGGCGCAGAGTGCCGAGTCCAGGCTGTCGAGCAGCTCGGTGCCTTCCAGCAGGGGCACGCCATACTGTTTGGCCAGGGCGCGTGCGGTGTGTTTCAGACCAAAGACCCTCAGTTGCTCCGGGGTTGGTCCGACAAAGGCAATGCCCGCCGCTTCACAGGCTTCGGCGAAGGCGGCATTTTCCGAGAGGAAGCCGTAACCGGGATGGATCGCCTGGGCACCACTCTGTTTTGCCGCGTCGAGGATCTTGCCGACATCCAGATAGGTGCCGGTGGCCGCGCCCTCACCCAGCGAGATGGCCTGATCGGCCTGCTGGATATGCAGGCTGGCCGCATCAGCCTCCGAGTAAACGGCCACGCCGCGAACATCAAGGTCTTTTAGCGTACGCAAAATACGGCAGGCAATGGCGCCACGGTTGGCGATCAACAAGGTATCGAACATGGTTGTTCCTCGGCCAGGTCGTCCTGGTTCACTACTTAATGCTCCCCGGGCCGTCCCAGGGGCAGCTGCAAGCCGCAAGCCGCAAGCCGCAAGCTGTAAGATTGACGAATCAGCTCATCTGCGCAGGGCCAGCTTGAAGCTTGCCGCTGGCAGCTTGAAGCTTGTTTACCCCCAGACCAGTATCTCCGCCGGCGTCGGGTTATAGCCGTTGCACGGGTTGTTCAGCTGTGGGCAATTGGAGATCAGCACGATGATGTCCATATGCGCGACCAGCTCGACATACTTGCCGGCGCCGGAAATGCCGTCTTCAAAGGTCAGGCCGCCTTCGGGGGTGACCGGAACGTTCATGAAGAAATTGATGTTGTGGCTGATATCGGCCTTGCGCAGGCGGCCGTCGTGCAGGCTGGCGCGCAGAAAATTGTCGCGGCAGCTGTGCATGTAACGGGTATCCAGGGCGTAGCGTACGGTGTTGCTTTCCTGGGCGCAGGCGCCGCCAAGTGTGTCGTGGCGGCCGCAGGTATCGGCACTGATGGTCAGCATCGGCTTGCCCAGATTGCTGTACAACACGCTGCCGGTGGTCAGATACACCGAGTTCTGTTTGCGCAGGGTGCGTTGCACGTCGTAGCGCTCCCGTGGGTTTTCTGCGCTGAAGAACAGGGTGTCGACGGCCTGATTGCCTTCCAGATCAAGCAGGCGCAGGGTTTGTCCGGCCTTGATGTCGGTTAGCCAGGGCTCGCCAGCTGGAATAGTGGCACGGTATACGGCGTTGTCGGGCTGCTTGTCGCTGTGGGTCAGAGTCATGGGCATGTTCCCTCAGAGAAAGATCCGGTCGGTGTTGTGCAGGCCGCGCAGGTTTTCTTCGCGGGTGCGACGGCAGAGAATGGTGATGCCGTCATCGGCCACGCGATGCCAGCTCAGCTTGACCGGTTTGGGTGCGTACTGCGGGTTCGGGTCCATCGGGTGCTGCAGGGCGGTCATGACCACCAGGGTATCCATGGGTGCGTAGAGCTCGATGATGTCGCCGGCCTTGCTGTTGTCAGGCTGGAAGGCAAAGCGGCCTTCGGCGTCGACTGTGACCTTGCTGAACAGGTTCAGGGTCATCAGCAGGTCGCAGAGCTGCATGTCCCACTTGCCCATCTCGACCAGCAGGTTGTCCACACCGTTGCGGTAAAAGCCGTTGCGCAGTTCCTGATAGCGCCCTGCGCCATATTTTTCCAGTACTTCATCGGCATTCAGCACACCGCCAAAGCTGTCGCTCCAGCCACAGGTATCGGTGACGATGGCGGCCAGTACCCGGCCCATATCCGAATACAGGCAGTGACCGGCGGTCAGCTTGGCGGTGTGCTGGCACTTGAGGCTGTCGGGCAGGTTCAGGCGCTCGCTTTTTTCGTTGGCATTGAACAGCAGCAGGCTGACATTGGCGCCGCCTTCGCAGTCAGTCAGACGCAGCATCTGGCCGCGCTTGAGAACAAAAGAGGTATGCCCGCCGCCGGGAAGAATCTCCCGGTAGAAGGTAGGGCGCAGGGGCGTTGGCAGAGTCATCGGGTCAGGCTCCTTGCAGATGCGCTGGGGCAAGTTCACGGGTCAGGTGCTCGGGCAGGGCGTCGACGGCGGCCCGCGCTGCCTTGCGATCGGTGTTCAGGGGGATGTCGTAGGTGATGCGGGCACCATAGGCGCCGGGCGCCTGCGGGTCGATGCGAGTCTTGTCGAACACCAGCAGGCGCGTGCCCAGGGTGAAACCTTCAGCCAGGTCGTGGGTAACCATGAATACGGTCAGACCGCTTTGCTTCCAGAGTTCCAGCAGCAGCTCATGCATGTCCTTGCGGATGCCCGGGTCCAGTGCGCCAAAAGGCTCATCCAGCAGCAGGATGCGGGGCGCCTTGACCAGCGCCTGGGCAATCGCCAGACGTTGCTGCATGCCGCCTGACAGGGCATGTGGGTATTTGTTCAGGGCATGGCCCAGACCGACTTTCTCGAGAATGGCTGCGGCTTGCTCGCGCGCCTCGCGCCTGGCCCGACCCAGCAGGCGACCGAGCAGCGGTGCAGCCTGCAGTTCCAGGCCGAGCATGACATTGCCGAGCACGGTCAGGTGCGGAAATACTGAGTAGCGCTGGAACACTACGCCACGCTCTGGTCCCGGCTCGGCAGCCAGGGGTTGGTCGTCCAGCAGAATCTGACCCTTGCTGGGGCGTTCCTGACCCAGCAGCAAGCGCAGGAAGGTGGACTTGCCGCAACCGGAGGCGCCGACCATGGTGATGAATTCGCCGCTGGCGACCTCCAGATTGAGGTTTTCCAGCACCACGGTGTCGTCGTACTGTTGCCACACATGGCGGATTGAAATGCGACTCATGTCAGTGGCCTCCCTTGGGTTCGAACCAGGGGAACAGGCCCCGGCACAGGCCCTTCAGGGCGCGGTCCATGATGAAGGCGAGCAGGGTAATCCAGGCCACGTAGGGCAGAATCACATCCATCGCCAGATAGCGGCGGACCAGAAAGATGCGATAACCCAAGCCGTCCGTGGAGGCGATGGCCTCGGCGGCAATCAGAAACAGCCAGGCCGGCCCCAGGGCCAGACACAGGCCTTGCAGCAGACGCGGCAGCAGTTGCGGCAGTACCACCCGAATCAGTACCTGCCAGGTATTGGCACCCAGCGTCTGCGCCTTGATCAGCAGTTCATCGGGGATTTCACTGACCCGTTGCTGCATGTCACGGATCAGGACCGGCGTGATCCCAATAACGATCAGCATCACCTTGGACAGTTCGCCCAGGCCCATGACGATAAACAGAATCGGCAGGATCGCCAGGGGAGGAATCATCGAAATCACGGTTACCAGCGGCGACAGGGGCGTGCGTAACAGTGGGATCAGCATGGCCAAGCCCAGCACCAGGCTGGCGGCGGCGGCAATACCCAGGCCTGTACCCAGGCGCTTGAGGCTGGCAGCGGTATCGTCCCACCATAAATACGCTCCGGTACGACGATCTGCGGTGAAGGCCATGCGCTCGACTGCATCGGCCATTTGCGTGAAGCTTGGCAGCAGCTTGTCGTTGGGATTGTCGGCCAGGCGTGCCTGGGAGCTGGCCAGATAAAACATCAGCAGCAAGGCGAAGGGCAGCAGAATCAGTCCAAGCTGCAGCACGCGGCCTGGTTTGCGGTTCATCAGGCGTGACATGGCATGCTCTCCGTGGGGCTGAGCAGGGCTTTGCGCAGTATCTGAGGCATGGCAGGCTCCATCGGTTACAGGTAACGAGATCCCAGTGATCTGAGGCTCTCCCGGGCTTTTATCCCGCCGTGTAACCCCCTGCCGGAGGTCGACAACTCTCGGACCAGTCACCTGCAGGCAGGTCGGAACCCTAGTTGTCCATTGGTACCAAGTTGTTTCAGGCCCGGGGGCCTGGCAACGCCTGCGGCCGGTTGCGCCGCGAATCTCGTTTGCTGTTCAGATCAATGCAGGGGCTATGCCAACCTGTTCAGGTTCAGAGATGGTGCGGGCTGCACCGCAACAGGGCGGACAGGGTGTGGATCAGTTGACGCTGTTTGTGCCTTATATTGGTGCGCGTCGTGCTCCTTATGAGGGCGAATGGACATCGTGCTTGCCGGCGGTGCTTTTCACGGCTAACCTTGCGTCCAAGAGTTGGCTGGACAGTCGCCGTTCCGCTTGCGGAAGGGAGGAAAGTCCGGGCTCCATAGGGCAGAGTGCCAGGTAATGCCTGGGGGGCGTGAGCCTACGGAAAGTGCAGCAGAGAGTAGACCGCCGATGGCCCCGCAAGGGGATCAGGTAAGGGTGAAAGGGTGCGGTAAGAGCGCACCGCGCGGCTGGTAACAGTCCGTGGCACGGTAAACCCCACTCGGAGCAAGACCAAATAGGAACCCTTGGGTGTGGCCCGCACTGGGTTCGGGTAGGTTGCTAGAGGCAGTCAGTGATGGCTGTCGTAGACGAATGACTGTTCACGACAGAACCCGGCTTACAGGCCAACTCTTATTTTTTCTTCAATTATCCGGTCACTCTGCCGGGTAGGTGTTAGCAGGCATTGTCCTGCTTGATGGTTGTCTGGCGCACCAACCCATGGTGCGTACCTGTTTAATGATGCTAAAAAATCCCTTCTCAGAACGAAAAAATCTTACTCCTCACAAATCACTTTAACTTTGCGTTTTGGGTAAATGATCTCGTTGGTTATTTGCTTCGCAAGGTCATGATGTTTGCCTGCCGTTCGTCGTAACTCCCTGCCAATAAAGGATTTTTCCGCAAATAGCGGCTTGACGCTGTATGCCCTGCTTCCTATAGTGTGCCGAAGTGGTGTGAAGTGGGAAAAAGTGGGTAGATTTGGTAAGCCCTGCCCATTTATGGAAAGCCAATCAACAAGGGGAAGCAGAAAACGTGTTTCGGGGAACCAGTGCCATCAATCTGGACGCCAAGGGGCGGCTTGCGATGCCGGCGCGTTATCGCGACCGTCTCGTCGAGCTGTGCGCCGGCCAGTTGGTAGCCACCATTGCCCTGGAAGAGCGTTGCCTGTGGATATACCCCATGCCCGCCTGGGAAGCGGTTGAAGCGCAGTTGCGTAAAGCGCCCAACCTGAATCCGGCAGTCAAGCGCCTGAATCGCCTGTTGATTGGTAATGCCAATGAAATCGAGCTGGATAACAGCGGTCGTTTCGTTGTGCCGCCGCTGCTGCGTGAGCATGCCGGTCTGGACAAGAAAGTCATGCTGGTCGGGCAGTTGGACAAATTCGAATTGTGGAGCGAGGACGCCTGGGAGGCGACTACCTCATCCTACCTTGACCAGCAACAGAGTCTCGGCGAACTGCCGGACGTGCTGCAGACCCTCAGCCTATGAATACCTTCGCGCATATCAGCGTGCTGCTCAATGAAGCACTGGACGGGCTGGATATCAAGCCCGATGGCTGCTACGTGGATGGTACCTTCGGGCGTGGCGGGCATAGCCGGGCGATACTCGCCAGGCTCTCCGCGGAGGGCCGCTTGCTTGGCTTCGACAAGGACCCGGAGGCGATCCGGGTCGGTGAGCAGCTGGCGGCCGAAGACGGCCGCTTTGTCGTTATGCAACGCACTTTTGCCGATATGGCCGAGGCCCTGCGCGACCTGGGTCTGCATGGCAAGGTTGATGGTGTGCTGCTGGATCTGGGGGTTTCCTCGCCACAGTTGGACGACGCCGAGCGCGGCTTCAGCTTCATGCAGGACGGTCCACTGGACATGCGCATGGACCCGGGTAGCGGACAAAGCGCTGCCGAGTGGATCAACAGTGCCAGTGAGGACGACATTGTCACCGTGCTCAAGGAGTACGGTGAAGAGCGTTTTGCCCGTCGTATGGCGCGCGCAGTGGTTATGCGTCGCAGCCAGCAGCCTTTCACCCGTACCGGGGATCTGGCTGAGGTGCTGAAGGAGGCCAACCCGGCCTGGGAAAAGCACAAGCATCCGGCTACCCGTGCCTTCCAGGGTATCCGCATCTTTATCAATCGTGAGCTGGATGATCTGGGTGATGGCCTCAAGGCAGCGCTTGAAGTGCTGTCGCCCGGTGGCCGTTTGGCCGTTATCAGCTTCCATTCGTTGGAAGATCGGCTGGTCAAGCAGTTCATGCGCCGCGAAGCCAAGGGTGCGCCATTGCCCCGCGACCTGCCGATCCGCGATGCGGACATTCAGGTCAGCCTCAATCTGGTGGGCAAGGCGATCAAGCCCTCCGCAGCCGAAGTGGCCAGTAACCCGCGTTCGCGTAGCGCCGTGCTGCGTATTGCCGAGAAGCGGCCATGAGCCAGTTGAAGCTGCTGCTCGAATCCACCCGACTGCCGCGCAGCAGTGGTTGGCTGATGATCGTCTGGGTATTGATCCTGGTCAGTGCTCTGGGTGTGACCTACAGCGCGCACTGGAGCCGTGTATTGCTCAATGAGCTGGCCGCGGAAATGACCGAGCGTGAAAAGGCCCAGGCTGATTGGGGTCGTCTGGTGTTGGAGCAAAGCACCTGGACGGCTCATCACCGTGTCGAATCCCTGGCTGTCAGTCAGCTCGGCATGCGGGTTCCCGAGGCCCGTGAAGTGATACTGGTGAAGCCATGATGCGGCTCAAGCCCAACGGCAGTCTGCACCCCTGGCGCTTTCGGCTGGTCATCAGTCTGCTGGCGCTTTGCTGCGCCCTGATTAGCTGGCGCATTGTTGACTTGCAGGTTGTCGACCGGGACTTTCTCAAGGACGAAGGTGACAAGCGCAGCGTGCGGCATACCGTGATCCCGGCCCACCGCGGTCAGGTGACTGATCGGCATGGTGAGCCGCTGGCCGTCAGCACCCCGGTTCTGACCTTGTGGGCCAATCCCCAGCAATTGGTTGCCCACGAGCCGCGCTGGGGCGAGTTGGCCAGGGCCTTGGGCACTGACGAAGCAACCTTTGCCGAGCGCCTGCGGGCCAACGCTGAGCGCGAGTTCATCTATTTGCGTCGGGGCATGACGCCGCAGGATGGCGAAGCGGTTATTGCCCTGCGGGTTCCCGGTGTTTATAGCATCGAGGAATATCGACGCTTTTATCCAGCGGGCGATGTAGCAGCCCATCTGGTTGGTTTTACCAACGTCGATGAAGCCGGTCAGGAGGGGCTGGAACTCACCTATAACGACTGGTTGCGTGGCGTACCCGGACGGCGCGAAGTGCTGCAGGACCGTCGTGGCCGGCTGATCAAGGATGTTCAGGTCATCAGTAACGCGCGGCCTGGCAACGACCTGACCATGTCGATTGATCTGCGCCTGCAGTACATTGCCCATCGTGAGCTGCGTGAAGCGTTACAGCAGTTCAATGCCAAGGCCGGTTCGGCGGTGTTGATTGATGTCCGCACGGGTGAAATTCTGGCCATGGCCAATCAGCCCAGCTACAACCCGAACAACCGTGCCAACCTGCGCCCGGACAGTATGCGCAATCGCGCCTTGATCGATGTGTTCGAGCCTGGCTCGCCGATCAAGACCTTTACCGTGGCGGCGGGCTTGATGAGCGGTCGCTACAATGCCAGTACGGTGCTGGATACGCGCCCCGGCACCATGCGCGTGTCGACCCTGACGGTCCGTGACTTCCGTAATTACGGCATGCTGGATATGGGTGGCGTGATCATGAAGTCGAGCAACGTCGGCGTGGTCAAGATCGCCCTGGATATCGGTGCGGAAAATATTCACGGCCTGCTGCAACAACTGGGTCTGGGCGAATACACCGGTCTGGGCTTTCCCGGTGAAAGCGTTGGCCGCCTGCCTTCCCATCGCCGCTGGCCGCAGATCGAAACGGCCACGCTGTCCTACGGGTACGGTCTGTCGGTAACGGCGACGCAGCTCGCGCATACCTATGCCACCCTGGGAAATTATGGTCGTCGGGTGCCGCTGTCGCTGCTCCGCGTTGATCAGCCGGAGCAGGGTGTGCAGGTGATTCCCGAGGATGTCAGTCGCCAGTTGCTGACCATGTTGCGCGGCACGGTGGATGGTGAAGGCGGCACGGGCTCCCGTGCTCGGGTACCGGGCTATCAGGTTGGCGGCAAGACCGGCACGGTGCACAAGACCCTGCCAGGCGGCGGCTATGCCACAGACCGTTATCGCTCGGTTTTTGCCGGTGTGGCCCCGATCAGCAACCCGCGCTTCGCCGCCGTGGTGGTGATTGACGAGCCCAGCAGCGGCGAATATTACGGCGGCCTGGTTGCAGCACCGGTGTTTTCCGAAATCATGTCCGGTGCTCTGCGTCTGTTGAACGTCACGCCCGATGATTTGCCGGAACTGCAACAGGTCGAGCTGCCGCCGGTTCAGCCAGAGGGGGATCGCGGATGATTGCCCTCAAGCAGCTGTTCCCGGAGTGGACAGGTGAGTCGGTGCAGATCAATGCCCTGAGTCTGGATAGCCGCAATGTCAGCAATGGCACGCTGTTCCTGGCGGTGCCCGGTCAGCAGCACGATGGCCGTAAGTTCATTGCCCAGGCACTGTCCGCCGGCGCCGCAGCGGTGGCCTATGAGGCTGACTGGCCGACCCTGCCGCCAAGTCGCGTACCCATGTTGCCGGTCACCGGTCTGGTGCAGCAGCTGTCGGCGCTGGCCGGACGTTTTTACGGCGAGCCAGCCCAGAGCCTGAAGCTGATCGGTATCACCGGCACCAACGGTAAAACCAGTGTCAGCCAGATGCTGGCCCAGGCCTTGAATCTTCTCGACCAGCCTTGCGGCGTCATCGGCACCCTGGGCAGTGGCCTGCTAGGCAGCCTGGAAGATCAGGGCATGACTACACCCGATGCCCTGCGCGTCCAGCAATCATTGGCAGCGTTACGGGATCAGGGCGCGGCCTGGGTCAGCATGGAGGTTTCCTCGCATGCACTGGACCAGGGTCGCGTAGCGGCGCTGGGCTTTGATCTGGCGGTATTCACCAACCTGAGTCGCGACCACCTGGATTATCACGGCGACATGGCCCGTTATGGCGCTGCCAAGGCACGTCTGTTTGATCTTACCCGCGGCAGTGCGGTGATCAACCTGGATGATGCCTTTGGTCGTGAGCTGGCAGCCCGGTGCCCCGTGCCTTGTATCAGCTTCAGCCTGCACGACGTTCAGGCCCGCCTGCACTGCAGTGATATTCGCTTCGATGCCATGGGCATTCATGCCCTGGTGCATTTCGAAGGTCAGCAGGGCGAACTGCATAGTCCGCTGCTGGGCAGCTTCAATCTGTCCAATCTGCTTGCAGTGCTGGGTGCTTTGCTGGCGCTGCAGATTGATCTGCAGCGCGCGCTGCAGCTGGTTGCCGGTTTGCAGGCGCCGGCCGGGCGCATGCAACGCCTCGGTGGCGGGTCGCAGCCGCTGGTGGTGATTGATTATGCGCATACCCCGGACGCACTGGAAAAAGCCCTGGCGGCACTGCGCGCCCATGTCAGCGGCAAGCTGACCTGTGTCTTTGGTTGTGGAGGTGATCGCGATACCGGCAAGCGGCCCTTGATGGGGCGCATCGCCGAGCAGGGCGCCGATCAACTACTGGTGACCGATGACAATCCGCGCAGCGAAGCCTCGGCCGAGATTATCAAACAGATTCTTGTCGGCCTGGACAATCCGGCACAGGCCGAGGTGGTGGTCAACCGTGCGCAGGCCATTGCCCGCAGTATTTCGGCGGCCAAGGCCGGTGATGTGATTTTGTTGGCCGGCAAGGGTCATGAAGCTTATCAGGAGATCAACGGCGTGCGTCATCCATTCAGCGACAGTGAACAAGCCCTGGCCGCCCTGCAGGATTGGGAGATGAAACATGCTTGAATCAATGCGTTTGTCAGACCTGTTGAAGCCGCTGCTGGCCAGTCTGCCCGGCGCTGATGCGACGTTCAATAGCGTCAGCATTGACGCCCGCCAGGTACAGCCAGGCGGGTTGTTTGTCGCCCTCACCGGTAACCAGGTGGATGGTCACGACTACCTGGCGCAGGCCCGTGAAAACGGTGCGGCTGCCGCCATGGTCAGTTACCTGGTGGACGACCCGCTGCCGCAGCTGCTGGTGCATGACTGCCGCTATGCCCTGGGACAACTTGGCGCACTGGCGCGCAATGCCTTTACTGGCCCGGTGGTGGGGATTACCGGTTCGAGCGGCAAAACCACGGTCAAGGAGATGCTTGCCGCCATGCTGCGTGAACGCGGCCCGGTGCTGGCCACCCGTGGCAACCTGAATAACGAACTGGGCGTACCACTGACCCTGCTCGAGTTGCAACCTGAGCATCAATTCGCCGTGATCGAAATGGGTGCAGCCCAGGTGGGTGATATCAACTACTGCATGCAGTTGGCGCGCCCCAGCGTCAGCATCCTGACCAATGCCGGGATGGCGCATGTCGGTCGTTTTGGCAGTCCGGAAAACATTGCCCTGGCCAAGTCGGAAATTCTATCGGGTCTGCCCGCTGATGGTCAGGCGGTGATCAACCTCGACAGCCCCTGGTTCGAGCAGTGGTATCAACTGCTGGGCAAGCGCAAATCGCTGGCGTTCAGCATGCATAACCCGACTGCCGAGTTGCGTGCCGAGTCAGTCAAGCTGGACGCCCGTGGCTGTCCGGGTTTTCTGCTGGTCACCCCCAAGGGCTCGATTACCGTGCAGATGAACCTGCTGGGTCGGCACAACATTGCCAACGTGCTGGCCGCCGCCGGTGCAGCATTGGAACTTGGCTGCGAGCTGGAAACCATTCGCCGTGGCCTGAGCAAGCTGCAGCCGGTCAGTGGCCGTGGTTGTCCGCGCCAAGGTTTGAATGGCGCGCTGGTGATCGATGACAGCTACAACGCCAATCCGGCTTCGGTCATGGCGGCTATTGATTTGCTCGTCGACCTGGGTGGCTTCCGCGTGCTGGTACTGGGCGACATGGGCGAGCTGGGCGAGTGGGAACAGCAAAGTCACCGTGAGGTTGGGCTCTATGCCCGGGAAAAGGGTGTCGATGCCTTGTATGCCGTTGGCACCTTGTCGGCCTTGAGCTTTGAAGCCTTCGGTCAGGGTGCCCAGTTGTTTGACAGCAAGGCGGCGCTGATAGCGGCCCTGCGCAATGAATTGAATGCCAATGTCCGCGTGCTGGTAAAAGGCTCACGCACGGCGGGCATGGATGAAGTGGTAGCCGGTCTGGTTACTGACGCTGAAACCGACAATAACAAGCATAAGGCCAGCTGATATGTTGTTACTCCTGACCCAATACCTGCAGCAGTTCTACAGCGGATTCGCGGTATTCCAGTACCTGACCCTGCGCGGCATTCTTGGCGTGCTGACGGCTCTGGGCCTGGCATTGTTCCTCGGTCCCTGGATGATTCGTACCCTGCAGACCCGTCAGATTGGCCAGTCGGTACGCAATGACGGACCACAGTCGCACCTGTCGAAAAAAGGCACACCGACCATGGGTGGTGCACTGATTCTGGTGGCCATTGCCGTCAGTACCTTGCTCTGGTCGGACCTGAGCAATCTGTATGTCTGGGTTGTGTTGGGTGTGACCATCAGTTTTGGTGCGATTGGCTGGGTTGATGACTACCGCAAGGTAATCGAGAAGAACTCGCGCGGTCTGCCGTCTCGCTGGAAGTATTTCTGGCAGTCGGTGTTTGGACTGGCAGCGGCAATCGTGCTGTACCTGGCCGCCAAGACGCCGGTTGAAACCACGCTGATCGTGCCTTTCTTCAAGCAGGTGGAATTTCAGTTGGGCATGCTCTTTATCGTACTGACCTATTTCGTCATTGTCGGCTCCAGCAATGCGGTCAACCTGACCGATGGTCTGGACGGTCTGGCCATCATGCCGACAGTGATGGTCGGTGGTGCCCTCGGTATCTTTGCTTACCTGTCAGGCAACATCCGTTTCGCCGAATACCTGCTGATTCCCCATGTGGCCGGTGCCGGCGAACTGATCATCTTCTGTGGAGCGCTGGTCGGGGCGGGTCTGGGCTTTCTCTGGTTCAACACCTACCCGGCCCAGGTCTTCATGGGTGACGTCGGGGCACTGGCTCTGGGTGCCGCTCTGGGCGTTATCGCCGTGATTGTGCGGCAGGAAATCGTGTTGTTCATCATGGGCGGCATCTTTGTCGTGGAAACCCTCTCGGTAATAGTTCAGGTGGCGTCGTTCAAGCTGACCGGGCGCCGGGTATTTCGCATGGCGCCGATTCATCATCACTTTGAGTTGAAAGGCTGGCCCGAACCACGGGTCATTGTGCGCTTCTGGATCATCACCGTGATTCTGGTGCTGATTGGTCTGGCAACATTGAAACTGCGTTGAGGAGCTGAAAGGTGTCACTGATTACCACGGATAAAAAGCGGATTATCGTCGGACTCGGCAGTACCGGGCTGGCGGTTGCGCGCTATTTGGCCGGCCGTGGCATTCCCTTTGCGGTTTGTGACACCCGCAGTAACCCGCCCGGCCTGGAGCAGCTGAAGCGCTTTGCGCCGATGGCCGACCTGTTTCTTGGCGAGCTGGATGAGCAATTGCTGTGTGCTGCTGGCGAACTGATTGTCAGCCCCGGCATAGCGCTGTCAGCGCCAGCACTCTTGGCCGCCAAGGCGGCCGGGGTCAGCATTGTCGGCGATATCGAACTCTTTGCCCGGGCCGCCCAGGCACCGATTGTCGCTATCACCGGCTCGAACGCGAAAAGCACTGTCACTACCCTGGTCGGTGATATGGCCAAGGCTGCCGGCAAGCGGGTAGCTGTGGGTGGCAATCTGGGTACTCCGGCGCTGGATCTGCTGGACGACAAGGTTGAGCTCTATGTGCTTGAGTTGTCGAGCTTTCAGCTGGAAACCACTGCGCAGTTGAATGCTGAGGTGGCCACTGTGCTGAATATCAGCGAAGACCACATGGACCGCTACGACAGCCTGGCCAGTTATTACCAGGCCAAACACCGGATCTTCCGTGGCGTACGCCAGATCGTGGTGAACCGTGATGATGCCCTGTCGCGGCCACTGGTAGCCGATCAGATGCCGTGCTGGAGCTTCGGTCTGTCGCGTCCTGATTTCAAGGGCTTTGGTTTGATCGAGGAGCAGGGACAACTGTCCCTGGCTTTTGAGTTCAAGGCGCTGATGCCGGTAGCGGAACTGAAGATTCGCGGCAGTCACAATCAGGCCAACGCCTTGGCCGCTCTGGCGCTGGGGCACGCTGCAGGCTTGCCGATGGCGGCCATGCTCAAGGCCTTGCGTGAGTTTACCGGTCTGCCGCACCGTTGCCAGTGGATAGCTGAAGTGGCTGGGGTCAATTACTACGATGACTCCAAGGCCACCAATGTTGGCGCTGCGCTGGCTGCCATTGAAGGCTTTGCCGCCGGCAATACGGGCCGTCAGGTGCTGATTGCCGGTGGCGATGGCAAAGGTGCCGATTTCACTTCCCTGCGCGATGCCGTCAACAAGCATTGCCGCGCCGTGGTTCTGCTGGGACGAGATGCGCCGATCCTCGAGCAGGTACTGAGCGGTTGCGCCCCTCTGCTGCGCGTACAGAGTCTGGAAGACGCGGTCACCCAGGCCCGCTCCCTGGCCCAGCCCGGCGACATCGTGCTGCTGTCACCAGCCTGCGCCAGTCTGGATATGTTCAAGAATTTCGAAGAGCGCGGTCAGCGTTTCGCCGCTGCGGTGGAGGCCCTGTCATGATCGGCGTCTCGACCCTGATGCAGTACGCCGGTCCGCTGGTTGGTCAGCGCCGTTTCGACATGGATATGCCGCTGCTGGTGGCAGCATTCTGTTTGCTCGGTCTGGGTCTGGTCATGGTGTCTTCTGCATCGATCGAGGTGGCGGCGGGGCTGCTGAACAATCCGTTGTACTACATGACCCGACAGATTGTTTATCTGTTGATCGGGTTGGCTGCCTTGGTCTGTGTGCTGTCTATCCCGATCCGGTTGTGGGAACAGTTTCGCTTCCCATTGCTGTTTCTGGGTTTCGCCCTGTTGATTGCCGTTCTGATTCCGGGCATTGGTCGTGAGGTCAACGGCAGCTGGCGTTGGATTGCCGTGGGCCCGATCAACGTTCAACCCTCGGAGTTGGCCAAGCTGTTTTCGGTGGTCTTTCTGGCCGGCTATCTGGTGCACCGGCAGGACGAAGTCAAGGAGCGCTGGTTTGGTTTTATCAAGCCCTTCATGGTGTTGTTCCCCATGGCCTTCCTGTTGATTGTCGAGCCTGACTTCGGTGCCACTGTGGTGCTGCTGGGGGCGGCTGTTGGCATGCTGTTCCTGGGTGGTGTAGGTCTGTTCCGCTTTATTCTGCTGTTCGGTTCGCTGACCATCGCCGCCGGCGCATTGATCGTCACCGAATCCTATCGCCTGCAGCGCATGATCGGCTTTCTCAACCCCTGGGATGACCCCTACGGTTCGGGCTACCAGTTGAGTCAGGCACTGATCGCCTTTGGCCGTGGCCACTGGACCGGTCTGGGGCTGGGTAACAGCATCCAGAAACAGTTCTTCCTGCCTGAAGCGCACACTGATTTTGTATTTGCCGTACTGGCCGAAGAGCTGGGCCTGATTGGTGCCTTGTCGGCCTTTGCCCTGCTGATCTTCGTGGCCGTTCGCAGTCTGTATATCGGACTCTGGGCCGAGCGTGCCGGCCGATTGTTCCCTGCCTACCTGGCTTACGGTCTGGCGATCATGTGGATTGGTCAGATTCTTATCAACGTCGGGGTGAATGTTGGCCTGCTGCCAACCAAGGGTCTGACGCTGCCCTTCCTCAGTTACGGCGGCAGCTCCCTGGTGGTGTGCTGCATTACCCTCGGCCTGTTGTTGCGGATTGACTGGGAGCGCCGTCAGGCGTTGCGGGAGGCGGTCAATGACTAAGCGGATTCTGGTCATGGCAGGTGGTACCGGTGGGCACGTTTTCCCGGCGCTGGCCTGTGCCCGCATGCTGGTCGATCAGGGCTATGAAGTGCATTGGCTGGGAACTCGTCGTGGCATCGAAGCCGAACTGATTCCCGCCGCCGGTCTGCCGATTCATTACATTGATATTCAGGGTCTGCGCGGCAAGGGCAAGCTTGGCCTGTTGAAGGCGCCATGGCTGATTGCCCGGGCACTGGTGCAGTCACTGCGCGTACTCAGGCAGTTGCAGCCGGTCTGTGTGTTAGGTGCCGGTGGCTACGTCACGGGGCCGGCTGGTCTGGCTGCCTGGATCAAGGGCATCCCGCTGGTGATTCATGAGCAGAATGCCGTGGTTGGCACTACCAACAGGTTACTGGCGCGCTTTGCCGCCCGCCGCTGTGAAGGCTTTCCGGAAAGCTTTACCGATACACCCAAGCGTCGTACTACCGGCAACCCGGTACGCGAAGAGATACTGGCGGTACCGGCTAGTGACTGGTCAGGCTTGCGCCCACCGCGTTTGCTGGTCCTCGGTGGTAGCCTGGGTGCACAGCCATTGAATCAATTGCTGCCCGCTGCGGTTGCCGCACTGGCTGAAGAGCTACGCCCTGAGGTCCTGCACCAATGTGGTAAGCAGCATGTGCAGGCGACCCTGGATGCCTACGCGGATCATGGCCTGCGTGTTCGGGTTGAACCCTTTATTGCCGACATGGCTGCCGCCTATGCCTGGGCTGATCTGGTGGTCTGTCGCGCCGGCGCCTTGACTGTCTGTGAGCTGGCCGCCGCCGGGCGTCCGGGCCTGCTGATTCCGCTACCCCATGCGATTGATGATCACCAGACTGCCAACGCGGCCTATCTGGCTAACCACGGTGCCGCCCTGTTGGTGCCGCAGGCCGGATTGACCAGTGCGCAATTGAGCCAACAGATGAACAGCCTTTTTACCCAGCCGGAGACACTGCACGCGATGGCCGATAATGCCCGCCGTCAGGCCAAACCCTTTGCAACGGCGGATGTCGTTCGCGCCTGCCTGGAGGTCGCCAATGACCAGTAAACGCCAGAAGGCCACCTTCACCTTGCCGGAAATGCGCCGCATCCGCCGAATTCACTTTGTCGGTATTGGTGGCGTTGGCATGTGCGGTATCGCCGAAGTACTGCTCAATCTGGGCTATGAAGTCTCAGGTTCAGATCTCAAGCGCTCGGCCGTGACCGACCGCCTGGAGAGCTTTGGTGCCCGCGTGGATATCGGTCATCGCCCGGAGAATCTGCAGAATGCCGACGTGCTGGTGGTGTCCAGTGCGGTCAACACCAGCAACCCGGAAGTCGCGGCGGCCATTGACCAGCGCATCCCGGTGGTACCCCGTGCGGAAATGCTCGCCGAGTTGATGCGCTATCGGCACGGCATAGCCGTGGCTGGTACCCATGGCAAAACCACGACGACCAGCCTGATTGCCTCCGTGCTGGCCGCAGAAGGACTGAGTCCGACCTTTGTTATCGGCGGCCGCCTGACCAGTGCCGGTACCAACGCCCAGTTGGGTGAAAGCCGCTATCTGGTCGCCGAGGCGGATGAGAGTGATGCCTCCTTCCTGCATCTGCAGCCAATGGTTGCCATCGTCACCAATATTGATGCCGACCACATGGACACCTACGGTGGCGACTTCAACAAGCTCAAGCGCACCTTTATAGAGTTTCTGCACAACCTGCCGTTTTACGGTCTGGCTGTGCTCTGTATTGATGATCCGGTCGTGCGCGAGATCCTGCCGCAGGTCAATCGTCAGGTCATCACCTATGGCCAATCGGAAGAGGCCGATATCCGCGCCGTGGATATCAGCCAGTCGGGTATGCAAACGCATTTCACTGTGCTGCGTGACGGCCGTGAAGACCTGCGTGTATCGGTCAATATGCCCGGCGTGCATAACGTCTTGAACGCCCTGGCAACCATTGCCGTCGCTACCGACGAGGGTGTCAGTGATGCCGCCATCGTCAAAGGTCTGACCGGCTTTGAGGGTGTCGGACGACGCTTCCAGGTATATGGCAACTTCCCGGTCCAGGGCGGTGAAGTGATGCTGGTGGATGACTATGGCCACCACCCCCGTGAAGTGGCTGCGGTGATCAAGGCTGTACGTGCCGGTTGGCCGGACAAGCGTCTGGTCATGATCTATCAACCGCATCGCTTCACCCGTACCCGTGACCTGTTTGAGGACTTTGTTCAGGTACTGGCCGAGACCAATGCACTGCTGTTGATGGAGGTCTATCCGGCTGGCGAAGAGGTCATCCCTGGTGCCGACAGCAAGCAGTTGTGCCGGAGCATTCGTCTGCGCGGCCAGGTTGACCCCATTTATGTGGAACGTAATGCGGATGTCATGCCGCTGTTGGAGGCCGTCTTGCAGCCTGGCGATATTTTGTTGACTCAAGGTGCCGGTGATATCGGCGGTCTGGCCGCGCAACTGGCTGAGGCTCTGACAGAACGCAGCCAGGCGTCCGGGGAGGCCTCAGCATGATGGATGTCAAAGACCTGGGGCGCGTTGCCGTGCTGTTCGGTGGCCGTTCTGCCGAACGTGCCGTGTCACTGAAATCCGGCAAGGCCGTGCTCGACGCATTGCTGGCGGCGGGTGTGGATGCCTATGGCATTGATGCCGGAAATGATCTGGCCCAGCAACTGATCAGCAATCGCCCGGATCGGGTGTTTATTGCCCTGCATGGCCGTGGCGGCGAAGACGGCAGTCTGCAAGGCCTGCTTGAATGCCTGCAATTGCCCTACACCGGCAGTGGCGTGATGGCCTCGGCGCTGGGCATGGACAAGCTGCGAACCAAGCTGGTGTGGCAAAGCATGGGCCTGCCGACCCCGGCCTATGCCGTCTTGCGTTCAGAGCAGGATTGCAGCGGCATTGTCGAGTCTCTGGGTACCCCCTTGATTGTCAAGCCGATCCACGAGGGCTCAAGCATCGGCATGGCCAAGGTCGACTCACTGGCTGATCTGCAGCAGGCCTGGCTCTCGGCCCGCCAGTACGATGATGTGGCGCTGGTTGAACAGTGGATCACTGGCGCTGAATTTACCGTGGCGATTCTGGATGGCAAGGCCCTGCCAGCCATTCGCCTGCGTACCCCGCACAGTTTCTACGACTACGAAGCCAAGTATCTGACCAATGATACCCAGTACATCTGTCCCTGTGGCCTGAGCCCGGAAACCGAGGCAGGCCTCGGTGAGATGTGCCTGCAGGCCTTCAATGCAGTGGGCTGCAAGGGCTGGGGGCGAGTCGATGTGATGCAGGATCAAAGTGGCAATTTCTATCTGCTGGAAGTCAATACGGTGCCCGGTATGACGGACCACAGTCTGGTTCCCATGGCCGCCAGTGCGGCCGGGATGACATTCACGGATCTGGTGCTGGCGATCCTGTCCAGCGCCAGTTACTGAGGAAAGGCCATGCTGGGGATACTGATTCGGGATCCACGCGCAGGCAAGTCTGCGACCCGGCGCTCTGCGTCGGGCCGCGGTGCCGTGCGCGTGGCCCGGTCGTCCCCACGTCAATGGCCAACCCTGAGTTTCCCGTCGCTGCAGGGCCTGGTGGATCGTACCAAGCAACTGCTCTGGCCACTGTTGCTGGTAGCGCTGGGTGTAGCTCTGTATGAACTCGGCAATCGCCTGTGGCCACTGGCCGACCGGCCGATCCGACTGGTCAGCGTCCAGGGTGAGCTGCAATACATTGATCCGCAGGCGGTACAGAGCGTCATTCAGCCGTATCTGAACGAGCGCTTCCTGTGGATAGATCTGCAGGCAATCCGCAGTGATCTGTCTGCGATGCCCTGGGTGGCCGGTGCGACTGTCAGTCGGGTCTGGCCGGATCAGTTGGTTATCGAGCTGCAGGAGCAGTTGCCGATTGCCCGCTGGGGCGATATGGCCTTGTTGAACAACGAAGGGACAGCCTTTACGCCTGAGGATATCCAGGCCTTTGCAGATCTGCCGCAGTTGGTGGGTCCGCAGCGTGCGAAGCGCCGGGTGATGGAATATTACCAGCAGTTCAATCGTCTTTTACGCCCCTATGGGCAGGGCGTTGCACTGCTGGAGTTGCGCGACCGCGGCAGTTGGTTTCTGACTACCCAGGACGGGATTCAGGTACTGCTCGGCAGGGACAATCTGGTCGACAAGATGCAGCGTTTTCTGATTATCGACCAGCACATGCTGGCCGAGCACCGGTCGCGCATCGAACGTATCGACCTGCGTTACAGCAATGCAATGGCGGTGGCCTGGCGTGAGCCGGTAGCCGAGCAATCAACGGGGGAGTGACGGGTACTTATGGCAAGCAAGCAGGGTAGCAGAATGATCGTCGGACTGGACATCGGCACCTCCAAGGTGGTGGCTCTGGTTGGCGAAATCGGCGCGAACGGCGAGCTGGAAATCGTCGGTATCGGCTCGCACCCGTCCCGTGGCCTGAAAAAAGGCGTGGTGGTCAATATCGAGTCCACCGTGCAGTCGATCCAGCGCGCCATTGAAGAAGCCGAACTGATGGCCGGCTGCCAGATTCACTCGGTGTTTGCCGGCATCGCCGGCAACCACATTCGCAGCCTCAACTCCCACGGCATAGTTGCCATTCGTGACCGTGAAGTGGTGCAGGCCGATATCGACCGGGTACTGGATGCCGGTCAGGCCGTGGCCATTCCGGCCGACCAGAAAGTGCTGCATATCCTGCCGCAGGAATACGTGATCGATAACCAGGAGGGCGTACGTGAGCCACTGGGCATGTCCGGTGTGCGCCTGGAAGCCAAGGTCCATCTGGTGACCTGCGCCCTGAACGCGGTGCAGAACATTGAAAAATGTATCCGCCGCTGTGGCCTGGAAGTCGAGGATGTGATCCTCGAGCAGTTGGCTTCCAGCTATGCAGTCCTGACCGAAGACGAGAAAGAGCTTGGCGTGTGCATGGTCGATATTGGCGGCGGGACCACGGACATAGCCATTTTTACCGAGGGCGCGATTCGGCATACCGCGGTGATCCCGATTGCCGGTGATCAGGTCACCAACGATATCGCCATGGCCTTGCGTACCCCGACCCAGTACGCCGAGGAAATCAAGATCCGCTATGCCTGTGCGCTGGCCAAACTGGCCGGTCCGGAAGAAACCATCAAGGTTCCCAGTGTCGGCGAGCGGCCACCCCGTGACTTGTCGCGCCAGGCCCTGGCCGAGGTGGTCGAGCCACGTTATGACGAACTATTTACCCTGATTCAGGCTGAACTGCGGCGTTCCGGATTTGAAGACATGATCCCCGCCGGCATCGTGCTCACCGGTGGTACGGCAAAAATGGAAGGCGCGGTTGAACTGGCCGAAGAGATTTTCCATATGCCGGTGCGGCTGGGCGTACCACAGGAGTTCAAGGGGCTGACTGATGTGGTGCGCAACCCGATTTATGCCACCAGTGTCGGCCTGCTGCATTACGGCAACCGGCATGCGGCAGCCAGTGCAGCCCAGAGCGAACAGAATACCGAATCACCGCTGTTACGTATCAAGCGCTGGTTCAAGGGCAATTTTTAACAGACCCGCTCAAGCGGGCCAACGTCACGCAAGTGGCAGAGCAGTAAAACAACGAAACGATCGAGTCAGTACTCAAGGAGATGGACCATGTTTGAATTAATCGATAATGTCGCGCAAAACGCAGTCATCAAGGTTGTCGGCGTGGGCGGTGGTGGCGGTAACGCCCTGCAGCACATGGTCGTCAACAATGTCGAAGGTGTTGAATTCATTTGCGCCAACACCGATGCCCAGGCGCTCAAGAACGTCAGCGCCCGCACCGTGCTGCAGCTTGGCCCGAATGTCACCAAGGGTCTGGGTGCCGGCGCCAACCCGCTGATCGGTCGTGAAGCCGCGATGGAAGACCGTGAGCGTATCGCTGAAGTACTGCGCGGAGCCGACATGGTGTTCATCACTGCAGGCATGGGTGGTGGAACCGGGACTGGCGCAGCGCCCATCGTTGCTGAAGTTGCTCGCGAAATGGGCATTCTGACCGTTGCCGTGGTCACCAAGCCTTTCCCCTTTGAAGGCCGCAAGCGCATGCAGATTGCTGAAGAAGGCATCCGCGAGCTGAGCCAGCATGTGGATTCGCTGATCACCATCCCCAACGAAAAATTGCTGACCGTGCTGGGTAAGGACGCCAGTCTGCTGGCCGCCTTCTGCAAGGCCAACGACGTACTGCTGGGCGCTGTGCAGGGTATTGCCGACCTGATCATGCGCCCGGGTATGATCAACGTCGACTTTGCCGACGTGAAAACCGTCATGAGCGAAATGGGTATGGCGATGATGGGTACGGGTCACGCCAGTGGTCCGAACCGCGCGCGTGAAGCGGCCGAAGCAGCCATCCGCAGCCCGCTGCTGGAAGATGTCAACCTGATGGGCGCCCGCGGTATTCTGGTCAACATCACGGCTGGCCCTGACCTGTCGCTGGGTGAGTTCTCCGAAGTCGGCAGCACGGTTGAAGAGTTTGCTTCCGATTCGGCCACAGTGGTCGTGGGTACCGTTATTGATCCGGAACTGCGTGACGAGCTGCGCGTTACCGTGGTTGCTACCGGTCTGGGTGCCAAGGTCGACAAGCCGGTCAAGGTAGTAGACAACACCACGGTCAGTGCACCGGTCAGTAATACCGCAACCAGCCGTCAGGCTGCTGAAGCGGCTGCGCCGAACTACCGCGACCTGGATCGTCCTACCGTCATGCGCAATACCGCCGGTCAGGCTGGCAATGCGGCGGCTGCAAGACTGAGTCAGCCGGCGGATGATCTGGATTATCTGGACATTCCGGCGTTCCTGCGTCGTCAGGCTGATTGATATTGTCAATCACACGAATAGGGCTGATTGGTGTTCAATTGAGGCGTAGCTTGCTATTATGTGCGCCAATATTGTTGAAAATAATTCGCAACTAGAGCGGAAGCCATGTCAAGCATGATCAGACAACGCACACTGAAGAACATTATTCGGGCCACCGGTGTAGGCCTGCATTCGGGTGAAAAGGTCTATCTCACCCTGAAACCGGCACCTGTAGGCACCGGGATCGTGTTCGTGCGTGTCGACCTTGACCCTGTGGTCGAGATCCCGGCACGTGCCGAGTTCGTTGGTGAAACCACCATGTCCACCACCCTTGTAAAGGATGGTGCCAAGGTGGATACCGTCGAGCACCTGCTCTCGGCCATGGCCGGTTTGGGTATCGACAACGCTTATGTTGAACTCAGTGCGCCAGAAGTACCGATCATGGATGGCAGCGCTGGTCCTTTTGTGTTCCTGATCCAGTCCGCTGGAATCGAGGAGCAGGATGCCGCCAAACAGTTTATTCGTATCAAGCGCGAAGTGACCGTCGAAGAAGACGGCAAAACAGCCAGCTTTTTGCCCTTCGAGGGCTTCAAGGTGTCCTTTGCCATCGACTTTGATCATCCGGTCTTTCGCGGTCGCAGTCAGTTTGCCAGCGTTGACTTCTCCAGCACCTCCTTTGTCAAGGAAGTCAGCCGGGCCAGAACCTTTGGCTTCATGCGCGACATCGAGTACCTGCGTTCGCAGAATCTGGCACTCGGTGGCAGCGTAGATAACGCCATTGTGGTCGACGAGTACCGTGTTCTCAACGAAGATGGTCTGCGTTATGAAGACGAGTTCGTCAAACACAAGATCCTCGATGCTATCGGAGATCTCTACCTGCTAGGCAAAAGCCTGGTCGGTGAGTTCCGTGGCAACAAATCGGGTCATGGTTTGAACAACAAACTGCTGCGCGCCATGCTGGCCAACAAGGATGCATGGGAAGTCGTTACCTTTGAAGACGCCGGCACGGCACCCATCTCCTTCATGCGTCCTGCCGCCGCCGTCTGATCTATCGTTTCGTTTCGTTTTTCAATGGCCACTTCGGTGGCCATTTTTTTTGCTTAGTATTTAGTCATTTCTGTTCTTATGATCCGCTCAGGCTTGCTTGGGGTGGGAAAGGTTGTTCGCGGCGAGGCCGCCGCTCCCCCAGAATTTAGCAACCCACTCGGTAGGAGCGGCGGCCTCGCCGCGAAAAAGCGATATCAAACAGCTCCGACATTGCTGACACCTGCCCAGAGGTTTTTTGGCAGGCAGCGGGAGAAATCGACAGGCGGTCAAACGTTCGTTTGATATGTGCTTTAACGGGTCTTCAGGGCTCACCATGATGCCTGGCCAGACGCTCAAGCGCGGCCTTTAATGCCGGGTCTGCAATGTGTTCGGCGGTATCGTGCAGGCTTTGAGCAGCAACAGGCGACTTTCTCATTTTGTGAACAGGTGGTGTTTTTTTGAACAGCGGAGGTTGGACCTTACAGTGTATTTTGGTTAAGGTTGCGAATTCGTTGTAAGCCAGCAGCTGGCGAATCAGTCTTTTTTGCTGATAGCGCATGCGGGTAGCCCAGTGACTGTCAGTCACTATAAGCCGTAAAACGCCTTCATTCAGTGAGGCGACACGGCAGTGTTCGCGGGCGGCCGGTTCCAGTTGCATGTCGAGCAAGCCTTGCAGTCTGTCGAGCCCATGGGCGCGGGCATACAGACCCTTGAGGGTTGCATGGGTGCGTAGCAGGTCGCCGGGGCGACGGGCATCCAGGGGGTGAAACGACATGTTAGGCCGACATTGTGTAATGTGTCAGCGGTCATCGTATCAGAACCGCTGCGCGCATTGAGTGGATTTTCCTTTGGGGGTTTTGCGTGAATATCATCATTTTGACTGATCGCCATGGTGCGGCCAAGGCGTTGACCTTGGGCCTGCCCGCTCTGCTGGCAGGTCTCGGTGCCTTGTTGGTGCTGCCGCTGATGGTCACCATCCTGACCTGGAATGTATTGGCCTCGAATGCCCCCGCGGGCTACGTCGAGGTAGAAGATGAGGCACTTTGGGAGGAAACCCTGGCTGAGTACGAACTGGAAAGTCAAGGCGACTCGCAGGCCCAACTTGAACATATGACCCAGCAGCTTGCCCGCCTGCAAACCCGGTTGATGCGTCTGGATGCGTTGGGTGAGCGTTTGACACAGTTGGCCGAGCTGTCCGATGGCGAGTTCGATTTCAGTAGCGATCCGGGTGTGGGCGGCCCTGAGTTTCCCAATCAGGCCATGCGCTACGAGCAGCCCGATCTGCAGTCGGTCATCGAGGCCCTGGCTGATCGGGTCGACAACCGCACCCAGCAATTGCAACTGCTTGAGCAACTGATGCTGAACCGTTCGGTAGATTCCAATGCGTTGCTGGACTTCATGCCGGTTCACGAAGGCTATGTTTCGTCCGGCTTCGGGCGTCGCAGTGATCCCATCACTGGCCGTATTTCAATGCACACCGGCCTTGATTTTGCAGCGCCAAGGGGCACACCTATCTATGCAGTTGGTGCCGGGGTCGTCACCTTCTCTACGCGCAATGGCGCCTACGGAAACATGATCGAAATCACCCATGGTGATGGTTACAAGACCCGTTATGCCCACGCGCACAGTCTGTTGGTAAACAAGGGTGATCTGGTCAGCAAGGGGCAGCAAATTGCTACAGTCGGCTCAACCGGTCGTTCCACAGGTCCGCACCTGCATCTTGAGATCTACCGCAATGGCATGGCCGTCAATCCGGCTCGTTATATTGCACTGAATTAGTTTCCTGTCTTTTTGCGGGTGGCCCTGTTCTCCGGGGTATCACCTGCAAAGAGCTATCGTCTTGCCTCCTGAATCGTTGTTGCTTCGGCTGCCGTGTCCGCCACGGTTTATTGTGTCGGCTGAATCGGAGTAGAATGCGGAACTTTGTTTCGGCGCTGCCTTGTGTGCGCAACGCCGCCACCCTCAAACGGATATCGAAGTCGACTATGTTTGCGCCTTTATTGAAAAAACTGTTTGGTAGCAAGAACGAGCGTGAGTTGAAGCGCATGGGCAAGGTTGTGGTCAGCATCAATGCCCAGGAAGAGAAACTGAACGCCCTGAGTAACGAACAGCTGAAGGCCAAAACCGCCGAGTACAAGGAGCGTGTTGCGCAGGGTGAGAGCCTTGATGCCATTCTTCCGGAAGCCTTTGCCCTGGTCCGTGAATCCAGCAAGCGCGTCATGGGCATGCGGCATTTTGATGTGCAGATGATGGGTGGTATGGCGCTGCATGAAGGACGCATCGCCGAGATGAAAACCGGTGAAGGTAAAACCCTGGTTGCGACCCTGGCGGCTTATCTGAATGCGCTCTCCGGCAAGGGTGTGCATGTGGTCACGGTAAACGATTACCTGGCACGCCGTGATGCCAACCTGCTCCGGCCCCTGTATGAGTTTCTTGGCTTGACTGTAGGCGTGGTAGTGCCCTTTCAGGATCCGGAGGACAAACGTGCAGCCTATCGCTGCGACATTACTTACGGTACCAACAACGAATTCGGTTTTGATTACCTGCGTGACAATATGGCATTCAGTCTGGATGAGAAGTTCCAGCGTGAACTGAACTTTGCCATTGTCGACGAAGTTGACTCCATTCTTATCGATGAAGCGCGGACTCCGCTGATTATTTCCGGTCCGTCGAATGACAGCTCACGGTTGTATGACGCGATTAACAAGCTGATCCCTCAGCTCAAACGCGGTTACCTGCCGGAAGAGGGCGAGGAAGAAGTCGAAGGTCACTTCTATATCGATGAAAAGACACGTCAGGTTGAGCTGAATGAAGAGGGTCACCAGTTCATTGAAGGGCTTCTGGTCAAAGAGGGTCTGCTGCCCGAAGGCGACAGCCTCTACGCGGCGCAGAATCTCAACCTGCTGCATCATGTCCATTCAGCGCTGCGCGCCCATACGCTGTTCCATCTGAATGTCGAATATATTGTGCAAAATGGTCAGGTGATCCTGGTTGATGAGCACACCGGTCGTACCATGCCTGGCCGGCGCCTGTCCGAAGGCCTGCACCAGGCCATCGAAGCGAAGGAAGGCCTTAAGATTCAGGCTGAGAGCCAGACTTTAGCCTCGACGACTTTCCAGAATTATTTCCGTCTCTACAACAAGCTCTCTGGTATGACCGGCACCGCCGATACCGAAGCCTTCGAATTCCGTCAGATCTATGGTCTTGATGTGCTGGTTATTCCTACCAACAAGCCGATGATCCGCAAGGATTACAATGACCTTGTCTATCTGACCATTGACGAGAAATTTGCTGCCATCTGTGCCGATATCAAACACTGCATGGGTGAGGGGCGTCCGATTCTGGTGGGCACCGCCTCGATCGAATCCTCGGAAACCGTGTCCAAACTGCTGGAAAAGGAAAAGATTCCGCACAAGGTGCTGAATGCCAAGTACCACGAAAAGGAAGCCGAGATCATTGCCCAGGCCGGTCGCCCCGGTGCCGTGACCATCGCCACCAATATGGCGGGTCGTGGTACCGATATTATTCTGGGTGGTAGCTGGGAAGCAGAGGTCGCCAGCCACGAGAGCCCCGGTGATGAGCTGGTAGCGCAGATCAAGGCCGAATGGCAACAGCGTCATCAGCAGGTTCTGCAGGCTGGCGGCTTGCATATCATTGCCTGTGAGCGCCACGAGTCCCGCCGTATCGACAACCAGCTGCGCGGTCGCTCCGGTCGCCAGGGTGACCCGGGTTCCAGCCGCTTCTATCTGTCACTCGAAGACAGCCTGATGCGCATCTTTGCCTCTGACCGGGTGAAGAACTTCATGAAGGCACTGGGTATGGAGAAGGGCGAGGCGATTGAACATCGCATGGTCACCAATGCCATTGAGAAAGCGCAGCGCAAGGTTGAAGGTCGTAACTTCGATATCCGCAAACAATTGCTGGAATACGATGATGTGGCCAACGAGCAGCGTAAAGTCATCTATGGGCAACGTAATGCCATCCTGGCGGCCACGGATGTAGCTGAGACGATCAAGGCCATTCGCGAAGATGTGGTGGCTGAAGCAATCAGCCAGTATATCCCGCCACAAAGCCTGCCTGAGCAGTGGGATATTTCGGGACTGGAGCATCACCTTTCTGCAGAGCTGGGGCTGAAACTGCCGGTACAGCAATGGTTGGATGAGGATGACAGTCTTCAAGAGGACGGTCTGCGTCAGCGCATTCTCGAGCAACTGGTCGCCGCTTACGACGAGAAGGAAACCAAGGTTGGCGCAGACACCATGCGCACGGTTGAAAAGCAGATGTTGCTGCGTTCGCTGGATGACCTCTGGAAGGAACACCTGTCGACCATGGATCACCTGCGTCAGGGCATTCACCTGCGCGGTTACGCCCAGAAAAATCCGAAGCAGGAATACAAGCGCGAAGCCTTCAATCTGTTTGAAGAAATGCTCAGCTCGATCAAGCACGACACCATTCGCATCCTCAGCCATATTCAGGTGCGTCGTGAGGATCCTGCTGAAGAGGAGGCGCGGATGCGTCGTCAGGCGGAAGAAATGGCCAGACGTATGCAATTCAAACATGACGAATTGGCCCCGGCTGTTGCCGAAAGCCCGGAGCAAAATGCTCAAGGAGCCACGGCTCAAGCGATGCCCGTTACCCGTGACGGCCCGAAACTGGGTCGTAACGATCCATGCCATTGTGGTTCAGGCAAGAAATACAAGCAGTGCCACGGCCGCATAGGCTGATATACCACCCCTGAAATCTCGGCCTGTCGGATTATCACGACAGGTCTTCGCGGCGAGGCCGCCGCTCCCACCAGTGCTAGAACCCTTGCTGGTAGGAGCGGCGGCCTCGCCGCGAATGTGGCCTAAATTAAGCGCAATGATTTTAGACTGATACGGGACCCACCATCCCGTGAGTATCGAGTTCCACCTCGACACAAGGATCTTCAGGACACACAGAAGCCTTTGCGCCAAAGCCTGCTGGCAGGCAACCTTGCCTCACTATTCTGCCAGCCTGTTCTGCACTGGCATTAACTCCTGATACACTCTTGCCCCAATTCTTTTTCTTCTTGCGGAGATAACCCATGCCCGTCGGTCTTGGCCCCTTACCTGTTTTGCACCCCGTTCCAGGTTTTCGTTTGGGCATCGCCTCTGCCGGAATAAAGCGAGCAGGGCGCAAGGATATCGTGGTCATGGAGCTGGCTGAGGGTGCGAGCATCGCCGGTGTTTTTACCTTGAATGCCTTTTGTGCCGCCCCGGTTACCCTGTGCCGGGAGCACCTCAAGCATGCCCCGCGCTATCTGCTGGTCAATACCGGCAATGCCAATGCGGGAACTGGCAAGCCGGGAATGCAGGCCGCTTTGAAGACTTGTGACGCGCTGGCCCAACTGACTGGCGTTGAGTTCCAGCAGGTGCTGCCCTTCAGTACCGGTGTTATTGGTGAGCTGTTGCCGGCTGATAAGGTCATCGCCGCCTTGCCTGCGGCCCTTGCTGATCTGGATGCGGATCACTGGGCGCAAGCTGCAGAGGGCATCATGACCACGGATACGCTGCCCAAGGGCGCCAGCCGACAGATATCCCTCGGCGGGCGGACAGTAACCATCACCGGTATCTCCAAGGGTGCCGGTATGATCAGGCCGAATATGGCTACCATGTTGGGTTATGTCGCCACCGATGCCAAGGTCAGTCCTGCGTTGTTGCAGAGCCTGTTGCGCGACGCTGCAGATCGCTCATTCAATCGCATTACCATTGATGGCGATACCAGCACCAATGACTCCTGCATGCTGATTGCCACCGGTCAGGTGACCATGGCTGAAATCAATGATCCACAGAGTGCCGAGTATCAGCAGCTCTGCGAGGCAGTCAACGCGGTTATGCTCGAGCTGGCCCAGGCCATTGTTCGCGACGGTGAAGGCGCCACCAAGTTCGTCACTATTCGCGTCAACGGTGGCGGCAGTCGCAAGGAATGCCTGGACGTGGCCTACGCCATTGCCCACTCGCCACTGATCAAGACCGCACTCTTCGCTTCAGATCCGAACTGGGGCAGGATTCTGGCAGCTGTTGGCTATGCCGGCGTGCCTGATCTGGATGTGGAGAAGATCGACGTTTATCTCGACGATGTCTGTATTACCCGCAACGGCGGTCGCGCAGCCGACTATACCGAGGCGCAAGGCGCACGCATCATGGCGCAGGCCGAAATTGGTATCCGTATCGAACTGGGGCGCGGCGAGCACTGCGAAACCCTGTGGACCACCGATCTGTCACACGAGTACGTGCGCATCAACGCGGAGTATCGCACCTGAGATCACTTTGTCCGGTTGTCGCTCGGTCTAGAGCTGGCAGCCGGGGTCGCCAATCTGGCCTTGCTCGATGCGCCATCGCCCGACACTGTTGATTATCACGTGCCGTGCCGCTGCTGTCTGATTACGCGGACAGAGTGTAAAACGCCCAGCCTGAAACCCGCCATTCAACAGCTGGGTCTCGCCCCGGCCATTGAATCGAACATACTTGCTTACAGGTGGATTGCTGACTACGCGCAGGTTGGGCATGGCAGGGATATGCCGCAGTTTGGTTTCCTCGGAGTCCAGTTCGGCATTGTGATTCTGGTCGATAAATACTACCCAATCCCCCGTCCAATTGGCTTCCAGCGGCGCCAGGGTAACCACCTGATTTCGCAATATGGCTTCCTGGCGTGCCAGATTAAGACTGCGACCAAGCGTATCGACTGCACTATCCAGCCGTTGGCGCTCCAGTAGTCCGGATAAAGCGGGTATGCCAAAGGTGATCAGGGTGATCAACAGACCCAGAGTGACAAGCAGTTCGAGCAGGGTAAAACCGCGGAGCGGGGTGGCCATGGTGTCCTCCGTGAGTCGACCAAAGGGGCGGCATCCTGCTGCCCCTGTATTGATCAAAGCTTAACGCTTATTTCCAGCACTCCTCCAGTGCCTTGGAGCCTGTGCGTCCTCGGGTGCCAACGGCGTTCAAGGTCAGATTGCCGCAGTCGGCATCGCTGAACTTCTGCGTGGCCGTCAGGGTGTAGCCTCCGTCGTTGGCCTGGGTACCAACTGACAGGTCATACAGGTCGGCGTAACGGGCTTCGTTGACGCCCAGACGTCCGCGGTTGGCATCCGTAGTAACGTAGGCATTGTTCTGGGCAAAGAAACGTTCCTGGCGCGCTGCCGCTTCAACCAAAAGGGATTGACCCTCGGCCCGGTTGTTACGCAGCACATACTCACGATAACTGGGAAGTGCCACCGCCGCGAGTATGGCGATGATGGCAACTACGACCATGAGTTCGACCAAGGTAAAGCCCTTGCTTGCTCTGAGGCGCATAAGGATCATCAGTTTTCTTCCTCCGGAGGCGGAACATTTTGCCATGTGGTGCGACCCTGCTGGGTGGCATCAAGGATGAGTTCAATACACACGCCATCATTACCACAAATCAAACCATCGCGGGTCAATGGAATACCCCCAGGGATTGGAAGCTGGATGCCAGAGGGTGGCAATCCGGCACTGGTTAAATCACCCGAAGTGATACGGCCGTCGCGATTGAAATCAAAAGGTGGCAGAGCCAGGCGCGCACCGGTCTGAGCATTAATACCGTAAAGGAAGCTATTCAGGCCATCGGCACAGGGGTCGTCATCAGGAATGATGGTACTGAAGAGCAGGGTATTACCCCTCGCCAGCATTTCGTTAACCAGCATTTCCCCTTCAAGGCTATTGCCTACCGCAAGATCAAGGTACCAACCACGCCGTGCAACGGCCGATTCATTGACCTCTTCTGCACGGGTTGTGCCTGCGGTGTACCAGTTGATGGCACCCTCGCTGATGATGCGGATGGTGCTGGTTACCGAACCACCGGTTTCACGATTGAAAGTTTGTACGCTTTCAGTGGTGATATTGCGCTCCTCCATATTGCTTCGGCTTGCGGAAGCCAGAGCTGCTGTGGTGTTTTCTCCGCGACTGTACCTGTCCCAAATGGCATAGAGTGAGTTCGCCTTGCTGGTGTCAGGTGCGCTGTCAGCCGTCTCGAAGTACTTGCCGGTACCGACAATCACCAGATAGCCCCGGCGAGTTGGATGCCGAACCAACGAGGGAATAGCGGTAATTGCCTGGGGCAGACCGTTATAGTCCGCCGTGAACATGGGCTGGCCACCATAGGCCACTTTGAATACGCTGGGATCTACAGTGCCAACCGCCGAGCGTGCAAAGGGGTCTGGCGCACTGCTGCTGCCTGTGGGCACCAGATCGAAACGCCAGACGTTGCCTTTCAAATCGCCGGCATAGGCATAATCGACCACGCCGTCACTGTTGTTGTCTGCGCCACGCACGCTGGAGAGGCCGTTGCTGCCTTCAGTGCCATCATCCACTTCCAGTTTGCGCAGCAGGCTGCCATCAGCAATATCTATCACATACATGGCGGCAGCGCCGTTGTTGCTGTCGTAACCGTTACCCAGCAGAACCCCCCATTGACCACTGTGCAGTCGAGCAATTTCCGGTCTGGCAAAGGTAAAGCCAAGGTCTTCGTAATCACTGTCCTGGTTACTGATTTCCCACAACAACTTCACGCCTGAGCCATCAATGCCTGGATCGGTAATATCCAGCGCAAATACCGATTTGCCACCGGCACGCAGTGTTCCCACTAGAACCGTGCGCCATTCACCGCCAATGAAGACGTCCCGAACGATCGGTGACCCGTCAACGTAGTAGCGGTGACCACCGCCTTTGAAGCTTTGCCCTGCAAGCTTGGGCAGGTTGGGAATGACGGCGCTGGGAATAAAGGCAAAGGCCTCACTGCCCCCGGTAAAGGCCGGACTGGCCGCTGTATCAGTGCCGGTGAAAATGGCATGCAGCATGCCATCGTTGGCGCCGACATAAACCAGTTCAGGGCGTGACTGGGTTTGAATCAGATACTCCAGATAATCGCCGCGATCACCATCAATACGGTCCATTAGATAGGGTACGTTGGATGCCATGCCAACCACTTCAGGACTGGAGTTGATGATATCTCCTAGCACGGTTTTGCGTGCTCTGAAATCTGTTGGCCCGTTACCCTCTGCAGTACGCGCTCCGCGGAGATAGTTCAGGCGGGCAGCACCACGTCCGTCGGCTGTATTCGTCAGCGCGTCAGGGTTCAGGTTGAACAGGGTCTGATTGGCAGCACCAATGTTGGTCCAGGTAAAGTCCTTCAGACCGTTTGTTCCGCCGCCAGCCATAAAGATATTGCGGTTGGTAGACTGTGCATCAATTTTGCTGGATGCAGCCCAGACTTCCTCGACTTGCTGGCCACCGTTGCTCAGGCGTACAACATCCTTGCGGACTAGATCACCTGCCCAGCCGTCCTCGCTGTCATAGCGGGTTTCAAAAATACGGTTAATGATCGACACATTGGTGATATCGCCGCCATCAAGACTGACTGATGACGACACGCCAGGCTTACCGGCCGTTGACGTGCGCTCTGCGATGCGGTTGATGATGTCATTAAATGCAGTGACCAGTTCGCCCGGGCTGTCGGCACTGAAAAACTCGCCGCGTGAATTGATTGCGGCATGCCACAGGTCATAAACGTTGTTGGCACTGCCGCTGCCTGCTGCTGGCCAGTTTTCGGTGCCCGCGGACAAGGCAGCGAAGCCGCCTTTAAATGTGTCGTCAGCCCAGGGAATGTCCGGATCATTCAGTGCGCTACTGAGGCCAAGACCCACCATGTAATTGGTCATATTTTGCCAATCAGAGGGGTTGTTACGTGGATCCCAGTATTGGGTATCGGCATTGGCATTGCTAAAGCGCGTATAGGGCTTGATTTCGTTATCAAGACCAGGATTCAGGTCCGTTGCCCAATAGTGCATGGCCAGATCAGCCAGGGTATTAGTTGTCGCATCAGAGTAGGGTGCGCGACTGCCGGAAAAACTTTCGTTGTCCGGTAAATTGAAACTGCTATGGTCTGGCCGCAGTGTTTGCGAGGGCGAACCATCTGCACCGTTCCAGATCCCGTCCGTCATCATGATATGAAAACTTGGGCGGCAGCTGTACTCGGGGTTCCTTACGGTTGCGGAAGTACCACCACTTGCCGTAAAGGGATTTGGCTCGTTGGCCCAGGCCACGTTGGTTCTGAGGAACTCGCCTGCACGACCCAGGCTTTCGCGCAAAGGCGTGCCCCCGGAAAAATTGACATCCGTCAGCCATTCGAGAAAGTTGGACTTCTGTCTATTGCCGAAAATGCGGAAACGGTTGTCGTTACAGCCGGAGCCGTTATTGAAGTTTGTGCAATTGTTCAAGGACTGCCAGGTGAAACGTACCGAAGAGGGCAGCTCGTAGAAGGCCAGATGTGCGGCGCTCTGGGTGGCCAGGGCGCGATCACGGTAGAAGGAATACCAGATAGCAAAGTTTTGTTGTTCGGCGGCCTCAACCAGCTTTAACTCATAACAATCATCATCAGTATTGGTGCCGTTACAGTTTGCTCTTTCAGTATCAAAAACATAGTAGTAAGCAGCAACAGGTCGCTGTCTCAGGTCAACGGTAGCTGTTCTTGCGTTTGATCCCGAAGTTTGAGAGCAAACAAATCTGTTGTTGACATAACCTGCTCCGGTAAACTCGCATCTGTCGTTTGCTGTTCGAGTAATACTATAGGCTAATCCACCATCAGTGGTTCCAGATATTGTCTGATCTCTTCTGATATTTACTTGAATGAAGAAGTCATCAGTGGGGTTGTCAGCCAGTTCATTGATCGCACCAAAACCGTTGGTATTATAACTACAGTTACCTACTTCATCTCGTGTGCAATACCAGGTGACCCGATAGTTGTTACTTAGGTTGGTACTGCCAAAGCTAGTTTTGAAACCCATATGATAGGCAGTAGTAAAACTGGTGGTATAGATGATGTCCGAGCCGTCTGTATTGACACCCTTGGGTATGATGTAGGTGGTATTCGGATCGTAATAGGCCGGATTGAAGGCAGCTGACTTGGCCCTCTTTGTGCGCATGGTATTGTCGTCGGCAATGGTATCGGGCACATGTGAGCGCTTCATACTGCCGGAATCGTCAATGGTAAAGATCAGGTTGGGTGCAACCGAATCGACCAGCATCAGTGGTTGCTGGCTAACGTCGAGGTTGGCGTTGGCAACACCGGCATGCAGATACAAACTGAATGCCAGGCAACTCAGGACTGTCTTGGAAAAGGTCTTATGCGTTTTCATGATCATGGGTCCTGGGGTCAGAGATACACGCGAAGGGTGGTAGAGCGCAAGCGCACTTCGCAGCTGTTGTCATCTACGGCGCGGGCATTGACTTCATGCCTGACCGGGCCGATACCGGCCGCCGTGTTGCCGTACTCAGGGTTCTCGGACTGCGCCTGCACGGCACCACCGAGAATCGGAATACCGTACCAGGCAATGTTTTGATCAAAGCTGGTATCAGCATCTGGACTGTATTCCTTGACCCCGGCATAACCGGTCTCAGCAGGATCGAAGGCCTGCTCGAAAGTAATATCCTGGGGCAGGCGATCAATGATGCAGGGCACCTCCAGATCCAGCGTGTCAGGGCATGATTCCAGTGCGTTGGTCTGGTTAAGGACGTAGGCGTCACCTACCTTGGCAATCGGAATCGACGGGTAGCTGCCAGGGCCGTCATTGTTGATTTTGCCAGCAATGCGGTATTCGCCGTCGCGTAGACCGGCCTCACCGGCATTGAAGCAGGCGCGCTCACTTACCAGCGTGCCGGTGATGCGTGACTCAAGCGCGACTTCGCGCATATTGCTGACAGCCAGAGTAGTCAGCACCAGTAGAAAAATCAGTGCAATAACCAGAACGGCGCCGCGCTGTTTTGCGCGCATGGCGAGCTGACGCACAGGAAGTCTGATGGATTGATTGTTCATCTGGACAGATTCCTCAGGTTAACGGTGTTTTCGGTGACCAGATACAAAGCGCGGTCGGGTGCAGTAGCGCCTACTGTGCCATAGCGCGTCTCATACCAGGTTTCATAGGCAAGGCTGTCAGTGTTTTCGGCCAGATTCTCATAGCGGCTTTTCATCAGAGCTGCAAACCGCACAGACTGAATTTCTTCGCCTGCGCTGGGGCTAAAGGTGAAGAGTTCCGTTTGACGACTTCCGTTATTACTCACACCAAACTCAAGTTGAAAGTCGACAAGACCATTGACAATGGATTGACCGTTGCACTGAAGTTCATTGCCGAAATAGGTCATGTCGACAACCAGGTTCGGAATGTTTGTATCGGGATCATAAGGCTCATCCGGTCCCGCTTGAGCGATGCCATCACAGGCACTAATGCCTGGCAGGTAGGGTTCATAGCGCAGGCAGATTCGTTGAGCAGCGGGATCAAAGTTGATGACTTCCCCTTCCGTGAAGGTACACTGCCCGACGATTTCAGCTCGGAAAACAAATCTGGGATCGGAGTCAGGATTGATCCGGTATCCTGCGCGCCGCAGCTCTTCTTCTAGAATCAGCAGGGTGTAGCGGGCATTTTCGTTGTTATCTGATTGCCCCTGTTGAAACAGGTAATTGCTGCGGTTATCGACATAAATCTGCACGATACCCAGAACCAGCAAGCTACTGATTACCAGTGCAACAAGTAACTCGATAAGCGACAGGCCGCGCTCGGCTTGGAGAGTGCGCATCATATTTGCGTCCTTACTCGGTATAGACAGATATCGGAATCCACCGCGTTGTCATTCAGACACTCTGAACCAACAGCACGCCAGGCCAAGCGGATTTCAAGTGCTGTGCCAGTGCCGCAGTTGCCGGGCGTGTCTGTGAGACAGACGTAAAACTGGGAACTGACGGCGGCATCTTCAGTGCCGGGCAGAAGTCGGCGTACTTTGTCACCCCAGCATTCAATTTGCCGGTCCATAAGTTCGCTATCAGGGAGCTCAAGGCACTCCTGTCCGGCAGCGGGAGTAGGCAGGGTGCCAGTGAAGTAAAGTGAGGCGTTTTCATCTTCAACGACGCTGGACGGTGTGGCGCGGATTATTTCGATCAGTTCATTGGCCAGAATGGCAGCCTGCGTGCGGTGCAATGAGTCTGTTGTATAAGCAATGCTGCGGCCCTGCATGGCGACCATGCCCAGCAGACCAACGGTAACCAGCAAAAGGGTAATCAGTACTTCCAGAAGGCTGAAGCCTGCTGTCTTGCGATTGTTGATAATCATGATCAGCAGCCTCCCAGCGCATTGCCAAATTCATCACGGCCACGGGGATGCATGGTCGCCCGGCCGCTGCCAACAACGGTTACCACAAAGGCCTTTTCAGCCAGACCGTCGCGACAGAACACGGCACGGTAAGCATTGATGGTTGAGGTGCCGTTAGGTCGGAAGGACAGCAGAGGGTGGGTAGACGTAATCGCGATACCGTTGGTATTCAGTGTTGTTGACCGCAGGGTTTCACCGCTGGCAATAACATCAACCAAGCCGGTTCCCGCGTTGATGTCGACGTTGACTGCTCGGCGGCGAATTACCGACTCACTGCGCGCATATTGCAGCATGCTGTTGAACTCTTCCGCCTGCGCCTGAACCTGATTGTCGCGAATCAGGCCGACAAAGCTTGGCACGGCAATAAAGGCTACGATAGCCAATAGAACTAAGACCATCATCAATTCAATCAGGGTGAAGCCCTTTTCGCGTCCGCTTGGCATCTCAGCCTCCATCGTTTTTCCAGCGATAACTTTAACTCGAGCAGGCGGGCAATCAACCTGCTTGGGATAAGAGGCACTATTACCGGGACGGGCGGTCTGGCAGGGTTAGCCGTAGAGTCGGTTCACTCAGGGGATGGTCGTCTGGGTTCGCCGCTCAAGCAAAACCCCTGACTCCATATGATGGCTGTAGGGGAACTGGTCGAACAGCGCGCAGCGGCTGATTTTGTGAGTGTTTGAAAGCGCCTGCAGATTGGCTGCCAGGGTTTCAGGGTTGCAGGAGATATAGATTATGCGCTGATAGCCGCGCACCAGCTCCAGGGTGGCTGGATCGAGTCCGGCGCGGGGTGGGTCGACAAACACGGTGCCAAAGTCAAAGTTGCTCAGGTCTATGCCCTGCAGGCGTCGGAACGGTCGCACACCGGTCAGTGCCTGTGTTACCTCTTCACTGGATAGTCGTACCAGGGTGACGTTGCTGACGTTGTTCAGGGCCAGGTTGGCGGTAGCCGAGTGCACCGAGCTTTTGGCCAGCTCGGTGGCCATGACCTTACGGAAGCGGGTAGAGAGCGGCAGGGTAAAGTTGCCGTTACCGCAGTAGAGTTCCAGCAGGTCATCATCATTGTCGCCAGCCACATCCAGGGCCCATCCGAGCATATGCTGATTGACCGACCCATTGGGCTGGGTAAAGCCGCCCTCGGCTTGTTGGTAGCGCCATTGGTGTCCGGCAACCGTCAGTTCCTCAAGCACATGATCGCGCTGCAGAACTCGCTTACGGCCCCGGCTGCGGCCAATTACCAGAATATTCAACTGATCGGCCAGCTCATTGGCGGCCTGATCCCAGCTTTCATCGATGGGCCGGTGATAGCACAGGGTAACCAGTGCTTCGCCGGACAGGGTGGTCAGAAACTCAACCTGAAACAGTTTGCGCCCCAGCAGCGGGTTGGCGCGGCAGGCATCAAGCAGCGGGCCCATCAGCGCATTGATACGCTCACTGGCGATGGGCAACTGGTCGATCAATACGGCCTTGTATTTCTCGCCGGGCTCGAACATGGCGTAATGCGCCTGACCGTCTTCATACCACAGGCGAAACTCGGCACGCAGGCGGAAGTGCGATTTGGGCGAGGCAAAGGCCTCGGGTGCCGGGGCGTCAAAGGGCGTCAGCAGTGTGATCAGACGTTCGCGCTTGGCCTGGAGTTGCTGCTCGTAATTGTCTGGATCGAACTCGAGGCCCATCAGTGCGCCCTTGTTGAGGTGTTGATTGCCAGCAAAGACTGGACCTGGTGGCTGACGGCAGAAAGGCGCATGGGCAGGGTCAATCCGGCATGGCGAAAAAGGACCGGCATGATAGCGGATTTGCGCCTTTGGGTGAATTATCCGGGCGATTATGTCAGGCTTGTGGGCCTTTTTTCAGCGGAGAACGCCATGAGCAGCATCAATAGCAACGAACAGCGGGTCAGTTACGGTATTGGCCGACAGATGGGCGATCAGCTGCGTGGCAGCAATCTGCCCGACCTTGAGATTGATCTGGTGGTGGCCGGTCTGCGTGATGCCTTCGGCGGTCAGCCGAGTCAGGTCGAGGATCAAGCGCTGCAGCAGGCTTTTCAGGAGTTGCAGGAAAAAATGCAGGCGGTTGCCGAAGCTGCGGCAAAACAGGCGGCACAGGCTGGGGTTGATTATCTGGCTGAAAATGCCAAGCGTGACGGTGTGGTTACCCTGGCGTCGGGTCTGCAATACGAAGTGATCAGTCAGGGCAATGGTGCTACGCCTGTGGCCAGCTCCACTGTGCGTACCCATTATGAAGGCACACTGATCAATGGTGAGGTGTTTGACAGCTCCTACAAGCGCGGTGAGCCAGCTGAGTTTCCAGTAGGCGGCGTTATTGCAGGTTGGACCGAAGCCCTGCAATTGATGCAGGAAGGGGCCAAGTGGCGTCTTTATATTCCGTCGGATCTGGCCTACGGTGCCCGCGCGGCCGGCAGTATCCCGCCGTACAGCACGCTGGTGTTTGATATTGAGTTGTTGAAGGTGCTTTAAAGCCCTTTCGCGGCGAGGCCGCCGCTCCCACAGAGTTGCGTTTGATTTGGGTGGGAGCGGCGGCCTCGCCGCGAAGGGGTACAGCAATGCAAGTAGCGGCTAATCAATAAGCCCGTTCAATGGCAAATCGGGCCAGTTGTTCCAGCGAATCCCGGTAGCGCGAGGGCGGCAGGCTTTGCAGCAAGCGAACGGCCTCATCGGCCTGATCACGTGCCAGTTTTGCGGTGTACTCCAGAGCACCACAGTCGCGTACGGCGGCCTGAATGGGCTCGATCTGATCAGTACCGCCGGACTGGATGGCCTTGCGCACCAGTGCCGCCTGCTCTGCCGTGCCTTCGCGCATGGTATAGATCAGTGGCAGTGTGGGTTTACCTTCTGCCAGATCATCGCCGACATTCTTGCCCATGGCGACGGCATCACCACTGTAATCCAGCACGTCATCAACCAGTTGGAAGGCCACCCCGAGCGCATTGCCGTATTGGCGCAGTGATTCGGTCTGTTCGGCGCTGGCGTTGGCCAGCAGTGCGGCACAGTGAGTTGAGGCTTCAAACAGCATGGCGGTCTTGCTGCGGATGACTTCCATATAAGTAGCTTCGTCTGTGCTGGCATCCCTGACCTTGGACAGCTGCAGCACTTCGCCTTCGGCAATGACATTGGTGGCGTTGGCCAGAATGCGCATGATCGGCATATCGCCAAGCTCAACCATCATTTCAAAGGCGCGGGAGTAGAGAAAGTCGCCAACCAGTACGCTGGGTGCGTTGCCCCACAGGGCGTTGGCAGTGGAGCGGCCACGGCGCTGGTCCGAGGTGTCGACCACGTCGTCGTGCAGCAGAGTAGCGGTATGCAGAAATTCGATAATCGCCGCCAGGCTGTGCTGACGTGGGTCATTCAGGCCGCAGGCGCGGGCTGCAAGCAGGACCACCAGGGGGCGCAGGCGTTTGCCACCAGCACTGATGATATAACTGCCGATCTTTTCCACCAGAGGAACGCGGGAATGTAATTGACGCATGATCAATTGATTGACGGCGTCAAAGTCCTCGGTAACTGCATTGTAAAAAGGCAGGGTAGACATGAACTGCACATTCCTCGGAGGTTGCGCGGCATGCTAGGCGGCAGGCCGGTTGCTGTCAAGAAAACCAGCTATATATGGCTGTTGCCTGAGACGGATTCTCGATACTGTTTTCAGGCTTGCCTGCGCGGGCAATCTTGCGTAGAATCCACGCCCCTGAAAACCTGATTTACAGCATCCCTGTTTTGACAATGGCAAGGTCGGGCCCGATAGGCGGGTTCACTTGCAGCCATGCCGGCCACTAACCATTATACCCAAGCGCCGGGTGAGCAGGATTACGGAGAAAGCACCATGTATGCAGTCATTGTTACCGGCGGCAAGCAGTACAAAGTTGCTGAAGGCGAATACCTGAGAGTTGAAAAACTGGAAGCCGAAACCGGTTCCAGCATTGATTTTGACCGCGTTCTGCTGATCGGCAACGGCGACGATGTAAAAATCGGTGCACCGGTCGTTGAAGGCGCCAAGGTAACTGCCGAAATCAGTTCCCACGGCCGTCACGACAAGGTGCGCATCATCAAGTTCCGTCGCCGGAAGCACCACATGAAGCGCCAGGGCCACCGTCAGTGGTACACCGAAATCAAGATTACCGGCATCTCTGCCTAAGCCCATTGAGGAGATAACCACCCATGGCACACAAAAAAGCAGGCGGTTCCACGCGCAACGGTCGCGATTCAGAATCCAAACGCCTTGGCGTTAAACTGTACGGCGGCCAGGCCATCGTTGCAGGCAATATCATCGTTCGTCAGCGTGGCACTCAGTTCCACCCTGGCAAGAACGTCGGCATCGGCAAGGATCACACTCTGTTCGCCAAGGCGGATGGTGTGGTCAAGTTCGAAGTCAAAGGCAAGTTCGGTCGTCGCTACGTGAATGTCGTAGCTGCCTGATTCGCGCCTCTGGTTCGAAAAGCCCTGTCTGACGACGGGGCTTTTTTGTTTGTAGTAACCTTAATCCATCCCGACAGGGAGGGAGCCAGATGAAATTTGTTGATGAAGTGTCCATTACGGTCAAGGCCGGTGATGGTGGTAATGGTTGCATGAGTTTTCGCCGGGAGAAGTTCATTCCCAAGGGCGGTCCCGATGGTGGCGATGGCGGTGACGGCGGCTCGATCTATCTCGAGGTAGCGGACAACTGCAATACCCTGGTGGACTACCGCTACACGCGGCGTTTCAACGCCCAGCGTGGCGAAAACGGTCGCGGCAAGGATTGTACCGGCGCCAAGGGTGAAGACCTGGTGCTGGTGGTGCCTATCGGTACCACGGTGATTGATGCCGGTACCCAGGAAATCATTGGTGACCTGACCGAGCCGGGCCAGCGCCTGCTGGTCGCCCAGGGTGGTTTTCACGGTCTGGGTAATACCCGTTACAAGTCCAGCGTCAACCGGGCACCGCGGCAGACATCCCAGGGTAGCCTGGGCGAGCAGCGTGACCTCAAGCTGGAGTTGAAGGTGTTGGCTGATGTCGGCCTGCTGGGTTTGCCGAATGCCGGCAAAAGCACCCTGATCCGCGCCGTGTCCGCCGCCAAGCCCAAGGTCGCCGACTATCCCTTTACCACCATGGTGCCGAACCTCGGTGTGGTCGATGTGGGTCAGTTGCGCAGCTTTGTGATTGCCGATATTCCCGGTGTGATTGCCGGTGCTGCTGAGGGTGCTGGCCTTGGTACGCGCTTTCTCAAGCATCTGTCGCGCACCCGCCTGCTGTTGCACCTGGTCGATATGGTGCCGCCGGATGGCAGTGACCCAGTGGAAGCGATCGAAACCATCATCCACGAGCTGGGTAAATTCAGCCCGGCATTGACCCTGCGTGAGCGCTGGCTGGTACTGAACAAGTGCGACCAGCTGCTGGAAGATGAGCAGCAAGCGATGCTGGATGATGTGGTCGAGCGTCTTGAGTGGGAGGGTCCGGTATTCGTGATCTCTGCCTCCGAGCGCCAGGGCACTGAAGAGCTCGCCAAGGCGGTCATGAACTGGCTCGACGAGCGCCGTGAGCGCATGGAAGACGACGAAGAGTACGCCGCCGAAGTATCTGAGCTGGACAAGCGCATCGAGGAAGAGGCGCGCGCCCATATTCAGCGGCTGGATGATCGCAAGGCCTTGCGCAAGCAGGGACTGCTGGATGATGAAGACGACGAAGATGATGACGAGGACGATGAAGATGGTCCGGAGATCTTCTACGTGCAGTGACGCTGTTGTTTGAGCCTGTTTCGCGGCGAGGCCGCCGCTCCCACCAAAAAGACCAATGCAAGATACAAGGTCGGGTAGGAGCGGCGGCCTCGCCGCGAAAGGTTTTGATGGAAGCTATAAGTCCCGTCGAAACAGCAGAGTAGTTTGCAGCCACTGCCGGCCGAGATGGAACTCGGCCCTCACAGGCACCTCCTTTCAATTGTTCCTGCGTTGTTGCTGGACTCCCTCCCGTGAGTGCCGAAATCCATCTCGACACAAGCCTCTTGGTGTTGAAGCTTATTCGCGCCGGCCTCGAATCAGGTAGAATGCAGCCATTCAACTGACTCTTTGCATCTGGATCGAATATGCGCGACAAGGTAACCAACGCCCGACGCTGGGTGGTCAAGATCGGCAGTGCCCTGTTAACCGGGGATGGTCGTGGTCTGGACAAGGCCGCTATGGCGATCTGGGTTGAGCAATTGGTTGGGTTGCGCAAGGCCGGCGCGGAGCTGGTGCTGGTGTCGTCGGGTGCGGTTGCCGCCGGCATGAGTCGGCTGGGCTGGACCGAGCGCCCTAAAACCATTCACGAGCTGCAAGCCGCTGCTGCCATTGGTCAGATGGGCCTGGTACAGGCATGGGAGTCGAGCTTTCAGCAGCATGGGCTGGCCACCGCGCAGGTGCTGTTGACCCACGATGACCTGTCGGACCGCAAGCGCTACCTGAATGCCCGCAGTACCCTGCGCGCCTTGCTCGATCTGGGCGTGATCCCGGTGATCAATGAAAACGACACTGTGGTGACTGATGAGATCCGCTTTGGCGACAATGACACTCTAGGTGCGTTGGTCACCAATCTGGTCGAGGCTGACCTGCTGGTTATCCTTACCGATAAGGATGGTTTGTACACCGCCGATCCCGGCAAATATGCCGATGCTGAACTGATCAAGCAGGCCATGGCCGATGATGCCAGCCTGGATGCCATGGCCGGCGGTAGTGCTGGTGCGCTGGGTCGCGGTGGCATGCTTACCAAACTGCGTGCGGCGCGCCTGGCTGCGCGCTCAGGTGCCGGTACTGTGATTGTCGGTGGGCGCATCGATCGCGTTATAGAGAGGCTGCAAGCCGGCGAGGAGCTGGGCACCTTGCTGCTACCAGAGAAGGGTATGCTGGCAGCGCGCAAGCAGTGGTTGGCCGGGCACCTGCAAACCCGTGGCCGGTTGATGATCGACGAGGGTGCCGTGCGTGCCCTGACCTCGGGTCGTCGTAGTCTGTTGCCTGTGGGTGTGACAGCCCTTGAGGGTAACTTCCGGCGCGGTGAGATGGTGATCTGCATTGGTCCGGATGGGCGTGAGGTAGCACGTGGTCTGGTCAACTACAGTGCCCAGGATGCGGAAAAGATCCTTGGTCAGCCGACCGAGGCCATCGCCCGTATTCTCGGCTATATCGATGAGCCGGAAATGCTCCACCGGGACAATCTGGTGCTGGTCTGAAGGCGGGCTTTCGCTTTTCGGCCTTTTCCCTTCTTTGCAGGATGCTGCCTGGGATGTGTTGAGTTCCATCTCGATACGCTGAGTGGGCTGCTACGCATTGGGCCGAGGTGGAACTCGGCCCCTCCCGGGCAAGAGCCAACCCCTTCGCAGTCAATCGCGTATACAAGGAGGGGTAAAGGTGGGTGCTTTGTGGTCCACCTTCCTGCAATAGGCTTATGCTTTAACCCTGTGTCAGTTTTTCCTGGGAGGTGTCGAGTTCCATCTCGACACGCTGAGTGGGCTGCTGCGCAGTGGGCCAAGATGGAACTCGGCCCTTCCCAGGGGAAAGCGGGTCAGAGAAAGGGTAGGGCGCAGATTTGCGAACATTCGGGCATAAAAAAACCGGCCGAGGCCGGTTTTTTGTCGACAGCAACGCAATCAGGCGGCGGTAGCCAGATCCTTGATGTGTGCGTTCAGGCGGCTCTTGTGGCGAGCGGCCTTGTTCTTGTCGATGATGCCCTTGTCAGCCATACGGTCGATAACCGGAACGGCAGCAGTGTAGGCAGCTTGAGCTTTTTCCAGGTCCTTGGCGTCCAGCGCCTTGACCACGTTCTTGATATAGGTACGAACCATGGAACGCAGGCTGGCATTGTGATTGCGGCGCTTCTCGGCCTGCTTGGCGCGTTTCTTGGCTTGAGGTGAGTTGGCCACCGTCGTGCTCCTCAGAAAAAATCGTGATGAAAATAAGGTACAAATAAGGCCGCGTACTATGCCGCCGGGCCAGGCTAATGTCAAGCGCTGTGCCGGGATCGCTGAGTATTGCGGTGCGACGCGCAGTGTATCACGGCTATAAGCCTGTTGGCGTGGACCGTGTTGTGCATTGGCAGGCATTTCACTCGCCACACGCTGGGCGTCGGCGCTATCATCGAGGTTTTTCCGATACGAGCCAGGCATGACTGCTACTCCCATACCACCGACGGATGAGCCCAAGGCACCGACATTGCTGCGTTCCGGCCTGGTGGTCAGCATCATGACCCTGCTGTCACGGGTGCTTGGCCTGGCGCGTGACGTGGTGGTGGCCAGCTATTTTGGCTCCAAGTCAGAGGCTGATGCGTTTTTTATTGCCTTCAAGATCCCCAACTTTCTGCGTCGTCTGTTTGCCGAGGGTGCGTTTGCCCAGGCCTTTGTGCCGGTGCTGTCGGAGTACCGCACCAAGCGCAGTCTGGCCGAGGTCAAGGAGCTGGTAGACAGGGTGACCGGCAGTCTCGGCATCGTATTGGTTGCCATCACCGCGGTGGGTGTAGCGGGCGCACCGCTGATCATCACGCTCTTTGCCCCGGGTTTTCATGGCGATGAGGCCAAGCTGTCGCTGGCTACCGACATGCTGCGCATTACCTTTCCCTATCTGCTGCTGATCTCCCTGACCGCCCTGTGCGGCTCGATCCTCAACAGTTATGGGCGTTTTGCCGTGCCGGCCTTTACGCCAGTGCTGCTGAACCTGTGCATGATTGGCGCCACCGTGCTGATGACGCCGTATTTTGATCAGCCGATCATGGCATTGGCCTGGGGTGTGTTTATTGCCGGGCTGGTGCAGTTACTGTTCCAGTTACCCTTTCTGGCGCAGATCAAGCTGCTGCCGATTCCCCGGCCGGATCGCAAGCATGAGGGCGTCAAGCGCATCATGACATTGATGATTCCGGCGTTGTTCGGCGTTTCCGTCAGTCAGATCAATCTGTTGCTGGATACCGTGCTGGCCTCCTTCCTTGAGACCGGCAGTATTTCCTGGCTGTACTACGCCGACCGGTTATCTGAATTACCGCTGGGCGCCTTTGGTATTGCCATAGGCACGGTCATCCTGCCAGCCCTGTCTCGGCAACATGCCAGCGAAGATCCCAAGGCCTTCTCGGCCACCCTGGACTGGGCCATACGCATGGTCATGCTGGTGGGTGTGCCGGCGGCCCTGGCATTGCTGCTGCTGGCCGAGCCGCTGATTGCCACGCTGTTCCACTATGGGGCGATGACCGAGCGTGATGTCAGCCAGGCAGCGGCGGCCCTGCGGGCCTACTCTGTCGGGGTCATGATCTTCATGCTGATCAAGGTTCTGGCGCCTGGCTACTTTGCCCGCCAGGACACCAAAACGCCGGTCAAGATTGCGATCATCTGCATGGCCGTGAATATGCTGCTCAACCTGATTCTGATCTGGCCGCTGGCCCACGTCGGCCTGGCCCTGGCCACCTCCATCGCCGCCGTGCTGAATGCCGCCCTGCTCTGGTGGGGGCTGCGAAAAATCGGTGTCTATCAGGCCCAGCCCGGCTGGTTGATGTTCGGCTTCCGCCTTGGCGCGGCTTGTCTCGCCATGGCGCTGGTTATTCTGTGGTTGGTGCCGAGCGTGGATCAGTGGTTTGCCTGGGGCTGGCAGAACAAGGTCTGGGAGATGAGTCTGCTGGTGGTGGCCGGGATCGGTGTCTTTGTTGCCACGCTGGTGGCCACCGGTATGCGTCTGCGGCATCTGCGTCAGGGTTGATGCAGGCTAGACCTCGAGGGGTTTGATTTTCCATTCCGCAACCAAGCCCCGTGTCGGCAAGCGTAGCGGCTAGCGCCGTTGTGTCGAGGTGGAACTCGACACTCCCAGGATCTGCCCTGGGATTGGCCGAGTTCCATCTCGGCCGTAGGCTTTGATCCAGAGCACACTGTGTCGAGAGGGAACTCGACACTCCCAGGATCTGCCCTGGGATTGGCCGAGTTCCATCTCGGCCGGGGTTTAACCGGTTTGACTCACTGCCTTGGCATGACGCACGTGCGGCTATACCTGTATACTTGCCCGTTTCGACCCCTGAGCCAAACAACGAGCATTATGGAACTGGTCCGCGGTATACAGAACCTGCGTCCCCGGCATCGGGGCTGTGTGGCAACCATTGGTAACTTCGACGGCGTGCATGCCGGGCATCAGGCTATTCTCAAACGCCTGCGGGCCCATTCTGCGCGCATGGGACTGCCCGGTTGCGTGGTGATCTTCGAGCCGCAACCGCGTGAGTACTTTGCCCCGGCCGCCGCACCGCCACGCCTGACCCGTTTGCGTGACAAGCTGGCCCTGCTGGAAGCCCAGGGTGTTGACCGGGTGTTGTGTCTGGCCTTCAACCGGCGCTTGCGTGAACTCAGCGCAGAAGCCTTTGTGCAGCAGGTGCTGATAGACGGTCTGGGCGTCAAACACCTTGAGGTTGGCGACGACTTCCGCTTTGGCTGTGACCGTTCCGGTGATTTTGCCTTTTTGCAGGGCAGTGGTGCGCGCCATGGCTTCAGCGTCGAAGCGGCCAATACCGTGGCCGAAGATGGCGAGCGCATCAGCAGTACCCGTGTACGCCAGGTCTTGACCGAGGGCGACTTCAGCTTGGCGGAACGTTTGCTGGGTCGGCCGTTTAGCATTAGCGGTCGCGTTCTGCACGGTCAGAAGCTTGGCCGACAGCTCGGCGCACCGACAGCCAATATTCAGCTCAAGCGCCTGCATGCACCCCTGCGTGGTGTCTATCGCATCAGCGTTGAACTGGATGGGGTAGTGCGCAAGGGGGTGGCCAATATCGGCTCGCGCCCAACCGTTGAGGGTGACGGCCAGGCCCATCTGGAGGTGCACCTGCTGGATTTCAGCGGTGATCTCTATGGCCGTCGTCTGACCGTGGTGTTCCATGAAAAACTGCGTGATGAACAAAAGTTTGATTCGCTGGATGCCTTGAAGGCGGCCATCAAGGCTGATTTTGCAGCCGCCCGGGCCCAATGGGGCCTTTGACAGAACAAGTGAGCCTGACCAGATGACTGATTACAAAGCGACGTTGAACCTGCCGGAAACCGACTTCCCGATGAAAGCCGGGTTGCCGACCCGCGAGCCGGAAACCCTGAGGCGCCTGCAAAGCATCAATCTGTACCAGAAAATCCGTGAGGTCAGCAAAGGCCGGCCAAGCTTCGTGCTGCACGACGGCCCGCCCTACGCCAATGGTGATATTCATATCGGCCATGCAGTAAACAAAATCATCAAGGACATGATCGTGCGCTCACGCACCCTGTCCGGTTTTGACGCGCCCTACGTGCCGGGTTGGGATTGCCATGGCCTGCCGATCGAACACAAGATCGAAGTGACCCACGGCAAGCACCTGGAACCGACCAAGACGCGCGAACTGAGCCGCGCCTACGCCCTCAAGCAGGTCGAAGGGCAGAAGGCCGACTTTATCCGCCTGGGCGTGCTCGGTGACTGGGATAATCCCTATCGCACCATGGACTTTGTCAACGAGGCCGGCGAAATCCGCGCGTTGGGCAAAATGGTCGAGAAGGGCTTTGTATTCAAAGGTCTTAAGCCGGTTAACTGGTGCTTTGACTGTGGCTCGGCGCTGGCCGAGGCCGAGGTCGAATATGCCGACAAACAGTCGCCGACCATCGACGTCGGCTTCCCTTGCGCCGAACCGGAAAAACTGGCTGCGGCCTTTGACCTGGATGCCCTGAGCAAGCCGGCGCAGATGGTTATCTGGACCACCACGCCCTGGACCATCCCGGCCAACCAGGCGCTGAATATTCATCCCGAATTCAACTATGCCCTGGTCGATGCCGGTGATCGCCTGCTGGTCCTGGCTGAGGAACTGGTTGAAAGCTGCCTGGCGCGTTACGGTCGCAGTGGCGAGATCATTGCCCGCACCACCGGTGATCGCCTTGAGCTGATCAACTTCCGCCACCCGTTCTATGATCGCCTGTCACCCGTATACCTGGCCGACTACGTCGAACTCGGTGCTGGCACTGGTATCGTGCATTCGGCCCCGGCCTATGGCGTGGACGACTTCCATACCTGCAAGCGTTACGGCATGCACAACGATGACATCCTCAACCCGGTGCAGGGCAACGGCGTGTATATCGACGCGCTGTTGTTCTTCGGCGGCCAGTTCATCTGGAAGGCCAATCCCAATGTGGTAGCCAAGCTGGATGAAGTGGGTTGCCTGCTGGCCAACGAGCAGGTCAGTCACAGTTACATGCATTGCTGGCGGCACAAGACTCCGGTGATCTACCGCGCCACCGCACAGTGGTTTGTCGGCATGGATACGCCGCCGCATGAGGGTGAGACCCTGCGTGAACGCGCACTCAAGGCGATTGAAGAGACCGACTTTGTTCCGGCCTGGGGCAAGCAGCGGCTGCACGGCATGATTGCCGGCCGGCCTGACTGGTGTATCTCTCGTCAGCGCAACTGGGGTGTGCCGATTCCGCTGTTTCTGCACAAGCAGACCGGCGAGCTGCACCCGCGCACCGTAGAGTTGATCGAGGCAGTCGCCCAGCGCGTGGAGCAGGGCGGTATCGAAGCCTGGTTCTCGATGGATGCCGCTGAGCTGCTCGGCGACGAGGCTGCGCAGTACGACAAGATCAGCGATACCCTGGATGTCTGGTTTGACTCCGGCACCACCCATTGGCATGTGATGCGCGGTTCGCACCCCATGGGCCATGAGCAGGGTCCGCGTGCCGACCTTTATCTGGAAGGCTCGGACCAGCACCGCGGCTGGTTCCACTCGTCACTGCTGACTGGCGCCGCCATTGACGGTCATGCGCCCTACAAGGGCCTGCTGACCCACGGCTTCGTGGTCGATGAGAATGGCCGCAAGATGTCCAAGTCGCTCGGCAACGTGGTTGCGCCGCAGCAGGTCAACGACAGCCTGGGTGCCGATATTCTGCGCCTGTGGGTCTCGTCCACGGACTATGCCGGTGAAATGGCGGTATCGACCCAGATTCTGCAGCGCAGTGCCGATGCCTATCGCCGCATCCGTAATACCGCACGCTTCCTGCTCTCCAACCTGAACGGCTTTGATCCGGCCCAGCACCTGCTGGCGCCGGAGCAGATGCTCGATCTGGACCGTTGGGCAGTTGATCGCGCGCTGCTGTTGCAGCAGGACATCATCGAAGCCTACGACACCTACAAGTTCTGGAACGTCTACCAGAAGGTACACAACTTCTGTGTGCAGGAACTCGGCGGTTTCTACCTGGATATCATCAAGGACCGTCAGTACACCACCGGTGCCGACAGCACCGCGCGGCGTTCCTGCCAGACCGCCATGTACCATATTGCCGAAGCGCTGACCCGTTGGGTTGCGCCGATCCTGGCCTTTACCGCTGAGGAGCTGTGGCAGTTCCTGCCGGGTGAGCGCAGTGAGTCCGTGATGCTCAGTACCTGGTATGAAGGTCTCAGCGCGCTGCCGGACGATATTGCCTTTGGTCGTAGCTACTGGGACCAGATCATGGCGGTCAAGGTCGCGGTCAACCGTGAGCTGGAAAATCAGCGTAACGCCAAGGTGATTGGCGGCAGCCTGCAGGCCGAACTGACCCTGCACGCCGATGCGCAACTGAGCACGCTGCTGGCGCAACTGGGTGATGAATTACGTTTTGTATTGATTACCTCCCAGGCCAGCCTTGCTCCCCTTGAGGCCGCCGATGCAGACTGCGTGCAGAGCGAAATCCCGGGACTAAAACTCAAGATCCTCAAGTCGGCGCAGCCCAAGTGTGCCCGTTGCTGGCATTTCCGTGCCGATGTCGGCAGCCATCCGGATCACCCGGACATTTGTGGTCGCTGTGTCGATAACATTCAGGGTCTCGGTGAGGTGCGCAAGCATGCTTGATGTGCGTCAAGGCAGTCTGCGCTGGTTGTGGATCACAGTTGTGGTCATTGCCGCTGATCTGCTGAGCAAGTGGTTCGCCGAGAGCAGCCTGACCCTGTACCAGCAGGTGCCGGTTATTGATGGTCTGTTCAGCTTTACCCTGGCCTACAATCCTGGTGCCGCCTTCAGCTTTCTGGCCGGTGCCGGTGGCTGGCAGCGCTGGTTCTTTATCGCTGTTGCGGTGGTGGTCAGCATTGTATTGCTGGTCTGGCTGGCCCGCTTGCCTCGCAGCAGCCGGCTGGAACCCATTGCTCTTGCACTGATACTGGGCGGCGCCATAGGCAATGTGTATGACCGTATCGTGCACGGCCACGTGGTGGACTTTATTCTGGTGCACTGGCAGCAGAGCTGGTTCTTTCCGGCTTTCAATATTGCGGACAGTGCTATCTCCGTTGGTGCGGTGCTGCTGATACTGGATATGTTTCTGGGTAGCAAGAACAAGGCGGTTGCTGACTGACACCCCCTTCGCGGTCAGGCGACCGCTCCCACCAGAGTTGTAACTCAATCCCGGTGGGAGCGGCGGCCTCGCCGCGAAGGGGTCTGGGGTTTGCTGGGAATGCCAATCCACCCCGGCCATGGCAGCGGCTAATGCCCTTGTGTCGAGATGGAACTCGACACCTCCCAGGGGAGCGCTTGCCAATGCGACGTTGCTGTTGCAGGTACACCCAGGAATCGTGGCATGCTCTATACCATTGTAGGAGCGGGCTTGACCGCGACAGCCGTTAGAAAGGCGTCTCACGCCAAACCCTGATTAAGAACTGAACACGAGGGCGACCATGTCTGAGATCCGTATCAACCATGACACGCAAGTGACCTTGCACTTTACCCTCAAGCTGCCCAATGGCGAGGTTGTCGATAGCACTCTGGGTAAAACACCGGCCACCTTCAAGGTCGGCGATGGCAGCCTGTTACCCGGTTTCGAGCAAAGCCTGTTTGGTCTCAAGTCGGGTGATCAGCGCAGCTTCGAGATTGAGCCCGAGCGCGGTTTCGGACCGGGAAATCCGCAGAATATCCAGAGCGTAGCGCGTGATAACTTCAATGAAATGGAGTTGGAGCCGGGTCTGCTGGTGATCTTTCAGGATGCAGCGGGCGGCGAGATGCCCGGGGTGGTGAAGCAGATCAACGAGAAAACCGTGGATGTGGACTTCAATCATCCGCTGGCAGGCAAGACCATTACCTTTGAAGTCGAGATCATCGAGGTCAAGGCGGGCTGATATCGGCTGCGCAGACGCTGGCTGTTCGCGGTGAGGCCACCGCTCCTACCTTATTTTATTACCACATGGTGGGAGCGGCGGCCCCGCCGCGAAGGGTTTGGTTCCCCTGGTAAGGCCGAGTTCCATCTAGGCCATCAGTGATTCCAGCTAGTGCGTTGTGTCGAGGTGGAACTCGACACTCCCAGAAGCGGCAGCCGCGCAGCGAATTGCTGTCACGTTTCTGCACCCATCTGATTGATGTCCCTTGTTGCCAAACGACCCAATGCAGCCGACCGAATATTCATGGATAATGCCAACCAACGTCCTATCTCAACTCTTTGAGGCTCTCCATGCAGATCCAACTGGCTAACCCGCGTGGCTTTTGTGCCGGTGTCGACCGCGCCATCGAGATCGTCAATCGCGCCCTTGAGGTGTTCGGTCCACCGATTTATGTGCGGCATGAAGTGGTGCACAACAAATTTGTGGTCGAGGATCTGCGCAGCCGCGGAGCGGTCTTTGTCGAGGAACTGGATCAGGTGCCGGATGATGTGATTGTCATCTTCAGTGCCCACGGAGTGTCCCAGGCGGTCCGGCAGGAAGCCGATGCGCGTGGCCTCAAGGTCTTTGATGCGACCTGCCCGCTGGTGACCAAGGTGCATATGGAAGTGGCGCGTTACAGCCGTGACGGGCTTGAGTGCATCCTGATTGGCCATGCCGGCCATCCGGAGGTCGAGGGCACCATGGGTCAGTATGATGCCAGCAGGGGCGGCGCCATCTATCTGGTTGAAGATGAAGCCGACGTCGCCCGTTTGCAGATAAACAACCCCCAGCGTTTGGCCTTTGTCACCCAGACCACCTTGTCCATGGATGATACTGCACGGGTTATCGATGCCCTCAGGGCGCGCTTCCCAGCGATCGATGGACCGAGAAAGGACGATATCTGCTATGCCACGCAAAACCGCCAGGACGCTGTCAAACAGCTGGCCAATGGCTGCGACCTGGTGCTAGTGGTCGGCAGCCCCAACAGCTCCAACTCCAATCGCCTGCGCGAGTTGTCAGAGCGCATGGGTACGCCAGCCTATCTGATAGACGGTGCTGATGAGATTGATCCTGCCTGGCTTGAGGGTGTCAGCAATATAGGCATTACCGCCGGTGCCTCCGCACCCGACATTCTGGTACGTCAGGTGATAGAAAGGTTGCATGGCATGGGCGCAACCGGTGCCGAAGAGCTGGCTGGGCAGCCTGAGAACATTGTGTTCAGCATGCCCAAGGAATTGCGGGTGGTAAATTTGGATTAGGGCCGTTCATGGAGATGGCGAATTTCAGCTCGACGCAAGGGCTATCGCGGTCAAGCCCGCTCCTACCCGTATGGCTTGGGCTTCCTGTAGATACCGTCTCCCCTAACATACCGCAAGCTCTCTCATGCAGCTTGCGGTATGTATCCTTGCTGATGCTTCAACACCCCATAGGCGATGTGCACCAGTTTTCGCATGGCGGCCACAACAAT